>JBEPVT010000004.1:0-137423 GCA_041690895.1 Gammaproteobacteria bacterium
TTGCCGTTTCCATAGTGATCCCGGCCGCCCGAGGCTTGGTTGCTGTTATAAAATTCAGTCGCGAGATTGCTGGCATCGAATGCGTGCAGCACGCCCGCATTCAAACTCTCCGCAGCCCATACGATTCCGAAGCTGAGCCCATTCGATGACACGACCGGGATCGTCCCCGGATAGACAAAGCTCACGCTAGTCTGCGAGGTGGGCGATGCCGATAGTTTCGCCGCTGAAATGCTGAATGCCTTGAGCGGTTGATCCCGGTCTGACCAGTACACTCTTCCATTGAAGTAGGCTCCCGTAGACCGTACGCCATGCGATACGGCGCCGTTCAACTCTTGCCATATGTTGTTGCTGGAGGAGTTAAATTTGCCCATCGAATCGCGATCGACGACGTAAATGTTGCCGTCTTTTCCCGCACCGGTGGCTAAGTGATGCACAGCGCCAGAGCCGTCCGTGAAATCCGGCAGCAGTATCGGGCCGCCGCCTCCCAAATCAAGATCGGCGGCCGATTCGCTGACCTCATTCCACATTGTGAAGTAGTCAGCGACCGCGAGCTTGCCGTTGAGGGTTGAGATCTTCAGGAACGAATTGCCGTAGTCCTGCGCGTTGGGAAAACCGTTTGCGTCCAGCGTGGTTTCGAACACGCCATTCGCCGCCAACACATAAATATTGCCGGCCGCATCCGCTGCGGGGCCGCCGCCGCTCATCCAAATCGCGGGACCTAGGTCATTGCTGTTTGGCGCGATATTAAACACCCGAGTTTGTGCGAGCGTTTTCTGATCGTATGCCAGGATCCAGCCGGTGTACGGAGGCTCGTCGCAATGAGACGCCCAAGTCGTGTAGATCTCACCATTCAGCAACAGCAGGGCTGCGCGCTCCTTATATGCGGATGGATCAAACGTCGTCGTTCCGCCACTCTTGGGATAGGTCGCCTGAATCTCCTTCGGTCCGCCAAATAATTCCTGGCCGGTCGTGAGATCGAGGGCGTGCAAGCGCTGGTGATATACGCTGGAACTATCCTTGGACATTGCAACCGCATATAGCACGCCTGCCGTGCCCGAGCTGCGATCGATGACCGGCGTGGCGGTTGCGCCAATCTGCGGACTTATTTGGGTGCAGCTTCGGTCATCGCTTGCCGTCTCGCCGGCCGCGGAAAATGAAACGTGCCACAGCTGCGCACCGGTGTCGGCATCGTACGCATAAGCGGAATTATTTTCCGTGACAATAAAAACGACGTTACGCGCCGCGCCGCCGATCGACAATTGCGATACATACAGCGGCTGGGCATACACCGCAGCGTCTGCGGGCAGCACGCGCAACAGCCCGAACCCCGCACTGTTAACGTTGGACGGGGTGAGAACGGATTCGGTGGTATTTCCGCCGGTTCGTGCCAGATCGTTCTTGTACGTGAGCACATCAGTGTGCACCGAGCCAGCCGCCGCCGTTGTCGCAGTCGCACTATTGGAATAGCCGCTCAAGTTGGCCGCTGCGTCCGTTGCGCGCACTCGATACTGATACGTGGTTGTAGCGGCCAAGCCCGAGTTGCTGTAGTTCGTGCCGGTGGCCGTGCCGATCTGCGTGAAGGTGGTGCAACCCGCGCCTTGACAGCGCTCAATCAGATAGTCCGTTACAGCAACGTTATCCGTGGAGGCGCTCCAGCTCAGATTCATGGTACTCGAGGATGCAGCGGTTGCGCTCAGCCCGCCGGGCCCGGTGGGGGCTTGCGTATCCGCGAGCGCGCTGGTCACTGCTGTAGCCGTGCTCGAGTAGCCACTGAAGTTGGCAGCCGCATCGCTTGCGCGAACGCGATAGCTGTAGCTCGTCGCGGCGGCCAAGCCGGCATCGCTGTAGGCGGTTGAGGCTGAGGCTGCCACTTGGTTGAAATTCGCGTAACCTGCGCCGCTGCACCGTTCGACAAAGTATTGCGACACGCCGACGTTATCGGTGACCGGCGCCCATGCCAAGTCGATTTGAGTTTGTGAAGACGGCGTCGACGTCACGGCCGAAGGCGCGGTGGGGGGTTCGGCATCTGAGACTGGCGGGGTCGAAGACTGGGGAGAAGATTTACCGCATCCGGTGACAATTCCGGTAAGCAACACCACCGGCCGAGTTGCTAGATCGCCGCGTCGCCATCTGACAATTAATTTTAGTACTCGACTCGCTGCCCTCTCCGCGAAATGACCGAGCCTGAAGGCTACCATGAATTTCCGTTAACTAAGCCTCGTTTCAAGATGACATGACGCGCGTAAGCCCAAGTTTTAACATAAATTAGTCGACGGCGCCTTGGACCGCCCGGTGGGACGCTGAATAGTAGAAATTACATGCGATTATGTCTTGCGAGTGCGCAATCGTCCGCTGTTTCCCCAACCCAAACGCGACGAGGATCGGTTACACCTCGAACAGCTGCTTCTCGATGTCTTCAAATGCCTTGAACTCGAGTGCATTGCCGGTGGGGTCAAGAAAGAACATCGTGGACTGCTCGCCAGTTTCGCGCTTGAAGCGTGTGTAGGGCTCGACGACAAATTTTACGCCGCAGCGACGCACGCGCGCCGCTAACTCGGCCCATTGTAGAGGTCGCAATACGACCCCACAGTGAGGCACTGGAACACCGTGTCCATCGACGGGGTTGAAGTGGCTTGTCAGCTTGCCATGAGTTCCCAGATTGGGATTCAAATGGCAGACGAACTGATGACCGTACAGATTGAAATCGACCCAGTCGGCGGCGCTGCGACCTTCGCTGCAGCCTAGTACGTCTCCGTAGAAACGGCGCGCTTCGTCGATGTCGCGCACTTGAACGGCGATGTGAAATGGTGTCAATGTCTCTTTCACCATCGTATCTCCTGATAGCGCGGTTAGCGTGATCGCGAGCCACCGAAAAGCATAACATTAACAATTAGACATAGGAGTTTCGGGAGCTATGCAATGAATGAATTGCCGCGATGCCGCTGACCCTATTTTCGGGTCTGCGGCCATTCGATCGACGTCAGGCGTTGCGCGACTGCCTTGCGGGCGTGAATTTGGCGTCGATCAATCTGCCGCAGGTTCTCGGCTATGCGCGCATTGCCGGTATGCCGGTTGTCACGGGTTTCTATACCCTGTTGCTGCCGCTGCTCGGATTCGCAGTGTTTGGCTCATCGCGCCACTTGGTGGTGGCTGCGGACTCGGCCACCGCCGCCATCATCGCCGGCTCGCTGTCGCACAGCGCCGTGCCCGGCAGCGAGCTCTATGTGGCACTCGCAAGTTTGGTGGCACTGCTCAGCGGCGTGTACTTGTTGTTGTCACGGGTTTTTAAGCTCGGGTTCCTAGCCGATTTTTTGTCACGCACGGTGCTAGTCGGATTTTTGACCGGTGTCGGTCTGCAGGTTGCTATCGCGATGCTGAGCGATATGTTCGGCATCGTCGTAACTTCCAGTTACTCGCTGGTCCGCGTCTGGCAAATTTCAACTGGCCTCGGGCATCCCCATTTTCCCACCTTAGCGCTGTCCGTTTTGGTGGCCGCCGCCATTTTGCTCGGCAATCGATTCGCACCGCGCTGGCCGCTGTCGTTGGTTGCCGTGGTGCTATCGCTCGTGGCGAGCAATACATTGCATCTGGTCGAACAAGGCGTTGCGGTTGTCGGTCCGATTACCGGCGGTCTGCCGTCGCTTCGGCTGCCGCACGTGAGCTGGGGCGATATTTTATCGCTGCTGCCGGTGGCAGGATCGTGTTTTGTCATGATTATTGCGCAAAGCGCGGCGACATCGCGGGCTTTCGCTTTGCGTTACAACGAACGCGTCGACGTCGATGCGGACATGTTGGGATTGTCGGCCGCGAATTTCGCAGCCGCAATAACTGGGACGTTTGTCGTCAATGGCAGTCCGACCCAGACGGCGATGGCGGATCATATGGGCGCGCGCAGCCAGATTGCGCAGCTGGTCTTGGCGGGCGTCGTGCTATTGGTGCTGCTATTTCTCACCGCGCCGCTGCAGTATTTGCCGCGCTGCGTGCTGGCGGCGATTGTGTTCACGATCGCCGTCGGAATGATCGACTTCGCGGCGTTGCGCAATGTCCGTCGCGAAAGTCCCGGCGAATATTATCTTGCGGTCGCGACGGCCACCGCGGTGGTCGCGCTCGGGGTGGAGCAGGGCATTCTGCTGGCAATCGCTCTGTCGCTGTTCCGACATGTGCGCCACAGTTATCGCCCGCACGCCATGATGCTGGAAGCGAACACCGAGGGGCCGTGGGTCGCGGTACCGGCGCAGCCTGGCAAGGTCACCGCACCAGGACTCATTGTGTATCGTTTTGGAGCGGACTTATTTTACGCAAACCAAAACCGCTTCACGGACGAAGTACGCGCTCTGATCGCGAGTGCGCCAAGCCCCGTGCATTCATTCGTTATTGATGCCAGCGCGATCACCGACATCGACTGCAGCGCCGCGCAATCCTTGCGCGATCTCCTCGCCGAGATGGCACGCCGCAACGTCGTGATGATCTTTGGCCGCGTCAGCAGTTATCTGCGGTCCGACCTCGATCGGCACGGCATCACAGCAGTCGTGGGAGCGGAACGCATATTCCGCACGCTGCATGAGGCCATCGCCTTTGCTCGCTCCGAATCCCCTCTCGCACCCCGGTGAAGGAGTGCGAGAGGGTACGAGGTAACCCTACTTAGTAACGATGCAGCTTCTTACTTAGTCACTGTGTAGCTGTACGGAAAGCTCACGACCTCATCACCGGTTGTGACCACCGTACTAAACGTATCGACGTAGATGAAGCCGGTCACGGTCTTGCCGGTCATCTCCGGATCGGGAGTAATAGTCACATGGATTGTGCCGCTCTCACCCGGTGGCAGCACCAGCGGATTGAATGTGCGGGTATTCAGCACCAGGTCAGTCCAGGCGTCACCGCTGTCTGAGGAAATCGCAGAATCGAACGGCTTCATCAAGACGTAGGCGCTGGTGCTGACTGAGGCTGTCGGAGCGCCGCTCGGGCCATACGGGCCACTCTCTGAGGGAATGCTGAGCCACTGGCTGTACGGAATCTCCTGCTCTCTGATCAGTGCAACCACTGTGTTGTTGCCGACATTTCTTGCATACACATCGGGGCTGCCGGTAAAGCCGACTCCGGTTCCGACATTGTTCAGCGAGTCCATGGTGATGGGCACCGAAGCTCGTGCGACAAACGCCGCAATAGTCGACTGGGTCGGCACGAAGTTCAGGGCGCAATATCCCGGCAACGTCACGACTGTTCCCGAGCAGGCGCCCGGCTCGGCCGGCAACGCAGTAATGGTCTGAGCATCTAAGCGAGCATCAACAAAATACAGCTGCGTGATGGGACTGGTATTCGTTATGGTGATAGGCACGACGACCGGCTTGGCTCTCGCCGACAGCTTCACGCTCGCGGCGTCCGGCAAACCGACCGCCGATATTTTCGCGGAATTGAAGCCGATTCGTGCCGTGAAGGTCACACTCGTCTGATTGCCCGAGGACGTGAAATTCTGCAGTAGCACGAACTTCCAACGGCCCGGTTGAGGATCGTAGTGCGATAACTGCAGTCCAAACTGCTGGCTGCCGTCGATCGGATCCTGGTTGGGCGCCACGCTAAGTTGCATGCCATTCGGATCCACCAATAATCCTTCGAGCAAATAGCCGTTATCGGGAATATTGAGCGCCAGACTCATATTGTTGATGCCGCGCGGCACATCGAATTCAAAGCTCTGCATAGGTCCGGCGCCGGCGCGCGAATTTCCGCCGGTCAGCGTTCCGCTGAATGCTGCACCGGTCGTGCCGGTGGGAATCAGGGTGCGCAGCGACACGGGGATCTCTGCATATTTGTCTGTCGACTCGTCAGAGGAGCGTACGAAGCGAAGGGCTGCCGAGCTATCCCCCGGCGATGATGGCATCGAGAACTCAGCGGTGACTGTAGCACTCGCGCCGGCCGCAAGATTCAAATGCGCAGGCGACACCGAACCCGCCTTGACGAAGTTTTCGGTGGCCCAGACGAACTGTATCGGCCCGCTATAGCTGCCGGCAACTCCGGGGACTCTCGTGTAGACAATCACAGTCCATGTCCCCCCCTGAGGATTCACGACATCCACGTGTCCGTAGCCCGAGCCAAGGCCTTGCGGAATGGAGTAGGCAACCTGACGACCCGAAGGGTCCAGCAGGCCAAAGAAAACCAACGGCGGATTTGCCGAGCCGATCGTCGTTTGAAACGCGATCGCCGCATCCAGATGTTCCATCCCCGCAGGCACTTTAAAAGTCCTTTTTGTGTATGCACGCATATTCCCCGCAACATTGAGGAATTTGGGGTCTGCCGCCGGATCCAAGGTGAGATCCAGCGTGGCACCACTAGTGGGTGAACCAAGCGTTTCGAAAGTCGGCGTCAAGTGCTGCGCTATCGTTCCTTCATTGGTGATGATGAAGGTGAGGGACTCGCCATGATTAGGTTCCGCAATCACCTGTGCACTGCTGGGCGCAGCCAAGAGGCTTTCGCCGTGATTCTTTGGACGGCCATTCTCGTCGTTGATCGACAGCGCTAGATTGACGGCTGCCAACGAATTGATCAGGCCGGCGCCTTGTTCAAATGCCGGCGCGCTCAAATCAGTTGCCGTGCTCATGAGAATCTGTTTGACCGTGGCAGGCGAGGGATCCCTGCCTCCGTGCGTACTACGATAGGCCTGAATGACTAACGCCGCTGCGCCGGCAGTCGTGGGTGAGGCCTCACTGGTCCCGCCAAATTCTTGAATCGACGTTGGTGCCGCTGGCTTTTGAAAGTTGAAGCACCCGTCGAACAAAGATACGTTGGTTGAGCAAACTGACCAACCTAAGTCTGCCGGCGCGACCACATCCACGGTGCGCGCCTTTTTCTGTGCAAATCCGCCGGAGCTTATACTCGAGATATTGTTATCGATATATCCACCATTGCTGAGAGGAATGATGCCATCGCCCAGCTGTGCGTAGATTCGAAAGGTCGTCGATCCCCCAACTGCAATAGAACTTGCCGAAGTCGCCGGTGAACCTAGAGTCCCCGCCGTTCCGGCATCGCCTGTGCTCACTACGACCGTCACGCCGGCTCTCACGGCGGCATCGTCGGCAAGCGATATGGGGTCGTTCGTATTGTCGGGAAACGGATTGCCGCCGAATGATTCGTTAATGATATCAACGTCATCATGAATGACTGCATACTCGATGGCCTGCACGAAGTTCGACGTCGTCGTGGGAGTCACCGTACCGAATACGTCCAGGCCTACCAGCGAGGCGCCTGGCGCCATTCCGCGAATTCGGATGTTGCAGGGCGAAGGCAGCCGGTGCACCGCATTGGCAAATTGGCTGATATCGTAAAACAGCGGCTTGCCATTGGGCATGTCTTGAGCAGCGATGGTACCGGCGTCGCCGAAGGCCTCGGCGCCGCTCGTCGGGGTTCCGGCCGGGTCGCCGGTAAAATTTTGATAGTCGATAAACACATGTGAACCATCCGGACGAATGAACGCCGGGATGTCGGGATCTATGCCGTCCGCGATCCAGGCAACTTTTACGCCCTTGCCGGTGACAAGTTGGCCGTTGCCGTCGCGAACCTGCTGTGCTTGCGGAATTGACGGATCCGCGAACGCCGTATTCGTTACCTGCAGCGCTTCGGGCTCCAGCGTATTGCAAAGCCCACCATGGGTTGCCGCGGTGCTAACGGCAGCGGAAGCGGCGCGAACCGCCGATTCGCTCGGTGACTTACGCGTAGGCGGTCGAATGATCGCATCCGGCACCACGGCCTGTACCCGCGCATCGGCGCTCAACTGCGCGAGTTCAGCAGCGCTCAGCGAGGTGGCGAAGGCGTTGATAGTACTGAAGGCGTGGAATTTTCGCCCCTGCACGACAGGCAGTGATGACATGACAGATGACTGTGAGGCGGCCAAGGTTGAGGCGCGAGCGCCCATGGCCCGGCGCATTGGCGGCACACTGGCTACTTGGTCGCGAAGAATGACGATAACGTCTCGGTTCGTCTCCCGCATTGCCTGCTCGATTTGAGCGGGCAGCATGGCGCCGGGTAGCGCGTTGCTCGAGAGTAGCAATGCAATGGAACCGGATAATCCGATGGTGGTAGTGCGCTTCATGAAATCCCCTAAATGTTGTTTTTGTTCCCTGAATCCGTCACATGGTGACGTTCCTTGTATCTTCAGACCCGCGAAGCGAACTTGAACATATCTATGATGTATGTCGCAAGTCATCCGAGAAAAAATATAATGGCCGGGATGTGATTATGTAAACAGTGATGGCCGACCGCAGTGCGGTTAGCGGCCCAGCGCTGGCGCCGAACGAATCGCTCGAAACAAGGCGTCTCGTGCTCGAGATGCAGGGCAGCGCTTAAGAGGCAATGCCCTCGATCCAAGAGCGCCGTACCCGTAGCTCGTCATCCAACAGCACAAGATTGGCGCGATAACCTGGTGCAATTTGACCGAGCTCGTGCTCCAAACCCAAGAACGCCGCCGGATATTCGCTGGCCATGCGCGCCGCTTCGGCAATTCCCAGGTCCAACAATTTCACTGCATTGCGAACCGCGCTAGCCATGTCGAGTGCGGTGCCGGCGAGTGTTCCGTTCGCATCGCGGCACACGCCGTTGTTCACATGGATGGTGCGTCCTTGCAATACAAAGCTGGTCGCGGGTGATCCCACGGGCGGCATGGCATCGGTAACCAGCATGAATCTATCGTGACGCTTACAGCGCAATGCGAGCTTCAACAAGACTGGATCGACATGATGTCCATCGACGATGATGCCGCACCAAGTATTCGAATCATAGAGCGCGGCCCCCACGATTCCCGGCTCGCGCGGTGCCAGCGGCGCCATGCCATTGAACAAATGCGTAAAGCCGCGCAGCCCGTGCGCAATTGCCGCTGCAGTTTGCGCATAATTCGCATCGCTGTGGCCTGCCGAGATCAAGACACCGCGCCCGGCCAGTTGCGCGATCATGTCGGTCGTCGCCATTTCCGGTGCAAGGGTCAGTATCGTGCGTCCGCCCCGCAGGCTGCACAGCATGGAAATCACGCTATTGTCCAGCCGCCGCAGGTGCTTCGGATCGTGCACGCCGCGCCGTGCCCAGTTGAGGAACGGTCCCTCGATGTGGATGCCGAGTGCGCCCGGCAGCTGCGCATCGAGCGCGGATTGCACAGCGGCAATCGCTTGCCCAATGGTGCCAAGATCATCACTGATCAAAGTCGGCAAGAAGCCGGTGGTGCCGAATTGCCGGTGCGCCGCGCCGATCGCGCGGATCGATTCCGGGCTGGGATCATCGTTAAACAGTACACCACCGCCGCCGTTGACTTGCACATCGATAAAGCCCGGCAGCAGGATCTGTCCCTCGAGATCGACGCTGACCGCGTCACGGCAACGCGGGTCCGACGCGACGACCACTGCCTCGATGCGGCCATTCGCGAGCAATATGCTCTGTCCGTTCACGATGCGCTCGCCAGCCAGAATCCGGCCATTCACGAGTGCGGTGCGCACTACAAGGTCTCCGTGATCTTCTGCAAGTGCGCTGGGCGATCTGGATCGAGGCCGCGGCGCACTGCCAGCGAGGCAATCATGCGGTAGGCGCTTTGCACCAGCAGGATCGGCGCGAGTTCGGCCGCGGCAGCGACGGCCGGCAACAAGACCGAGCCGGCAGCGTTGCCACCGGCAAGCAGTAGCGGAACGCCGCGACGCGCAAGCTCAATGGCCAAAGCTTCGACGCCTGGCCGGGTGGCATCGTTTTGCGCCAGCAGCAGCGCTGGAAATCCTTTCCGCAGCAGCGTGTAGGGACCGTGTCGAAGCTCGGCACTGCTGAACGCCTCGGCATGGATGCCGCAGGTCTCCTTGCATTTAAGGGCGATCTCTTGCGCAGCACCAAGTCCCAGGCCTCGGCCAACCACATAGAGATTTTCAGCTGACTCAAGCTCCGGCAGCGCCGCTGACCAGTCAATCTGCCAGCTTTTGTCCATCAGGTCCGGCAACTGTGCGAGTGCGGAGTCGAACGCGGCATCCTCGGTCCAAGCCGCCACCAGGCGCGCAATGGCCGCCAGCGATGCAAGGTAGGATTTCGTAGCCGCGACACTGGTCTCTGGGCTCGCATGTAATTCGATCACGAAATCGGCTGCTGCCATCAACGGCGAATCGGCGCTGTTGGAGAGCGCCAAGATGGTGGCGCCGGAGGCCTTTGCCGAGGCGACCGATGCCAGCAAGTCAGGACTGCGTCCGGATTGCGAGATGGCGAGAACTAAGCAGCCGCGAACAGCTTGCGTGATGCCATACACCGAACTCACGGATGGCGCGGCCGAAGCGGTCAATACCCGCGCATGGGTTTCGATCAAATACTTTGCGTAGGTTGCCGCATGATCGGAGCTGCCGCGCGCGCAAGTTATGACCGCGCGGGGATTTAGCTTCCGCAGTTGTGCGCCCAAGGCGCGCATCGCAGCTGAATCATATTGCAGCTGTGCGCGCACGGCGTTGGAGGCGTCTGCGGCTTCCTGAAACATGAGCGTCCGCTCTGCCGATGGCACACGCTCCGCGTTCATGTGCTCAGCTCGGCGACGAAATCGTAGGTGTCGCCGCGGTAGTAGGACTGCGAGAACTCAATTGCGCGCCCGTCGGGCAGCGATCCTAATCGTTCCACCAACAGGCCTGCATCGCCCGCCGTGGCTTTCAAAAGATCAGCCTGGTCGGAGGTGATGAGCACCGCGCGCAAGCGCTGCAACGCACGCACCGGGCGATGCCCCGCGCGCTCCAGCGCTTCGTACAAGGACGCGTCGACCGCCTCGAGGGACGGCAAGGCCGTCGCAACGATGGTCGCGTATTCCAATGCCATCGGCGCATCGTCTGCATAGCGAATTCGATTGAAGCGAAACACCGGCGTGCCCGGACTTAGGCGTAGCGCCAAAGCTTCCTCAGGAGTCACGGTCCCGGCCGCGCGCTTTAGCCAGACGCTTCTCGGCGTGCGCCCACGCGCGCGCATGTCCTCGGAGAAGGACGTGAGCATGGCGAAATTCTTGTCGACGCGCGCCGAGACGAAGTTTCCTGCTCCTTGGCGTCTAACGAGAAGTCCATCGGCGACCAGTCCATCAAGCGCTTTGCGCACCGTAATTCGCGATACGGCGAAATCCGTCGCGAGATCGCGTTCCGAGGGCAGCGCATCGTCCGGCCCCAAAATACGGCTATCGATGGCCTTGCGCAGCACTCGCTGCAATTCTTGGTACAGCGGCAAATTGCCCTGTCCATCTAGAGGGCCAATGGTTTTAGCGAGCGATGTCATGACGGCCGGGGCGCTTCTGTTGTTGGTTTAGGCACAGGACAATACCAAATAAATACCACTATGAGAACAACAACCGTGGCTAGTAATACATATTGATTTGATATTGCTCATAAATTAGTACTCCTGGTTGTCTTTATTACGCAGCACTAGCGGATTTCCAATATTGGTATTATATTGGGTTCTAATTGGTGTGGGATGTAACGACGACCACCCGACGGCTGCGGCAGGTTCTCAACGAAATTGGTGACAGGACAGGGGGCATCGATATGAATAGGGCAAAGGATATCTATATGAATCGGATCGCACTAGCGGTCAAGTCGGCGCTCGGAATTGCGATGCTCGTACCGCCGGCATTGTCAGTCGCCGCGAGCGCGGCTCCTGACGACGCGGCGCTTCAAGAAATCGTCGTAACCGGCATCCGCCAATCGGTGCAAGTCTCACTCGACGCGAAGCGCTCAGCCGTTGACGTTGTCGATGTCATCTCAGCCGAAGACATCGGCAAGCTGCCGGACAAGAATATCGCGGACTCGTTGGCTCGCGTGCCGGGAATCACGACCAGCTCCGCCGGCGCCAACGAAGGTGGCTTCGATGAGAACGATCGGGTGAGCATGCGCGGAACGAACCCTAGCCTCACGCAGACGCTGATCAACGGCCACAATGTCGCTTCCGGCGACTGGTTCGTGCTCGACGAAACCGGTACGGTCGGCCGCAGCGTTAGCTACACGCTGCTGCCGGCGGAGATTGTCAGCCAGGTGAGGGTGGAGAAGAGTTCCAGCGCTTCGCTGGTCGAAGGCGGTGTCGCGGGTTCAATCGACATCATTACGCGCAAGCCGCTGGATTTCGCCAACCCCTTCACGATGCAAGCCTCCGCCGGTGCGGTCTACGCAACTCTCCCGAGCAAAACCGACGGACAGTTCAGCGTCCTCGGCGCTTGGAAGAACGACGCCAACAACTTCGGCGTCATGTTGCAGCTTTTTTCGGAAACTCGGCATCTGCGCCGCGACGGCTCGGAAATTTTGGGTTACGAAACGATTGCAAAGGGCAGCACGATTGCGCTGTCGAATCCGGATCTCTCGGGCGTGCAATATCCGGCGCTCATCGGCGCGACGGAGTTCACACAAAAGCGCGAACGCAACGGCGGTTTATTCGATGCCGAATTCAAGCCCATCGATAATTTGACATTCGATTTATCGGCGTTTTCATCGCGCCTGTTGGCGCCAAATCTGAATGATAACTATCTGTTGTTCGGGTCGCGGATCCTAGGCCAGGGCACGGGTCAGGCGCCCCTACCCGGGTACACCATTGCGGGCAACACGCTGACCTCGGCTCAATTCGCCCCGGTCGCCGGAACCGCCTACGGTGTCTATGACCAAATCTCGCGTCCCAGTTCGGAGGCCACCGCGCATTTCGTCAATCTCGATACCACGTGGAATACCACAGACTCTCTATCGTTTCTAGGTCAAATAGGCTATTCGTGGGGCGACGGCAAGACACCGGCACAGGACGTCTCCGAGACCAATCCCGGTACCGGCGCCGGCGCAACCTATCAGCTCAATGGTCTTGGGTCCGCACCGAGCTACAGTTTGGGGGCGACCAACAACAGCACACCCACGCCGGGCGGCGTTCCGGTTCCGTTCGGTTTCATTTTTGGTGATCAGTTCGTGGATGTTAAAGACTCCGAGGAGTGGGCCAAGATCGACGGCAGCTATAAGTTTCAAAATGACATTTTCCAGGACCTGAAGTTCGGTGTGCGTTATGAGAAGCACGATCGCACCTCGAATGGCGTAGTCGGTCAAGGTCCGTCGGCCGCCGCGGCCACGGCACCGTACCCCTCGACATTCTCGAACTATCCATCGAACTACGATACGTTCGGCGGCAATCATCCTTCCGACGTCTGGTTTTGGTCGCCCGCGCAGCTCGAGGCCTATAACAATCCGGCGAATGTCGTGCGGGATCCTGCGGTGCGCCTCGATTTTAACTCGATGTACGAGGTGTTCGAAAAAGACACGGCGGGCTATTTACAAGCAGATTTTAAGGGCAGCAATTGGGCGGGTAACATCGGCGTGCGGGCCGTACACACCCAAGAAGATATTGTGAACTACACCGCGGTACCGGTCGGTACGCCCAACTCGACGTTTTCGCTTTTCGGGACCTTCGTCGGCGAGCCGGTTTCGCACTCCTACACCGACATTCTGCCCAGTGCCAACTTGAAGATCGACGTGGCTCCGGATCTGGTCGCGCGCTTCGCAGCGGGCGAAACCTTGACCCGCGCCGACTACTCTCAGCTTGCCGGTGCGGTGAGCTTGTCGCCACCGGGGGTTCCGACCGGAACCGGCAGCGGTTCGGGCGGCAACCCTGACTTAAAGCCCATCTTGTCGAATAACTTCGATGCTGGCCTGGAGTGGTATTTCGCGAAGCAATCGTTGCTGTCGGCGACGCTCTTTTACATGGACTTGAAAAACTACGTCAGTTTCGGATCCTCCGAGCGCGATATTCTTACCTTCGGTAACGGATTCCCACCGGGCGGAGCGAACGTGCACTACTTGCTAAGCACGCCGGTCAATGCTCGTGGCCGTGTCGAAGGTGCCGAGATCTCGTATCAGCAAGCGTTTACTGAAAACTTCGGATTCATTGGCAACTACACCTATGCCGATGGTCGGCAGACCTCGTTTATTACCAACGGGGATGCGCGCCTGGTGGGCACTTCGAAGAACACGTACAACGTTCAGGGCTACTTCGAAAACAAGGTCTTCAGTGCGCGCCTTGCATATACTTATCGCTCCGCCTTCTTCAGCGGTCTCGATCGGAATACGGCATTCTCCCAGGAAGCGATTGGCACACTGTCGGCTTCGCTGGTTTACAACATCACCGACCAATTCTCGGTCCAGCTAGACGGGCAGAACCTCAATAATCCCATTCTGAAGTACTCTGCCATCAACCAGGACCAGCCGCGAGCATTCTACAAAAATGGTTCTCAGTACTATCTGACCGTACGATTCAAGATGTAAGCCGGCACGACCGGCCGGCGCATGTGGCATGGGTTAGAGTGTCAAGCGTGCGGCAGAACTCGAGGATGATCCGAGGGGTAAAAGCAGCGGTTTTTATCGCTGCCTTTGCTTTATGCGCGCCGCCGGCGGCGGCGCAGCAGGGCGGAGTCATACCGCTTCCCGCAAAGATTACGCCGGGCCGCGGCTCGTTCGCATTGAACGCGGCGACTGTCATCCAGGTGCCGCAGGGGCGGCGCGACGCATCAGAGGCGGCCCGCTATCTTGCTGATTTGTGGAAGCGCACCAACGGAAAGACCCTTGCGGTTTTCTCCAGCGCGGTCGGTGCCTCATATGATTCACTCATACGGTTCGAGCAAACGCCCGGCTATCGGCCGGAAGCCTATCGGCTCGAAGTAGCGCCGCATCGGATCACAGTCTCAGCGAGTACCGCCGCAGGTCTTTTCTACGGCGCCGTTACGCTTTGGCAGCTCTTGCCGGCGGGCTCTAAGAGCGGCGAAATTGCTGCGCAATCCATCAGCGACGAACCTCGATATCCTTGGCGAGGGCTGATGCTGGACTCAGCGCGGCACTTTCAATCGCCTGCCTTTGTACGTTCCATGATTGATTGGATGGCTTGGCACAAGCTCAATGTGCTGCATTGGCATTTGACCGACGATCAGGGGTGGCGCTTGGAGATTCGCAAGTACCCACGATTGACCTCGGTGGGAGCGTGGCGAATTCCGGCAACTATTCCTGGGGCTGTGAGTCCGGCGCCGTACGGCGGCTATTACACCCAAGAGCAGGTGCGCAGCATCGTCGCTTACGCGGCCACGCGACACGTGCAGATCATTCCGGAAATCGACATGCCAGGCCACGCACAGGCAGCTATTGCTGCGTATCCGGCGCTTGGCGCGATCGACAGCCATCCAGCGCTGCCGGTTTCGGCCAGATGGGGCGTGCATACGCATCTATTCAATTTGGAGCCCAGCACGTTCGAGTTTTTGCAGAACGTGCTCAGCGAAGTGGTGCAATTGTTCCCGTCGCGCTACGTGCACATCGGCGGGGATGAAGCCGTCAAGGACGAGTGGAATGCGTCCGCCACGGTGCAAGCGCGAGCCCGGCAACTTGGAATCGGTGAGGCCGGCGCATTGCAAACCTATTTCACGCAGAAGATCAGCAGCTATCTAACAGCCAAGGGCAGACGAGTGGTTGGCTGGGACGAGATCATGCAGCCTGGCTTGGCCAACGACGCGGTTGTGATGTCATGGCATGGCGCGTCTACCGCGCGCTCGGCAGCCATCAGGGGCAACGACACTGTGCTTGCACCGGACCCGGCACTGTATCTCGATCATCGGCAAAGCGGGCTTGCGACTGAACCGCCTGGCCGCCTCGTTATCATTTCCCTTAAGAATGTGTACGATTTTGAGCCGCATGACGCTGAGCTTTCACAGGCGCAGCAACAGCATGTTCTCGGGTTGCAAGCCGATCTCTGGACTGAGCACATGCAAACCGAATCACGGGTGGAATGGATGGCGCTGCCGCGCGCGGCGGCATTGGCTGAAGTGGGCTGGTCCCCGCAGCAAAGAAGTTGGCCCGATTTCCTCAGGCGATTGACGCCGATGTTCGCCCGTTACCGGGCGTTAGGCCTCAACTATGCGGACAGCGTGTTCGGCATCGATCCTGACTACGCCGTTGATTCGGGCGCGATCCGCGTGACGCTCTCCAATCTGTCGGAGCTTGCAAACTCCGTGCCCGATGCAGGCATCCGCTACACGCTCGACGGTCGTGAGCCGAATGCCGCATCAACGGTCTATGCGCGGCCTCTCGACCTACAGCCGGGCACCGAAATTCGCGCCGCCACCTTTTTGGGCTCCGAGCAGGTATCGCGTACATTCGTCGCGCACTTGGACCTGCACACGGGCAGGAGGCGCACCAGCCACCAGCTAGAGCTCTGCGGCAACGCCGTCGGCTTGCTGCTCGAACCAAGCGTGGATGCGGGGCCCGACGCGCCGTTTGCAGTCGACATCATGAATCCGTGCTGGATCTATCGCGGCGCGGACCTCACCCACAGCCGGCGATTTACGGCCGCAGTGGCTGCGCTGCCATTCAACTATGAACTAGGGCTCGATGTCGCCAAGATTCGCGTTGGCAATGCGCGCACTGCAGACGGCGAACTCGAGATCCACATCGATGGTTGCGAGACGCCGCCCATTGCTGTGCCGTTAGCGCCCGCTGCAATGCATAACGGGGTCACGGTGTTGCCGGCACAAAAGCTGCCGGCCCTGCCGGGTCGACACGATATTTGCCTAAGGTTTGCTCGTCCCCGCCTCGATCCCTTGTGGACGCTCGACTGGGCGGAGATTGGAGAGTAGAGCGCATGCAGAACATCATGGCACCCTTCGACGGCTGGTGTGCGTCGCTCGACGATGTTCCTGACGAAGTCTTTGCAGCCCGCATGCTCGGCGACGGTCTCGCGATTGATCCCACGAGCGGCATCGTCCTTGCGCCTTGCGACGGCGAGATTTTGACTTTGCCGGACAGCGGCCACGCGGTATCGGTTCGCAGCAAAGATGGATTCGAGGTGCTGATTCACATCGGCATCGATACGCTTCGCTTGAGCGGCAGGGGATTTAACGCACGAGTGAAACCTGGCTGCCGGGTACAAGCCGGCCAGGAACTGATTCGTTTCGATTTAGACATCGTGGCTCGCGGCGCGAAGAGCCTGATGACCCCGATCGTGGTGATCTCGGATGGGGCCGTTATTGGCAATCGGCGCGCCTCCGGTCGGGTCAGGGCGGGCGAATTGCTATTCTCGCTCGATGGTTCCGCAACCCCGCAGCCACGATCAGTCCGATCCTCAGACGTGCAATCCGTCACTCGCGCTGAGCGCGCCACTGTCGTGACGCTGCTGCAGGGCCTGCATGCTCGCCCCGCGGCACTTTTGGCGCGGCGCGCCAAAGGCATGGGCGCATCCATAACTCTTCGGGCGCACGGTCGATTAAGTGACGCGCGCAGCATCGTCGGCATCATGGCACTCGGTGTGCGCCGCGGAGATGAACTGCTGATTCAGGCGGACGGCGACGGCGCACCTCGGGCCATCGCCGAGATGCTGGCGGGACTCGAGGAAGCGCAGCGAATGGATTTGGCGCACACACCCATGCCGGCGCCTGAGTCACGGGCGACAGCGCGTGCGGCGCGGCCCCGCGAGATGACGGGAACTTGCGCGGTGCCCGGCTTTGCTGTGGGCCGCGCGACTCGAATCGAACGCCGTGAGATTGAAGTCACCGAGCAGGGCCTGGGTGCTTTGCATGAACAAGTCGAACTAGATCGAGCGCGATCAAATGTGAAGCTGAGGCTCGAGCGCGTGCGCAATGCGGGCGGTTCTGAGCGGCAGGAGATTATCGGTGCACATCTGGAGTTTCTGGACGATCCGACGCTGAACGAGGGCGCGAGGAAACATATTGCTGCCGGCAAGAGCGCAGGTTACGCATGGCGTGATGCCACGCGAAGCTCCATCAGCGCGCTTCAGGCACTTGAAGATTCGCGCATGCGCGAACGTGTCGACGATCTTCTGGACGTCGAAGCTCACGTCTTGCTGGCGCTCGCCGGCGAGGCAAGACCAATGCACTTGCCCATGCCCGAGCACGCGGTACTGTTGGCGGAGGATTTGTTGCCGTCCGAGTTAACGGCGCTCGACCGTCGGCGATTGGCGGCGATCGTCTTGAGCGGCGGCGGCGCGACTTCGCACGTCGCCATCCTGGCCGCGTCCATGGAAATACCGATG
Source organism: Gammaproteobacteria bacterium (assembly GCA_041690895.1). Lineage (GTDB taxonomy): Bacteria > Pseudomonadota > Gammaproteobacteria > Steroidobacterales > Steroidobacteraceae > Bog-1198. Next base: position 18,022 of record JBEPVT010000004.1, read on the forward strand.
TTGATCGGCGTTGGCGAGGCGCTTCGATCGGTGTCAGACGGCCAGGGCATCATTGTGGACGCTGACAACGGCACGTTGCACTATGCGCCGACTGCAGACGAGTTAGCGCGGGCGAGGTCGATCGTTGAGGTGCGGCTCGCGCGAAGCGCCGCGCTGCGCTCCGCAGCAGCTCAAGAGTGCCGTTCGCTTGACGGCACGCGTATCGAAGTATTCGCCAATCTAGGAAGCGTCGCTGACGCGATTGCCGCGGTCGAGAACGGCGCGGAAGGCTGCGGCCTGCTTCGAACGGAGTTTTTATTTATTGATCGGGCTACCGCGCCTTCCGAAGAGGAACAACTGGCGGCTTATCAAAGTATCGCCAATGCCCTGGGCGGCCGCCCGCTGATATTGCGAATGATGGACGTGGGGGGCGACAAGCCCTTGGCGTATTTGCCGCTGCCCGCCGAGCCGAATCCCGCGCTAGGAATGCGCGGGGTGCGAACGGCCTTGGCGCATCCGGCGCTGATGCGCACGCAATTGCGGGCGGCGTTGCGCGTGAAGCCATACGGGATTGTGCGCCTGCTGATTCCGATGATTACCGATTCTTTGGAAATCATTGCCGTTCGTGATGTGATCAATGCGCTCGCCGCAGAGCTTGAGCTGGACCAGCCTATCTCCGTCGGCGCGATGGTCGAGACTCCCGCGGCGGCACTGACCGCAGCCACACTGCTGCGCGCAGTCGATTTTCTGTCCATCGGCAGCAACGATCTGACGCAGTACACGCTTGCCATGGATCGGGGCCATACAAATCTCGCGCGACGCACCGATGCCTTGCATCCGGCGGTTTTGCAATTGGTGGCGGCCGCGGGTAGCGCCGGCAACGCAGCCGGCAAGCTGGTGGCCGCCTGCGGCGGTGTCGCCGCGGACCGCACCGCAGTGCCCATCCTGCTCGGTCTCGGTGTGCGCGAACTCTCGGTTGTGCCGGCCGTGATTCCAGCGCTCAAACGCCAGATCGGTGCGCTGCGCATTGCGGACTGCGAGAATCTGGCGCAGCGCTGTCTCGCCTTGGGCGCAGCAGCAGAAGTTCGCGATCTGGTCGAGCAGCTTGCCGGCCAAGGAGAGAGCATATGAGTTTTCGCTTCGCAGGTTTTCAGCAGCTCGGCCGCGCATTGATGCTGCCTATTGCGGTTTTGCCCATTGCGGGATTGCTGCTGCGTCTGGGACAGCCGGATCTGCTCGACTGGACCGCGATGGCCGCGGCCGGCAAGGCCGTCTTTTCTAACTTAGGGCTGCTATTTGCAGTCGGCGTCGGGGTGGGGCTGGCGCGCGAAAATCACGGTGCTGCTGGCCTCGCGGCGCTGGTGGGTTACGTTGTGACCATGCGGGCGGCGGAGACTTTGCTAAATGCAGCGCCCGATTCGCTCTCCAAGCTCAGCATTCCGGTCGGACTGCTGTCGGGCATCATCGCCGGCGTCGCCTACAACCGCTATAGCAATATCACGCTGCCCAGTTATCTGAGTTTTTTTGGCGGCCGGCGCTTCGTGCCGATTGTCAGCGGCCTTTTGGGGTTGGTATTGGGTCTCATCATCGGCTATGCATGGCCGTTTATCGAACACGGCATGGATTCGGCAAGCCACGCGATTCTCGGCGCCGGCTCGATCGGCTTGTTTGCCTATGGGCTGTTGAACCGGATATTGATCGTGACCGGGCTGCATCACATTCTGAATAATTTCGCCTGGTTTATTCTCGGCGACTATCACGGCGCGACCGGCGATCTCAATCGATTCTTTGCCGGCGATCCGACGGCCGGCGCTTTCATGTCGGGCTTCTTTCCCGTCATGATGTTCGGGCTGCCCGGCGCCTGCCTTGCCATGTATCACACGGCTCGTCCCGAGCGCCGTGCCGGCGTGGCGGGTCTGTTGCTGTCGCTCGGCCTCACATCGTTCCTCACGGGCGTCACGGAACCCGTGGAATTCACCTTTATGTTTCTCGCCCCGGTCTTGTTCGCATTGCACGCAGTGGCTACCGGCCTTGCCATGGTGCTGATGAATTTATTCGGTGTGCATTTAGGCTTTAGCTTTTCGGCGGGTCTTTTCGATTACGTGCTCAACTTTACCCACGCGCAGCGTCCGCTGCTGTTGATTCCGATCGGCATTGCTTATTTCGTGTTGTATTACACCGTATTTCGCGTCTGCATCGTGCGATTGAATCTGTCGACGCCGGGCCGCGAAGCTGACGATACACTGATCCAGACTGCCGAGCCGGTGGCGTCCGGCACGCGCGGCAGATCCTTTGCCGATGCGCTCGGAGGCGCCGTAAATCTGACTGAAGTCACTGCCTGCACCACGCGACTGCGCTTAACTCTGGTCGACAATCGAGCCATTGACGAAGCCGCGCTGAAGCGTTTGGGCTCCCGCGGCTTGCTGCGCTCCTCCAGCACCGGCCTGCAAGTGGTTTTAGGGCCCATCGCGGACCAAGTCGCGGGCGAAATTCGCGATGCGCTGCGCGCCGCCGTACCACGGCAAGAGACGGCGCGCCCGTGGGACGCTTCCACCATGTTGGATGCACCCGCCATATTGCTCGCTCTAGGCGGGCGAGCCAACGTGCGAGATGTCGAGTGGTCTGCCGGTCGCGTGCTGGTGCATATCGCGGACCTCAAAGCGGTCGATGCAGGTGCGCTGCAAGAACTCGGTATCCGTGGTGTTGCGCAAGCCTCGGCAACTTCCATCCAGTTGCTTGTTCCGGGGACCGCGGAGGATTGCGCGCAACCGCTGCGCAGCTTGATGGGCTTGCAGGTTGCGGAACAAACATGAGCGAACAACCGTCTGGCACAGGTGTGGCTGTGAAGGAAAGCCGGCGAAGGCAACCTTCAGTGCGCTCAATGTAACTCTTCGGTATCGACCCAGTGCTTAAGCTGGGTCGATACCTGGTTCACTAAACTGCATCAGGCGGCAGGGCTGCCTTCCACTTGGATTTCCAGTTTGACGTCCATTTTGAAGCCGAACTTGTCGCCATAATTCACGCCGAAATCGGCGCGATTAATCGTTCCAGAGGCGTCCGCACCGCAAACTTCCTTCTTGCTCATCGGATTCTGCTTGCACAGGAAAGAATCGATTTTCAGCGTGACCGGCTTGGTTACGCCATGCATGGTCAGTGTACCTTGCGCCTCGGTGGGGGTCGCACCGCTGAATTTTGTGAATTTGCCGGTGTATGTCGCCGTGGGGTATTTCGCCGCGTCGAATATCTCGGCTGACTTGGCGTGCTCATTCAGCTTGGGCATGCCGAAGTCAATGGAACTCATGTCGACGGTCACTTCGATGGAGCCAGATTTCGCGTCCTTGTCGTAGACGACCTTGCCTGAGGTGGCATCGAATTTCCCGCGCCAAACCGAGAGTCCGCCAAAATGGTCTGCGGCAAAACTCGGAAAGGTGTGGTTGGGATCGACAGTGTAGGTAACCGGCGCCGCAAAGGCGCTCGCGCCGAGCAGCGCGGCCAGTGACGCCAAAACAATACGGTTCATTGAGGGCTCCTTAGAAGACGTATGGGTATAATTCGAGATGCCGCTGCGGCAGCCCGGACGCGAATCATAGCCGAAAGCAACGGCTTGCCGGGCAAATCTGCCTCATGTTGTTATCTAGGGGACCTTAATGGAATTATTCGATGCGATCGCGTCGCGCTCGACTGCCAAATCGCTGACGGGGCCTGGGCCGACAGCTGAGCAACTCGCGCGGCTCTTGGAGGCTGCGGACCACGCACCGGATCACGGGCGTCTCAAGCCTTGGCGCTTCATTGCAGTCAACGGTGCCGACCGAGAAACCTTTGCGAACGCGGTGGCTGAAGCTCGACGTGAGAAAGTACCGACTTTTACGGATGAACAGATGCAGCTCGAGCGCGAAAAAATCAGGCGCTCGCCCAGCATTCTGGTGGCCGGATGCGTGGTGCGAAAGGACATCCCCAAGGTACCGGAGATTGAACAGGTGATTGCCGTAGGCGCAGCGGTGGAGAACCTGCTGCTGGCGGCGACCGACATGGGTTTTGGTGCGATGTGGAAGACGGGGCCCTCCGCCTATAGTGCAAGAGTCAAGACAGCGGTGGGTCTTGCGGCGGATGACCACATCGTGGCCATTCTGCATCTTGGCGTGCCAGTCAAATAATGTGAGGACGCAGAGATGCGGTCTTTACCAGCGCCCAGACAGGCTTTCCCGGAGCGAGATTCAATTCAATCGTAGCGGCTTTGGTGACCCGCGCCATGATCAAGATGCCGCCGATATCGATTGCGATCAGATCAGAACCGTCGACTTCACTCGCGACGCGCGTGATCAGACCCTGCAAGCTGTTGCGGACGCTGATTTGCCGAGGCGGTTCTGTCGCGACGATGAGATCACGCGCCAACAGTTGCACCCGCAATCTCGTGCCGGGTGCGATCTCGCCGCATAGAACCTTGAGTTCACCGCTGCCCACTTGCACTCGCGTCAATCCGCTTGTTGAATCGGTGCCAAGCACCGTGCCATCGACGATGGCGCCCACCGCATCGGCGCCGATGATCGCACGTACGCTCGGGTGCAAGCTCATTTCGCCTAGTTCGCCCTGCGCGACGGTCCTACCGGATTCCATGAGCACCAGATGGGTCGCTAGCCGCAACACCTCATCAAAATTGTGGCTGACGTACACCATCGGTATGGCCAATTGGTCGCGTAACGTTTCCAGATAAGGCAGCACCTCCCCGCGGCGCGACGCGTCGAGCGAAGCCAGGGGCTCATCCAGCAATAGCAGGCTGGGCTGCGACAACAACGCTCGACCGATGGCGACGCGTTGACGCTCGCCACCCGAGAGTTCATGAGTGCGCCGCCCCATCAACGGGCCAAGATCCAGCAGCTCGACGACCCGATCCAGGCCCACGAACGCGGCGGCTGCTGCGCGCCTCAGGGCATAGCGCAAGTTTGCCGCCACCCGCAAATGCGGAAACAGTCTGGCATCCTGGAAAACGTAGCCGATGCGCCGTCTCTCGGCCGGCACGTCGATAGCCCGCTCTGTATCGAGCAACACAGCATCATCCAGCGCGATCCGGCCGCTCTCCGCAGCGAGCAAACCCGCGATCACATTGACGAGCGTCGTCTTGCCGCAGCCTGAACGGCCGAACAAGGCGACGACCCCCGGAGTGGGGAGCTCGAACTTCGCGTCCAGCACAAAGACGCCGCGATGTTTTTTGGCAGCGACCTCGAGCATCAACGGCCCAACATGCGGCGCACGCGGCGGGCGAACCACTCGGACAATAACAATCCAGCCAATCCCAGCACGCAGGAAATAACTGTCAGCCGCGCAGCTTCGCTATCGCCACCCGGAGTCTGAAGCGCGGTATACAACGCAAGCGGCAGCGTACGCGTCTCGCCCGGAATGTTGGAAACGAACGTGATGACGGCGCCGAACTCACCCAACGCCGCTGAAAACGCGGTGATGGCACCCGCCAGTACTCCTGGCAACATGAGCGGCAAGGTTATGGTGGCGAAGCGATCGAGAGCGCGCGCGCCGAGCGTGCGCGCCGCGTCTTCCAGTCCGCGATCAACGTTCTCGAGCGAAATGCGCATCGCGCGCACCATCAGTGGAAATGACATGACTGCGGTCGCGAGCGCGGCGCCGTTGCGTGTAAAGACGAGTTCAATGCCGAAATGTCGCTCGAGCCAAGCGCCGATCGGGCCGCGAGCGCCGAATAACAGCAGCAGGAGGTATCCCACGACCACGGGTGGCAGAACCAACGGTAGATGCACAAATGCATCGAGCATCGAGCGGCCGATAAATCGCTTGCGAGTCAGCAGCCAGGCGAGCAGCACGGCAAGCGGCAGGCTGAGAATGACGCTGCGTGTCGCCACCCCCAAGCTCAAGGTAAGCGCCTCGCTCTCATTGGCACTCAGCCACATCATGGTCAGATCTCGGTACGGGGCTGCATGCCGCAGGCAGTATACTGTGCGTGCGGCCGGGACCGGGCTCCCGCTTAAGGATCTGATCCATGTCCTATTTTCACGCCGTGGCTCCCGCCACAGCGTCCCAAGATACCTCGATGCTCAGTCGGATCGGCGTGTTGCTCATCAATTTAGGCACGCCTGATTCGCCCACCTATTTCGCCGTCCAGCGTTACCTGCGCGAGTTCTTGAGCGATCGGCGCGTCATCGACACCCCGCGCATTATTTGGCTGCCGCTTCTCTATGGCTTGGTGCTGCCGTTTCGGCCGCTGCGCAGCGCGCGCAACTATCGCAAGATTTGGATGAAGGAGGGCTCACCGCTGGCGGTGTATTCGAAACGGCTCGCTTCGAAAATCAGCAGCCTGTTGCAAACCGCGTTCAAGCACCAAGTCCGCCTGGAATTGGCTATGACCTATGGCAACCCCGGTATAGAGCAAGCCATTCAATCTTTCGCGGCGCAGGGTATCGAGAAGCTGCTGGTCCTGCCTCTGTACCCCCAGTATTGCTCCTCGACCACCGGATCAGTCGTTGACGGCACGAATCGCGCGCTCAAGCGCTGGCGCCGACTGCCGGAAATTCGCTTCGTAAACGACTATCACGACGATGCTGGTTATATCGAGGCTCTGCGCCGCAAGATTCAGCAACATTGGGACGCCACAGGCAGTCGCTCGCATCTGCTTTTCTCCTATCACGGCATCCCCGCCGCGTATGTGGCCAAGGGTGATCCTTATCAACGCCAGACAGAGACAACGACCCGGCTCGTGGTTTCTCAGTTGGGATTGAACGAGACCGAGTGGTCGCATTGCTATCAGTCGCGATTCGGCAGAGTGACGTGGCTGCAGCCCTATACGCTCGATAAGATTAAAGAGTTGGCGGATCGCGGCATTCGAGAACTCACCGTGGCCTCACCCTCCTTTGCGGTGGACTGTTTGGAAACGCTGGAAGAAATCGCAATTGAATATCGCGAGCGATTTCTGGAGTGGGGCGGGAAGCAGCTGACGCTGGTGGCAGGATTGAACGACGATGATAATCATGCAGAAGCCTTGGTGAATATCATCAAGAATCGGCTCATGGGCTGGGTTCAGTCCTGATTCCATGCGCGCGGCGGATGTAAGGGCGCGGCGCAAAGCGATTCAATGAGCCTGCGGGTAGCGCGGAGGCCTGCAATCAGCTGCCGATTCATACGCGTCACCCGTACGTAGGAGACTTGGTTGCACTGCCGTTCGATGTCTTGTCCTACGAACAGCACTCTCGCGGTCAGGGAAGCGGCGCTCAGGCGGTCTCTTATATAGAGATAACGACGCGCTCGCGAAGGACCTTTTTTGGGGCGGGCATGCATCCAAATATCGTTACCGCATCGCTGCTCGCGGTTTTCTCAGCGGTGAATCGCGCGATTGCGCTGGTTGCGCGGGCCGAGTCGGTGCGCACGGTCACATGAAGTATGTTATCTAAGCTATTGATATATAAAGTATGAGACAATTACGAACGGAGACCTAAAACTGTGCAAAGGGTTGCTGGTCCAATCCCTAGTGAATATTGCCGCGCTAGTTGAATGCCGGGCAGAATCGGATATAGTGCGCAGCTTCACAAACTTGAGCTGATCGATGCTATTGATTTCAGGGGCTTTTCTCGAAAAATGAGCGAACGCGAAGACGAACATTTCGATATTGACGATGAGTTTCTCGGCGAAGCTGAGGAAGCTCACGACTTCGATCCCCTCATTGAGCGCACCGAGCGGCGCCCGAAAGTGGCGGCGGCGGGCAAACGAGGCAAGGCCGCGTGGAGCCGAGTCGAGGACGTCTTGGCGGAGCGCCAGCTAGAGAAGGAACTGCGCGAAATATTCGAGGACGATTAGAAATTCGTTCAACCTGGCGCGACACGCGTCAGGTCTCGCAGGACTGAAATCACAATGTCTTCTTCCTTGCCAGACAAAGCCGCCGAGTGGCTGGTGCTCAAATTCGGCGGCACCAGCGTCTCCGATCCCGTCAATTGGCACAACATTGCGCAGGTGCTGCGAACACGCATGGCCGAGGGCTTGCGGCCGGTGGTGGTTCATTCCGCGCTGTCGGGAATAACTGATCGGCTGGAGTCGTTGCTGTCGGCGGCCATGGAAGGATCTCACGCGCCCATTCTGGCGCACATCGAAATCGCCCATCGCAGCCTCGCCGAGCGCTTAGGGCTCAATCCCAGCGCACAGTTCGAACAGTTTGCGCGCGAACTGCGGGAGCTGGCTGACGAGGTGGCGGAGCATCGCAGCATCAGTGACGCGATGCGCGCGCGAGTGATGGCTATGGGCGAATTGATGGCGACCAGCCTCGGTGCGCAGTTCTTGAACGCACAAGGGATCGATACTGTGTGGGTGGACGCGCGCAAGGTACTGCGTGCCGATGCGCGCATCAATGCAACGCACAAGGCCAGCCTGCTATCCGCGACCTGTGATTTTGCGCCTGACCTTATGCTGCAGGCGAACTGGCATGCGCTCGATAAAATCGTGCTCACGCAGGGCTTCATTGCCGCAAATGCGGCGGGCGATACTGTGTTGCTGGGACGAGGAGGGTCAGACACCTCCGCCGCATATTTCGCGGCCAAGTTAAGTGCCGTGCGTCTCGAGATTTGGACTGATGTGCCGGGCTTGTTCAGCGCCAACCCGCGGGCCGTTCCGACCGCGCGTTTGCTGCGCGAGCTGCACTACGATGAGGCGCAGGAAATCGCCAGCAACGGCGCCAAGGTATTGCATCCGCGCTGTGTGCTGCCGGTGCGGCAATACAAAATTCCCTTGCATGTGTATGCGACTCAGGCGCCGGGGTTGGAAGGTACGGTGGTGAGCGCGAACGTTGCCGGCAGTGCCGCGCAGGTGAAAGCCATCGCGATCAAAAAGGGAATTACCTTGGTTTCCATGGAAAGTCCCGGCATGTGGCATCAGGTCGGATTTCTGGCCGATGCCTTCCAGGTATTCAAGCAACATGGCTTATCCATCGATTTGGTGTCCACATCCGAAACCAACGTCACGGTGTCCTTGGACCCCACGGCCAATACATTGGACCGGACGGTTCTTCAGGGACTGACTGCGGCCTTGAGCGAAATTTGCAGGGTTGAAATTCTGGGCCCGTGCGCGTCATTGAGTTTATTGGGCCAGAATATTCGCGGCATCCTGCACGAATTGGGGGCGGCTTTCGAATTGTTTCAGGACCAGAAAATCTATTTGGTGACACAGGCCGCCAATGACTTGAATTTTACCTTCGTCATCGACGAATCGCAGGGCGACCGGCTCGTGCAGCAGCTGCACGAGCGGCTGATTCAGAGCATCGGCTCGGACAAGGTTCTCGGGCCGACCTGGACGCAACTGTTCGCGGCCAAGAACTTAAGCGCCGCACCTGCCTTGAATTGGTGGGAACAGCCGCAGAAGCGCAGCGCGCTGCTCGAGATCGCGAAGCGCGAGTCCGCGGCCTATGTCTACGACTCGCAGACCTTGGATGCTTCAATTGCGGCCGTCCTGTCGGTTGGGTCGGTGAAGCGGTGGGCCTATGCCATGAAGGCGAATTGGCATCCGGAGATTTTGCGCAAAATATATGGCGCAGGGCTCACTCTGGAATGTGTGTCGCGGGGAGAACTCGAGCATGCCTTCGCCGCCGTGCCGGCGCTCGACCCGGAGCGAATTTTATTCACGCCGAATTTTGCGCCGCGCGCCGAATATGAATTCGCCTTCGCAAAGGGCGTGAAGGTCACCCTGGATAATCTCTACCCTTTGCGAATGTGGCCGGAAGTATTTCGCGGCAGAGAGATATTCCTGCGCATCGACCCCGGCTTTGGCCGCGGCCACCACAGCCATGTGCGCACCGCCGGCGTTCATACGAAGTTTGGCGTTCCACTAGCGGCAGCCGATGAACTGGTCGCGCTCACCAAAGCGGTGGGCGTGCGCGTTACCGGGTTGCATGCGCATACCGGCAGCGGAATCTTCGATGTTGCGAATTGGACTGAGACGGGCGCGCTGCTTGCCGGCCTTGCCGCGCGCTTCCCCGATGTGGCGGTCGTGGATCTTGGTGGCGGTATTGGTGTTCCGGAGCAACTGGGGTGCAGCGAGATTGACCTGGGCATTCTCGAGCGGGGCGTGGCGGGACTGGCCAGGGATTTTCCGCATATTGAATTTTGGATGGAACCGGGCCGATTCCTGGTGGCGCGGGCCGGGGTGCTGGTTGCGCTCGTGACCCAGCTCAAAGAGAAGCGCGATGTGCAGTATGTGGGCGTGGCGACCGGCATGAATTCCTTGATCCGGCCTGCGCTCTATGGAGCGCATCACGACATTCGAAATCTTACGCGCCTCGATGAGCCGATGAGTCACCGCGTCAATATCGTCGGTCCTATCTGCGAGAGCGCCGACCAATTGGGTACGGATCGGTGGCTTCCCGACAGCCGCGAAGGTGACGTAATTCTCATTGCCAACTGCGGGGCCTATGGATACGCCATGTCTTCGAACTATAACCGGCGCCCACCCGCGCGAGAGTTTATGATTTGGTGATGAAACCCGTCGGCATCATTGGTTGGCGCGGTATGGTCGGTTCAGTGCTCCTCGACAGGATGCGCGAGGAGAAGGACTTCGACTGCGTTGCGCCCACGTTTTTCAGCACATCGCAGGCCGGTGCGGCCGGACCGCAGGTGGGCACAGAAGTAGCCAAAGTACACGACGCCCATGACATTGCAGCGTTGGCACGACTGCCGATGCTCATTAGCACCCAGGGCGGCGACTACACGCAATCGGTTCATCCGCGCTTGCGGGCCGCCGGCTGGCAAGGCTATTGGATCGACGCGGCCTCGGCGTTGCGCATGGAAAAAAATGCGGTGATCGTTCTGGATCCCGTGAACTTAAGCGTGATGCAAGCCGCGCGCGAGCACGGCATCAAAGACTTTATCGGCGGCAATTGCACTGTGTCTCTCATGCTGATGGCGGTGGCCGGCCTGATGCGTGCGGGAATCGTCGAGTGGATTACGGCGATGACGTATCAGTCCGCTTCAGGGGCCGGCGCGCAAAATATGCGTGAGATGCTGCAGCAGATGGGGGTACTGCACGAGTCGGTATCGGCCCTGTTGAGCAATCCCGCTGCAAGCATCCTGGAGATAGACCGAGCGGTGAGCTCGGCGTTGGCTGCGAATGAATTTCCTCGCGTGCATTTCGAGGTGCCGTTGGCCGGAAGCCTCATCCCGTGGATCGATAAGGATTTGGGCACTGGCCAAAGCCGGGAGGAATGGAAGGCAGCTGCGGAGGCCAATAAGATTCTGGGCTCGGAATCGCATCCCGTGCCTATCGAGGGAATCTGCGTGAGAGTCGGCGCAATGCGCTGTCACGCGCAGGCGTTGACCATCAAGCTCACGCAAAATTTACCGCTACCGGAAATCGAAAAACTGATCCGCGCCGGCAACCCGTGGGTGCGCATTGTGCCTAACAATAAAGAGGCCTCGATGCGCGAATTATCCCCCGCCGCGGTGAGCGGCAAATTGGAAATTGCCGTCGGCCGGCTGCGCCAGCTGGCGATGGGCGGGGACTACCTTTCGGCTTTCACCGTGGGCGATCAGTTGCTGTGGGGCGCTGCCGAACCGCTGCGGCGCACGATGCGTTTCCTGTTGCCGCACGTTTGAAACAAGCGCCCCCGCTCATCGCGCCTGCTAAGGCGCCCACATCACCTCGACGACAGTCCGGCGCTGACGCAACAAGGCTCGGATCGGCATATCCTGCACCGGACCCTCGGCGCTTGCGACGCAGTAGGTCTGCCATTTTTCCGTGCCCGTGAGGAGCACGACAACGCGCCGAGAATCCAGCAGGGCGCTTAAATTCAAACTCAAACGGGGATGCGGCGCGACCGGCGACCACATGCCGGCGCAACCCGCGACGGCCGCTGGATTCAAGGCGGCGGGTAGATTCGGGGAGCGCGGGAACAGTGAGGCCGTATGGCCATCGTCGCCCATGCCAAGCACGACCGCATCGAAAGGGCGGGGCACCCGAGCGAATGTCTCCCAGGCGGAGACGGCACCCAGGTCCGGCGTGGGCGCACCATTTTTAAGCCCGATGAATCGCGCTGCCGCGGCAGGTCCCTGCAGCAAGAAGTCGCGCACCAGCTTTTCGTTGCTGCCGGGGTCGGATGGATCTACCCAGCGCTCATCGGCCAGTGCGACACATACGCGGCTCCAGTCGAGTGGTTCGGCGCGCAGCCGTTCAAACAGCCTTATCGGTGACTTGCCACCCGATACCACCACACTGGCAAGCCCTCGCGCTGCAATCGCAGTATTCAGGCTCGCAGCAAGCTGACTGGCGAGCGTGCGCGCCAGCCCCTCGCTGTCGGCGAATTTCGTGGCCGCGGGATCAGAGTTCGCCATGCCACGCAAATCCGTCGCGACTCAACATGGCACTGGAGGCTGCCGGCCCCCACGTGCCGGCAATGTAGATCTTGGGTCCTTCGTCGTATTGCTCCCAACCAGCCCTGATCGGATCAATCCACGCCCACGCAGCGTCGAGCTCATCCCTGCGCATGAATAAAGTCAGGTTGCCCTTCACCGTGTCCATGAGCAATCGCTCGTAGGCATCGAGACTGCGCGTCTTGAATGTTTCGCCCAGATCGAGCGCCAGGCTCACTGGCTTGAGGCGCATCCCCTCGCCGGGATTCTTCGCCAGAATGGTCATGGTGATGCTTTCATCGGGTTGCAGGCGAATGACGAGCTCGTTCGCGGTATGCGTCGTGTTGGGCATCTCGAAAATCGGCAGCGGAACCTCATCGAAGGTGACCACCAGTTCAGTCAGGCGGTCCTGTAGCCGCTTGCCCGTGCGCAGGTAAAAGGGCACGCCCGCCCAGCGCCAGGTATCGATGTCGACTTTCAGCGCCACAAACGTTTCGGTGCTGCTGTCAGGCGCGATATCGGCCTCTCGCAAGTAGCCGGTAACCGCAACGCCGCGTACCGCACCTGCCTTATACTGGCCGCGCACCGATTTGATGAGCACATCGCGATCGCGCAGCGGCCGCAGAGCTCTTAAAACCTTCAGTTTCTCGTCGCGCACGGCGTCTGGATCGTTGCTTGCCGGAGGCTCCATCGCCATGATGCACAACAGTTGCAGCAGATGATTTTGCACCATATCGCGCATGGCGCCGGTCTTGTCATAAAAATTACCGCGCCGCTCCACGCCGAGCTCTTCCGCAACCGTAATCTGCACATGCCTGATGTAGCCGCGCCGCCAGAGCGGCTCGAATAGCGCGTTGCCGAAGCGCAGCGCCATGAGATTCTGCACAGCCTCTTTGCCGAGATAGTGATCGATTCGGTAAATCTGGTTCTCGGCAAAAACCGCCCCGACCTGCTCGTTGATGAGGTTCGCCGAGGCGGTGTCATGACCCAGCGGTTTTTCCAGCACCACTCGCGACAGCAGCGTGACAACCTTAGCCTTCGCAAGGTTTTGGCAGATCATCGAGAAAAGATTCGAGGCCGTGGAAAAGAAGAACACTCGTACGATGGTATCGCGACCCTTGAAAATCGCCGCGAGCGCTGCATAGTCATTTTCAGCGCCGGCATCGAGTTTGACGTAGTCGAGCAAATGGGCAAATCCTTGCCACTGCTTCGCGTCGAATTCCTTGCCGAGAAATTCACGGCATGCAGCCTCCGCTTGTGCCGTATAGGAACTGCGCGATAGCGCCGACCTTGCGACGCCGAAAATGCGGGACTGCGCCGAGACCTGGCCCGCCGCAAAGCGTCGATACAGCGCCGGCAACAACTTGCGCGTCACCAGATCACCCGTGCCACCGAACAGCAACATATCGAAATCAGGAAGTACCGTCATCGGCGCAGCGTAACATTTGCGCCCAGGTTCTAGTAAGTCTTGAGGGCTATGGCACAATGCCCCGCGGCAACAGTGCGCGCTTGACCGGTGATTGCAAGAGGACACCATGAAGGATTTGACGAACAGCTCGATCGTCAAGAACGTTTTGCACATGGCTCTGCCGATTGCGGCGGGCATGTTCTTTCAAACCCTGTATTTTCTCATCGATCTGTATTTTGTTGCTAGGTTGGGAGACGCCGCGATTGCGGGCGTTGGGACGGCGGGCAACGTTATGTTTGTCGTGTTCGCGATGACCCAAGTGCTGGGCGTGGGTACGGTTACGCTGATTTCGCATGCAGCCGGCCGCAAGGACCGGGCGGACGCGAATTTGATATTCAATCAAAGCTTGGCGCTGGCCGCGATGTGCGCCGTCCTGACGTTGGCGCTTGGCTTTTTTGGCGGACCCTACTACGTCAAGTCACTCGGTGCGAGCCAGGCGACCGTGCACGCAGGAATTCAATATCTGCACTGGTTCCTGCCAAGTTTGGCGCTGCAGTTCGCAGTGGTGGTAATGGGGTCGGCGTTGCGCGGCACGGGGATCGTGCAACCCACCATGATCGTGCAGGTCCTGACGGTGGTGTTAAATGCCATCCTGGCGCCCGTCCTCATCGCCGGGTGGGGCACCGGTCACCCCCTGGGCGTCGCGGGTGCCGGTCTTGCAAGTTCCTTAGCGCTCGGGGTCGGCGTCGTCATCCTCGGGCTGTATTTTCACCGGCTCGAAAAGTACGTCGGCTTTATACGCACCCTGTGGCGTCCGCAAATGGCGGTTTGGCGCCGGCTGCTGCGTATCGGGTTGCCCGCGGGCGGCGAATTTTTGCTGATGTTCTTGCTCATGGCGATCCTGTATTGGGTACTGCGGCCTTTCGGACCGGATGCGCAGGCGGGATTTGGAATCGGTATGCGCATCATGCAAAGCATGTTCCTGCCCGCGATGGCAGTCGCGTTTGCCGCGGCGCCCATCGTCGGCCAAAACTTCGCTGCGGGCCGATTTGCTCGGGTGCGCGAAACCTTCGTATTGTCGACGCTCATCGGCGGTTGCATCATGGTGTTCTTGACGTTTTTCTGTCAGTGGGGTTCACCGCTGCTGATCGGAGCATTCAGCAAGGATCCGACGGCGCTCACGGTGGGAACACAGTATCTGCAGATTATTTCCTGGAACTTCCTTGCCTCGGGCTTCGTGTTTACCTGTTCTGCGGTTTTTCAAGGCCTCGGCAATACCGTGCCGGCGGTAATCAGTTCCGCCAGCCGACTGGTGACCTTCGTCTTGCCGGTGCTGTGGCTGTCCAAGCAGCCGCATTTTGAAATGATCCACGTATGGTATGTCTCGGTCGCAAGCGTGACCTTACAGGCCCTGTTCAGTCTCTGGCTAGTGCGCAGGGAGTTCAGATTGCGGTTGTCCGCCGCACCAAAGTCGGTAGCGGCGTCGACATGAGCTTGCAAACATTTGTTTCCATCGCCGGATGGATGGCGGCCCTGCTCATTCTCGGCGCCTACAGCTTACTGTCTTTCGGCAAGCTGCTTCCGGGCTCGTGGATCTACCAGGCGATGAACATCGTTGGCGCCGCGGGATTCATCATTAATTGCACCTACAACAATGCCTGGCCATCGGTGGCGCTCAACGTTGTGTGGATGGGAATCGCGATTTACGCACTGCGCCGTAATTGTCGGGCCAAGCCTCAGGCATTGAAGTCGTAGCGCATGATGGGCCGAGCTGCCTTCAGCTAACTGACCAGCTGCTTTGTGTGACGAGACTCCAGCTCGGCGACTACCTGGGACAGCGATAAGCCCTTAGCCTTGAGCAACAGCGCTGTGTGGTACAACAGATCCGCTGCCTCGCCGATGACCGCCTCGTCGGCTTGCGCCACAGCCGCAAGCGCCAGTTCGACACCTTCTTCGCCGACCTTCTGCGCGATGCGCGTCAAGCCCTCGTCGACCAGTTTTGCGGTGTAGCTGCCTGCGGGTGGGTCCGCGATACGCTGGGCAATAATCTGTTCCAGCCTCACCAGGAACTCCAGCCGATGAGACAGTGAGCGCGGCGCGTCCGCGCCCCAGCAAGTCGCCGTTCCCAAATGACAGGCGGGTCCTAAGGGCTGCGCCAGAATCAGCAGAGCATCGCAATCGCAGTCCGCGGATATGCTGCACACCTCGAGGAAGTGGCCGGAAGTCTCCCCCTTGGTCCACAAGCGACGTTTGCTTCGGCTCCAAAAGGTGACTCGACCCGTGGTTTCGGTCGCCGCCAGTGCCTCGCGATTCATATAGCCCAGCATGAGTACCGCGCCGGTACTTGCGTCTTGGACGATGGCCGGAACCAGGCCATTCATCTTGTCCCACTCTAGATTCGGCAATTTCAAGGTCTCACCTCGATGCCTTGAGCTCGCAGTTCACGCCGTAAAATTGGAATTGTGATTTCGCCGGAGTGAAATACGCTCGCCGCCAGCGCGGCATCGACGCCTGCAACTCGGAACACCTCGGCAAAGTGTTGCGGCGCGCCGGCGCCGCCGGAGGCCACCAAGGGGACCTGGCATTTTTCGCGCACAGCAGTCAATTGCGCAATATCATAGCCGCGGCGCATGCCGTCGCTCGCCATGCAGTTGAGCACGATTTCGCCCGCGCCGCGCCGTTGCACCTCGAGCACCCACTCAATCGTGCCGCGCCCAGCATCGCGCGCACGCAGGACATCGCCGGTGAACTGCTGCACGCGATATTCGCCATTGATGGTTTGGCTGTCGATGCCCACAACCACGCATTGTGCGCCAAATCGCTCGCTCAAGGCGTTGATCAGCTCGGGATCTTCGAGCGCGGGCGAATTGACGGAAATTTTTTCCGCGCCGGCTGCCAATACTTCCTCGGCTTCCGCGACCGAGCGAATTCCGCCCGCAACGCAAAACGGGATATCCAGTGCGCGCGCCACGCGTGAAACCCAACCTCGATCCACGCCACGGCCCTCGGGGCTAGCGCAGATGTCGTAGAACACCAGTTCATCGGCGCCATCATCGCGATAGCGAGCGGCGAGTTCCAAAATATCGCCGACGACGCGGTGATCGCGAAACTGCACGCCTTTCACTACCTGGCCGCCTTGCACGTCGAGGCACGGGATTAGGCGTTTGGCAAGAATGGCTGCAGTTCCTCGATTGGAATCAAGTTCTCAAGCAATGCCTTGCCGCTAATGGCGGCGGCGACGCCGGCCTCAGACAGGGCCTGTAAATCGCGGGCATTGCGAATGCCTCCCGAAGCCTGCCACTCGATTTGCGGGTAGCGCCGTACCGCTTCTCGATACAACGCGACATTCGGTCCGGTCAACGCGCCATCGCGCCCCACGTCGGTACACAGCACATGCTTTAGCTGCGATGCCGAGTAAAGGTCCAGCGCGCTCCAGAGTGAGAATTCGGATTGACGCTGCCAACCATGGGTCATGACTCGCGGCACACCGCCATCGACAATGGACACATCGAATGCCAATGTCAGACGTTCCGGCCCAAAATGCGCCAGCCACGCTTGAACTTGCTCGACCTGGGAGATTGCGCAACTGCCGATCACCGCGCGCGCGACGCCGACGTCCAGCATTTGCGCCAGCGCTGTGGTGTTGCGCAGGCCGCCGCCCACTTGCAGATTGACCGACTTTTGCGCAGTCAAGTCGACGATAACCGCTCTGTTGTCGAGGCGTCCGTCGCGGGCGCCATCGAGATCGACAATGTGCAGCCAGTCCGCTCCGGCGTCGCGATATTTGGCGAGCAAAGAATAAGGATCGGTTGGATAGCGCGTCTCGGTCTCGAAGTCGCCATGCAGTAGCCGGACGCAGTGCCCGGCTCTTATATCAATGGCGGGGATGAGTTGCATGGCGTGTAAATTACAGGCTTAGAAAATTCTGCAGCAATCGGGCACCCACTTTGGCTGAGCGCTCCGGGTGGAATTGAGCGCCGAAGAAATTTCGCCACTGCACGCAGGCGCTGAAAGAATACCCATAGTCGCTGCTCGCAATCGTCGCCGGGTTGGGGCGCAGAGCATAGCTGTGCACGAAATAGGCGTAATCATCCGGGCGCAGGCCATCCAGCAGTGCACACGGATGATCGATTTGAAGCGTATTCCAGCCCATATGCGGCACGGGATGCGCTGTGTCGTGCGGGAAACGCGCGGCGCGGCCGGGAATGATGCCGAGGCACTGCGCCTGGCCTTCCTCGGATGCCTCGAACAGCAACTGCATGCCGAGGCAAATTCCCAGCACCGGCTGCTCGAGCAAGGGAATTAATGTGTCCAAGTTATTATGTCTCAGCCGGGCCATCGCGTCCGGCGCCGCGCCCACACCGGGCAAAATCACATGGCTTGCTTCGCGTATCTTGCGCGCATTGGCCGACACCGCAGAGCTCGTCCCTAGCCGCTGCAAGGCAAATTGCAGCGAGGCAATGTTGGCGCCGCCGCTGGCGATGATCACGACGTTGCTGGCGCTCAAAGCATGCCCTTGCTGCTCGGTATCTCCGCACTGTCGAGACGGATCGCTTGGCGCAGGCTGCGGCCCACGGCCTTGAAGCAGGACTCGATCATATGATGCGAGTTGTCGCCGCGTACCGTGATATGCAGCGCCGCGCCCAAGGATTCCGCCAGCGACCTGAAAAAATGCGGTACCAGCTCGGTGGGCAATTCCCCGACGCGCTCACGATTGAATTTCCCCTCCCAGGCGAAGTAGGGCCGGCCGCTCAGATCGAGTGCAACTTGTGCTTCCGCCTCGTCCATCGCCAGCAGAAACCCGTAGCGCGCAATACCACGCTTATCGCCCAACGCTTCGCGCAGCGCCGCTCCCAGTGTCAGTGCGCAATCCTCGACTGTGTGATGTTCATCGATCTGCAAGTCGCCTTTGCAACTCAGGCTCAACGCAAATCCGCCGTGCTTTGCGATCTGCTCGAGCATGTGATCGAAAAATCCCAAGCCGCTGGCGATGACGCAAGGAGCTTCGCGCGATAAATCGACCTCGACGCGAACCTCGGTCTCTTTGGTCTTGCGATTGACGTGCGCGTGTCGCGCGCGGCCGAGGATGCGTGCCGTGATGGCAGGCCAGGTTTCCTCGGCGCCGCCGCCCAAAGAGATTCGCAATCCCTGAATCCCGAGATTGGCGGCGAATTCCAAGTCCGTATCGCGATCGCCGACCATGAAGCTGCGCGCCTTGTCGATCCGGTTCGCGCTCAAGTATTCCTGCACCATGCCCAGTTTTGGCTTGCGGCAGGCGCAGTTCTCGCGTTTGAAGTGCGGACAGACAAACACCGCTTCGAACTCGAGCCCCTGCGAGCCGAACAGATCCAAAATGAAGCGATGTGTTGCCTCGAAAAATTCGCGCGGAAAGCTGGGTGTTCCCAGCCCATCTTGATTGGTGACCATCACGAAGGCGAAGCCGGCACGTTTCAATTCCAGCAGTGCCAGGATGACGCCCGGCATCAGACGGATCTTGGCCAGGCTGTCTAGCTGTTCGTCGGACACCTCTTCGTTCAGAGTGCCGTCGCGGTCGAGGAATAACACGCGCTTTTCGCTCATGCTCGCTCCACGCAACCCAGCAACGCAGCGTTTTCCGCCCGCGATCCCACCGAGATTCGCAGCGAACGGGGGAGGGCGGGATGGGCGCGCAAATCTCGAACGATCAGGCCGCCGGCGATAGTCCTGTGCATGAATTCATCCGCATCGCGGCAATCGACCAATAAGAAATTCGTGTCGCTCGGCCACACCTTGATCACTAACGGTGAGTTAGTGAGACCGCGGCGCAAATATTCCTTTTCCATGAGCAGTGCTTCCAATCTGCCTTGTGAGGCGGCTAATTCATCCGGATCGAGTGCGCGCAGAGCCGCTTCGATCGTAGGCTGGGCAAGCGCATATGGCGGAATAACGCGCCTGGCAATTTCCACCAACTCAGGCGAGGCCAACAATGCACCGAGACGCGCGCCTGCCAGCGCATGAGCTTTCGATAGCGTACGCAAAATGGCGAGTGTTTGAAAACGACCCAGCCAACTGGCAAGACTCGGGGAACGCGACCATTCGATGTAGGCCTCGTCGATCACCACGATGGCTTTGCCGTCGAGCGCGGTGCAGATGTGCTCGAGTGCTGCTGGGTCCAAGAGATTGGCGGTCGGGTTATTTGGTGAGCACAAGTACACCAGTTTGATATTGGGGCGCCATGCGGCCAGCACCCGATGCGGGTCGATGCACCAGCCGTGGACCGGGTCCAGAGCAATCTCGACCACCTCCGCGCCCTGAATGCGTGCTGCGACTTGGTACATGCCGAAGGTCGGTCCACACTGCAGAATGGCATCGGTGCCGGCGCGTAGATAGATGCGCGACAGGACATCAATGGCCTCGTCGGCGCCGCGGCTCGCCAGCACTTGCGTCGCTGAAACGCCGTAGAGTGCCGCCAGCCGTTCAATGAGCGCCCGAGGTTGTGGCTCTGGGTAGCGATTGAGACCGGCGATGGTATTGTCGTCCTTCGGCCTCCAGGGTGCTTCGTTCGCGTGCATGCGCGTAAGCGCAGGCAGCCATGCGGCATGCGCATAGGGCTTGAGCGAAACTATTTCCGGGCGCGCAAGAGCCGTGAGGGGATTCACTGCAGCGCCGCGAGCCGGATGGTCACCGCCGATGCGTGCGCGTCCAAGCCCTCGAGCGCCGCCAAGGTGCAGGCAGTCGGCCCCAATTCCTGCAGACCGGACGGCGTGAGTTCCTGAACCGTGATGCGCCTTTGAAAGTCTTCGAGCGACAAGCCGCTATAGGAACGAGCGTAGCCATATGTGGGCAAGGTGTGGTTGGGGCCGCTGCAATAATCGCCCACAGACTCCGGCGACCAGTGGCCAAGGAAGACCGCACCCGCGGTGCTGACGCTGGGCAGCCAGGTGCGCGGCTCGCGAATCTCCAGGATCAGATGCTCCGGCGCATACTTATTTGCGATCTCGAACGCCGATTGCAGGCTAGCAACGATGATCAGGCGCATTGCCTTGAGCGACTGCGCGAGTATCGATGCGCGCGACAACCGCGCGCTTTGGCGCTGTACTTCGTGAAATACCGCTGCGGCCAATGCTCGCTGCGGGGTCACGAGAATGGCCTGTGCGTCGGGGCTATGTTCAGATTGCGCCAAGAGGTCGGCGGCAACGAAATCAGCGCGCGCCTCGTCATCGGCGATGACCATGACTTCCGTCGGGCCAGCCGGTAAGTCGAGCGCGGCTCCGCCTGCTTGTTGCGACGCCAATACTTTGGCTGCGGTCACGTAGGCATTGCCCGGCCCGAAAACCTTGTCGCACTTTGGGATGGAATCGCTGCCGTAAGCCATGGCAGCGATGGCTTGTGCGCCGCCAACCTTGAAAATCTCTTCGACACCGGCTTTGCGCGCGGCGACCAGTACGGCCGCATTTGCGGACCCCGCACGATTGGGCGGTGAGCACATGAGCTTGACCGGACAGCCGGCAAGCGTAGCGGGCACGGCCAGCATCATGGCGGTGGAGGGCAACGGCGCGCAACCGGCCGGAACGTACAGTCCCACTGCGCGGATGGGTACACTGAAGCGTTCGCAAACCACTCCGGGCGAGGTCTCGAGGCGCAGCGGCAGTGGCGACTGCGCGGCATGAAAGCTGCGGATATTGTCTATCGCACGCTCGATCGCCATGTGCTGCTCTGCCGTCACCGCGTGTTCGGCATCGACAAATTCCTGTCGTGTCACCCGCAGCGAGTCGAGACGAGCCCCGTCGAATTGTTCGGTGATTGCGAGCAGGGCGGCGTCACCCTCGCGCCGCACCCTTTCGATGATGTCACGCGCAGCCGCGGTGACACGCGCCGCATCCTCGAGCGTCGGTCGCTGCAGGGCTTCGCTTCGCTCTGCGCTTGACAGGCAGTTCCAGTCGAGAATTCTCATGGCAGACGCCTAGGCCAGCATCTTCTCGACGGGCAGAACCAGTACCGAGGTAGCGCCGGCGCCTTTCAAGTCCTCAAGAGTTTCCCAGAAGACATTTTCTCGGCATACGGCGTGCACCGCGACTCGATCGCCCAATCCCTCCAGAGGTATGACCGTCGGCGCTTCGCTGCCGGGAAGCAACTTCGCGATCGCCGGCAGGGCGCAGCGGGGCGCGTGCAGCATGATGTACTTGCTGCCCTTGACCTGTTCGACGCCGTCGATACGCATCAGTAAGCGGCGCGTCCACTCCTGCTTTTCCGGGGCGACCGGCATGGGCGTGCGGATCAGCGCAGCCTGGCTTTCCATCACCGTTTGCGCAAAGCGCAGATGGTTCGCAGCGAGTGTCGATCCGCTCGACACCAGATCGCAGATCAGATCGGCTCTTCCCAACCGGGGCGCAATTTCGACCGAACCCGACAGCACCACCACTTCGGCCGTAATGGCATTCTCTTTCAAAAAGCGTGCAAGGATATGCGGATAAGTGGTCGCGATGCGCATGCCCTGCAGGGAGCGCGGACCTAGATAGTCGAAACCATCGGGTACCGCGATACATAGCCGGCAGCGCCCAAAGTCGAGCAGCTGTACCGTGTCGAATAATGGCCCGGTGTCGCGCGATTCGAATGCGAGGAGCTTTTCCTGGACCACGTTTAGGCCCACGAGACCTAAGTCGCAAACATCTTCCTGCACCAGGTCGGGGATATCGTCATCGCGAACGAACAACACGTCGAGCGGCATATTTTCGCCGTAACACATCAACTGATCCTTGCCGCGGCTGTACTTCAAGCCGCAGCGTGACAGCAAATCCAATGAGCTGTCGGTGAGACGGCCATTTTTTTGAACGGCAATCTTAAGGCGCATGGAGTCGGCCGTGCCGTTGACGCTAGGCATTGAGCTTCAACCGTTCGGTGACCGCCCGATAACCGCCATTGCCCGCCATCAGATAACGCGCGACGCGGCCGATGGTGGTGACGCTGACGCCGGTTTGCTTGTGAATTTCGCGATAGGGCAGGCAGCGTTCCAGCAGCTCGACCACTGCCCAACGGTCCGCCATCGCTTGCAGTTCGGCGGGGGTGCACAGATCGCGGAAGAAGCTGCGGCATTCATCGATCGAGCGCAGCGCCAGGACCGCGGTGCACAGCGCCCGCTCGTGCTGCTGCTCTTGCCGTGGGGTTACCGGTCGGTTGGTTTTCATCACTAATCCTGCAACTCATCGATATTAGGTTCAATGCTGTAATAACGCGCTATTACATTAATACGTTAGCGCAATCGATGCAAGCCATCGGCAAGCAAAATGCTTGACGCGCCCGTCGCGCGTGCCTAAGATTCAAGGGCTTATCTAGACCGGCTGAGGGAAAGGCCCTTAGAAGCCGGGGCAACCACCGATATCTCTTATGTGAGCCTCGGAACGGTGCCAACTCCTGCGGGGATGCGTCGCGTGGCGCGCTCCGATAGATGAGCAGCCGATTGCGCGGGTTTCCCGTGACTTCAATTGGGCTACGAGCCGATGCTCCAGGGGTAGTTGCCTTAAGGAGCTTGCAAGCATCGTGGTCGAAAATTCTCTCAATCGAATCGATGACATCCTGCGTCTCGCGCCTTTCGATTTGCATTATGGCGATGGTTTGCCGGATGCGCGTGTGGCCTTCCGTCTCGTGGGTAACGAACGGGGGCCCGTTGTTGTCGTCCTCGGCGGTATCTCTGCGCATCGAATCGTCACCGGCGCGCCGGGCGAGGGGTGGTGGCCCGAGATGGTCGGCCCTGGGCTCGGCGTGGACACAAGTCGGTATCGCGTGTTGGGAATCGATTATATCGGCGGCCGCGGCGACAGCGCGACGCCGAGCGTCGGCGGCCAATTTCCACCCATCAGCTCCTATGATCAAGCCAGAGCCTTAAGTCTGATCGTTCGCCATTTGGAGCTCAGGTCGCTGCATGCCATTGTCGGCGCCTCGTACGGCGGAATGGTTGCGCTGTGTTTTGCCGAGCGCTACCCGGAGCTGATCGGCCACATTGTTATATTGAGTGCCGCCGATCGCTCTCAAGTGCTGTCAACCGCATGGCGAAGCGTGCAGCGTCAAATCGTGCGCGAGGCGATTGCCCGCGGCGACGGTGCAGCCGGATTGAAGCTTGCTCGGGCGCTAGCGATGGCCACCTATCGCAGCCCCATCGAATTCGCCATCAGGTTCGGTGGCGCACCCAAACGCACGGTCGATCGCTTCCGATTTCCGATTGAAGATTATTTGTTCGCACGCGGCGATGACTATGTGCAGAACTACCGCGCGGAGTCATTCCTAACCTTGAGCGAATCGATCGATCTGCATGAGGTGGATGCGACTCAAGTGCATACCCCGGCGACGTTGATTGCCGTTCGCGAGGATCAGTTGGTGCCGTTCAGTGATATGCAGGCGCTATCCGCGCGCTTGAACGGTCCCCGCCAATTGATCGAGATCAATTCCATATTCGGTCATGACGCTTTCTTGAAAGAGGCAGCGGCTCTGACACCCATTATCAAGCAAGCCCTTGCGGAGCAGCAGCCATGAGCAGCAATGAAAAGCCAAAAAATATCGCGACCCGATCGGTTCGCGCCGGTATCGAGTCGGACGTGCATCACGGCGCGGTGGTGCCGCCGCTTTATCTGTCGACGAATTTTGCGTTTCAAAGCTTCCGGCAGCCGCGTAAGTACGATTACACGCGTTCCGGCAATCCCACTCGCGACCAGCTTGCCGGCGCGTTGGCGGATCTGGAAGGTGGCGCCGGCGCCATAGTGACGTGCACGGGAATGGCCGCCATCACGCTGATCTTGGCGACGCTGCCGGGCGGGGCACGGGTGGTGGCGCCGCACGACTGCTACGGCGGCACCTATCGTTTGCTGACAGCGCTGCAAGCAAAGGGACAGCTCGTCGTGGATTTCGTCGATCAAAGCGACGCGTCTGCGCTGCGCGCGGCACTGGAAGCGAAACCCATGCTGGTGTGGATCGAGACTCCCAGCAATCCTTTGTTGCGCGTGGTCGACATTCGCGCGATCACGAATGCCGCGCATGCGGTCGGCGCGTTGAGCGCAGTCGACAATACCTTCTTGTCGCCCGTCTGGCAGCAGCCCTTGTCGCTGGGAGCTGATTACGTGATGCATTCCACGACCAAGTACCTGAATGGCCACAGCGACGTCGTGGGAGGCGCGGTAATCGCGGCGAGCGAGAAATTACACCAGACCTTGGCATGGTGGGCCAATGCCATCGGCGTCGCGGGCGCGCCGTTCGACAGCTTTCTTACGCTGCGTGGCGTGCGCAGCCTGCACGCGAGGATGCGCGTGCATGGCGAGAATGCCGCGAGCATCGTGGAATTTCTGACCCGCCACCCCGAGGTGCTGCGCGTCTATTACCCCGGTCTGGCCGGCAATTCGGGCCATGAAATCGCGTGCCGGCAACAATGCGGCTTCGGTGCGATGCTGAGTTTCGAACTCGCCGGCGGCGAACCCGCAATCGAGGCGTTTCTCGCCGGGCTGCAATGCTTTACCCTGGCAGAATCCCTAGGTGGAGTTGAGAGTCTGATCGCCCATCCGGCCAGCATGACGCATGCCGGCATGGAGGAATCGGCGAGGCTGCGGGCCGGCATCAGTGCCGGACTGCTGCGCGTCTCGGTGGGCATCGAAGAGCTGGCGGATCTTGTGGCGGATTTGAGCGCTGCTCTCGCGCGGGCAGCTAAAGCGCAGCCAGTACCGCATCGGCGGCTGCGCGCGTCGTAATCGCTTTGCCTGGCGGCGCGCGATCGAGTACTGCGGCGTGGGGCACCACGGGTCGTACGAGCGTCCGATCGGGCCGGCGGACCGGCAAGCCTTGCGTTCTTAACATGCTGAAGGCTTGCGGAGTCGTCACTTCGTGCGGCGCTAGCCGGCTTCCAACCAAGGCATGCGAGCGCGCAATTGCGCACCGACCTTCTCGATGGGGTGCGTTAAATCTGCCTTCAATAGTTTTGAGTACTTGCGCCGGCCGGCCTTGTTCTCCGCAATCCACTGCCGCGCGAATTTCCCCTGCTGAATTTCCGCAAGGATCTTGCGCATTTCCTTCTTGGTGGCCTTGTTGACGATGCGGGGTCCGCGAGTGAGATCGCCGTACTTCGCAGTTTCGCTGATGAAGCGGTGCATTTTTGTGATGCCGCCCTCGTGCAAGAGATCGACGATCAATTTCAGTTCGTGCAGGCACTCGTAATAGGCCACGGCCGGCTGATAACCTGCCTCCACCAAGGTCTCGTAGCCTTTCACGACCAGCTCGGTCGCACCGCCGCATAGCACTGCCTGCTCGCCGAACAAGTCGGTTTCGGTCTCTTCGCCGAAGCTCGTTTCAAGGACACCGCCGCGCGTTCCTCCGATACCATCGGCGTACGCCAGCGCCTTGGCTTTCGCGTGTTTGGAAGGATTCTGCGCTACCGCCAAAAGACATGGCACGCCCCGGCCTTGCTGGTACTGGCGCCTCACAACATCGCCCGGACCCTTTGGCGCGATCAAAACAACGTCGAGATCCTTGCGCGGTTTGATCTGCTTGAAGTGAATATTAAAGCCGTGCGCGAATAGCAACGTGGCGCCTTTCTCGATCTGCGTCTTCAACTCGCCATAGAGGGATTTCTGAGTCAGATCGGGGACTAGCATGGCCACCAACTGCGCGCCTTTTATGGCGGCGCTCGGCTCGGCAACTTGCAGGCCATCTTTCTTCGCCTTGGTCCAGCTGGCACCCTTGCGAACGCCGACCACGACATCGTAGCCGCTATCGCGCAGATTGAGCGCATGCGCGCGCCCCTGGCTGCCATAGCCGAGTACGGCAATGCGCGCACCACGCAGGGCTTTTTTGTCGACGTCCTTTTGCGAATACAAACGCATGCAACTCCCCTAATCCAGTCGTGACTACGAAACGCGGCGGCTCTAAATGCGCGAAACCCCGCTTAAAGACTGTCGCGGCCTTAGCTGGGGCACTTACAAAATTGCGCTTAAACGCTTTATTAAATAGCATCAGATAGCACCACAGAATCTCTTATGATGCAAGAATTACCAGGCATCTGCGCGCGCTCGTGAGGATTTGTTTTCATGAATCTTGGCAGCAATTTTCCCATCCCTTTGTGGCTGATTTACGAGCAAGAAATTGAAGCCTGGCGCGACGCCCAAGCGCCGCTCGCTCGACAGTGGCTCATCGAGCAGAACTTCAAGGCCGAAAAGCATCGCGTGCTGCTGCTGCCGGATTCGGACGGCGGCGTTGCCTGCGCCGCAGCAGGGCTGGGCAAGCGGCAGGGAGAGTTATCCCTATGGCATGCCGCGGGATTGGTTGAACGCTTGCCCGCGCGGCGTTTTCTTCTCGCGCAAGAATTCAGTGCAACCGAAGCCACACAGTTGGCACTGGGCTTTGCCTACGGCGCGTATCGCTTTGAACGATACCGCTCGTCCAAGAACGAGGTCGCGGCCCTGGAGCCGCCGTCGAACGCCGATATGCAGTTCGTAACCCACGCCGCGGAGTCGCTGCGCATGGCACGCGACTGGATCAATACACCGGCAGGCGATTTTGGGCCCGCAGAACTGGCCGGCGCCGCCCGCCAGGTTGCCGCTCGCCACCAGGCTGCGTTCAAGGAATGGATCGGACAGGATTTATTGTCCGCAAATTTTCCAGCGATTCACGCGGTGGGACGTGCCAGCAGCGAGGCGCCGCGTCTGCTTGAGCTGCGTTGGGCGCCGCGCGGCGGGGACACGTTTCCGCGCATAACATTAGTCGGCAAGGGCGTGTGTTTCGACAGCGGTGGCCTGGACATCAAACCGAGCTCCGGCATGTCGTTGATGAAAAAGGACATGGGGGGCGCGGCGGTGGCGCTCTCGCTCGCTCACCTGCTGATGAGCGCGAAGATCCGTGCGCAGCTACGCGTGTTGGTGCCGGCCGTCGAGAATGCCATCAGCGGCAACGCCTACCGGCCCGGCGATGTGCTCGCCACGCGCAAAGGCCTCACCGTCGAGGTAGGCAACACGGACGCCGAAGGCCGGCTGGTTTTATGCGATGCCCTGGCCTTTGCCGACGCCGAACGGCCTGACCTGATCATCGACTTCGCCACGCTGACCGGTGCCGCGCGCGTCGCGCTGGGCCCGGAACTTCCGGCCCTCTTTGGCAACGATGAACGTGTGGTGCGTGAATTGGCGCGGGTGGCCGCCGCAGAGCATGATCCGCTCTGGCCAATGCCGTTGTGGGCCGGCTACGAAGATGAGCTCGCCAGCAAAATTGCAGATCTAAACAATGTCGCGTCCTCGCCCTTTGCCGGCGCGATCTTCGGCGCCTTGTTCTTGAAGCGCTTCGTCACCGAATCGCCGTGGGTGCACATCGATCTGTACGCATGGAATTCCAAGGAACGCCCCGGGCGCGGCGTCGGCGGCGAGGCTCAAGCACTGCGCGGCGTGTATCGCTACTTGGTCGAGCGCTACGGCATTGCGTAAGCTTAGCGGCATGACCAAGAAATCTGCCGTCATCGACACCCGCCGCCATTCACGATTGGTGGTCGACGGAGCGAAACAAACGCCCAGCCGCTCAATGCTTCGCGCCGTCGGCTTCGGCGATTCAGACTTCGAAAAGCCACAGGTGGGTGGGTGTTGCCTCGACTTGGAGCAACTTGACGCCTTGCAATATGCATATAGACGAACTTGCGCGATTGGTGGCCGCAGGCGCCGATCGGACCGGTGCTAAGGCCATCGCCTTCAATACCATTACGGTATCCGACGGAATTTCCATGGGCACGCCCGGCATGCGTTATTCGCTCGTATCGCGCGAAGTCACAGACTCGATCGAGACGGTGGTGGACGCGCCAGGCTTTGATGGCGTGGTTGCCATCGGCGGCTGCCTGACGGTAACAGGAGCCACGCTGGCCGGAAATCTTCGAATCGTGGGCTCCCTACCCGGATGATCAGCCGATCGTGCGGCCGCTGAGCGGGCAGGGCGCGAGTTTTCAATTCGGAAGAAAAGGTCGCTGCAGGGAATCCTGCGCGGCAAAGTGAAAGCCGGCGATGTGCTGGTGATCCGGTATGAGGGTCCCAGAGGCGGCCTCGGCATGCGCGAGATGTTAAGTCCTACCAGCGCCATCGTGGGCAAAGGGTTGGGCAAACAGGTGGCTCTCATTGCGGATGGGGGGGTTCTCCGGCGGCAGCCATCGCTTCGTGGTGTGACATATCTCGCCTGAAGCGGCGCGCGGGGGGCCGTTGGCCCTGGTAAAGACCGGCGATCAGATTACGATTGATGCGCAACGCCGCGAAATCACCCTGCACGTCGCTGCGGCGGAACTGAAACGCCGGCATAAAACATGGACGGCGCCGACGCCCTATGCTCGGCGGGGCGCCTTGGCGAAATATTCCCGCCAAGTCGGTAGCGCTTCGTTAGGAGCGGTCACGGATCTGGAGCAAACAACATCGAAAGTCGCGAGGATCTCGTAATCTGACGTTCACATGAGTGTTTTCGGACGTACATCGTGCTTGCAGTTCGGGCTGGATATGTGTCAGTCTTATTTACACGCCGAGGGGAACTTGCTGAGAGCTGCTGGAAAAACCGGCCGCAAGTTTACGGCGTGCGCGAAGCGTGAGATCAAGAGCTAGGGGAAGGGTCGCACAGAGTTATGTATTACGAACAACCTTCGTTATTCTCCGGCAAAAGGGGCGCTGCCCTCATTGCCGTAATCCTTTTGCATATCGTCATAGTGTGGGGATTTTATACCGGGTTGGCCGGACAGCTAGTTCAAAAAATTATTCCCCCGGTCGAAATTGCTCAGATTGATAAACCCAAAGACGTCGATAAGCCGCCACCCCCGCCACCCAAGCTCGAAGAAATCAAACCCTACGTCCCGCCGCCTGAGTTCGTCGATATCCAGGCAGCCCCGCCCGAGACCAATGCGATTTCCGTGGTGACGCAAATCAAGGCGCCGCCGGCTGCGCCGGTCGTGGCCGCAGTCCGACAGATTTCTGCGCCGAAATACGACACCAAGCATCCGTTCAAGATTGGCGAAGAATACTACCCCGACGCATCCAAGCGCGCCGGCGAAGAAGGTAGTTGTATCCTTAGGATGCGAGTGAGCGCGAGCGGGCAAATTCTCGACGCCACGGTTCAAACAAGTTCAGGCTTTCCTCGTTTGGACGAGGCCTGCCTCAAAGGTGTCAAAGGTCAACGGATGACGCCGGCCATGGAAGATGGCAAGGGTGTGGAAGGGACTTTTCCATTTAAGATTACCTGGAAGCTCACTGGCAAATAGCCGCAACTTGTTCGCAATTCATTGTTAGTTCATTCCACCATTAATAAGCTTTTCTATTAGAGGGAATCGGTCAATGCAAGAGACAGTTGTTGAAAATCCATATGGCCTAGGTGCGCTGATCGCCAATGGCAATATCGTCAGCAGATCGATCCTCGCAGTCTTGCTGATTATGTCGCTGATGACATGGTTCATCATGATCACCAAGTTTTTCGACCAACGCCGGCTGCGGCTTCAGGCAATTGAAGCTGAAAAGGAGTTTTGGACTTCCAACACGCTTACCGATGCCATCGGCAAGCTGAAGGGCGGCTCCAATCCATTTCGCGCGCTCGCCGAAACAGGCAAGCAAGCGTATGAATATCACGAGGTGAACAAGACACGTCTCTCGGGCGCGATCGGCACCAGCGAGTGGATCACCGAGTCGTTGCAACGTACGGCCGATGCCATCATCAGCCGCTTGCAAACCGGTCTGCCGGTGCTCGCCTCGGTCGGCGCTACCGCGCCGTTCGTCGGTCTGCTCGGCACCGTCATCGGTATTTACAACGCGCTCATCGCGATCGGCGTTTCCGGACAGGGTTCGATCGAAAAGGTGGCCGGCCCCGTCGGTGAGGCCTTGATTATGACTGCAATCGGCTTGGTCGTCGCCGTTCCTGCGGTGCTGGGTTACAACGTCCTATTGCGCCGCAATAAAACAGTGCAGGAACGCGTGAGCCACTTTACCCACGAGCTGCATGCATACCTAATCTCGGGCGTTAAAATGGGTCTGGGCATGGACAAGCCGCCGGCCGTCATGGGCAAGCCGCCCGCTGCCGCGATCGCACGCTAGGAATAGTCGACCATGGCGCTGCACGTTGGAGGAGCTGAAGAAGAAGGCGTGGCGATGTCGGACATCAACGTCACGCCCCTGGTCGACGTGATGTTGGTGCTGCTGATCATTTTCATCATCACCATTCGCGTCATTTTGCAGCAGGTTCCGCTGCAGCTGCCCAAGGCGACCAATCTGGTGACACAGACCCGCCCGGAAAACATCACCATCGCCGTCGATAAGCAGGGAGCCATTTACTGGAACACCAAGCTGTTGTCCGGCCAGGACGAATTGCTGGCGCAGCTGCGCGGCATTGCGCGTCAAGAACCGCAGCCGGAAGTGCATATTCGCGGCGACTCGAATGTTCGATACCAATTTGTAGGCCAGGTGCTGGTCGCGACTCAGAAGATCGGTATACGCAAAGTTGCCTTCATTACCGAGCCTGACCGCCCGACTCTAAAGTAGGAGACTAGTTAAATGGCCATGAGTGTAGGCGGGAGCGGCGAGGGCCAATCCTATTCCGAAATCAACATGACGCCGCTTATTGACGTCATGCTGGTGCTGCTGATTATTTTCATCATCACGCTCCCCAATCAAACTCACGCGGTCAAGATCGACAACCCGCTGCCGCCGCCGCCCAATTATGTGCCGCCACCGCCGCCAGAGGTGATCGATCTCACGATCGACTTTGACGGCACGCTGCTGTGGAACAAGAATCCGGTGGATCGCAAGACCTTGCAAGGCTACATCGAGAGCGAGGCACAGAAGGACCCACAGCCTGAAGTGCACATCACGGTGGACAAGTTCGCCAAGTACGAAATTGTTGCCCAGACATTGGCCGATCTGCAGCATCGCGGCTTGAAAAAAATAGGATTCGTCAATAACGATTTCTTCTAAGAAGGTACCCCTGAGTGGTTTTACGGCGCGTCATGCCCCTTCCCGGGATACGCGCCGTTTGTTTGACGAACACACGATGCCCTGGCACTTGCGTTGATGCCGTGCCGACTTAACTCGATACATAGCGAGGTCTGCTAATGAGTCATTCGATATTTGATATTCGGCGCCATCCGCTGGTTGTTTGCTTGTGTGCGTTCATCGGGTTTGCGGCTGTCTCGCCGGCGGCATTTTCTGCAGACAAGCCCAAGGGGCCGGAAATCAGCCGAGTCATTGCCAAGGAAATCACCGCAGCGCAAAAGGCGATGCAAGCCAACCAATGGTCCGAGGCGCTGAAAAATTTGGAAGCCGCGGAAACGAAGAGTCCGCTGTCCACGTACGATAAGAAGACCATCGCGGAATTCAAGGGCATCTGCTACGTTCGCTTGAATAATCTCAAGGCGGCGCAGACTTCTTACGAAGCCGCGCTGGCGACGGGGGGCTACCCGGCAGACGAGTTGCCGAAGACCTACCGCCTGCTGTTCCAATTGGCAGCGACCAACCAACAAGGCTCCAAAGCGATTGAGTACGGCAAGCAAGCCTCCGATGCCGGAGCTGCCACAGCCGATGACTTGCTGATCATGAGCCAGCTCTATTACCAGCAAAAGGATTGCAAGAATTCAGCGGTTTGGGGCGACAAGGCCATTGCAGCCTTCAAGAAAGCCGGCCAACCACCGAAGGAAGTGCTGTACCAGATCAAATTGCAGTGCGCCAATGACGCCAACGACACGGCTGCCATGAAGGCCGGGTTGTACGATTTGGTTCGGCTCACCAACAAAAGCTCTTACTGGAACAATTTAATTCGTTTGGAACGCCAGGATGAGCGCGACGATCACAATACCTTGATGATCTATCGGATCATGTTCGACACGAATGCCATGAATGCGGATACCGATTACATTGAGATGGCACAGTTGCTTGGCGATGCAGGCTTGCCGGGCGAAGCACAAGTTGTTCTGGAAAAGGCGATGAGCTCGAATGTGCTGAAGGATGAGCATAAGGAACGAACCACGCGCCTATTGAATGCATTGAAGACTCGCGCCGATGCCGACAAGAAGGGGCTGTCCGCGCTCGATGCTGAGGCCACCAAAAATGCGGCGGGCCAGCTGGATGTGAAACTCGGCGAGGTTTACTTCGGAACGGGCGATTACCAGAACGCGGCAACCGCGATCAGCCGCGGAATCGGCAAAGGACAAATCAAGCAGACGGACGAAGCGTATGTGTATCTCGGACGCTCGCAAGTGGCATTGAAGAATAATGCCGAGGCGAAAAAGACGTTTGAAAAGCTCAAGTCGGTACCAAACATCAGCCCGCGCGTTCTCAAGCTGTGGGAACTCTATTCGGACAAGCTCAGTTAAGATTAAAGGAAGCTGTTATGACGATCAAAGCCTCTGAAAAAATGCCCGATGGTGCGTTTACGCGCATGACCAAGGATGGCCCGCAAAAGATGACTACCGAGCAGCTTTTTGCCGGTAAGACCGTGGTGCTGTTCTCCGTGCCCGGTGCGTTTACGCCGACCTGCGATGCCAAGCACCTGCCGGGCTTCGTGGAATTGGCGGATCAAATCAAGGCAAAGGGTGTGGACACCATTGCTTGCACGGCAGTGAACGACGTTTTCGTCATGAATGCCTGGGGCAAGCATGGCGGGGTTGGCGACAAGATATTGATGCTCGCCGACGGCAATGGCACCTACGTCAAAGCATTGGGGTTGGAGATGGACGGCAGCAAGTTCGGCATGGGCGCGCGTGGTCAGCGATTCGCCATCATTGTAAAAAACGGCGTTGCCACTGACGTCAATGTCGAGGCGCCGGGTGAATTCAAAGTCTCCGCCGCCGATTACATTCTGAAACAGCTCTAAAGCCCGAACGCGCGGCGCGGCGTCGGCCGCGCCGCTTGACCCTAGGCGCCGAGCAGCCTTTCCAGCTCCGGCACGGCTTTGAAGAGATCTGCCACCAATCCGATGTCGGCCACCTCAAAGATAGGCGCCTCGCCATCTTTGTTGATCGCAACGATGGTGCGCGCATCCTTGATTCCCGTCAGGTGCTGAATTGCGCCGGAGATTCCAATCGCAATGTACATTTCTGGAGCAATGATCTTGCCAGTCTGGCCCACCTGCATCTCATTCGGTGCATAGCCTGCGTCGACCGCAGCACGCGACGCGCCGACAGCCGCGCCAAGCTTGTCGGCCAAACCAAAAAGCATTTTGAAGTTCTCGGCGCTGCCAAGCGCTCGGCCGCCCGATACCACGCGCCTGGCAGTCTGTAGATCCGGGCGATCGCTTGACCCGGATTTGGCTGCTACGTAGCGGGTGTGGGATGGCAAAGACACCGTCAGATCCTTGGATTCCACGGCGGCGCTTCCTCCGGCCGGTGTCGCTTGAAAGGAAGCCACCCGCACGGTAGCAATCAGCTTGCGCGCAGGATCCGCTTCGACAGTGACGATCGCGTTACCGGCGTAAATGGGATGCCGGAAGCGGTAAGCGCTCTCGACTGCCATTAGGTCGCTCACCTGTGGAACGCCGAGCAGCGCGGCGAGCCGCGGCATCAAGTCCTTCCCAAAGCTGGTCGAAGGACCAAAAATATGCGAGTAGTCGCCCGCCAGTGCCTGAAGCTGCGGTGCGAAAACTGCGGCAAGCGGATGCAAATTTTCCTGTCGATCGACTCGCAACACCGATTTAACACCGGCAAGCGCCGCGGCCTGGACGGCTACGCTGGAGGTGTCCGCGCCCAGCAGCACGACGGTGATTTCGGCGTCCGTAATCCCCTTGGCGCACGTCACGCACTTGGCTGTGGCGGGATTTAAGGATTTTCCGTCATGTTCGCCGACGATGAGTACCTTGTGCATTAGATCAAACCTTTCTTCTTGAGAGCATCAACGAGTTCAGCCACGTCCTTGACCATGACTCCCTTTTGGCGCTGCGCGGGAGGCTCTGTTTTCACGGTCTTGAGCAAAACCGCCGGGCTGATTCCGAGAACATCGAGCGAGGTAACATCCAAGGGCTTTTTCTTGGCCTTCATGATGTCCGGCAGCTTTACATACCGCGGCTCGTTCAACCGCAAATCCACCGTGACCACAGCCGGCAAGTCGACTTCGATGGTTTCCAAGCCTGTATCAACCTCGCGGGTGACGGTGGCCTTGCCAGCTCCAATCTCGATCTTCGACGCATAAGTTGCCTGTGGACGCTCCCAGAGTGCTGCCAGCATCTGGCCGGTCTGGTTGGCGTCATCATCGATCGCCTGCTTGCCGAGCAATATCAAATCAGGGTTCTCTTTTTTTGCCAGGGCGAGAAAAACTTTTGCCGCCGTCAGCGGCTCGACGGCTACGTCTGTTTGCACGAGGAGCGCCCGATCCGCACCCATGGCCAACGCCGTGCGCAATTGTTGCTGTGTGTCGGCAACGCCGATGCTGACCGCAACGACTTCGATATTTGCGCCGCGCTCCTTGATGCGCAGCGCCTCCTCAAGCGCGATCTCGTCAAACGGGTTCACGCTCATTTTGACCCCGTCGAGCACAACGCCGCTGCCATCGGGCCTCACCCGAATGCGCACGTTGTAGTCGACGACGCGTTTGATACCCACCATGATCTTCTGCACGTAAGCTCCTTAAGCCGTTGCTCGAGGGACCGCCTGTGCGCGAGCCTCGGTCTGTTGTTCCTGCAATGCTGTGCTGATTCTAGCTGCGCACTGGCGCAACTTCGGTAAAAAGCGCTCGAGCCCGGTCTTGAGAGGCAGGGCTGCCGCAATGAAGCGCACCGTTAAGGCGGCCAAGGTGCGGTCGTTCAGGGACGCGGGCACGCTGATGGTGTGCTCGTCTACGAGGCGACGCGTTCGGGTTGCAGTCGCATAGCCACGCGATTTTATTTCAGCAAGCACGCGCAGCAACTCGTCGCGATCGCGTGCAGGCTTGTCTTCCTCGCTATCGGAGCGCGCCAGAATCTCGATGAGCGCATCACGCTGTACGGTGGCACAGTTCGCCAGGTACGCGCGACCCGTCGAGCTTGCGAGCAGCGGCAGCTGAAAGCCGGCTGAATAGCGTTCTATCGCGAGCGGCGTGCTATGGTCGGTGGTCTCGCGCAGCATCATCTTTGTGCCGGACAAGGTCGCTATGCTCACGGGCCAAAGGATTTCGGCGCACAATCCGTAAATCATCGGTTTGGCGATTTGGTTGACCCACGCCTCATCATCGAATCCTCCGCTCAAGCCGCGGACGAGAATTGTCAACCGATAGCGCTCATCGACGCTGTCTCGGTACACGAAACCTGAGTTGCACAGCGTTTCGAGTATTCGATAAACGGTGGTGCGCGGCAGGCGGATTTCGTGTGCCACTTCCGAGACCGTCGCACCGTCGCGCAAATTGAGAACCGTCAGCGCATCAAGACCGCGCATCAGCGCGCGGATGGGGCGAGTGGAGTCCATGAAGCCTCGAGGGTTGGTGAACCAGCTAGTCTAAGGAGCCATACTACGCTTGTCCACCTTGCGGTCAGTCAGTAGACTTGCCCGCAGATGATGCGCTTTTTCTTCACGCGGCTTGCCGGCGCCATTCCCACGCTGTTTATCATCATCACGCTTACGTTTTTTTTGATGCGCGCTGCGCCCGGCGGCCCATTCGATCAGGAGCAATCGCTGCCGCCGGAAATCAAGGCAAATCTTGAGCGTGCGTATGGCTTGGACCAATCGAGCTGGACGCAGTATGGCCGCTACCTTGCGTTGCTCGTGCACGGAGAATTCGGCCCTTCGTT
The DNA here is from genome assembly GCA_041690895.1 of Gammaproteobacteria bacterium. Taxonomy (GTDB): domain Bacteria; phylum Pseudomonadota; class Gammaproteobacteria; order Steroidobacterales; family Steroidobacteraceae; genus Bog-1198. Next base: position 54,442 of record JBEPVT010000004.1, read on the forward strand.
CAAGTATAAGGACTTCACGGTCACAGAATTGATCGGCCAAGGGTTCCCCATCACCTTGCAGCTGGGTGTCTTGGCGATGACGCTAGCCTTGCTCGTGGGCGTTCCACTCGGAACATTTGCCGCGCTCCACCACAACTCCGCGACCGACTACGCCACAATGTCACTGGCAGTAGTGGGCATCGCAATTCCATCGTTCGTCGTGCTGCCATTCCTCGGTCTGCTCTTCGGCGTATATCTTCACTGGCTGCCGGTCGCGGGCTGGGAGCCAGGGTCAATCAGACACCTGGTGCTGCCCGTCATCGCACTGGCACTGCCGCCCTTGGCCTATATCGCACGCCTCACACGAGGCGGTATGTTGGAAGTATTGCGCAGTCATTACATTCGTACCGCGTTCGCGAAAGGTTTGCCGCTCCACACGGTGATTTTGCGCCATGCGCTGCGACCCGCGCTAACTCCGGTAGCGAGCTATTTGGTTCCCGCCGTAGCGTCCATTTTGACCGGATCGTTGGTGGTCGAGACCATCGCAGGACTGCCCGGCATCGGAAGGTATTTGGTGCAAGGCGCAATCAACCGCGACTACACCCTCGTGCTCGGCATGGTGATCATCTATTCAACTCTGCTCATCGGCATGGGGCTCATCGTCGATCTTTTGTACGCGTGGCTTGATCCGCGCGTGAGGCTTGCCAAGTGAGGGGAATGGCAGGCGATTCGATTCGACGCCTGCGCGCCAATCGCGCGGCCGTTTTTGCCTTGTTCGTGATCTGCGCCGTCATCCTCATGGCGCTGCTCGGACCCTGGCTCAACCCCAACAATACCCAGACGCTCGATTGGCTGCATGTGGCCGCACGACCGGGTTTGCAAAGCGCGCATTGGTTTGGCACGGATCGGCTGGGCCGTGATTTATTCGCCAGGACGCTTGCCGGCACGCGGGTCAGCATAGCGATCGGCTTGGCAGCGAGCACGCTCAGCATTTTCGTCGGCGTCGGCTACGGCGCGGTCTCCGGCTACTTCGGCGGGCGCACGGATCATTTGATGATGCGAGCCATCGAAATCTTAAGCGGCTTGCCGCTGATCTTTTTCGTCATCTTCTTGGCTGTCATATTCGGGCGCAGCGAATCCTTGCTGTTCATTTCAATCGGCGCAGTCGGTTGGCTGACCATGGCGAGAATCGTGCGTGGCCAGACTTTAAGCATTCGACAGCAAGAATTCATCGCCGCAGCGGTTGCCTCAGGCGCGACCGCGGGCCGCATCATCACCAGGCACGTAATCCCCAATGTCATCGGACCGGTCATCGTGTACGCCACTCTGACGGTGCCGCAGATCATTTTGTTCGAGAGCTTCTTGAGTTTTCTCGGATTGGGGATTCAAGAGCCCGGCGCCAGCTTAGGCACGCTGATTGCCGAGGGCGTTGGCGAAATGGAAGCGGCTCCTTGGATGCTACTGGTGCCCGGCAGCTTTCTGGCAGTGCTGCTGCTTGGCCTGAATATCTTCGGCGACGGCTTGCGCGACGCGCTCGACGTCAAGGAAAGTTGAATATGGTGGCGACTTTAAGCATCGATGAGCTGAATATCAGCTTTGCCCACCGCGGCCGGATTCTCGAGGCGGTTGAGGGCGCATCGCTGCGCATCGCGCCTGCCGAATGTGTCGGCGTGGTGGGAGAATCTGGATCTGGTAAAACCCAGCTGTTCTTGGCAGCCATGGGATTGCTGGCGGACAACGCCACGGTGAGCGGCAGCATCCGATTCGAGGGCAGCGAACTGTTGGACGCCACGCCTCTGACGATTAATCGCGTTCGCGGCTCAAGGCTCACCATGATTTTTCAAGATCCCATGAGCGCGCTGACGCCGCACTTAAGCATCGGCACGCAGCTGGCCGAGGTACTGGTTTGTCACCGGGGACAATCGTGGGGCGAGGCGCGGGGTTTCGCAGGCCGCATGCTTGAACGGGTGCGAATCTCGGAACCGCGACGCCGCTTGGGTCAGTATCCGCATGAACTGTCCGGCGGGATGCGCCAGCGGGTCATGCTGGCGATGAGCCTGTTGTGCGAACCGACCCTGGTGATCGCCGATGAGCCTACGACGGCGCTCGATGTGACTATCCAGGCGCAGATCATTGAGCTGCTGCGGGACTTGCGCGTGGAACGGGGCTTAGGCCTGGTGCTCATTAGTCACGATCTTGCGGTAGTTGCGGGGCTCGCCGATAGGATCCTCGTGATGTATGCCGGCAGAATTGTCGAGAACGCCGCGGCCGGGCAGCTTTTCCGGCAACCGCGCCACCCTTACAGCGCGGAATTGCTGAAATGCGTACCCAGCTTGTCTGGGCAGCGCTTGGCGCGCTTGCCGACTCTCGGGGGCCAGTCACCGCGGCCGGGCGAAGTGCTGCAAGCCTGCGCTTTCGCGCCGCGCTGTTCGCGCGCCAGGGACCGATGCCGTAGCGAACGCCCCGCGCTATCGGGTGAATCGCCGGCCCAAGTTGCCTGTCATTTTCCGCTTTCATGAACGCTCCACTGCTGCGAGTCAGAAATTTGCGTGTGGACTTTGGTAGGCAGGCGGCGCTGCGCGATGTGAATTTCGACTTATTTTCCGGCGAGACCGTGGGTCTCGTCGGCGAGTCGGGATCCGGAAAGTCGACCTTGGCGCGAGCGATCTTGCGCCTGTTGCAGCCGGCCCAGGGCAGCGTGGAGTTCCTGGGCGTGCAACTGCTGAGTAGCCCGGCAGCAGTGGTGCGCATGCAACGCCGCAATCTGCAAATCGTCTTCCAAGATCCGCTCGCAAGTCTCAATCCGCGGATGACGGTCGGGGATGCCATCGCCGAACCACTGCAGATATTCGAGCCTCATATGAATCGGACCGAACGTCGCCAAGCAGTTGCGGCGATGTTGGAACGCGTGGGCCTCGCAGCTGCGATGGCGCGGCGTTACCCGCATGAATTCAGCGGCGGCCAATGTCAGCGTATCGGCATTGCTCGCGCCATGGTGCTCGGTCCGAAGCTCTTGATTTGCGATGAGGCAGTCAGTTCTCTCGATGTGTCCATCCAGGGCCAGATCATCAACCTGCTGCTGGATTTGCAGCGTGATGTGGGCATGGCCATGCTGTTCATCAGCCACAATCTCGCTGTGGTGAGGCATATGAGCCATCGCGTGATGGTCATGTACTTGGGGAAGCTGGTCGAAATCGCCCCGAGCGAGGCGCTGTTCGCTGCGCCGGTTCATCCGTACACCCGCGCTTTGCTGGCCGCCGTGCCGCAAATCCCGCCAGTTGCGCAGGCCGTCGCGTCGACATCGCTCGTCGATGGAACTTTTTCCAGAGATCCGATCGCCTCCGGATGCGCTTTTCGCGACCGCTGCCCGTATGCGTTGCCGTTGTGCGCTTCGAGCGTTCCGCCTCTTGCAGAATTGACTGTCGGGCGCTGGGTTGCGTGTCACCGTTCGCATGAGACGCTTAATCCGCTATCCTAACGCTCTATGACGCAACGAAAGACAGTGCGGCCCAGCGATGGACTCGCCAATGTGCGCTACGAGATTCGCGGCAAGCTGGCGCGGCGCTCGCTCGCGCTGGAACGCTTGGGCTACGATATCGTCTCCTTGAATATCGGCAATCCGTTTGCCTTCGGATTCCGCACGCCTGAGACGATGCGCCTGGCGATGATTGAAAATCTGCGCAACAGCGAAGGATATGTGCACCAGAAAGGCATATTTCCTGCTCGCGAAGCTGTCGTCATGCAGCAGCAGGAGCGCGGCGTACGCGGCGTCACCGCCGAAGAGGTATTCATCGGCAACGGGGTCAGTGAACTCATTGATCTGGCACTGCGGGCGCTGCTCAATCCCGGCGATGAGGTATTGGTGCCGAGTCCCGACTATCCCTTGTGGACTGCCGCCGTCAATTTAAACACTGGCCGAGCGGTTCACTATCCGTGCCATGCCGCGCAGTCCTTCATTCCCGATTCGGAGCAGATCGAACGGCTCATCACCCAGCGCACACGTGCCATTGTTGTCGTCAATCCCAACAATCCGACTGGCGCTGTATACCCGAGGAAAACTTTGACGGCTATCGCAGAGCTGGCGGAGAAACATCGGCTGGTGGTGCTGTGCGATGAGATCTACGACCACATTCTGTACGATGATGCCGAATTCGTGCCGATGGCGACTCTGGTGCATAACACGCTGTGCTGCACGATGAGCGGACTGTCCAAGGTCTATCGTGCTTGCGGTTACAGAGTGGGTTGGGCAGCCTTTTCCGGCGACATCGAAGGCGCCAGCGAATATTTGAGTGGCTTGGAATTGCTCTCGTCGCTGCGACTCTGCAGCAACGTTCCGGGCCAGTGGGCAGTGCAGACCGCGCTCGGCGGCTACCAGAGTATTCTGGATCTTACGCGTCCAGGCGGCCGATTGTACGAGTCCCGTCAGGCAATCCTCGACGGCGTGGCGCGCAGCAAGTACTTGAAGTTGGCGCGGCCGATGGGTGCCCTGTACGCCTTTGTCGAAGTGCGCAGCGACCTACTGCCGGACTTCGACGATCAAACCTTCGCGCTCGATTTACTGGAAAAAAAACACGTGCTGGTCGCGCCTGGGGTTAGTTTCAACGTCGCTTATCGCAACGCCTTCCGAATCACCAACCTGCCGGAACCTCAAGTTCTCGCGACGGTGTTCTCGCGTATCGACGAACTGCTCGACGCGCAAGCCGCAAAGGGTCCGGCACTGAAAGTCGTCGCTTCTTCCAGCAAGGTCCAGCAGCACTGAGCGCGGACCGTGTTTCTCCCGCCTTGCTCGCGGCCGTGGCGGCCGGCCGCACCGTGCTGGCGCCGAATACGGAATTGGCCGCCGCGTTGTTCGACGCGGTCGAGCGCAGTCACTGCGCCGCAGGCCACGAGGTCTGGCCAACTCCAAAAGTCCGCGATTTCTCGAGTTGGCTGCGCGAGCAGCATTTGCAGCGGCAGCTGGCGCAGGCCGGTTCGCCGCGGCTGTTGAGCGAAGTCGAGGAGCGCGAGCTCTGGAGAATGGCCATCGACGTCGCGGACCTGGAGGCGGCCTTTCTCGATCCCGCCGGCGCGGCGCGCGCGGCACGACGTGCTCGGCACGCGTTGCGTGAATATGCTATTCCGTTGCGCGCTCTCGATGATGCGAAGTCCGAGGAGGTCGCGGCTTTTCTCGAGTGGAACCGCGCGTTCGAGCAGCGCTGCCGTGCGCTTGGATGCATTAGCGCGGATAGCTTGCTGCTCGGCATCGGCGCTCCGATTGATTGCGTCGATTGGATCGAGAGCCCGCAATGGCGGCCGGTCGCGCGACAATGGCTAGAGCAGCACGGTCGCGCGCTGCTGCCGCAGAATGTGTCGCTCAACGCCGCGTCGATCGTAAGAGCGCCTGCGCCCGAGGTGGAACTTGCGGCAATGGCGGACTGGACGCGAGGCAAATTGGCGCAGGAGGATTTTCGCGCTTGGATATGTGTCCCGGACTTGAGCCGGCGTCGCGCGGAGGTTGTGGATGCCTTTGACGCGGCGTTGGCACCGCAGCGATTTGGGCTGCGGAGCAACTCAGTTGCGGTGCCCTACGCGGTGGCGGGCGGCACGCCGCTCGCGGATTACGCTTCGGTGCGTGTCGCGCTGGACTTGTTGGAGGCGAGTTGCGGCACGGTTTCATTTCGACGATTCAGCACGCTGCTGCGAGCGCCCGAATTACAGGATTCCGACGCTGAGGCCGGCAGCGTGACACGATTGGACGTGGCGCTGCGCCGCCGCGCCTCGAACGATGCTGAGCTTAGTGCGTGGCTGAACTTGGCCGAGCGAGTCGCGCGAAGCGAACAAATAGACGGCGCCGCGGCGCTGCAGCGGCTGTGCGCAGCCCACCAGACGCTCTCGGAATTGCGCGGCGCGCAGCGCTTCAGCGAATGGATTCCCATTTGGATCGCGGCGCTTGAGGCGGGCCCATGGGCCTTTCGCAGACGATGGTCGAGCATCGAATATCAAGCGGCCGAACGATTCCGCGAGCTGCTCGCGAGCTTGGCGATGGGCGATGCCGTATTCGGAACGCATTCACGCGATTCGGCGCAACGAATCCTGCAACGTGCGGCGCGTGAAACCGCGTTCCAAGTGCAAACCGGCGTTCCGCCCGTATGGATCAGCGGACAGCTGCTTGACCCGTGGCTCAATTATGGCGGGCTGTGGGTAGCCAGCTGCGATGATGAACACTGGCCGCCGCCTGTCGCTCCGATGGCGCTGCTGCCGGTGAATGTGCAACGGCAATATGGAGTCATTCCGGCGCGCGCGAGCTCCCAACTGGCGTTGGCTGTTGAATTGCAGGACCGATGGCAGAGGCGCGCCGCTCATTGCGTGTTCAGTTACTCCGAAACACGAGAGGGCAGTTCAAGCATGCCCAGCCCGTTGCTGCCGAAGAGTGTGTCGGTGGATTCGACTTTGAACGTCACGGCGCAACCGCACTGGCGCCTGATGTTGCAGTCGGCGCCGGCGCTCGAGTCTTTGTGGGACGAATTGGCCCCGCCGCATGCGGCAAATGAGCGCACGCGAGGAGTTGCAACGCTCAAAGCCCAATCGCGCTGTGCGTTTCGAGGTTTTGCGCAGACCAGGCTCGGCGCACAGCCGCTGGAGCAGCCGGTGCCGGGATTCAACGAACGGGAACGCGGCGAGCTGGTGCACTACGCGCTGCAGCATATCTGGTCGGTCTTGCGCGATTCAAGAGAGCTAGGGACTTTAAGTATCGACGCCGAGCGGCAGCTGCTGGATGTGGCGGCGACTCGCGCGCTTGAGATCGTATGCCAGCGGCGCGACCCGGGTCGACGCTGGCGTGCGCGCGAGCGACTCCGTCTGCAAAATTTGCTCGGCAAGTGGCTGCATGTCGAACGGGCGCGCGCACCGTTCGTCGTCGAGACCCTCGAGGAGAGTGATCAGATCGCACGTTTTGCAGGACTCGAATTCAGAGTCCGCATAGATCGTGTGGATCAATTGTCTGATGGCCGCCGAGTCCTGATCGACTATAAGACCGGCGCTGCGCACGCCGACTGGCGCGGCGAGCGGCCCGACAATCCGCAGCTGCCGATCTATGCGCTGCTGCGCCCAGACGCGTTGGTCGCGGTTGCCTACGCAAAGGTCAATGCCGCTGAATCCGGCTTTGTTGCTGAGTCCGAGCGGCGCGGCATATTTCCGCGAGCGCACAAGACGAAATTGGAGGGGATGCCGACTTTCACCGCTCTTCTCGACGTTTGGTCGCGGCGCATCGAACGAATTGCCGGCGAGTTTGCCGTCGGCCGCGCCGAGGTGGCCCCGACCCTCAAGGCATGCAAGAGCTGCGATCTTCAGGGTCTGTGCCGCGTGCCCGCAGCGCTCGAAGAGACCGAAGAGAGCGATGAGTCACATGAGTGAAGTCGTGCGCGGCGCGCTCGACGGGGCAGCGCGTGAGCGCGCCATCACCTCCGATGGCTCAGTGCTGGTCCAGGCACCCGCCGGCTCTGGCAAGACGACTTTACTGGCGCAACGGTATCTTCGCCTGCTCGCGGCCGTTGACGCACCCGAGCGAATACTAGCGCTGACCTTCACGCGCCGGGCGGCTCAAGAAATGCGCCAACGCGTGTTGGCGGCATTGAACGCCGGACGTCTTGCCGAATGTCCGGCGGGAATGAATCAGCTCACTTGGAGCCTGGCCGCTACAGCGAAGGCCGGCATGGATGCGTTGCACCTGGATTTGCAATCGCAACCCTCGAGGTTGCGCATCGAGACGATCGATGCATTCAATTCTTGGCTTGCCAGTCAATTGCCGATCGCTGCGGGCGCAGGATCCGGGCTGCGCATCCAGACGGATGCGCGGCCCAGTTATGAAGAAGCAGCGCGTCGCGCTCTGGCGCACGAGGGTGCCGATCAATACGGCCGCGCCGTCGATCGGGTGCTCGAACTGGATGATCAGCGCTGGCGCAAGCTGGTAAAGCTCATCGCCGACATGTTGCCGAGCCGCGACCGGTGGTTGCCATTGCTCGCCGGGCGACTGCAAGCCTTGAGCGCAATTGACCCATTGCAGCTCGGCAGCGTGCGTCGACACTTCGACGAGGACTTGTCGCTGCTCGTGACCCGAGTTCTGCTGCGTGCGCAGGAAGTATTCAGACCAGAAGATGTTGCGGCGTTGTCGTCGCTTATGCACGGCGCGGCACAGCGTCTGCAGGATTTGACGCCTATGGCGCCCTGGCGCCAAGACGGCAGCACGCTGCAGCTGCTTGCAAAGGACGCCGCACGCTGGCGCTGCATGGCGAGTCTGCTGCTGACCGCGGAAAAGCCTGCGCTGCGTAAGACGGTCACCAAGGCGCAGGGCTTCCCGCCAGGTTGTGCGGACAAATCCGCGATGCTCGACCTTATCGAGAAATTCGCCGCGGACCCGCGCGTCTTGGATGTCCTGGTTGAATTGCGCACGCTGCCGGATCCGCGCTATAGCGAGGCCGCGTGGGATCGCGTTCGCGAGGTGGCACAGGTGCTGGTGCTGGCGGCGGCCGAGTTGGACGGCGTGTTTCGCGAGCAGGGCGCCGTGGATTTTCCCGCCGTGTCGCTCGGAGCGTTGCGCGCGCTCGGCTCAGCCGATGCACCGACGGATTTGACGCTGCGTCTGGACTACCGGCTGCAGCACATTCTGGTGGACGAATTTCAAGACACATCCAGCGCGCAGTTGGAACTGGTGCGGCTGTTGACGGCCGGCTGGCAGCCAAACGATGGCCGCAGCGTATTTTGCGTGGGCGATCCGATGCAATCCATTTATGGATTCCGTCAGGCGGAGGTCAGGGCTTTCCTGGAGCTGGCCGAGGAGGGCATTGGCGAGCTGCGCTTCGAAGTGCAACGGTTGCGTAGCAATTTCCGCTCGGCACCCGCGCTGGTGGCGTGGACCAATCACTGTTTCGAGCGCCTCATGCCGCAGACTGACGATCGCAACCGCGGCGCAATTGCCTTTCGTGCCAGCGAGGCCGCGCTGGCGCCATCCGATGCAGCAGATTGCAGCGTTCAGTGCCGGGGATTTGCCAGCCGCGCCGCTGAATCAAATGCGATCGCCGATATGATCGCCGAGGAGGCATTGAAACACCCAGATTGGCGTATCGCAGTGTTGGTGCGCGCCAAGTCTCACGCGCGCGGGATTGCCGCGAGTTTACGCGCGCGGGATATTGCCTTTCGGGCGGTCGACATCGAGCCCTTGCATGATCGCGCTGCGGTGCGCGACATCATTATGCTCGCCCGCGCCTTGCTGCATTGGGGCGACCGCATTGCCTGGCTTGCCGTGTTGCGGGCTCCGTGGACAGGTCTGGCTCTGGCCGATTTGCTATCCATCGCGCGCGCGGCACCTTTGGTGTGGGATTCGATTCGAGATGATGCGCTGCTGGGCTCGCTCAGCGATGAGGCCCGTGCGCGTTGTGCGCGCCTGCGCTTGGTGCTTCAGGCAATCTTCGCGGTACGCAATGAAACCGGCGTGACACGCTGGGTTGAAAGGGCCTGGCTGAGCTTAGGCGGCCCAAGCTGCATGGCGTCTGCGCAAGAACTACAGCTGGCAAGCGCTGCCTTTGCGCGCCTGCGAGCGTTGGAAGAACGCGGAATGCCGGACGCCGCGGATCTGGCGCAAAAATTCGCGGATCTTTTTGCCGATCACGGCAGCGCAAGCGCCGTTGAAATCATGACCATCCATAAGGCCAAGGGCCTGGAGTTCGACATGGTCGTGCTGCCGGCGTTGGATCGCTCGGTGCCGCCCGATCGAGACCAATTATTGTTGTCGCATCAGTTCGCGCGCTCAGGGCGCGATGGAATGGTGATGGCTGCGCGTCCGCCGGTGGGCGCGGAGAGCGATTTGTTGTTCGAGTTCCTGCGCTGCCAGCGGCGCGACGCCGCATTGCTCGAAGCGCAACGTCTGCTGTACGTCGCCTGTACCCGGGCAAAATGTCAACTGCGCCTGACTGCGGTCATTGGCGAGGCCGAGGACGCCGAAGACTCGCAGGAGCCGGCGGCGCGTTGGAACTTCCGGCCGCGCTCGGGCAGTTTGCTTCGGGCGCTTTGGCCGGTGGTGGCCAACGACTTCGAGTTTCCGATTCAGCAAGACGCATTTCAGGACACTCAGACAGACGCTGCGCCGCGCGGCGGCCCGCTGCGGCGCCTGCCCCTGGGATGGGCGCAGGACCTCGACTTTGCGCCGTTAGCGGGCGAGCCGATCGATGTGCTAAACGAACGCGACGAGACACCGATATTCGATTGGGCAGGAGAAACTGCGCGACGCGTCGGGAGTCTGGTACACGCAGAACTCCATGCCATGGATCTGACCCGCATCAGTGAGTCCGCGATCCTGGCGCGCGCAGACCATTTCCGTCGCTGGCTGGCGCAGCACGGTGTGCCAGAAGATCGATTGAATCAAGCGACGCAGCGTGTAGTGGAAGCTTTGCAAGGCGTGCAGCGCGACCCACGCGGACGCTGGATTTTAAGTTCAGGCTATCGCGATGACCTACGGGAACATGCCCTGTCGGGACATTGGCACGGCGAATTGTCGCGGGTGATATTGGATCGAAGTTTCATCGACCAGAGCGGCGTCCGCTGGGTAATCGACTACAAAACGAGTCAGCACCTCGGCGGTAGTCTCGAGCTGTTTCTCGATCGCGAAGTCGCAAGATACAGCAGCCAACTCGAGCGCTATGCGCGACTCGCGCGCCGCTTAGGACCGCAGCCGATTCGTTTGGGCCTGTACTTTCCCTTGATGCGAGCCTGGCGGGAGTGGGCACCGCAGGAGGGGGTTGACTGATAGGCGATACTGGATATATAAACAGCTCTCTAATTAACAAGAGGGGAACGTCATGATTGGCTACGTAACACTCGGCACCAACGACTTGAAGCGCGCCGCAAGTTTTTATGATGCGCTATTGGGAGAAATTGGTGCCAAACGCATGATGGGAAGCGACGATTTTGTCGCCTGGTCAGTGAAACCGGACCAGCCTGGGCTTGGTGTGACCAAACCGTTCGACAAGAAGGCCGCCACCGTCGGAAACGGCGTCATGGTGGCGTTGGCCGTCGATACCGAGGAGAAGGTCAAGGCGCTGCATCGAAAGGCTCTGCAATTGGGCGCCAAGGACGAAGGCGCGCCGGGCAAGCGATCGGAGAATTTCTATGCGGGCTACTTTCGCGATTTGGACGGCAACAAGCTCAATGTGTTTGTCGGTGGTTAGAAAGTGAATTCGAGTTCCACGGGAAATCGCCCTTGCGAGTCGCGAGGGCGAAGTTGCGATAAATTGCTTAGTTGATTGCGAAGCGCCGGGGAGGCCTCAGGTCGTTCCCTCAGCGTGCCGGATAGCATGCCGGTGCGCGTGGCAGGGGAGAATCGAAGCTGCGCCTGAGCCTCCACCGGCCCGCCGGTGTCGTTGAGCGTGGCGCTGATGCTGCCGTCGGCCGCGATGCTGCCGGGCGCGAGTTGCAGCTCATAGCTGCCAAGATCCGATCCTTGCGCAATGTCCGCGGAGGCGATATTGCGCGCCTCGATCTTTCCTTGCGCCGATTCTAGCTTTTGGAAACTGCTTTTGATCTCGGTGAAGTTCAGGTTCGCGGTGCCCTTCCAACCAGCGGCGAATCCGAGAGTCTGAAGGTCGTCGATGGGACCGCCACCTCGGATGTCGTGCGCTGCGATGCCTGCGAGGCCGATTTCCGCGGTGCCGTCGATCACGAAACCCACCTTCACCCAGTGAATGTCGGCAACGATCTTGAGCCGCAGTAATGAGAGCGGGTGAATTTGCCATTCGGCTGCACCGGCATCGCGCGCATTAATGCTGAGTTTTCCCGCGGCGCCATGCAGCAGGCTGCCGGAAAAATCGTCGGCCTGCACGTGAGCCGGCAGGAAGCGTGCGATGAGAGCGGCGGGCAGTACGAAAATCACCGCGGCTGACAGACCGATCAGACCGAGGAGAACGAGTGGCCAGCGCCTCGCCGGCCGCGGACGCCTAATGTCGCGGCGAACTGAACGAGATGCTGGCATTGACCAGTCCCGGCGCCGGCGTGCGATCCACCGTGATCGATTCGATGGCAAGGCCGTAATGTCGATCCAGGGTATCGAGCCACGTCACCACGGTATCAAAGGGTGCAGCTTCCAGCTGCACGCGCACTCCGCCCGTGGCGTTCGGTTGCGTGCCGCGCAAGGCACTGGCCAGGCCGACCTCGCGCCCGACTCGATCGACGAGCACGACGGGAGCCTCGCCGGTCTCGGCAGGAATCTCCCCGCCGCGTGCGCGGATCTCGGGCGCATTCACGCGCATCCAAGCCAAATCCGCCCGTCGGGTTTCGCTTCCCTTGACGGCTCTGGATACGGCCGACTGCAAGGGCATGAGAATGCCGCCGATAAGAATGATGAGTCCCAAGAGGATGGCCCCAAGGGCCACGACCCGCTGCTCGCGCTGCTGCAGGCTGGCGTACCAAGCTCTTAATTTATTCATCGCCGCGCCCGCGATTGATCATGAACGTGAAGATGCGCCTCAACACCCGTGGCGACCGGATTGGAAGATTGAATCTCGGCGGTGAGCCCATCCTTGCCCACGAATTGGGTCAATTGCGAGAGGGTGGCGAGACTTGGCGCGCTCACCGTCATGTCGAGCGCATTCTCTCGGTAGCTCAACGCGCTGATCGTGGTCTTCGGCGTCACGGTCAAAGCGCCGCTTAATGTTTGCAGGGCGCGCAGAAAGTACTGCGGTCCCGACCCGGACTTGTGAATGCGCTCAAGCCTGGTCTGCATTTGCCGGCGCGGGTCGGATAACGCATCGCGCGGCATGGCCGATGAAAAGACCTGGGAGATTTCCTTGTCGAGTGCCGCCGACTCGTGTTTGGCCTGGCGAAGCTGCAGCGCTTGCGCACCGATGTGCACCACGAGCAATGCGCCGGCGAGTGCAGCCGCGAGCCGCCATCGGTGCCAGCGTTCGCTGTAATCCGTAGTGCGCGAAAAATCGCCCTGCAGCAAGTTAACTGCGTCAGCGGCGTCTATGCCGCGGGCCAGCCAGGGCAGCGGCCCATCCGCCAGCAGTTGAACCTTGAGCGAGGCGAATTCTTGTACCAGGTCCTCGAATTCTCCCTGCACCCGCGCCCAGTCTTCACGAGTGAGATAAAGAATCGCGCTTTCTTTTGGCTTTGGTTCCTCCGTTGGCTGCAGCGGGTCGGCGATCACGCCCGCGACGACGAGTGCTTCGCGCACCGGCGAAAGTTCCACCGCAAAGGGAATGGCGCCGGGTCGCCGCACCGCGAGCCGCTGCTTCTCGAGCCACAGTATGGTTTGGCCCGGATTCTCGGGCATCAGAGAGATATCCGGATATATAGCCTGCGGATCGAATCCTGCGGCGCTCAAGTCGGTGATCCAGCCTTGCAGCACGGAGCGCGACACGACCGCCACCGGTGTGACGCCGTTGCTGCGGCGATGGCCGATCGCGAAGCTCAACAAGTCCACGTCCTCGGTCAACTGTTCTTCGAGTGCGAATGGCACGGCGCGCGCGAGTTTAGCTCCGCCCCCGGGGGGCAGCTCAGGCTCCGCCAACAAAACCTGAGTCGCGGGAGCGAGCACCACCACTCGTCCCGTGCGCCATACCGCGGCCGCAAGGCTCAAGGAGCCGCGCTGGCGGGTGGCTGTCGGCGCGCCGGCCTCATCCAGCATCAGCCATTCGGTCTCTTCTTCACCTGGCGGGGGAAGGCGTAATAACAGTGATTGCGGCATGTCGTTTAAGGCGTCCCAAATGAGCGCAGCAGCGGCGTGACCTTTCCGTTGCTGCCGCGTAACAAAAGACTGTACAAGGTGAACTCCGTAGTGCCAAGCGTCACGCGCGTCGTAAGCTGAAAGTAGGAGCTTTGCGTGCCGATGGGGTTGCCTTTGCTTTCCATCGCTTTTGGCCCCGCAAAACTGGTGGCCACATTGGTGAAGGTCTGTAAATCGGGGAAACAACCGGTTTTGCGCCCATTGGTGAGCACTGCCGGATTGTTGGACCACTCGCCGTTCAAGCCTTCTACCAGACTCTCGAGCACGAGCGCGGGCGCCGTGCAGAGATTTATCTTGGTATTGGCGCTCGGTAGGGCGGTGATATAGGGAGCGATCTTTCGATAGCGATCCGCGCCGAAACCTGGGAGGTTCATGAGTTCCGTAGGCGACATCATAGGCCAGTTGCCGGCGCGGTAGGGGGGAGTCTGAGAGGTGTAGACCGCATCCTCCGCGCCGTCTGGATTGCTGACAAGGTCGTCTTGATCAAGCCAATCGCGCGCCAGCCCCGCCCATTTCGGCTCCACGCCGACCGAGACCAGCAAGCGCTGGAATTGCTGCAGCGGCAGCGGATCCTCGGTGACTCCGTCGGGACCGAAACGCGCGAGAGTGTTGAGGTTGAAGCGGCCCTGCATATCTTCCAATGAACCCTGCATGGCGCCGATGGGTTCGCCTTCCGGATTGCTGTCAGGCGTAATCGGGAAAGGTTGCGTCACTTGCGCCCAAGGCCCCGCCAAGGTGGTGTATTGCACGCTCGTCTGCAAATCCTGCATGAGTACGTCCGCCGCCAGCGCTTCGGCACCCAGCCCGAAATGCAGCGCTTGCTCAGCGGCCATCATGCCGCTGGTGCGGCGCAATTCGAGAAAGCCATCGAAGCTCAGTTTCGTCGCCAGAACGGTGGCGAGCGCAACCAGGACGAGCGCGATGATCAGCGCGACGCCGCGCTGCCGATGTCCGCCGCCGCCGAACGGCTTCATCCGGACACCTCGACGAGGCGGCGTATCGCTCCCCAATCTTTGAATTGGACGATGATTTCAACAGCAACGGGCCGTGATTGCAGGTCGGTGGTCGAGCCGTTTTGAATTGTCGTGGCTTCCGGCCATTGGTTTTGCCAGGCTTGATTGCCATCCAAATAGCGCAGCTGCACCCCCTTTACACCGGTAAGTAAGTCTTGCACCACGGGCTTGTTTCCCTGCACCGTGTCCAAGTTGACCTGATAACTGCGCTTCAGAACATCGCCCACGAGTGCATAAGAAACTCGCTGCAAGGTACTGCGCTGCTGTCCAGCCGTGTTCGACCATCCGGCGCGCGTCAGCTCAACCATTGGTGCGGCGTTGGTATCCGTCGTCGTTCCGAAGCTCGATCCAGAATTGAAACTCATGCCGGGGCTCGAGCCAGAAATGGAATTGGAGTTGGCACCCAAGTTCGAAGCAGTCGCGGTGACGCTGCCTGCGCCGGGTGTGCCGCGCAGCGCGGGAAGCCTGCTCTGTCCCAGAATGTCCCGCACCGGGCGCGGCACAACTTGCGCGAAATCCGCAACGATGATGCGCATGCCAAACTCAATTTCCCTCGAGCGTTTCAGGGAATCCTCCGTGCGCTCAGCCGAAATGCGCGCCGCACGGTATGTTGAATAGCCCAGCCCCGCCATGATCGCCAAGATCAGCAACGCCACCAAAATCTCGACCAGGGTAAAACCCGCAGCGACATCACGAAATCCTTTGGATCGCGGACTCATTGGTTGGGCGGCCGGGGAGTGGGTGAAGGATTGGGTGAAGGATTGGGTGAAGGTTGTACGGGTGTGATCGGTGTGCCGCCCGCGCCGGTGTTCGGCGTGCCCGCCGCTGGAGCGGTAACAATGCCGGCAGTCCAGTCCGCGATGGCCGAGCCCGGTGTCGAGAGCGAGCCGCCGAGGAAGCCGACGGCCTGTGCAACGGGATTGCCCTTGGTTTTCGCATCGCCCAAATACACGCGGACCACAACGCGTTTCATGCTGGCAATGCTGGTGTCGAAGTAGCGCGTGTCGTAGTGCCATTTGCGGCTGCCGAAATCAAGCTCTCCGGTATCGGTGTTTTGGCCAAATTTGGTGACGTTGAGGCGGACTTCGGAAAGGCGATTGAGCGCTATCCATTGCGCCAGGCTTTTATCGCGCAGAAAACCGCTGGTCCGCGCGGTGCCGTTCACGGCCACCATGAGCGCGGTCAAGCCGAGTGCGACGATGACCAAAGCAACCAGCACCTCGACCAATGTAAAGCCACGAGCGCGCAGGTGACTCAATGCCGCTTTTCCACTTTGTTCGAACCCTCGCGCGAAACTTTGCCGAGAGCGTCACCATCGACGGCTGTCTTGGCCTGCGTCGCCTCGCGCAGCAAAATGAGCCGAAATGGCGTGCCTTCGCCGCTGGCGGCAATCGCGACCTGGGGATTGGGTTGCTCGCCGCTGGACAGGTTCCGATCGATGGGTTTGATGACCACGGTCTGCGAGTCGAGCTGCAGCTGAAAACTGACGCCCTTGGGCAATTCGCGGTGCCGGAATTCGCGTTCCTGGTCCAACATCATCCAGCGATCGCGGCGCGGATCGTATACCACGAACTCGTACGCGGCTGGCTCGATTCGCAGGCCGAAATCGCGACCCTCCAACAGGGCGCGCTCATGCAACAGTCCGACCAACCCCTCGATGCGGCGACTTTCCTCATCGAGTTGGCTGTCGCGCCCGGTTGAGCTGATGGACAGTACCGCGAGAGAAATGATCGCGGCGATGATCAACATCACCACCAGGATTTCTACGAGAGTAAAGCCCTTGCTGCGCGAGGCGCACCATTGCCCCGGGCTGGGAGACAGGCACCTCGGCCTATTTCTGATCGAGCGAATAGCTGGCGATATCTGCATCCGGTCCCTCGCCGCCGGGTTTGCCGTCGCGCCCGTAAGAAATGATGTCGTATTCCCGTCCGTCGACACCGGGGCTCGCATACAAATAGGGATTGCCCCACGGATCTTTCGGTATGGTTTTCAAATAGCCGTTGGCAGGATAGTTGGTGATGGTCGGGTCCGCGGGCTGCTTGACCAGCGCCTGCAATCCTTGCTCGGTCGTCGGATACTTGAAGTTATCGAGTCGATACAGGTCCAACGCCGTGCCGATCGAGCGGATATCGGTCTTTGCCGCCGTTATTCGCGCCGTATCGACCTTGCCCAAGATATTTGGCACCACGAGCGCACCGAGCACTGCCAGAATAACCACCACGACCATGATTTCAATTAGGGTAAAACCGCTTTGGTGATTGCGCATAGTGACCTCGAAAATTCCTCGGATAATAGCAAAATAGAGAAGATCGATGCCCCGTAAGGCCGCAAACCGCTACCTGCCTGTGCTTTCGGCACTCCAATGGGATCGCGGCCGATGGATTTGGTTGCTTTTGATTTTACTGTTGCTAGCTGCCGTGTTGGGTCTTGGCGACACCGTCAACGCGTTGTTGCGCTATGATCGCAGCGCTATCGCGGCGGGAGGCTGGTGGCGGTTGCTCTCTGCCCACATTGTGCATCTCGACGCGCACCACCTGATACTCAATGAGCTGGGCTTGGTGTTGATGTGGTCCTTGTTCGCCGAGGATTACCCTGCGGAGGAATGGTGCGCGATCGTCTTAAGCGGCGCGCTGGCGATCAGTTCGGGACTTTGGTGGCTGAGCCCTCATGTTGCCTGGTACGTGGGGGCTTCCGGCGTGCTGCACACAGTCATGGCTGCCGGAACGGCCAAGCATCTGGCCACGAGTGCCTGGGATCGCTGGATCCTGTTATTGGGGTTGTGCGTTAAGTTGGCGTGGGAACGGTGGGGCGGACACCCCGCTCCGTTGGTGGTCGTCGATGCTCATTTGTACGGCGCAGCGTGGGGCTTTGCAGTTGGCGCTGCGCTGTCGTGGCGCGCCGTTATAATTCGCCAGCGCTCACAGGTTTGAGGATCAAGGATTCATGTCGCTCGCATTTGTATTTCCCGGCCAGGCATCCCAATCCATCGGCATGCTGAGTGCCCTGTCCAAAGTGTCTGCGGTCATAGAGGCCACTTTTGCCGAGGCGAGCGCCGTGCTGGGCTACGACTTGTGGCAACGATGTCAGGAAGGACCGGCGGAGCTACTCAATTCCACCGAATGTACCCAGCCGGCGATGCTGACCGCGGGCGTTGCCAGCTACCGGCTGTGGCGTGAACGGGGCGGCGCAGCTCCACAGATGATGGCAGGACACAGTCTTGGCGAGTGGAGTGCGCTGGTGGCGGCGGGCTACTTGGATTTCATGAGCGCTGTGGACTTGGTGAGGTACCGCGGAGAGCTGATGCAAGAAGCAGTGCCGAGCGGCCAGGGGGGCATCGCCGCCATCCTCGGGCTCGAGGATGCGGATGTCGAAGCGGCATGCCGGGAGGCGTCGCAAGGCGAGGTGGTCGAAGCGGTAAATTTCAACGCACCGGGACAGGTGGTGATTGCCGGCCTGGCGACGGCTGTGGCACGGGCAATCGACATCGCTACGGCAAAAGGTGCACGCCGCGCCATGGCACTGCCCATGAGCGTGCCTGCGCATAGCTCGCTCATGCAGCCGGCGGCCGAAAAGCTGCGAATCCGGCTGGAGAGCACGCCCGTGGCGGAACATTCCGAGGTGAAAGTGTACGGCGTGGACTGCAAGATCCATGCGAGTGCGAATGATATTCGCACCGGTCTGGTGAAACAGTTGCCGACACCGGTGTATTGGGCCGCAACGGTACGCACCATGATTTCCGCGGGCGCTACTCAAATTTTTGAGTGCGGTCCGGGTAAAGTATTGACTGCATTGAATCGGCGTATAGACAAAAATCGGGATCTCAAAATGCTGGCGCTGGAAGATCCTCAGGCTCTCGATGATGCGCTGGCGGTGAGCTAAAGCATGTTGAACGGAGAGATTGCGCTGGTGAGCGGTGCCTCGCGCGGCATCGGCGCGGCGATTGCGGAGCGCTTAGGCAAGGAGGGTGCGCGGGTCATAGGCACGGCCACGACGGCGGAAGGCGCCGTCAGAATCACGCAAAATCTGGCTGCACGCGGCGGCCGTGGCGCTGTGCTCGACGTGACCAGTCAGGAATCGATCGATGCACTGATCGCCGATATCGAGGCCAAGGAAGGAGCGATCGGCATCCTCTGCAACAATGCTGGAATTACCCGCGACACCCTGTTGCTGCGCATGAAGCAGGATGATTGGGATGCCGTCATCCAGACCAATCTTGCGTCTGTGTTTCGGCTATCAAAGGCCGTATTGCGCGGCATGATGAAGGCACGCAAAGGCCGCATCATCAGCATCACCTCGGTCGTCGGGCTGACCGGCAATGCGGGCCAGGTCAACTATGCCGCCTCCAAGGCGGGCATCATCGGCTTCACCAAATCGCTGGCCAGGGAGGTCGGTTCGCGCGGCATCACAGCCAATGCGATCGCCCCGGGGTTCATCGACACCGACATGACCCGTGCGTTGAACGAAACTCAGCATGCGGCGTTGAACGCCCAAATTCCCTTGGGAAGGCTCGGCAGGCCGGCGGATATCGCCGCCGCGGTGGTGTTTTTATGCTCGGCCGACGGGGCCTACATTACGGGTGAGACGCTGCACGTGAATGGCGGCATGTACATGCCATGAGCAATTTGAGCCCTCAGTTGCAGGGTTTTGTCAAGGCAGGCAGGATAGGCCCACTATCAAATATGCCGCCATGCTAGCCGCCGTCGCCGCGTTCACATAAAATACGCGCCCGGTCGATGCCGCTGGTCGCGGGAGTTCTTAAACCGCATGAATAGCAATTCCGAGAGGACACCATAACGATGAGTACTGTTGAGCAGCAGGTTAAAAAGATCGTGGCCGAACAGTTGGGTGTGAAAGAAGAAGAAGTGACCAATGATGCCTCGTTCGTCGATGACTTGGGGGCGGACTCGCTGGACACGGTGGAACTGGTGATGGCGCTCGAGGAAGAATTCGAGACGGAAATTCCGGACGAAGACGCGGAAAAGATTACCACGGTGCAGCAGGCAATCGACTATATCAATTCGCATAAGAGCAAGGCCTGAGCCCTGTCGATCCTGCACTTCGTCCTTTGTTCAAATCCTAGTTAGGAAGTGGCATTGAACAAACGACGCGTCGTCATTACGGGTCTTGGAATCGTCTCGCCGGTCGGCAATGACGTCGCGACTGCTTGGGCCACTATCCTGGCCGGACGCAGCGGCATCGCACCCATCCAGCGATTCGATACCACCAACTTTCCAACGCACTTCGGCGGCGAGGTCCGGAAGCTGGATCTGGAGCCGTACATGACGCCGAAGGATGCGCGCCGCATGGATGCTTTCATGCAATACGGCGTAGTCGCGGGCATCCAGGCAATGCGCGACTCCGGGCTGCAAGTGACCGAGGCCAATACCCAGCGAATCGGCATAATGATGGGATCGGGCATGGGCGGCTTGGAGTCCATCGAAGCAGCGCACGACAAATATCAAGAGACGCACTCGCCGAAAAAGGTCTCGCCGTTTTTCATTCCCGCGAGCATCATCAATTTGGTCGGCGGACACTTATCCATCACCTTCAAGATCACGGGCCCCAATCTCGCTGTCGCAACCGCCTGCACGACCTCGACGCACGCGCTGGGGCTGGCGACGCGCCTGATCCAATGGGGTGAGGTGGATGCCATGCTGGCGGGCGGTTCCGAAATGGCGACCTGCGTCACCGGCATGAGCGGCTTCGCTCAGGCGAAGGCGCTGTCGCAACGCAATGACGACCCGCAGGCGGCGAGCCGGCCCTGGGATAAGGATCGCGACGGCTTCGTCATGGGTGACGGTGCAGGCGCCATGATGCTCGAGGAGTACGAACACGCCAAGGCGCGGGGCGCGACGATTTACGCTGAAGTGGTCGGCTTCGGCATGAGTGGGGATGCTTTCCATGTGACCGCGCCGCCGCAAGATGGCGAGGGAGCGCGCAAGGCCATGTCGAACGCGCTCAGCGATGCGCAACTCAATCCGCAACAAGTGCAGTACGTCAATGCACACGCCACCTCGACGGAGCTCGGCGACCGCGCCGAAACGCTGGCGATCCGGCGCGCGTTTGGCGGGGCCGCAGACAAGCTCGCGGTCAGTTCGACAAAATCCATGACCGGCCATTTGCTGGGCGCAGCCGGAGCGGTCGAGGCGATTTTCTCCGTGTTGGCGTTGCGCGACCAAGTAGCGCCGCCCACGATTAATCTGCACCAGCCGGGCGAGGGCTGCGATCTTGATTACGTGCCGAACACGGCGCGTCAGATGTCGCTCAATTACACCCTATCCAATTCATTTGGATTCGGTGGCACCAACGGTTCGCTCATTTTCCGCCGGCTTTGAGCCGAATAACTATTCCGCTGGTCGTGTTGCTGCTGGCCGCGGCGGCGGCCGCGACGGTTTGGCTCGGCCTGCGTAGCCTCGATGCGCCGCTGCACCTGACGGCACCGACACGCTTCAAGGTAGCGTCAGGGGCAAGTTTTGCGCGTGTCGCGACAGAATTGGCCACACAAGGAATCGTCGCCAACCCCAAGGCCTGGATTTTATATGCCCGCTGGAAGGGACTGGCGCCGGCCGTTAAGGCGGGCGAATACGAAATCCAACCGGGTACGACGCCGCGCGAGCTATTGATAAAAATGGTGAACGGCCAGGTGCTGTTGCATTCGTTTACGATAGTGGACGGCTGGCGCGTGCAGGATTTGCTCGAGGCATTGCGGCGCAATCCGGAGATCGTTGCCACATTGGCGGAAAAAGCGAGTTATGCAGTGCAAGCCGCTGACGTCATGGCGAAACTCGGCACTCCTGGCACCGACGCCGAAGGCCAATTCCTGCCCGAGACGTATCGCTTCATCGGCGGCACCACGGATATCGAATTGCTGCACCAAGCACATGCCGCGCTAGTGCACGAGCTCGACGCGGCTTGGACGAGTCGCGATCCTGAACTGGCGCTGCACAGTCCCAATGAGCTGTTGATCATGGCTTCAATTGTTGAAAAAGAAAGCGGGTTGCCGCAAGAACTGCCCAAGATTGCTGGCTTGTATCTACATCGCTTGAGCATCGGCATGCGGCTGCAGGCCGATCCCACCGTCATCTATGGTTTGGGCCAGAACTACGATGGCGACATTCACACGCTGGATTTGCGTACCGACGGACCGTATAACACCTATACCCGTGCCGGGCTGCCGCCGACGCCCATCGCTTTGGCCGGTGCGGCGGTGATCCGCGCCACGGCACATCCCGAGAAAACCGATGCCGTTTATTTCGTCGCCTCGACCAAGGGCGATGGCAGCCACGTTTTTTCGGCGACGCTCGAGCAGCACAACGCAGCCGTCGCAGCGTACGTCGCCCACCAACGAAGAGCTGCGCAGGAATCCGCGCGATGAATCCAACCGGGTGGTTCGTGACATTGGAGGGGATCGAAGGTGTCGGCAAGACAACGCAGGTAGCACGTCTGTCGGCAGCATTGAACTCGCGTGGCATCTCGCATGTGGTGACGCGGGAACCTGGCGGCACGCCGCTCGCCGAGAGCATCCGTCAAATCGTGCTGAATGCGCGCGAGGAGACATTGCCGCCCCGCGCGGAGTTGTTGTTGATGTTCGCGGCGCGGGCTGTGCATCTGGTAAATCATATAGAGCCCAATCTTCGGGCGGGCCGGTGGGTGATTTGCGATCGATTCACCGACGCGACCTACGCGTACCAAGGAGGCGGTCGGCAGTTGGGTGCGGCTCCGATCCGCGAATTGGAGAGCATAGTCCAAGGCGCACGACGCCCGGATCTCACCATCCTTCTCGACGCGCCCGTCGAGAGCGCCCTGGCACGCGCTGCCGTTCGAAATGCGACATCCGTTCAGGATCGCTTTGAACGCGAGAGCGGTGAATTCTTCGAAAGAGTCAGGAATGCGTATCTCACGCGCGCCGCTGCGGAGCCCGAGCGCATTGCTCTAGTAGATGCGACATCTTCCATTGACGAAGTCAGCGCGCGCATTGTCGAGCTGCTGAAGGCGAGAGCATGGATTTCCTGAGCGCCAATTCCTTGCCGTGGCTCAGCGACTCGCAGCAACGCATACGAACGGCCTTCGATGCGGGCCGCTTGCCGCACTCGCTGCTGCTGTTGAGCGCGCCGGGGTTGGGAGCGGAGCAGCTGTCAAATTGGATTACCGCGTTGGCACTGTGCGAGTCCCCCGGCCAACGGCCTTGCGATGCCTGTGCCTCATGCCGCTTATTGCGTTCAGACAGTCATCCCGATGTGCATGCTGTGCGTCTCGGGGAAGACGCCCAGCAAATCAAGATCGATCAGGTGCGCGCGCTGATCGAATCCTTGACGCTCAAGAGCTATCGCGGCGGCTACAAACTGGGCGTCATCGAGGGTGCGGAGTCCTTGAACGCCAACGGCGCCAACGCCTTCTTGAAGACCCTTGAGGAACCCTCTTCCGACACCATGCTGATCATGATCGCCAGATCCAATCATCGCTTGCCGGCAACCATTGCCAGCCGGTGCTTGCGCCTGAGTCTGCGGCCACCCTCGACCGAGACCGCAATTGAATGGCTCAAGGCGAACTCATCGGCCACTCAGTCGTGGACTGCGGCGCTGGCACTGGCCGGCGGGGCACCGCTCTTGGCGATGCAATTGGACGCCGAAGGGTTGTCGGCCATCGACGCAGATATGCGCCAGAGCATCGGCGAGCTGGCCGAGGGTGCGGTGGACATCACCCTGCTTGCGGAAAGATGGGTTCGTTCCGATCCAGAGGTGCGTATCATTTGGCTTGAGAACTGGATCACACAGCGAGTACAAGCGTCACTGGGAGCGGCGACTTCGCATCAAACTGCGGAACCGGTCCGCTTGCCTGCCGCATTACTTAAGGCCAAGATAAGAGCCCTATTCGAGCTGTTAGACGCAGCGCGCGATGTCAGGCGTTTCGCATCGACCGGTATGAATCAACAATTGGCGCTCGAGGCTTTGCTGGTCGGCGGTCGAACCGCGCTGGGGAAGTGAGAGTCATGGGAATCGCAGGAATTGAGAAGTCCAAGTAATAAACCAGGTCTCCTGACGCTTACCATTAAGGATAAGAGCGCGCTGTATCTCGCCTATATGCCCTTCGTCAAGAACGGCGGCCTGTTCATTCCCACGAACAGCAATTATCGGTTGGGCGATGAAGTATTCATGCTGCTGAATCTCATGGGCGAGGAAGAAAAATTGCCGGTGGCCGGGCGCGTAATATGGATGACGCCAAAGGGAGCGCAGGGCAAAAGGACCGCCGGGATCGGTGTGCAGTTCAGCGACCAAGACCGCGGCAACACGCAAAAGAAAATTGAAAACTATCTTGCCGGCGCACTCGGCGGAGACAAGCCCACGCACACCATGTGAGCTAGCGATTCGAAGCGGGCCGCTCCGGAATCGGCTCGACGTAGACGGGCGGGGGAGGCGGCGGTTCGATGGTGAGCGGTTTATGCGGCACCAGGATCAGATACAGCGTGGCAGCGATAATAACAATCGCGAAAAAAATCGCGAGATATCGGTGCTCCCAAAATATCGATGGTGCTTGGTATTCGAACCGGGGTTTGGGTGCGTAATTGCTCGGGCCTTTGCCCGCGCCCGGACCGGGCGTAGGTTCATCCACTGCGCGAGCGCGCGGCTTCGCTTGCGGCGAGTCCGCCTTTCAACACATAGGCTTCGAATCCACGTTCACTCAAAATATATGCGGCCGCGGAACTGCGCCGCCCGGTATCGCAGCACACGACATACTGAGTATTCTTGTCCAGCGCATTGATCTTCAGCCGGATGAAATAAAGCGGGATATTAACCGCATCGTCGATGCGAAAATTCTGAAATTCACTCGGCAGACGCACATCCAACCACTTGCCGCCGCTCGCGACGATTTCCCGAGCGGTTTGCTGGTCGACCCATTGCAGCAAGGGCTCATTCAGCAAGGTTTGAAAATCATTTTTACCGAGACGCATCAGCGTACCGTCGGTGGACATGGTGACGGTGGCGTTTCGCTTGGCCTCCGCGATCAATGCCTCTTCACCGAAGCTGTCGCCAGACCCCAGTTCCGCCAGCTTAATGCCTTCCTTATTCAGGGGCGTCTCGCGAGTCACGATGCACTTGCCGGCAACCACCACGTAAAAGAAATCGCCCTCGGTGCCCTGCTTGATGACGATGTCGCCGGCGCGGTAGTTGATGCGCTGCATGCGCATGAAGATGGCTTGAATGTTAGCCGGCGGAATACGATGAAATGCCTTGGTTTGCAGCAGGGTCGTCATCCAATCGCCCGTGACATCCATGCCGTCGCCGCGCAGCTCCGCTACTTCATATTGACCAGTCTGATCCCAAGTCAACAGCACGTCCAACAGATCGCTGTCGATCATGATGTATTCAATGTCCACTGCGGCGCGCGCGGTAAATTTTCGCGGCAAGCCGGGTGCAAGCGGCGCCCGCGCCTCTGCGCTACCGGACTTGATTACGCCCATAATGCGGTCGTCGGCCCTCAGCTCAACTTGGCCGCTCACCAAATAGAAGGTGCGCTTGTCCGTGTCGCCTTCCTTGAACAGCAAGCGGCCGGCGCCCAGTGCGCGAACTACGGTTTTCCGGGCAAGCGCGTGCAGGTTTTCGGCCTTCAGGCCGTCAAGCGGCGAGAAAATCTTTAAAACAGCAAGGTCGACTGGTCGCTCGTCCATCGAAGAATTCTTCCGCTCCTGCGCTTCAACCCTATGATTTTGCCTGTGAATGCTACCATACGCAGTAGCCTCGCCCACGCGGTGTTCACATCGATAGGGTCTCAAATAGAAATTAAGCTCCACCCGGCGTCCGGCCGGAAGCGCTCCCCGTAACGCTCTGCAAGCTGGTTCAGGCGACTGATAACGTCGGCGATTCCGCGCTCCTTGGCGTAATGCAGCGGACCGCCGCGAAAAGGTGCAAATCCGCTCGCAAATACCGCACCGGCGTCGAGCAAATCCGCATCCTGCACCGTCGCTGCGCGAATCACGGCCACCGCTTCGTTGAGCATGGGCAAAATGAGCCGATCTTCCAAATCCGCCGGCGTGCTGTTGCTCCCCGGCTCACGCTTTTGCGCCTTTCCGTCCTGCCAGCGGTAAAAACCTTCGCCGCTCTTGCGGCCGAGTTTTTTCTGCTCCACCAGCTTGATCAAGGTTTGCGGAATTTCACGGTGAAAAGCTTCGCTCAGCACGCGTCCAACACTGAGGGAAACATCCAAGCCCACGACATCGGTCAGTTCGATCGGGCCAAGCGGCATGCCAAACTGTACCGCGGCGCGGTCAATGATCTCTGCCGGGATGCCGGCCTCGAGCGCGAATAGTGCCTCGTTGACGTAGGGCGTGAGAATGCGGTTCACGACGAAACCCGGCGCGCTCTTGCAGGGCAATGGCAGCTTATCGAGCTTGCGCGTGAACTTAAGCGCATCTTGTACGACTTGCGCGCGGGTGCTCGTCCCTTGCACGACTTCGACCAGCTGCAGCTGTGCCACAGGGTTGAAGAAATGGATGCCCACCAAGCGGCTGGGATCCGCAAGATTCTGGCTCAGAGTCTCGATTTTGATGCTTGAAGTGTTGCTCGCCAGTATGGCGGACGACTTAAGTTTGGGCTCAAGCTCAGCGTACAGGGCTTGCTTGGCGGCAATGTTTTCGAATATCGCTTCGATGACGACGTCTGCATTCGCAGCGCCCTCGCCTTTGACGTCCATTGTCAGGCGTGAGGCCGCGGCAGCCGCCGCTGAGGGATCCTTGAGCCGCTTGTCAAAAAAATCCTTGGCGCGGACCAAGGCAGGTTGAATCAATTCCTCGCTGCGATCTTGCAACGTGACCGTCATGCCGCGAAACGCTGACCACGCGGCGATGTCGCCGCCCATGACTCCGGCACCAATCACGTGCACATGCTTAAACGTAGCAGTCGAATCTCCGCCCAATCCTTTGAGCCGATCCTGCAGCAGAAACACGCGCACCAAGTTGCGCGAGGAGGGCGAGCACATTAATTCGCTGATCGAGCGAGCTTCGGCCTGGTACGCGGCTGCGCCCGCGGCACCATGGCGTTGCCACAGATCCACAATGGCGTAGGGGGCCGGATAGTGTTCACGCCGAACGCTGTGCCTCAGTGTCGCGACTGTTCGCCTGGCAACAATGGGCCGCGCTATGCTTAGATTCATCAGCGTGTCGAGCAACGGCCTTGTGTGCTGCGGCGGGCGGCGCAACAACAGGGATTTCGCGCGCACCGCGAGTTCCGCCGGCGGCACAAGTTCATCCAAGAGTCCAGCACTCAGGGCACGCGTCCCTCGAAACGGTCTGCCTTTGAGCATCAGTTCCAGTGCTGCCCGTACGCCGATGAGTTGCACGCTTCTGACGCTGCCGCCGAATCCTGGGTGAATCCCGAGCAGCACCTCAGGCAGCCCCAACGACAGCGCAGCGTCGTCGGCACCGATTCGATAAGTGCAGGCTAGCGCCAACTCCAAGCCGCCGCCCAGAGCGAAACCTCGGATCGCAGCCACCGACGGGCAGGGCAGATCTGCGATCTGCTGCATGACGGCTTGGCCCGCGCGCACCAATTCGAAGCCTTCCTCCGGCGTACCGATCTTCACGAATTCCTTGATGTCGGCGCCAGCGATGAACCCGCTAGCCTTGCCCGATTGCACGATCACGCCGTGCGGGCGCTGCGCGGCGACTTCATTTAAGCAGGCGGCCAATTCGCGCACCATCTCGCCCGACAGCACGTTGGCCGAGCTTCCGGTCATATCGCAGGTGAGCCATGCAACCCGGTCGGCGTCGATCTGCAGAGACCAGTTGCTCATGCAGCGCGTTGTGCGGAGTCGAGAATCGTGAAATCGCAAATCAGCGGCAAATGATCTGAGAATTGCACATCCGGAATTTCAAAGCGAGTTACCTGAATCTGCGCGCTGTGCAAAATAAAGTCCAACTCCTTGCGGGGACTGCGGCTCGGGTATGAAAAAAGCCCCTCGGTATTGGCGCTGCGCAGGCCCGCGGCCTGCGTGAACAAATAGATTTCGTGGTCGCCCCAGTAGGTATTGAAGTCTCCGGCCACGATTACCGGTTTGGCGGTCTTGCGCACCAGATCGTAGAGATAGCGCAGCTGGTATTGGCGGTGTCTGAATTTCAATGACAAATGCACCAGAAAAATTGCGATATCGTCGAGTTCCAATTCGATAATGAGCCGTTTGATGCCGGTGTCGAAATAGTGGAATCGTTCGCCGCGAACACGCGGCGCTGCCAGGAATGCGTTGGCCTGCTTGCGAACGATCGGCACCAGGTGATTGACCGATGCGACGCCGTACTTGCACTCATAGGTCGAATAATGGCCCAAGGAGCGGGCGATAAAATCGGCCTGATTGATCATTCCGGTGCGGATGGAGCCGGTATCGACTTCAATGAGACCCACGACATCCGGATCTTGTTGTTTGATGAAGTCGGTGATGCGCGACAGGACATGCCGGCTGGAGCGCAGATAGCCGGCGCCAGGCACCGGCAGGTGGAAGGCAGGCCCGGTGCCGGTGGCATAACGTATATTGTAAATCAACAATCGCACCAGCCATTGTATCTGGCGCAGGATGCTTCGCGCATGCCCATCGGCAAGATACACTATCCGCATGTCGGCTAATCCCATCCGCCTGTTCGTGACTCACGCTTGGCAGGAGAACGACGACTACACACGTGTGTTCGAATACCTCGAGGCCTCAGGTACTTTTTACTATTTCAACACCAGCCAGCCGCAAGCCAAGCAGCCGATCGACAAGGAATCGCAGCGCGAAGACCTGCGCCGACAAATCGCTCCATGCGAAGTGATCATAGTTTTGCCCGCGGTATATCGGCTCGCCCCTGAACTGGTGCTGTTTCAAATGAACTTCGGCAAGGCCGCGGATCGGCCTATCCTGGCCATGGAAAATTTCGGTTCCACGGAGCCGCTACCTAAGGCCATCAAGGATCTTGCCGATGAAGTGAGCGCCTGGAACGAACGGAATCTAATCGACGCGCTGCGGCGCCAGGCTCGGCATCAAGAAACCACGCGTTGGGACTCGATCGACTTCAAGCTGGACTAACTTAGTTGCTCGCGATCAAGGCGGGCGCAGCGAACTCATCTTTGCGCTCGACGGAATGCAATTGCACCACAGTGCTGTTGCGCGATGCGCCGTGTTGACTCTTGCACATGAGACCAAAGATCTCGACGATCTGAGCGGCACACTCGTCCGCTTCTTGATTCGACATCTTACGCACCGACGCCGCCACTGCATCCTCGCCGCGCAAAGGTTTAACTCCGCAAAGATTGCGCATCACCTGACCGTAGCTCTCGCTCACTTCGTCGGGAACTTCATCCGCGGGCAGCGAGGAAAGATATCTGCGGTAGGCGCAGATCAAACGCTGCTTGATCGGTGTCGAGCGCACCAATTCGAGAGTCGCAAAATGCAAACATTCCCAAGCAGTAATCATAGCGCCCCACCGTGAATAATGATGCAAACCTAAAGTGGTTTCTAGGTTGCTCCCTCCCGGGGAGTCTTGTTAAATCAAGACTCTGCGACATGAATATACAAGACATTCGCGTAAACGCAACGCAGATTTTGTCGAACCTTTGAATTGCGTCCACATCGCGATTGCGAGGCCATTAAGGCGCTATTTCTAGAAACGTCCTGACATATAATCAATACCTAATTGAATTGAAAAGATTTTACGACGACTCGGCTGCACTCGGCAGGGAATAGAGCTGGATGCTGATCTCGCTGGCCACTTTCGCCGCATCCTAATTCCGCCGAAGACTAACCGCGAGAGTGCTGCACCGTTGAATTGCAGGTCGCCGATCCGGCGCAGCGCTTGTAATCGGAGCAGGCAGTTTCGAGTCGTAATGGTCGTGTGTTTACATAATTAGTTATTTGTGGATAATATATTCACTTGCTAAAATATATTGTATTAAATCGTTAGCATGCAGATGAATAGCACATCGACCCAATTCGAGCTGATGGAGGCGAACCTCCAAAACCTTAAGCTTCGCATGCCCGATTTACCGGTCTCCGGCATCCTGCTGTGCCGAATCCTGCTGCATGTGGGTCGCCAGATGGCCGCGAAATTTGAGCGGCAGATCAGGCCCTTTGGCCTCGCCGAAGCGGAGTTTCGTGTGCTGACCACGTTATTTTCGCAGCCCGATGGCGTCGCGCACCCGAGCGATTTGTGCGTGCGCGCCTCACAGAGCCCGGCCAACATGTCGCGAATCAGCGATACGTTGGTAGGCCGAGGTCTCATCACGCGAGTTTCGAGCGTTCACGATCGCCGGCGCATGGTGTTGCGGATCACCGAGGAGGGGGAGGAATTCGTTCGCAAATTGCTCCCCAAGCTGCATGCGCCGCTGCGCCGCATGCTCAAGGATTTCCCGGAAATGGAGCAGCGTGAAATGATTGGTCTTCTCAAGAAGCTGGGAGCTGAATTGGATCAACTCAGTACCGCGGATACTGCAGAGGCGGTGCTATGAAAGGCTATCAGGCCGGTCTCATCTTGGTTTGCGCATGGCTCATGGGCTGTGCCGGGCTGCCGCCAAAACAGCAGCCTGTTCAATTGTCGGAGGCGGCGCCGCTCGACGGATTGAACACGGAAGGCGGCGGAAGTTGGCCGGCGCAAGAATGGTGGAAGCGCTACCAGGATCCTACGTTGGGTCAACTGATCGAACTTGGCGGCGCCAATTCACCCAGCTTGGCGACCGCGCACGCGCGCTACGACTCGGCGCGTCAATCGGTGCGCCTCGCGGCGGCTGAATCCGGTGCCCATCTGCAAGCCAATGCTGATGCGGATCGGCAGCGTCTCAGCGACAACGGCTTGTTTCCGCCGCAATTGCTCGGATTCACTTGGTACGACCAATTCGACTTAGGGTTGCAGGCCAGTTACACCTTCGATTGGTGGGGTAAGCAGCGCGACGCGGTCGAGGCGGCTATGGATCAAGCACATGCCGCCCAGGCCGATCGTAGCGCAGCGGCATTGATGCTTTCCAGTGCCATCGCGGATGCTTACTTTGGCTGGCAGTCCGATCAAAATCGTCTCTTGCTCGCCAGAGAGAAGGAGGCTGCGGTTGAGCTGCAAGCCAAGGTAAGTAGCGCGCGCGTACGAGCCGACTTGGACTCGGCGGATGAGCTCAGCGGCGCGGATCTCGCCCTAGCCGCGGCGCGCGAGCAGATCGCTGCATTGGAGGGTTCCGCCAAGCTGCGCGTCGTGACTTTGGCGGCGTTAGTGGGCCGCCCCATCAGCGCACTGCCGCCGCTTGCGCTGCAGCCTTTGCCGTCGTTCCCCGCGCGCTTGCCAGACGATGTGAAAATTGACTTGATAGCACGCCGTGCCGATATCACCGCAAGTCGCTGGCGCGTGGAGGCAGCAGAACGAAGCCTGGCTTCCGCTCGCGCCGATTTCTTTCCCGACGTCACTGTCAATGCGCTGCTCGGTCTTTCCAGCCTGGATGTGGGCAAGTTGCTCGAATACGGCAGCCGTGTGCCACAGATCAGCGCAGCGGTTCACTTGCCGATATTCGATGCAGGAAAGCTCAAGGCACGATACGGTGGAGCGCGGGCAGCGATCGAGTCGGCCGTCTCGAGCTATCAGGACACGGTGATCAACGCCGCGCGCGACGTGGCTACCCAAGCCACGACGCGTGCCCAAATTGAAGCGCAGCGCGCGCAGCGTGCGCGGCAAGTCGGCGCGGCGCTGCGAATGAAAAATAGCGCCGCCGCGCGCGTTCGGCAGGGTCTCGCTGATTCTCGCGCCGAATTGATGGCGACCCAATCTTGGATTGACCAGCGCGACGGCTTGCTGCAGCTCGATTCCGCTGCGCTCTCGGCAGACATTGCGTTGCAACGGGCTCTTGGCGGCGGCTATGAGAGCCCGCAAAAGCTCGCCAGTTCCTCTTTACCTGCACCGGCGCCATGAACGCAAATATCGACTCAGCGGCAACGAATCCTCCGAACGGCAAACGGCGCAGGATTCTGCTGCTGATCGCGATGATCTTCATCGTGATCGGCGCGCTGTGGGCTGCCTATTGGGTGTTGGTGCTTTCGAAGCGCGAAAAGACTGACGATGCGTATGTCAACGGCAACAGAGTCGTGATCTCGGCCCAGATTTCCGGCACCGTCATTGCGGTTCTGGCCGACGACACCCAGCTAGTCAACGCCGGCCAAGTATTGGTAAAGCTCGACCCCATTGATGCGCAAACCGCCTTGAGCAGGGCTTCCAGCGCATTGGCGCAAACGGTACGGCAAGTGCGCCAGCAGAAGGCCACTGCCGGACAATACGACTCGGAAATCGAAACGCGCCAGCTGCAACTGGCCGGTGCGCAAGCTGACCTGGCAAAACGCGAACCACTCGTGGCAGAGCAAGCCATTGCCGGCGAGGAAGTGCGTCACGCACAGGAGAGCGTGCAGTTGGCGCGGTCGGCGCTCATTCAGGCCGAACGCCAATCGCTCTCGGCGCATGCGCTCGTCGATGGCACCCCGGTCGAAAGCAATCCTGCGGTTCTGCAGGCCAAGGACGCCTATCGCGATGCGTGGATCGCAGCGCAACGCAACGCGGTGATTGCGCCGGTGACCGGCTACGTTGCCGAGCGCAGCGTGCAGCTGGGACAGCACATTCAAGCGGGCGAGGCACTCATGACGGTGATCCCGCTTCACTCGCTATGGGTCGATGCAAACTTCAAGGAAGTGCAGCTGCGGGATTTGCGCATCGGGCAGAAGGCCCAGGTGCGCAGCGACTTATATGGCGGCTCGTTCATTTTTCACGGACATGTGCAGGGCATGTCGGCGGGGACGGGCGCCGCATTTTCATTGCTGCCGCCGCAAAATGCCTCGGGCAATTGGATCAAGGTCGTGCAGCGCGTGCCGGTAAGAATCATCATCGATGATAACGACCTGATCAAATCGCCGCTGCGCGTCGGACTATCCGCCACCGTTACGGTTGACACGACGTCGCGGGACGGACCGGTATTGGCGACGCAGGCGAGCGAGAGACCAGTGGGCGACACACGGGTCTATACGCAAGATCTGGAAAAAGCCAATGCCGAGGCAGATGCGGTAGTGCGCCGAAATCTGGGCATTGATCACTAGCGCAAAGGGTGCCCATGGCTGATTCGGCGCAGCCGGCGATCGCCAGCGAATACCCACCCCTGCACGGTGGCAAGCTGCTTTTCCTCACCGTCGCGATCGCAACGGCCTCGTTCATGGAGATCCTTGACATGACCATCGTCAATGTCTCCGTGCCCTCTATTTCCGGGAGCTTGGGCGTCACGCCGTCGGAGGGGACTTGGGCGGTCAGTTCCTACATGCTTGCCGCCGCGATCATGCAGCCGCTCTCCGGCTGGATCGCCCGTCGCTTCGGCGAGGTCAGAACTTTCGTCACCTCGATTGTCCTGTTCATGGTTTTTTCGGCCGTTTGCGGAGTTGCCAACAGCCTTCCCATGCTGGTGGGCGCGCGCCTCGTCCAAGGTTTTGTATCAGGCCCGATGATGTCGGTAGCCCAGGCCATATTGCTGCGCAACTATCCGATCGAGAAGCGCGGCATGGCGCTTGGCCTGTGGTCGATGGTCATTATGATCGCCCCCATTTTCGGACCGATAATCGGCGGTTGGATCACTGATAATTTCTCGTGGCCGTGGCTCTTTTATATCAATCTGCCGGTGGGCGCATTCTCGGCGATCGCGAGTTGGTCGATTCTGCGTGATCGAGAGTCAAACACCACAAAGTTGCCCATTGATGTCGTCGGGCTCGCGCTGCTGGTGATCGGCGTGGGCAGCCTGCAATTCATGTTGGACAACGGTAACGAGAAGGATTGGTTCAACTCGCCCGTGATTCTCTCGGCAGCCGTAGCCGCGATCGTTGCAGTCGCATTTTTCATCCCTTGGGAGCTGACAGACAAGCACCCGGTCGTGGATCTGCATCTGTTCGCGCAGCGCAATTTTCGGGTCGGCACCTGCACCTTGGCACTGGCTTTTTTTGCATTCTCTGGGGTCAATATTGTTTTTCCGCTGTGGCTGCAAACGACGGTGGGATACACCGCGACCTGGGCGGGACTGGCTGTTGCCCCCGTCGGCCTGCTGGGTCTACTGATTGCGCCCATTGTCGGCCGCAATATGATGCGGCTGAATCTAAGGCTGGCAGCCAGTTTCGCATTCTGCGTTTTCGGCTTTTCGGTTTTTTGGACGGCGACGCTGAATGACAGCGCCAGCTATTTTCAATTTGCCACGCCGCGCTTTTTACAGGGCTTGGGCATGGCATTCTTCTTTTTGCCGCTGAATCAAATCCTGATGTCCGGCGTGGCATCGAACGAGTTGGCCTCCGCCTCGGGCGTCAGCAACTTCGTGCGCACGATGTCCGGAAGCTTTTCGACGGCCGTCACGGTGTGGATCTGGAATCGCCGCAGCGACTACCATCATGCCTTGCTGAGCGAACACGTCAGCAACGCATCCCATCCGTGGACCCAGTACCAAGCTCAGCTCCGCGCTCACCACATCGCCGGCAGCGGTGCCTCGGAATTCGTCAATCAAGTAATTTCCAGCCAATCATCCACCTTGGGCGTCAATGATGTATTCAACTTGATGGGGCTAATTTTTCTGACCTTGATACCCATCATCTGGTTCGCAAAGCCGCCGTTCGGCGCGCGCGCGAATCCGGCGCGCTGAATCAAACCGGAGCGTGTAGGATTATTGCTGTGAGCTCACCGTATATCGTTGCCGTCGGCGGAACGCTTCGTCCGAATTCCTCGACGGAGTGGGCAATGCGCCATGTGTTGAACGCCGCACAACGGTTGGGCGCGCGTACCAAGCTGATTAGCGGTCCCCTTCTGCAGTTGCCTCTGTATCAACCAGAGAACCCGGAACGCGGGGAGAGCGCGCGTTTATTGGTGGCGGAACTGGCGCTCGCAGACGGCATTGTCATTGGTTCGCCGGGATACCACGGCAGCATTTCGGGCCTGGTCAAGAACGCCTTGGATTATGCGGAGGACTTGCGCACGGATGCGCGTCCGTACTTCACCGATCGGGCGGTCGGATGCATCGCCACCGCCGGCGGATGGCCCGGCGCGATCAATACTTTGAGCGCATTGCGGGACATCGTGCATGCGCTGCGTGGCTGGCCAACGCCGTTGGGCGCTGCCATCAATTCAGCAGAAGCCGTATTCGATGAAGAGGGCAGGTGTCTGGTACCCAGGGTCGGCCAGGTCCTTGATCTGATGGCGCAGGAAGTGATGAGCTTCGCGCGCTAACGACGGCATAATGAAGCTTGGGAGTTCCTTAATTTGGAATGTAAGTGGGATTGCACCTACGTAGGACTTTGCAGCTTGCCCTGCAGACATACTTCGTCTACGATCAAACTATGGATGCAGACAATTCGGATGCTCAAGTCTCCGGGATTGCGGCGTCGATCGGCGAACCGGCGCGCTCCCGCATGCTCTATTGCCTGCTCGATGGCCGCGCTCGAACCAGCACGGAGTTAGGAATTGTCGCGGAGGTCAGTGCTTCAACGGCCAGTGTGCACCTGGCGCGCCTTAGAGACTTTCAACTGGTCAAGGTCGTCGCGCAAGGCAAGCATCGGTACTACAGCTTGAAGGACGCGAATGTCGCGCAAGCACTCGAAGCGTTGAGTGTAGTAGCCGGCGGCAGCGCGCGAGGCTTCGTGCCGAATACGCCGAGTCGCTTGCGCGCGGCGCGCACCTGCTACGACCACATGGCGGGCGAAATAGCCGTCGCGCTTCACGACCGAATGCAGGCTCTCGGCTGGCTGCAATGGGCGGCGCAAAGCGAGAACCTGTATGAATTATCCAAAGAGGGCACAGAAGGATTGCGCCGCCTCGGTGTCAATATCGATGCGCTGCGCTGCATG
This sequence comes from Gammaproteobacteria bacterium, assembly GCA_041690895.1. Taxonomy (GTDB): domain Bacteria; phylum Pseudomonadota; class Gammaproteobacteria; order Steroidobacterales; family Steroidobacteraceae; genus Bog-1198. The sequence continues at coordinate 90,031 of JBEPVT010000004.1, forward strand.
CGTCGCCGTTTCGCTTTTGCCTGCCTTGATTGGAGCGAACGCAAACCCCACATTGGAGGAGCCTTGGGCGCAGGTCTGTTCAAGCTTGCGCTAGGAAGAAAATGGGTTATTCAAGATGGGCACGGACGAGGACTCAGGCTGACCGAGCTAGGCAAGCGCGAGATAGACTTGATGCACGCCTCACCGCGTGCGCGCGCAAAGTAGCCTCGCGGTGGCGAGTCTCGTGAATCGCGCCTCGACATCTAACGTTATGTAAATAAAGAAAAAAGCCAACATCGCGATGCTGCTCACGTGCAGCCTCGAGCGCTAACCGACGGGCGTCACACTCGCCGCTTGAACTGCGTCGCAGATTGCACAGGCAAACCCCCGGTCCTACACGCCGTAGGAGTTCTTCCATAGTCTGGCGGCAGGCGAACTGCTAAAAGCCATTCGCTATGACACTCAAAACGGCACAGGAGAGCGACAGGCTCGGCGGCAGCGCGGCTGAAGCTGCACAGATGGCCATCGAGGCGGGACTCATTTATGTGTCCGACACCGAGCCTGGCATTCGTCGCTTGCGCGTCGGCCGAGGCTTCCGCTATGTTACGCCGGAAAATCGCCGCTTGGACGCGGAAAAGGATCTGAAAAGAATCGCGAGTCTCGCGATTCCGCCTGCGTATCGCGACGTGTGGATCACGATGAAGCCGCGGGGACATTTGCAGGCAACCGGACGCGATGCGCGTGGACGCAAGCAGTACCGCTACCACGCAGAATGGCGTGAACTTCGCGACAGCGCTAAATTCGAGAGAATGGTTGCCTTCGGGGAACAGCTCTCAAAGCTGCGGCGTGTTCTCAAACGCGACATGGCGCTGGCGGGCTTGCCGCGCGAAAAAGTGCTTGCCGTAGTCGTCAGTTTGCTCGATGCAACTCGCATCCGGGTTGGCAATACCGAATACGCGCGCGACAACAAGAGTTTCGGACTCACGACACTTCGCAACCGCCACGTAACTTTTATCCGCGATGGGCGCGCAGTGCTCAATTTTCGCGGCAAGGGTGGAGTGCAGCACGAAATCCTGATCGATGATAAGCGCATCGCCAAAATCGTGCGCCGCTGCCAGGAGATCCCAGGGCAGCATTTGTTCCAATATATTAACGACGATGGCCAGCGCTGTCCTATCGACTCGGGCCAGGTCAACGACTATCTGCGTGAAGCGATGGGGAATGATTTTACGGCGAAGGATTTTCGCACCTGGGGCGCGACGCTGCACGCCATCACTCTGCTGGCGCGTACCGCACTTCCTGAGGTCCCCAGCGAAACTGCGTTGAAAAGAAAGATCGCTGAGGTCGTTAAGCAAGTTGCCGCCGAGTTGCGCAACACGCCGGCAGTCTGCCGTAAGTCGTACATCAACCCCGCCGTATTCGATAGTTGGCGCTCCGGAAGTATCCACGAAACCATAGACGGGAAGCTGACAGCGGCTTCCGCTCGCAAGGCAGAAACGCTGGTGCTTGCGTTTCTGCGGCAAGAGGGCAAATCAGCGGGTCCGCCACGCCGTCAAGCTGTCCTACAAAGAATGAGCAGCATGGATGACAGACTGCTATGAGAACAGATGGCTATATCCTAATCATGCTCAAACATTTATTGGAACGCCGCAGTCTGTTTCTGTTCGTTCGAACGCATCATCACCTTGAATACTATTTTAACCTGGGCGACACTCGGCGCTCGGCCAATCAAAACGGCGTCTTAAGCTCCTCAAGCTCGCCTCGGCTGGCCAAGGTTGTGGAGATTCACCCGATTCTTCGGTCAGTGCATTCGCAGCGCCACTGATGATGGACCTGGCAACATTTCTCAGGAGTTCCGCGAATTTTGTGGTGGGTGCGGGTGTGGTGAAATTACTCGTCGCTGATCTTAGGGCCGAGATCCATCACGACGGCGCAAGCTTGCGGGCCAAGGCGGATTCATTGGTGCGCAGAGCGCCCTACCGCGCAGCCGGCATAGCGGCGATGGTCGGCGCATTAACAGGGATAATGCTCGCGCATCAGCGCCCCTCTAGGAATATTCCTACGCGCCATTAGGTCGTAGCGCAAGTCACGACGTGAGCACCCTTCCGCTCAATTGAATTAGGCAGAGGCGGGTGTTGCTAAACTCCCTTATTGCTTCCTTCTCGGGGCTGAAAGTAAGCACCCATCTTCCCACGGGCAAAAGCTTCGGCGATTTCCTATTCGTCTGGCTGAGATGCATGACGACAAACCGACCGTGTTCTATTACCCTCGTTTAGGCAGTCTGAGCGGTGACGTCGAGGATGTCTATGTTCCACCGGTGTCGATGTGTTCCCCGCATCGCGCGGAGTATTGTGGGGTGTTGCAGTGAAGATCTTACTAGTGGAAGACGATCAGGAAACCGCGCAATACGTTGCTCAAGGTTTAAGCGGCGAAGGGCATGAAGTGTCGGTGGCGGGCGATGGTCGCGAGGGGCTAGCTCGAGCGAGCCGCGAGGAGTGGGATTTGCTCATCGTCGATTGGATGCTGCCCCATGTGGATGGCCTGGCTCTCGTGCAAGCGTTACGCAGCTCGCAAGTCAGCACGGCCGTTTTATTCCTGACAACACTTGGCGGCATCTATGATCGCGTCAACGGTCTTAATGCCGGCGCGGACGATTACCTCAGCAAGCCTTTCGCATTTTCGGAACTCACCGCACGGGTGGCCGCGCTGGGGCGGCGACCACGAAAGGGTATCTACCAAGCTATCTTGCGCGTCGGGGATCTGGAGATGGATCTACTGAGGCGCACTGTGCGCCGTGGCAAGGAACAGATTGATTTGCTGCCGCGCGAGTTTCGTCTTTTAGAATATATGATGAAACACCAAGATCAAGTAGTGACGCGCGCGATGCTCTTGGAGAATGTCTGGGAACTGCACTTCGATCCGCACACAAGTGTGGTGGAGACTCACATCAGCCGGTTGCGGGCCAAACTCGATCGAGGCGGCGCCACGCCCTCGATTCAGACTGTGCGTGGCACCGGATACTGCCTACGTGCGCCTACCTAGAATATTTGGCACCTCGAGCTTTCGGCTCGCGCTGATGTATGCCGGATTGACCGGCTTCACATTTCTACTGCTGTTTGCCATGATTTTCTGGTCGACTACCCGCTTCATGCGCCACCAGATTGATGACAGCGTCGCGAGTGAGATCAGCGAAGTCATCACCGACGGGCAATCTGGTGAGGCCGAGGGCCTGCGTGCCCTAGTGCAGGGGATGGCCCGTCATCCCTCCGGGTTCTATTACCTGCTGCAGGATGCGCACGGTCAGGTGCTCGCCGGTAATTTGCCAGCAACCGAGGCGCGAACCGGCGTACGGGAGTGGGGACGGCCGCACGATGCCGCGCGCGAGCCCTTCGCCGGCATTCGCGGACAGGGCGTGACGGTATCGGGCGACTATCTGTTCGTCGGCTGGAGCACGTATCAGCTGCGCGAGATGGAGGAGTTCGTCGCCAAGTCCTTCTTGTGGGTGCTGGGCGCATCCATTCTCTTGGCGCTGGTCGGCGGTTTGCTTATGAGCCGTCGCCTCATGAAGAAAATTGAGATCATCAGCCGCACCACCCGCAACATCATGGAGGGCGACTTGCAGCAGCGAGTGGCTTCGCATAGTACCGGTGATGAGTTCGATCACCTTGCACTCAGCATCAACTCGATGCTCGATCGAATCGAAATGCTGATGAATGGGTTGCGCCAAGTCACTACCGACATCGCGCATGATCTGCGCACACCGCTGACGCGTCTGCGCAATCGTCTGGAACTGGCACAGCGGTCGCACCTCGGAGAAGCCAGTCTGCGTGGCACGCTGGTCGAGGCGTGCCGCGAGACCGACGTTATTCTGCACCTGTTCGGCGCCTTGCTGCGGATTGCGCAGCTGGAGAGCGGCGCTCGGCGCGCCGCTTTTACCGTGGTGAACCTCAGCGAGGTGCTCGGTACCGTGGCCGAAGTCTATCGACCTACCGCCGAGGCGAAGCAGCAGCATCTTGAGGAAGCCGTGGCGCCGAATCTAACTGTATTCGGTGATCGCGACCTCCTCACGCAGTTGTTCGCCAACCTGGTCGAAAATGCCATCCTGCACTCACCGTGCGGCACCAACCTCGGTGTTCGGGCAACACACGTGGAAGCTCAGATTCTCGTGTACGTTACTGACACTGGCCCGGGTATTCCTGAGGCCATGCGCGACAGGGTGCTGGCGCGCTTTGTGCGTCTCGACGGCAGCCGCACGACGCCAGGAAGCGGTTTAGGGCTTAGCCTGGTATCCGCGATCGCTCAGTTGCACGATGCCACCCTGAGGCTGACTGGAAACGATCCTGGCCTCAGTGTGTGTGTTTCTTTTGCCCCAGCCTAATAGGCAATCACAAGCACTGTAAAGGTACCAGCCTTGGGTGCGGCGCGCGGGTGTGGCTGCTCCTTGGTCGGTGCCGGTGCGGGCTCGAAATCAGACGTGACGAGGTATACCTTACGGTTCGCTTCGTCCAGTGCCATGGTGCGCGCGCCGCGCTTGGTAGGCACCGTATGCTCCACATGGTACCGATCAGGCGTCTCCTCGCGCACGATGGTGAGAGTGCCCTCACCGTTGGAGCTAAAGGCCAGTTCGTGACTTGAGTCGAATGCCGCGGCATCAGGACCTGCGCCCACAGCGACCTTGGCGACTTGCTTGCCGCTCACCGCATCGGTGACGGCCATGACTTTGTCGTCGCATACCGAGAACAGGCGGTGGTGCTTGTTGTCGAGTGCAAGCCCGCTCGGACTGTTGCAACCGGGTAAGGGCCAGGTTGCTGTGACTGCGGCCTTGCGGCTGTCGATCACGACCATTTGACCCGGTTCACTTTCAATGTTGAGATAGATTTTGCCCGCCCCATCCGTCACCGCAAACTCAGGTTTGTCCGGTACCGGTAGCGTAGCCAACACGGCGAGAGACTCTGCATCGAGCACCGTCACATCTTTGCTGCGACCGTTAAAGGTGAAGAGGTGTTTGCTCACCGGGTCGTACAGAATGGCATCGGGATTGTGACCAGAAACCGGCGCTTCCTGGATGAAACGCAATGAATGCAGATCGAATGCGGTGACGCTGTCGCCCTTACCGTTGCTGCTATATCCGCGGTTGAGTTCCGGCGCGAGCGCGATGCCATGCACGCCACTGGTGTTGGGGATCGAGCCGACGCTCTTTCCCGAACTGGTATCGAGCACGTCGATGTGCGTGCCGCGGCTAATGAAGAGCCGCGAGCCGGTCGAATCAAGCGTCAGGTAGTCCCAACCGCCCTCTCCCCCAACCGTCCACTGCGACACCACCGCCGGTTTTGTCTGAGCGTAAGCGGTGCCGAAAATTATGCCGCCCACGAGCGTGGCGGCCGCAGCAGTCGCGATACAGCGCGCATTATCTGAAAGATTGAAGATCATGGCGTGCATTCCTCCAAACAACCGACCAGTCGCGGCGCACGATTTATACCACGCAAGACGGACGATGCTTGTATACGAAACTGTATAAATCGTGCCTTTCGACGTGTGCTAGCGTTTGCGGCGATCACTAATCTGTGAACGAGCGTAGCGGAGGAGCATTTGCTTGTTGGGCAAATTTGCACAGTGGTTTTTAGTGGGAGCTACATGCAGCGGCTGCGCACTGCAGGCAACCAAGCAGCCGGCGCAGGTGCTACCCCAAGCGTTCGAACATGCTACAACAACGCTTTTCGCTAAATGGCCGAGCCAAGAGTGGTACGAAGGCTTCGGCAGCCCGGAATTGCAAACGCTCATCGATCAAGCCGCGAGCAACAATCTTGATCTGACGATGGCGCGAGCCCGTGTCAGACAGGCCGACGCTCGGGCGCGGCAAGCCGGCGCCGCCATTCTGCCGAGCGTCGATGCCAACGGAAATGCGAACTACCTCGCCGGGCACTCCGCCAATGGCACTGCGCATGAAACTGATTGGGCGGGGCTGCTGTCCGCGAATTACGAAGTTGATTTCTGGGGCAAGAATCGGGCGGCCGCGCGATCCGCGGGCTTGTTGGCGCAGGCTTCAAAAGCCGATCGCGACACGATCGCGCTGACAACCCTCGCCGGCGTGGCGAACGGCTATTTTCAGGTGTTGTCGTTGAGCGATCGGCTGGCTATTGCCGCCGATAACGTCGATGCCGCGCGCCAGCTGCTCGCGGTGATCCAAGCCCGTTACGATGCGGGCTTATCCAACCCGATGGAACTTGCCACCCAAAAAACAATTGTGGCAACCGCTGCCCTCGTGATACCGGAGCTTCAGCAACAGCAAGCCGAGGCGCTCGCTGCGCTTGCCATTCTGCTTGGGCGTGCTCCGGAACAGTTTTCCGTGCAGGGCCAAACACTCGATGCGCTGCGCGAGCCGCAAGTGGGTTCGGGCTTGCCTTCTGAACTGCTGACGCGCCGCCCCGATGTGGCCATGGCTGAGGCTAATATGCGTGCCGCCAATGCCGACTTGCTGGTCGCGCGCGCCGCTTTGTTCCCGTCTTTAACGCTCACGGCAAGCGGCGGGCTGCAAAATCCGACATTGAACGCCGCGGTGATCAGCTTAAGCGGGGCCGGACCGACTTTGAGTCTCCTCGCCTCGATCACCCAACCTATTTTCGATGGCGGGCGTCTGCGCGCAGCGCGCAGCGAAGCTCAAGCCAAAGAGGAGGAACTGGTGGCCGCGTACAGTGCAGCCATCCTGTCCGCGCTGGTGGATGTTGAAAACGCGCTGTCGGCGTTGCGTCGCCTGGAAGATGCCCGGCCGTTGCAGGAAGAGAACCTGTCGCAAAGCGCGAGCGCCTTCGACGGGGCATCGTTTCGATACAAGGCTGGGTCCGGAGATTTTCTCGCCCTGCTGGAAGCGCAACGCACCTTATACACGGCGCGCGAGCAATACAGTCAGTACAAGCTTGCACGCTTGCAAGCGCTGGTCGCGCTTTGTAAAGCGCTTGGCGGGGGCTGGCAAGAGCAAGAGCCCCGGTCTTCGCCCAAGGAACTTCGATGAACTTGCAATTATTGTTGGCGGCCGCCGGCTGTGCAGCCGTGCTGGCGCTCGGCGGATGCCACAAGACACAATCGCCCACTGATCCGAAAGCGGCAAGCGAAGCGCAGGCGGCTCCGGATGAAAAGAGCGGCAATGCCGCGCGAGCGCAAGGTAAGGGAGCCCAGAAACCGGCGGGCGAGGTAACCCTGACGCCGCAACAAATCGAGAAAATCGGTTTGCAGACCGAAGCGATCAAAGCGCTCGACCATGCAGAGGAAACGGCAGGATACGGCACGGTGATTGCGCACGAAGCGATTGCGACGGGTGTCGCGGAACTTGCCACCGCCGAGGCCACCGCGAAGCAAAGCAATTCGGCTCTGGCGCGCACCAAACGCTTGTCCGGTACTCCCGGCGCAATGTCGGCGGATGTAGAAGAAGGCGCAGCGGAAAAAGCCGCCGTGGATAGCGCTGCGCTGACGTTGGCCAAACAACGCCTCTCCTCCACCTATGGACAAAATCCACCGTGGGGCAAGGGAGGAAACCAGGCGCTGTTGCAGGGAATGGCCAACGGCAGCGTTCAGCTGGTTCGCGTGACCTTCCCACTGGGCGCAGTGCAAGGGGCTACTCCCAAGACCCTGCGTGCTTCTCGCATCGGCACGATTGCGGGCGCTAAGGGATGGAAATTGACTTCTCCCTGGCCGGCCCCGGCCGATGCGACCGTTCCCGGACGCAGTTTCTTCGCAGTAATGCATGCCAAAGATGTGGGTGAGGGCGAGAGGATTCTGGTATGGGCGCCGACCGGCGCCGCGCAATCGGGTGCGTTGGTTCCGTCCGCAGCCGCAATCATCAGCGACGGCAAATATTGGTGTTATGTCGAGGAGAAGCCCGGGATCTATGTCAGAACGCAAATAGATACCGCAAAGCCGTTCGAGGATGGCTACTTCGTCACCGCCGGTGTCAAGCCGGGCGACAAAGTCGTCATCAACGGCGCGGCACAACTGCTCGCGCAGGAATCTAATTCCGGTCCGGAAGCCGACTGATCATGATGCGCGCCATTGTCAGCCTTTGCGTGCGTCACTTCGGCGCAGCTACGGCGTTGAGCCTGTTCGCACTGATACTCGGAGCTTGGGGTGCCATGAGGTCCCCGTTGGACGTGTTTCCCGAATTTGTTCCCTCGCAAGTGGATATTCAGACCGAGGCGCCGGGCTTTGCCCCCGAGCAGGTCGAGCAACTGGTGACCAAGCAAGTCGAGAATGCCGTCAACGGAGCATCCGGGCTTGCCACGCTTCGATCCGAATCCATTCCGGGACTCTCGGTGGTGACCATCACCTTCACCGATGGGGTTGATGTGCACGTCGCACGGCAAGGCATTTCTGAGCGGCTTTCCGAGCTAGGCAGCAGCCTGCCTGCCGGTGTGGGCACACCCAAGCTCTCGCCGCTGGTCTCGAGCACCATGGATTTGCTCAAGATCGGCCTGTTGTCCGATAAAGTTGATACCTTTACGCTGCGCGACGCGGCCGATTGGATCATCAAGCCGCGGCTATTGGCCGTGCCGGGCGTCGCCCATGTGCTGGTCTTTGGCGGCGATGTGCGGCAAATACAAATTCAGCCAGACATGGCTAAGCTCGCAAGCTTCGGCGTTACGCTGACTGAAGTGGCCGACGCCGCGCATGCGGCGTTGCCGATTAGAGGCGCGGGATTCATCGATCTTGCCGCGCAACGCGTGCTTCTCATGTCGCCGACACCGCATCCTGACATCGATGCCATCAGCCAGGCGGTGGTGATCGAGCGCAACTCCACGCCCATCCTGCTTCGCGATCTGGCGCAGGTAAAAATGGCGCCGGCGCTCAAATTTGGCGATGCTTTGGTCATGGGAAAGCCTGGTGTGATGCTGTCCCTCGCCAGCCAATACGGCGCCAACACGCTGACGGCTACGTTGGCGGTCGAAAAGGCGTTGAATGATTTGGCGCCGGCGCTAAAGGCGCAAGGCATCACCCTGTATCCTGCCCTGCATAGGCCCGCCAATTTCATCGAGCGAGCATTGGGCAATCTAAAAGATTCGTTGGTGATCGCCGCCATTCTGATCTTGGCCGTTCTGTATTTGTTTCTTCGGGACATGCGCGCGGCCCTCATTGCCTTCACCGCGATTCCTTTGTCTTTGTTGGCGGCGATCGCGGTGCTCGATCGAATGGGTCTGACGCTCAACACCATGACGCTGGGCGGGTTTGCGGTCGCCCTCGGGGTGCTCGTTGATGATGCCATCATCGGCATAGAAAATATCCTAAGGCGTTTGCGGGGAAACGGCGCGCTACCCCAGCCTAAGCCTAGGCTTGCCGTCGTGCTCGAAGCATCTCTCGAAGTGCGCGGTCCGGTTATCTATGCAACCGCTGTGGTGGTTGCAGTGTTCCTGCCAGAACTTTTCACCTCCAGCGTACAAGGTCACTTCGTGCGCCCGCTGGCATTAGCCTTCATCTTTGCGGTGCTCGCCTCGCTGCTGGTGGCGATGACATCGACCCCGGCACTGTGCGCACTGTTTCTCAGGCGCCACGATGCGCGCCCCGAACCCCGGTGGCTGGTGCGCCTGAAGCGTTGGCAGGGTTCCGCGGTCAGCGGCGTGACTAAGCATTTTCGAATGATCGCGGTGCTGCTCATCGCGTTGGTGGTGGCCGCACTCGCTGCACTGCCGTTTCTCGGCGGTACATTCATGCCCGATTTTCGCGAAGGACATTTCGTATTACAGGTATCGAGTGCCGCGACCGGAACCTCCTTGGGAGCCATGCTCGACATGGGCAAGAAAATCAGTGCGGAGGTTTTGGCGTTGCCCTATGTTTCGACCATCGAGCAGCAAGTCGGCCGTGCCGAACTCGGCGAAGACACGTGGGGTCCTCACCGCAGCGAATTTCATGTGGAGTTCAAGCCCGATGCCACGGTCGATCAGCATCAAGCGCAGCAGGAGCTACGCAAAATTCTGTCCGATTACCCCGGCCTGCAAAGCGAGGTGTTGACCTTCCTGGGCGATCGCATCAGCGAAAGCTTGAGCGGAGAAACCGCGCAGGTCGCAATCAAGGTATTCGGCGATGACTTGGCGGCGCTTGACGCCACGGGCGACAAAATAACGGCGGTGCTGGGCAAGATTTCGGGCATCGTGGATCTGCAATTCAAGCACCAGGGCGGCACACCGGCCATCGCGATTGAATTGATCCCGCAGGCCTTGGCGGCGACCGGACTCAAGGTCCAAAACGTTCTGGATACCGTCGAGTCAGCCTATGCCGGCGCCCTGGTGGGGCAGACGTTTCAGGACATGCGGACAGTGAGCGTGGTGCTGTTGTTGCCCGACGATTCGCGCCATAAACCCAGCCAATTGGCGAAGTTGATGATCACGAGCCCGGCGGGGCCGGTGCCGCTGTCGCAGATCGCCCGCCTATCCGTGACCCAGGATCGCTATAGCATCGAGCACGACGGCGGTCAGCGTCGTGTCAGCGTGACTTTCAACGTCGGCAAAGGATCTTTGCAAAAAATCGTTCAACAAGCACAACAGGCGATCGCAAAGTCGGTCGTGCTGCCGAAGGGGGTATTCATCCAGTTTACCGGCGCCGCCGAGGCAGAGGCGCAAACGCGCAATGAGCTGCTGATTTATTCCTGTCTAGCGCTGGGTTTGATCATACTTATTCTGTTCGTCTCGTTTCATTGGCCTGCGAACAGCTGGCTGGTATTGGCCAACCTGCCGTTTAGCTTGATCGGAAGCGTCTTAGCCATTGCGCTCACCGGAATCGGCATCTCATTAGGATCGGTGGTCGGGCTCGTGACGGTCTTTGGCATCAGCGCACGCAATGCCATATTGCAGTTGGCGCACTACGAACATCTGGTAGAGATGGAGGGCGCCACGTGGAATGTCGGCTTAGTTGTACGCGGCGCCAACGAACGCTTTGTGCCTATTTTGATGACTGCAGCGGTCACCGCGTTGGGATTGGCGCCCCTGGCGTTCGGCATCGACCGGCCTGGTCAAGAAATCGAAGGGCCCATGGCGATCACGGTGCTGGGCGGGCTATTGTCCTCAACGCTGCTCAATTTGTTTGTGCTGCCAGCCCTGGCTTATCGTTACGTGCGATCCGTGGGGTCTCCAAGAACGACGCAAAGCATCCGCCCGGCAAGTCGTCCGTCGTAACGACGGACAATCCGTTTCCTCTCTAGCGCGTCAGAACTGCAGGCGCACACCGGTTTCCAGCGTGACGTCGTAGAACTCCCGCTGAATCGGCCGATCAGAACGGCCCTCGTCGAATCGCAGCGGTGTATTCAGCAGGTTCTTGGCATTGAAGTAGACCTGGATGAAGTCGCGGATCTTGTAGCTCGACGTGAGGTCCATGGTCAGGCGCGCAGCTTGGGTGACGTCAGTCAGAGGTCCGGCACCGATGGTGGAGAGGCTCCTGCCCACCTCCTGCGCCGACAATTGGATGTCCAGGCCATGCGCGTCGTAGAAGATCGAGGCGTTGGCGGTGACTTTCGATGTGGCCGGCAACAGGTGCTTTTCTCCCTCGCGAAGCAGGACACTGGAATCGACCAGGGTGACATTGCCGTTCACGCCGAGGCCGTCGAAGGGCGCGGGCAGGAAATTGAAAGTCTGGGTATAGGACGCCTCCACCCCCCGAACGTACGCAGTGGGGGCGTTGACGAAGGTGGTGACCAAGGCCTCGCCCACGACGCCGGGGAACGGGCCGAGAATGCTGCGCCCGACGACGTAATTTTTGATCTCCTTGTCGAAGACACCCAGGTGCAAAAAGAGAGAGTTGTGCGAGTTGTAGTCGTAGGATAGGTCGAAGTTGTCGCCGGTGATCGGCTTCAAGTCCGGATTGCCCTTGGCGACAGAGGTTGGAAACACGCCCAGGATGACCTGAGTGGTGGGCGCGATCTGAGTAAAGCCGGGCCGGCCGATGCCGGTCGAATAAGTCGCGCGCAGAATCATTTCCGGATTGATCTGATAGCGCAATTGGGCCGTCGGGAACGGATTGATGTAGTCGTGCGCCTTGGAGGTCGGGGTGATGATTCTAGTCGGCGGATTGTTGACCGGATCGACCGGGTCCGGTGTGGTGGTAACGACGTTGCCGGCATAGGTGGCGTTCGTCTGCTCCACCCGCACACCGGCTAGCAACCCCCAAGGGCCCATCGTGGTCTCATATTGTCCGTAGCCTGCGTAGATGTCTTCCTTGGCGCGGAAGAACGCGCCAGCGTCGCCGGCCTGATCTGCGGCAACGTTCTCCATAAACAGATTTTGATTGTTGAGGAAGAAATTTTTGAAATTGACGGCATCGACATTGACGCCGATATTGTAGCGGCCACCATAGAAGTTGGTGAATGGACCCGCTCCGATGAAATTGGTAAGCGGCACCGGGACGGTCGGAAATAGGGTTTGCGTGGTCGGTCTGTCGAACTTGTTACGCAGTCGAACCTTCACGCCAAACTTCAACCGATCCTGGTCGTTGATCAGATGGACCGGGAAGCCAAGATTGGCCTGTCCCGACCATTCATAATCAACTGACTGATCCTGGGCGTTGAACAAGAAAAGCAGATTGTACTTGGTAGGATCGTGCGGATCCGTGCCATCCAGAATATTGAACTTCGGATATCTGACGTCAGTGGTGTTGTCGTAGGCCAGGGAGGCGCTAGGGCCGCCGAAGAAAGGATTGTAGTCGTTGTCCTTGCTGAAGATCGCGCGCGAGTAGGCGACCTGATAGTCCAGCGTGAATCGCGAAATGTCATTCTTGCCGCCGATCGCCACCACGGTGTTGCGATGGGTTTCCTCCTCGCTGCGCTGCGACAACTGCGTTCCAGCAGCTGGCGCCAAAAAACCTTTTGGATTGTTTGGATCAACCAGCGCCGTGCCGAGTGCCGGGTCGCCATTGGGATCCAGGAATTGCCCATTCGCGTCGAATTCCAGATTCGTGTAGTGGAACTGCTGATTGTTGACGCTTTCGATATAGCCGGCCACGTTGGCGCGTAGATAGAACCGGTTGCGTTCGTTCGGCTGGAACTCGAAATCACCGCCCACGCCGGAGCGCCGCCGATGGTAGTTGTAACGGCGGAAATTTATCGAATCGAGCACCTTCTCCGCCCGCGACGATGTGTCCGGGTACCCCGCATCCACGGCGTAGAACGGTTCAATGTCGTCGACGGCACGCTTATCGTCGTATTTGGAAGCGGTGAGGACGAATGAGAAGGGTTCTGAGTCGGTAACAAAACCGCCGGATGACCCCATTCCCGGGAGACCGAAGCGGCCGCCGATCGTCACGTCGGCGCGAATCGGAGTGTAGTTGTGGGCCCGCAGGGGCTCATAGCCGCCGCCAAGTGTCACTTCAGCGAAGAGAGGTTTTTTGATCGCGGCGGCCGAGCGCGGCGTGAGCTCGATCGAGCCGCCTAAGCCCTCGGCATCGTGGTCTGGTAGTCCGGTTTTGGTGATTACGATTCGATCGATTGAGCCCACTGGGATGGTGTCCAGTTCCACCCCGCGTCCGGAGCCGAAGAGCGTGCCTTGCGGCTGCGTATTCAGCAGCACGACTCCGCCAAAGGTCGTGCCGTTCAGGTTGTTGTCGATGCCGCGGATATTGACGAAGCGACCCTCGCCGGTGTCGCTGGTGAGCGAAATTCCGGGCACGCGAGCGGCGGCCTCTGCCGCATCGAAGTCTGGGAACTTGGCGATCTGCTCGGCCGACTGCACGTTGATCAGATTGGGCGCCCTGAATTCCTCAGCACGCGCAGTCGCCTCCAGGCGCGGGGCGGTGACGATGATTTCTTCAAGGTCGCTGGACTTTAGGCGTGTAGCAGCTGCACTGGCCTGCTCTGGAATTACTGCTGCGGTAGAGCGCTGATCTTGCCCACTGTCCGTTTGAGCCAGTGCAAGCCGATCTTCGGAAGAAGCGCCATCCTCCCGCTTTGAGGACCTGTCCTGATCAATCGAGACACGCTGCCGCGCGGTCGGCGGCGCAATCAAAATCGCGCCACTGGCGTCGGTTTTCATCGTCAGCGCCGTCCCCTCCAGCAACGCCTTGATTGCGACCTCTGCCGTTTTTGCACTCCGCACGCCTTTGGTGCGTAGTCCCTCTACGCTCTTGCGGTCATATAGCAACTGAGCGCCGGTTTGCCGAACCAGCGCTTTAAGCGCCGTGTGCAAATCCCCCGCCGGAATGGAAATGGACGTAGTCGATTCCGCGGGTGCTTGCGCTAGAACGCCTGAGATAGGCGCAATCCCAATCAACGTCGCGGTAAGCGCGATTTGCAGCGCTTGTGTGAGCCTTTTGTTCATCGTCTGTTCCCCGAGAGACGTTATAGATGTCGGTTAGCTACTTAAGACGAATGAGGCGGGAAGTTCCTTGTATGCGCGCGGCTAGTTTCGCTTTAGGACGATGCGTCCGTCCTCGGATTCCCCGGCATTGACCTCGAACCCCTGTTCGAGAAGCCGAATGAAACCGTCGAGGTTATTTGAGCGGAAATTGCCTTCGACTTTGAGCGCAGCGAGCGATGCGTCGCCGATCAGGAGCTGCCGGGTATTGTAGCGATTAAACTCGGCAATCGCGTCGGCCAACGGCGTGCCATTCAAGGCGATGTAGCCGGTGCGCCAGCTCAGTGTCTGCTCTATCTCGGGAATGGACCGCTGCTCGACGCTGATACGACTGTTCTTCACGTCAGCGACCGTGCCAGCCACGAGGCTGTCGCCGGCACCTGCGCGCTCATCTAGTATAGAAATAGAAGGATTAGATTCCAGCCGAACCTTGCCCTCGGTGACCGCGACGTGGACCGTGTCAGAGTTGAGTCGCACCGAAAACTTAGTCCCCACCGCAACCACGCGTTGCTTTCCCGCGTAGACGACGAAAGGCTTGGCGGGGTCCTTCGCGACTTCGAAAAAGGCCTCACCCTTGTCCAGTTCGATGTGGCGCTCTTGTGCGGTGAAGCGAACTTCAATTTTCGAATCGGTGTTTAAGGTAACGACCGATCCATCCTGTGTAGGAATGATCGAAAGACCTCCTACGGACGTGCTGAAACTGCTCCCGCGGCCAGCGAGACTCATGCTAATCGTCACGCCACCGGCAACGGCGAGAAGGAGGCCGGCGGCGACGACGAATGGACCGGCCCGTGTTCTGAGCGCTTGCGCCACTAGCGGCGCAGCCTCGGCGACCGCGACTATGGTTTCGGTCTCGGTCTGCTTGATCTTAAAAAACGGCGATTGCTCGATCGCTCCGCGCGGCGGAGTTTGCCCTTTAGGAAGTCCGGCGCCGATGCTTTTCAGCCGATCGGTATCGGTCCATGTCGACTCTAAGCGGATGAAGGAGACGCGGTGGCCCGGCGATGCAGCCAGCCATTGGTCGAGTTCCACATCATCCTTGTCAGACCATGCCGGATCATTGCGTCTTAAAACCCAAGTGGCCGCTGCGATTTCAGTTTCTTCACGAGTGGGGTTACTTTGCATATTTTCCCTCATGGCTCACCCCCTTCCTCCGCGCTTTAATCTCCCCGTCATTTTCTTCGGCATGCCAAAGCTGTGTCAGCATGCGCATGCCTCGCACGAGATGCGCCTCGACGGTAGCCTCCGCAACACCCAAGCGTTGAGCGATCTCCTTTTGCGGAATATCAGCAATCTTGCGCATCCAAACGACCTCACGACACCGGTCAGGCAGCGCCTCGAACGCTTTGGTCAAGCGCAGAAGATATTGCAGACCTCCCGCGGCTCGTTCTGCCGAGATCTCGTTTACAAAGCCGTTTGCAGAGTCCGCATCCTGTAATAGATCTATGGGAATGACTTGGTTGCGGCGCGCGCGATCCACCAAGAGGTTCCTGGCCGTGGCGAAGAGAAAGGCTTTGGGTGACAGTGGCCGTTGTCGTTCACTAGCTACCATCACTTTGATATAAACGTCGTGGCACAAGTCCGCAACGTCCCTCGAGTTCAGCCAAGAGCGCCTGAGGAAGCGAGTCAACGCTGCCTCATGCGCGAGAATTTCACGGACAAACCAGGCTTTGAATTCCGCATCCACAACTACACAATACATCCACCCCGGTGTCGATGACAGGTTTCCCGTCTGCCAGAAACCCCCACACATAAATATTTTCGGTCACCATTACAGGAATTGGCGCCGTGCTTCGTCATA
This sequence comes from Gammaproteobacteria bacterium, assembly GCA_041690895.1. GTDB lineage: Bacteria > Pseudomonadota > Gammaproteobacteria > Steroidobacterales > Steroidobacteraceae > Bog-1198. Next base: position 106,129 of record JBEPVT010000004.1, read on the forward strand.
GTCAGAATTAACTCAAGTGCGATGCGGATCGACTGCCACGACATGCGCGTTCGGACCGGGCAAACCCTCCCCGATTTTAGAGGCTTGACCCGATTGAAGCTTGAAAACCGAAACTATGCCGACCTCTCCGCGAAGTAGCCTGGCGCTGCAAGGGTTCGATCAGCAGGCCATGGTTGCCCGCGGCGCCCGCTAGATCGGATGCGAGCGGCGATCTTGTCCGTCGCCGGACCGAATTCAATCAATTGGCGGTTGGTATTGAACCCAAGAATGTGAATATGTGGTCATCTCTGCAACACCTACTCAAGATGTTGCTACGTAAAGGCAATGGCGCCTGTTATCTTTGACATACAAATGACCTACATCTAGAATGGCGCTAATGGCCATTCTGACAGTACGACTTACAGCCGAAGAGGAAAAGCTCCTCGCCCGTCGCTCGCGCAGCGCTGGCATGAAAAAGGCGAGCTTCGTGCGCAAGCTCATTCGGGAGCAGCCCTTTGATACTGCCGCCGATGTTTTAGCTGACGCTGCAAAGCGTATGGGGGATGTGCGGCTGCGCGTGCCGCGTCAATGACGTATCTTCTCGATTCATCCTTCATCATCGATCTGCTCAATGAAATAGCGGACGGTGAATACGGCCCGGCGTTGAACTGGCTAAAGTCCAACCCGCGAGCGCGCCTCTGGATCACGCCCATTACATTGGCCGAGGTGCTGGAAGGCGCCGAAGAACCAGAGCGGGTCAAGGGCTATCTTTCTCGCTACAGTTGGCAGGGCATCCATCGGGCCCAAGCTGAAGCAGCAGCGGCATTGCAAAGGCGATCCGCCAAGCGAATGGGAGAAAACGACGCCTGGCAAGCAGCAATCGCCGAATGTATGAAATCCGTCGTGCTAGGCCACGACCAAGCCTTCAGGCGTCTAGGTGTCGGATACGAGGACTATCGCCGTACCTAGTTGTATTGGCTCAGACTCGATCTAACAGACGGTGTGTGGTGTTTGCTCCAAAACGGAATAAGCTGTCGCAACTCCAAAAAGATTTATACATCTCGGTTTAATGTAGCTATTGCCGCCGCCCGGGGTGGCGACCCGGTCTGAATTACCGACTGGTAAGGTGGTGATCGTCGTATACCACCTGACCGCCAACCATAGTTAAGACGGCTACGGTCGTAGGCAATTCGTTCAGTGGAACGGAAAATATATCTTGCGATAGGACCGCGAGGTCAGCCAGCTTTCCGGGTTCCAGGCTTCCTTTTTTCTTTTCTGCGAACTCGGCATATGCCGATGTCAGCGTGTATGCGATTACGGCCTGTTCTCGAGAGATGGCTTCAGAGGGTCGGTTCGGATGGCTGGCCGCGAGCATAATTTGTAGGAAAGGGTTGGACACACCGTCGTCATCTGAACTCAGCGCGACAGGGATTCCCGCCGCCAATAGAGATCGCAAGGGCTGCGACTTCTCGGCTCGAATCCGAGGCATAAATTCAGGTCCAAAGGGGGACATATCCAGATGAGCGCCCTGCTCGACGACGACGATGCCCATTTCTTTAACCCGAGGAATCAGTGATGGTAAAAGTCCGTCCCCGTGCTCGAACCGCACTCGACGTGCCGCCCATACAGTCTTACCACCGGCCGCTTGCATCGCGTCGAGCATCGCTACGGACGCGGGATAACCGCTGATGTGAACGAGCAACTGATCACCGCTTTGCAAGGTCTCGCGCAGCATCGCATCGAGCTCTTTCACCGGAAATGTCATCTGTAGGTCGCCGAAGAATGGCTTGTTGACATCTGCAGCGCTATCGTCCGCTCGTTGACGTGGGGCAAAGGTGCCTTCGAAAGGAACTCCATCCAGCAGCCACTTCGTGCCGCTAACTGTGATGAGCGGGGCCGGATTACGCAGGGCAGTGCGGCCCTCTTCAATATTTCGTCCATTGAGCGTCGTTCCCGGCATCCGCATGATACGTATCCGAATGGACGTCGGAACCTTGTCCAGCAAATCAACATATCGAGCAGGGGTCATCTTCTCCGACATAACTTGTAGGGTCGTAATGCCGCGCTTCGCTGCATCCGCCAAGGTATCTCGCAATTCAACGATCGCGTCTGCATCGCTCGTAAGGTTCCCGATTTTGCGGGCAAGTTCAAGGGTTGCATATTCACGCAGGACTCCGTTGAGCCTTCCGTCCGCGGAGCGTTCATAGCGAGCACCCAGCGCGTTTGGTTGGCTCTCCTGAATTCCCACCCTAATCAGTGCCGCAGTGTTTAAGATCGCCCCATGTCCAGTAAATGTCGTCAGAATCAGCGGATGATCAGGAGACAGTTTGTCGAGCGTACTGCGGTCGACTTCTGGATTTAGAAATATCGTTCCCCCAATCGTCGCCAAAAGGATGCTTCCTCTCGGCGCCTTGGGCACGGCCACGGCGATTGCTTGTTGCATCTCAGGCCAGCTCGGATTCGGGCTTTGAAGTTGCATCTCGAGCGTATCGTTGGGACTGATATGCATGTGATTGTGCGCGTCGTTCAGTCCGGGAATTACCGTGCGTGCGCCTAGGTCGATCAGCCGAGTTCGTGGACCCGCAAGCTGCTTAATCCGCTTTGAATCACCTATCGCCTCGATCCGATCGCCTTGAATCGCGAGAGCTTGGACATACGAGTGATCCGGGGCACTGGTAAATATTTTGCCGTTGAATAAAATCGTGTCGGGTGCCACCGATGCCGCAAGCGTCGCTGACCCAACCACCAAAACACCGACCCAGGTAAGCGCTGCAAGTATGGTCTTCGCGGTGATCCTCGCTGCAGCCGCCTCGAGACGGTGCCCAGATGGACGCCAAATAGGCGGGCGGCCTCGGCCGCAGTCTTCGTTCATTTCTTCACGAGGTTGACAATTTCCCTCTGTTGATGAGCTTAGCTTGGGCAATTGGCCGCCCTTAAGATCCGATGCCCGCGGCGATTCTTAACGCGGCATTCTGTTCCTCTGCGCCTCAGCCAGGCTTGATACAATATGCTATCAAGATAGGAAAAGCCAAGCGTACGAGAAAGCCCGGCAGGCAGTAGCACTAGCGCGATACAAATCATATAGCGCATGTGCGCGGCCACTTTCCGCTTGCGGATGTGACTGAAGATTGCCGTGGATCTAAAATTCCAGCTGATCTATTCCGGCATCGCGCGTCCTCAGGGGCGAGGGAAAGTGGAGCCACTGTTTGGCACATTGAACACGGAACTGCTCACGGAGTTGCCCGGCAGTCTGATCCATGGAAAGCGCGCGACACCGCCGCGCCTGTCGCTGTCTGACCTCGATCGCACCATCGGCACGTTCTTCGTCGGTACTTACAACGCCAGAGTGCATAGCGAAACCGGCTGACCTCCCCAAGTTGCTCGGCTCAGGACGGGCTGGCTGTCCGGGATGCTCGACACACGGGAAGAATTGAACTTGTTGCTGGTCACGGTGGCCCAGGAGCGCCTGGTGCGCCGCGGCGGCATCCACTTCCAGGGCGTGCGATATATGGAGTCCACGCTGGCCGCCTATGTCGGGGAGTCGGTCACTATTCGTTACCGTCCCCGCGATCTCGCCGAAATACGGATTTTTCACCGTGGGCGGTTCCTGTGCCGCGCGATCAGCTCAGAACACAGCTCACAAGCCATTACCCTGAAGGATATTCAACGCGCCCGGACCGATAGGCGCCGATTCCTTCGACGGCAGATCAATGAGCGAATCGCGAAGAGTGAGCTTGCTACTATGCTTTGCGCTGTTATCGATCGTCTCGCATGCAAGATACTGATGGTCAAACAGCGTCCGATGCCGCCGCCGCAAAGGTGAAAAACGCTTCAATCGCGAAACCACTCAGCTCCCGAGGAAGCCGTTTGAGGCCCAAAAAGATCGCTTGCCTCTCCATTGCGGCTCCTTGACGGTCGGTCTCATCGTCCGGAAAAACCGGAACAGCAGGTTACTGAATTACCAGAGCAACCCAGCCAATAGAGCCGGCTGGGCCTGCTCGTAGGTCATTGCCGACGCGTTGCGGGGGCATCCTCCGCTGTCGCAGCGTCTCGCGGCGTTACAAGGTGGAATTCCATGTCGAGGCAATCACCAAGACCGCGCAGCGGCAGAACAATGCACATTCTGTGGGGTGTCGCACGCGATACGGTGTCCGAGTGGGTGAAACACAATGCGTCGAGTCTCGGCGCGGCGCTGGCGTTCTATACCCTGTTTTCGATCGCGCCGATTCTGGTCATAGCGATGGCGGTCGCAGGCTCGATTTTCGGCCCCCACGTTGCCGAAACCCAGGTACTGGGACAGATGCGCGCCCTGCTGGGCGACACCGGCGCCGCCGCCGTACAAGGCCTGCTTTCAAACGCTCACCAGAGCGGCCTGAAAGGCGTCGCCGCGGCCATTGGCGTCGTGACACTGCTGGTCGGCGCCACCAGCGTATTCGGCGAACTGCAAAATACGCTCGACTACATTTGGAAGTCCCCGCAGAAGGAGAGCGGGGCCTGGTGGCGAATACTGCGTTCTCGCATGTTATCGATCGGCCTGATTCTCGGAGTCGGCTTCCTTTTGATGGTATCGCTGATCTTCAGCGCAGCGCTCGCGGCGCTGGGCGCCTGGCTCGGAACGTTCGTGCCGTGGAGCGTAATCCTGCCGCCTGTGGATCTTGTCTTGAGCCTGGGCTTAACCACGGTGCTATTTGCGATGATTTACAAGTATGTCCCGCGTGAGGACATCGCTTGGGGAGACGTCTGGATCGGCGGCTTGGTGACCGCCTGCCTGTTTTCTGTCGGCAAGCTGCTGATCGGGCTATACCTGGGCCGCAGCTCATTTAGCTCGGCATACGGAGCGGCGGGTTCCATCATGGTGCTGCTGTTGTGGATTTACTATTCCGCACAGATTTTTCTGTTGGGCGCGGAATTCACGCATGTATTTACCTATGCAATGGGCTCGCGGTCCACGAAGCGCGGCGATCGACCCAGCCGCCAGAGCCGCGCGCATCCTTAGGCACGAGCGGCTATAATAAGCGCCGAGCCAGTCGTGCAACGCGCTATATGAAGAGAGACGAAATTCAGGATGCGCTCAAGAAGCAAGCGCTCGACTACCATGAGTTTCCCACACCGGGAAAGTTATCGGTCACCGCCACCAAGCAGCTGCTGAACCAAAGCGATTTGGCGCTCGCATATTCGCCGGGAGTAGCTGCCGCCTGCGAGGCAATTGTCGAAGACCCGCTCAATGTCTTTCGCTTTACCGCGCGCGGTAATCTGGTCGGCGTCATCAGCAACGGCACCGCGGTGCTTGGCCTCGGCGCCATTGGCCCGTTAGCGGCCAAGCCGGTCATGGAAGGCAAGGCGGTGCTGTTCAAGAAATTTGCCGGCATCGATGTTTTCGATATTGAGATCGAGCAGCGCGATCCGCAAAAGCTGATCGAGATCATTGCCGCGCTCGAACCGACCTTCGGCGCCATCAATTTGGAGGATATCAAGGCCCCGGAATGTTTCATCGTGGAGCGCGAACTGCGTCGCCGCATGAAGATTCCGGTCTTCCATGATGATCAGCACGGCACCGCCATTATCGTCGGCGCCGCCTGCCTCAACGGATTGCAGGTCGTCGGCAAGAACATTGCGCAAGTAAAGATGGTCGTCAGCGGTGCCGGCGCCGCGGCATTGGCGTGCGTTGACTTGTTGCTGGATCTAGGCCTTGCGCGCGAGAATGTGTGGTTGACCGATCTGGCGGGCGTTGTCTATCAGGGACGACAGGAGCTGATGGATCCGGAGAAAGCGCGTTTCGCACAGCCTACTCCTGCGCGCACGTTGGCCGAAGTCATCGGCAGCGCAGATATTTTCTTGGGATTGAGTGCGGGCGGCGTATTGACGCAGGAGATGGTGAAACTGATGGCCGCGAGGCCTTTGATTCTCGCGCTCGCAAATCCGACGCCTGAGATTCTGCCGGAAGAGGTTAGGGCGGTGCGTAGCGATGCGGTCATTGCTACTGGCCGCAGCGACTATCCGAATCAGGTCAACAACGTGCTGTGCTTCCCGTTTATTTTCCGCGGTGCGCTCGATGTCGGCGCGACGACCATCACGCGACAAATGGAAATCGCCACGGTGCATGCGATCGCCGAATTGGCGCGACAGGAGCAAAGCGATATTGTGGCCGCCGCCTACGGCGGTATCCGCGATCTGGCGTTCGGTGCTGAATACCTGATTCCGAAGCCCTTCGATCCTCGTTTAATTGTCAAAATCGCTCCGGCAGTCGCGCGTGCCGCCATGGAATCCGGCGTAGCGACTCGGCCCATGCTGGATTTGGAAGCGTACGGCCAGCGCTTGCTGCAATTTGTTTATCACAGCGGGACGCTGATGCAGCCGATTTTCGTCGCGGCCCGCCAGGTTGCTGCGGAGCACAGCCGCGTTGTTTACGCGGAAGGGGAGGATGAGCGCGTGCTGCGTGCCGTGCAAATCGTGGTAGACGAAAAGCTCGCCACGCCGATACTGGTCGGGCGCCCCGCGGTCATTGAGCGTGCCATCAAGCGTCATGGTCTGCGGCTGCGCATTGGCGAAAATGTCACGATCGTCAACACCGAACACGACGAACGATTTCTGGAATACTCGCAGGCTTACCATAGATTGACGGAGCGCAATGGCGTCACCGCGCAGTATGCCCGGCTGGAAATGCGTCGACGCACGACGCTGATTGCGGCAATGCTTCTAAAAAAAGGCGAAGCCGACGGAATGATCTGCGGGACCATCAGTACCACCGCGCGGCATTTGCACTACATTGATCAGGTGATCGGACATCGCGCCGGCGCTACTGTGTACGGCGCAATGACCGGCGTGATTCTTCCCGGCCGCCAGGTTTTCATGGTTGACACTCATGTGAATCTCGATCCGACAGCAGCGCAGCTTGCCGAATTGACGCAACTCGCAGCGGATCAACTGTCGGCTTTCGGTCTCGTGCCCAAGGTCGCTTTGTTGTCGCACTCCAACTTCGGCTCGAGCAACGCGGCATCGGCCATAAAGATGCGCACAACTCTGGACCTGTTACGGCTTGGGAAGCCGGATCTCGAGGTGGATGGAGAAATGCACGGGGACGCGGCGCTCGATGCAGCAGCTCGGCGTGCGGTTCTAGAGCGCAGCACGTTGCACGGCACTGCAAATTTGCTGGTATGTCCCAACTTGGACAGTGCAAGTATCGCGTACAACTTGCTCAAGTCCGCCGCCGGCCATAACGTCGCGATCGGCCCTATTCTGCTCGGCTGTGCCGCAGCCGCTCACATACTGACCCCGGCTGCGACGGTGCGGCGGCTGGTTAACATGAGCGCGATCACGGTCGTCGATGCGAACAAGGCTCTCAAAGTCGCAAAAAGCGGGCCTGGATAGCTGCGGACAGGGTATTGCCTAGCGGCTGGGCGTGTCACTGGGCGGCGGTTGGCTCTCACCGAGGACTTTCTGGCGTTTCATTTCGTCTTTGCAAATCCGAGTCATTTCGGACTTTGACATGGTGACGTCAGCGGTTTTCTGTTTTTCGATGCACTCCTTCAGCGCTTGGTGCTTCGTGGGCGTTGCGCGGCTGACTGTGTCGTTCGCAAAAGCCGGCGCGGACAAGGCGGCGATCAGAAACCAAGAGTAGACTATACGCATCATGACTCTCCAATAAGGTGATGGAGTCTGGCAGTTACGCCTTGGCGCGCCAGCCCCGGAAAGTCTTTAGCCGCTGTCAGTTGACGCCTACCAACCGCAGCACGGTCGGCGCATCCCCAGCCGTGCCGGCTTCTGAACCCCTGATGGTTTGAAGGGTCCATTGCGGTAGTGCAGGCAACTTGGTATGCCATCACTGGAGAGGAGAGCAGTTGGAGCGTCACTTGTGAGGATACGCCATGAAACACAGCGAACGAATTTCGGTCTGGGCTGCCATGACCGCGCTTATTGTCATGATGGCTGGCATGACCGTGAGAGCAGCGCCCGATACGTCACCTGGTGGGCCGATCGTCGGCGGGACCTGGCAGCATCACCACGCCAGCTTTAACTACTTCGGAATTACCGCGCTTTACAGCTGCGACGGACTTGAAAGCAATGTCCGCGCGCTTCTACTGCACCTCGGAGCACGCAAGGACGCAAAGGTCACCGCCAGGGGATGTCCTTACGGGTCGAGCATTCCAAGCCGCAATGCGATTGTCGACGTCGATTTCGATTCGCTTGCGCCGAGCACCGATGCCAACGGGGTCACTAGCGTGCAGGCTCGCTGGACGCCCGTGACCGTCGGTCCGACTCATCCCTCTTTCATGGGCCGCGGTGATTGCGAACTCATTGAGCAGCTGAAGGATGTCCTCTCGAAGAATTTCAGCCTGCGGGATCTGGTCTACCGCACTGACTGCGTGCCCCACGAGGTGAACATCGACGACTTTTCGATCAAAGCCGAGGTCTTGAAGCCGGTGCCAGCGGCCGTGGCCAGCACTGCACCGGGTGGTTAGCGCAGGTAGGCGCTAGCGCGGGTAGGCGCGGTTCTTCCAGCTCGCGCCTTTGCCTTGCCAGTAGTTCACCGCCGATGCGGTGGTTGCGCCCATGTAGAACAAGGCAATCAAGGGCAGCGTCAGCGCCCACAGCTTATTGCGCTGGTATCGCATCAGAGTGGGCATATAGCTCAGCGTGGCGAGTACGCACGCCGCAAGCCCACAACCAAAACGCCAGCCGCTGCCGAAGACAGCTTCCCAGGGTGGTACGAGCCATATGAGGGTGAGGGAGCCGATCGTCATGAACAGTAGCGCGGCGGAATAGCGCAACTGGGTGAATGCGGTTCTCGAAATCATGTGCCAGATATCGGAAAACCTTGGGTAGCGTCGAATCGAAGTGGCGAGTTCGGAGTGGCCGAGAAAAATCGCGCCGCCTCGTTTCACGGCCTTCGCCAACGCCACATCGTCGATCAGGGCGTCCTTAATCGCATCGATCCCGCCGATGCGTGCAAGCACTTCGCGCCGCACCAAGATCGTGCCCCCGGCCGCCGCGGAAACCGGTGAGCGGGCGTCGTTGATTTTGGCGAAGGGGTACAACATTTGGAAAAAATAAACAAACGCGGGCACCAGCATCCGCTCGGCCAGGCTGCTGCAATTCAGCCGCACCATTTCACTGACCAAATCAAGCCGTGAATCGAGCAGCTTCGCAACCAGAGAGGCCAGATGCGCGGGCAGGTGCACGATATCGGCATCCGTCAGCAGCACGATGGGCGAGCTGCCCGCGGCAACTCCTTGGTGCAATGCCCACAGCTTCCCCGACCAGCCGGCGGGTTTTGAATTCAAGCGGATAACCTGCAGATTGAGGGCTTCTCCAGCCAGTGCGGCGCAGCCGTCAGTCGAATTGTCGTCGATCAAAAAGATGCGGAACTTACCGGCATAATCTTGCGCCAGCAGCGACGCGATTGCGGCTTGGATAGTCTCCGCTTCATCGCGGGCGGGAACGACGATATCGACGTCGGGATACTCTTGTGGAGCCGAAGTCGGCAATTGTGGGCGCGAGCGCCAAAACGCACCGTGGCCAAAGAATAGAAAAATCCACGTGCATAAAGACAAAAGCGCGATCATCGAGAATGCGTCGACTTCAGACCGGTTGTTCCAGTGATTTCGCCAGGGTTGTAAACAACTTGGGCCCTGAGTCGGTCATGTGCCAACAATCCTCCAGGCGAATGCCGAATTCGCCTGGAATGTAAATTCCCGGTTCATCTGAAAAGCACATGCCCGCCTGCAGCGGCGTAGTGTCGCCGTGCACTAGGTACGGCGGTTCATGGCCGTCGAGTCCAATGCCGTGGCCTGTGCGATGCGAGAGCCCGGGCAATCGATAGCCGGGTCCCCAGCCTTCGCTTGCATAATACTTGCGTACCGCATCGTCGACGCTACCGACGGGGACACCGATTTTGGCCGCTTCCAGAGCGATTTCCTGGCCGCGCTTGACGGTGTTCCACACCTTGCGCTGGCGGACGCTGGCAACGCCGACCACCCAGCTCCGCGAGATATCGGAGGCATAGCTGTGCACCGTGCAGCCGCAGTCCATGAGAATCACTGAGCCATCGCGTATTTTTTGCGGCTTCACCGAGCCGTGCGGATACGCGGACGCTTCGTTGAGTAGAACCAGCGAGAAATCAGGCGTTCCGCCCAGTGCAATCGTTGCACGGTCCATTACAGCGCCGATATCGGTGCCGCTCATGCCGAGGGCCACCTGCGAATGCACCTGCCGAAGTGCTGTGATGGTCACATCGTTGGCCAATTGCAGCAAAGCCAGTTCTGCCGGCGATTTGATCAGTCTGCACGCCCTCACGATGGGATCGGCAGGAATAATTTCATAGGCGCCTGATGCCTGACGGATGCCCGCCACGATGAAGAAACGAATCGTTGACTCAGCCGCCAGCACTCCCGAGTTGATGCCTCGATCCTTCAGCCCCTGGACGATTTTTTCAAATGGGTTTTCGTGTTCATCCCAGGGTTTGACATCGCCCGCGACCTGCAGGGTTTCGCGCACCGAAGGCTCCTCGAAGGCTGGAGTGACCACCAGTAGCTCCCCGGCGGCAGGGATGATCGCCAGTGTGGTGCGCTCGGATCGGCGCCAGCGGATCCCGGTGAAGTACTCGAGGCTCGAGCCTGATTCGACCAACAGCGCGGCGACCTTACGCTGCGCCATAAGGGCTTGAGCTTTCTCGATTCGCGCGTGACGTTCTTCCGCAGAAATTGGTTTTGCATCGCCGGTCAGCGACTTGAGCTTCGGCCCGGTTAATTCGTGGCCTAATCCGGTCCCGGCGGCCAGCAGCGGCGCTGCGACAGCGCTTTGCAAAAAGACTCGTCGAGATAGCATGGACATCCTTTATTGAGCGGCAAGCCGCTTAGGATACGGCAATTCCTGAGTGAATTTCCGACAGCGACTCACTTGGCGCTCCTACAGCCATGAGCTCGGCGCTGCGTAACATCCAAAGCTTCAGTAACGCGTCGGCCGTTTGCCGGCGAAACTCCAGGAGACCAGCATGGGCATCAACAAAGATCAGGTCGAAGGGCGCGTCAAGGAAGCGGCAGGCAAAGTCCAAGAGGTCGCCGGCAAAGCGACAGGCAGCACGACGCAGCAAGTGAAGGGCGCCGCCAATAGGGCGGTTGGCACGGCGCAAGCCAAGTATGGCGATGTCAAAAACGACATCAACAAGAATTCAAAATCCGGCCAGTGATCGATTTCGCCATGCGCTGCGGACGCGGCGCATGGCCTTCACGAGCGGCCGTCTGTGCCGGCCCGCGCCAGCATCGATTCGGCTTGCTGAAATAAATCAGCGGGTATCTGCAGCCCGGAGGCGGCAGCGTTCTCATCGATCTGCTCGGGCCGCGATGCGCCGATGATCGCCGCCGCCACATTCGGCTGACGCAGCACCCACGCGAGAGCAAATTGCGTCAGGGTTACACCCGCTGCAGCGGCAATAGGCCGAAGCGATTGTACGGCCTGCAGCACGGCGGGCTTGAGCCATGCCCGGTTGAAAAACCCATTGATTGCATCATTGGCAGCGCGGCTGTCGGGCGGCAACTTGCCAGTCGGAGCATATTTGCCGGTGAGCACCCCCTGCGCCAACGGTGACCAAACGATCTGCGATATGCCATTCGCCGATGAGAATGGTATCAACGACAGTTCTGGGTCTCGATGCAAAAGTGAGTATTGCGGTTGGCTAGATACAAATTTCTCAACGCCGGGGATTGCCAAGGCGGCCTTCACCCTATCCACTGGCCATTCCGAAAATCCGATATAGCGCACCTTTCCGGCACGCACTACTTCGCTTAAGGCTGACAGGGTCTCTTCCAGCGGCGTGTCAGCGTCAAAGCGATGGCATTGGTATAAGTCCACATAATCGACTCCAAGTCGTAGCAGCGATGCGTCAAGTTGCGTGTGGATTTGCGCGCGAGACAGACCTTTGTCAGTGCTGCTCATGGGGAAGAAGAGCTTTGTGGCCAGCACATAGCTGTCGCGCCTGACCTTCGCCAAGGCTTCGCCCAACACCCGCTCCGCCGCGCCTCGACCATAAACATTGGCAGTATCGATCAGAGTAATCCCTAGATCAAGCGCGCGCCGAACGCAGGCTATGGCCTTCGCCTTGGCGTCGCCTTCCGATACATTGAGCCACGAGCCTATGGCAATTTCCGATACCACCAGCTTGCTGCGACCGAGCGGCCGATATTTCACCTCGCCTGACCTCAATGTCGCTTGAAATACTGGATTTCCCGTTCATGCCGCTCAGCGGCCGTACGCGTCTTGAACGTGCCCAGGTTGCGGCGCCGCTTTGTTTTGGGATTTACTTTGCGCGAATACAGACGATATTCGCCGGTGCTGATTTTGCGGATCATTGCGGGTCTCCTAGGGCGAGTCGCTCGTCATGGTCGGGGGAAGCATCATCTATGTGTCGAACGCTATGCTTCGCGAAGCGCGCAGACAAGTGAGAGGCGCCATGGCCGACGGTCAGAATTGTCCTGCACGCGAATCGGCTTGCGCCCATATGCCTCGCAGCCAACCGCGCGCAAGCTGTTGGCCACGCACCAAATTGAGGATGATCATATGCACGCATCACTTGCTTTCGTAAACGGCGCGGGGAACCAACGGCGTTCATCGAGTGTTCGGAACGATCAAGAGGAATTGCGCTTGCTAAAAACACTCCTATCGACGGTCACCCTAGCGACGGCCGCCGGCGGGTCGTCGCGTTCAGCTGCCGACCCCGGCAAATCTCTCGACAAGGACAAGTCCAAGGATGAGCATCAAGCGGATGAGGAGAGCAAGGCTGAGCCGATCTCCAAGCCCGGCGGCTTTCAGAACGACCCCAAAGACCCGACCAATCCCAACGAAGTGCGCGAGAGGCATCTGAAAAAAATCAAGCGGTGAATAAACGCCGCACACGCGCCTCCTCAAAAAGCCAGTCCATCGAGGACTACGCGTTGATTGGCGACTGCCACACTGCTGCCTTGGTCGGCAGCGATGGTTCCATCGATTGGCTCTGTTTCCCGCGTTTTGACTGCGCGGCGTGCTTTGCGGCGCTTCTCGGTGAGGCCGAGCACGGTCGTTGGCTGCTCGCGCCCATGGCGACGATAAAAAGCGTGCGGCGCCAATACGTGAATGATTCATTGGTGCTGGAGACTGAATTCCATACTCAGCGCGGCAGCGTCCGGGTGATCGACTTCATGCCCTTGTCGGATCAGCGCTGGGACGTGGTGCGCATCGTCGAGGGGCTCAGCGGCACGGTGCGAATGCGCATGGAACTGATCGTGAGATTCGACTATGGCTCAATCGTACCGTGGGTACGGCGTTCGAAGGATCTATTGCTGCTGACGGCGGGACCGGACACGCTCGAACTGGCCGCATCGGTCAAGTTCGAGGGGCAGAACATGAAGACCGTGGCGGAATTCTCCGTTCACCGAGGTCAGCGTGAATCGTTCGTTCTCAACTACCGCCCCTCTCACTTTCCAACACAGCCAAAAATCGACGCCCTGAAGACCTTGAAGAGCACCCTGTCGCGTTGGCATCGCTGGTCGACGCGCTGTCGTTACAAGGGGGGCTGGCGAGAGCCGGTTTTGCGCTCATTGATAACCTTGAAAGCGCTGACCTATAAGCCTACCGGCGGTCTGGTCGCCGCTCCTACCACATCATTGCCAGAACAGCTGGGCGGTGTGCGCAATTGGGACTATCGATATTGTTGGCTGCGTGACGCGACCTTTACCCTGAATGCCTTGCTGCTGGCGGGATATAACGAGGAGGCCGCCGCGTGGCGCGAATGGCTGTTGAGCGCTATTGCCGGTTCGCCAAAGGACTTGCAAATCGTTTACGGCGTGACGGGCGTGCGGCGCCTCGACGAGAATGAATTGAACTGGTTGCCGGGTTATAAACAGTCAAAACCGGTGCGCGTGGGCAACGCGGCGTCAACACAGTTTCAGCTCGACGTATATGGCGAAGTAATGGATTCCTTGCATCTCGCCCGCATGTCAGACCTGGAGCCCCACCCGGAAGCCTGGAATGTTCAGATTGCGCTGCTCGAGTTTCTCGAGACTCACTGGAATCTGCCGGACCAAGGCCTATGGGAGGTTCGCGGCCCACGCAGACATTTTACGCATTCCAAGATCATGGCATGGGTGGCTTTCGACCGGGCCATCAAAGACGCCCAAAAAGAGGCTCTTGATGCTCCTGTGGCACGCTGGCGTAGCACGCGCGATCGCATACACGCTCAGGTTTGCAGAAGGGGTTTTAGTCGCGCTAACAACACTTTTGTGCAGTCGTACGAATCAAAGTTTCTGGATGCAAGCTTGCTGCTGATGCCCCAAGTCGGATTTCTGCCAGCCGACGATCCGCGCGTGCTCGGCACGATCGCCGCTATCGAGAAACATCTATTGGTTGACGGCCTGGTGCTGCGCTACGCGACAGTGACCAATGTGGATGCGTTGCCGGCAGGCGAGGGGACATTCTTGGCCTGTACATTTTGGCTCGCGGACTGTTACGTGCTCACGGGGCGCCGCGCAGAGGCCGAAGCGCTCTTTAAGCGCCTGCTAGCACTCGGCAACGATGTCGGCCTGTTTGCCGAGGAATACGATCCGCGTGCGCAGCGGATGCTAGGAAACTTTCCTCAGGCACTGACACATATGGCGCTAGTTAATACGGCGACGCTGCTGTCGATGCCTGCGGCTACGGCAAAACGTGCCGGCGCACGCGGCGAGCGCCCCGCTGCGAAGGTGTAGGCCGCTGGTTGCTGCTTGTCGGATATGACCGTCACGGGGAGACTTTAGGCACCTACAGATATGCCGCAGCGCATCGCGCATGCTGTCACTTGAGAACAAGTAAAGCCGAAATGGCTAAAACAACTGCAGGAGGAACGATGAAGAAACACGTTATTTTATGCGGCATGATCGCTCTCGGCGTGGCATGCGCACCGATCGCGATGGCCGGCGAGGGTACTACAGATTCCACGTCCCATCATTTCGTTAAGGATTCCGCAATCACCACGAAGGTAAAGGCAAAATTAGCAGCGAAACATCTGTCCACACTGACCAGAATTAAGGTTGATACCGATGCTGACGGCGTCGTATGGCTGAGCGGCCGTGCGCCAACCAAGGACGCAAGCGACCTGGCGACGATGATTGCCAAGAGCACGGAAGGCGTTAATTCGGTGCACAACGACATTGCAGTCGAACCGTAGTAACCGGTTTAGTTAGATCTTAGGCGACAAAATGCCGGCGCTTACAAAGCGCCGGCATTTTGTTTGCGCCGCCAATTCCTGCGCTTCTATCCCGTTGGGATTTCCCGTGCCAGTCGATCGGCCAATAAGGCGACACAAGCGCTTAAGGCTGCGGCCACTTCCGAATAGCTCTGCGGCTGCTGCTGGCTGACGAAAGTGTCGCGACCGAGGGTTTCTTTGCCGGTGCCGTCGGTCATGCGCCAGTGTGTCTCGATGCTCAGGCGCTTTCCCAGCCGCGCCAACACCTGGTCTATTTCGACTGTCACCCTGACGATCGGTATGCCGGCTTTATCGTCGCTTCTGGGCAACACCACCACATCGGCGCGCCGTCGCTCGATGTCGCGGCTCAATGAAGTGGTGACTAAGTCCGCAAGCGGTGCCGCCCAGCGTTCGTGATCCATGACCGCCACGCCGCTGACGGTTGCGAGGACCATTTCATTGCGATCGACCAGCGAGGGAACCGTGACGCGCAAAGTGACCTGGCGGCTAAACTGCGTTCGCGACTCTTCCGTAGCCGCAGGCTGGGAATCCAAGACGTAAAAGTGATCTCGCTGGCGCGTTACGCAGCCACTCAGAAGTAGTAAGCAGCAGAAGTTTAGCCTCAGCGATTTCATGGTGAACCTGCCGGTTTGCCGCGTAGCAAGGATTCGGGGTGGCGCGCGAGATAGTCGACCAGGGCGCTGATCGATTTCGCCGCACGGGATACTTGCAACAAGGTTGAACCCAAATCATTCTCCAGTGGGGCATCCTGTCCCAGCAAATCCTTGGCATTCTTCAATGCGGCTTGTGCTTCGGCCAGAGTAGATTGCGCCTGAGGCGCAAGGTTGCTGTCAACATTGTGCAAAAGCTTATCTGCGCTTTTGAGTGTCTGATCCAGCGAGGTCATGGCGCCCATAAGGCGCGCCGATAGCTGATCGAATGACACTTTGCTGAGCTTCTTTGCAATCACGCCCACGGAGTCTTGGATGTCATCAAGTCCGCTCGAGACGGTCGGGAAAATCGCCGGCTGCTCGGACCAACCGACTTTTTCCTTGAGAACATCGTGGTGCGTATCCAATGAGACAAACTTCTGGCCGGTCAATAGATTCCCGGTCTTGAGTTCCGCGCGCAGGCCGTGTGCAACCAAATTGTCGATTAGTGTGCGGCTGTCGATCTCATCGCCTGCATGTGCAGTCTCGGCGCGACCCGCGCGCCCGCGCAAGCGTTGTGGATACAGCTCCACCACTACGGGAAACGCGAGCAAGCCAGCGTGTTGGTCGTATTCGACATCGACGCTCTTTACCTCGCCCACGGTGATTCCCTGCAGATCCACTGGCGCGCCGGCTGATAGGCCACGCAGCGTGCCGCCGAAATACATGACGAATGAGCGAATTTCGATTTCAACGGGCCGCATTGCCCGATCTTGATCGCCGAACAGGGTGAATGCGGTATCCGCCGCGACCCGCTTCGCCGGCAGGCCCGGCAAAGATCCGAAGGCGACACCGCCTTCAAGAATTGATGCGAGCGATTCGGTGTGTAACTTGACTCCGTCCGCGTTAACCGACATGTCGATCCCGCTTGCTTGCCAAAACCGCGTCTGCCCTGTTACGTACAGATCGAAGGGTGCATTGATAAAGACCTTGACGGTCACACCGCTGCCGGCCGGATCCAGGTTGTAACCCACGACTTGGCCCGCGATGATGTGCCGATAGAACACCGAGGAGCCTATGTCCAAGGATCCCAAATCCTCGACGTGAAGGATGAATTCGCGTCCCGGCAAATCAGCCGTGACAATAGGAGGAATCTCTAGACCAACGAAATGGTCGCGCTTTGCCGCCGAGTGACCCACATCCACGCTGATGTAGGCGCCGGATACCAATGTGGCTAGCCCCGACACGCCCGCACCGGACACTCGAGGCCGCACAACCCAAAAGCGGGTGTCCTCAACCAGGTATGATTTTGCATTGCGGTGGATATCGGCCGTTACGATAACTTCCTTGCGATCGTCGCTCACCCGGATATCGCGAACTTCGCCGATTTCAACATCTTTGTAGCGAACTTTGGTTTTGTTCGCCTCCAGCCCTTCCGCATTCTCAAAGCGCATTTCGATCGACGTGCCCTGAGCAATTTTTTCTCGGATGACCACGAAGCCGCCGGCCAGAACTACTACTGCCGGTAGGATCCACACCAGCGGTAAGCGCCCCCAGACAGATCGCGCCGGCACCGCTGCAGGCAGTTCATCAAAATTGGAGCGCGGGTCATCGCTCAAGGCGGTGTCTCCCATAGCAATCTTTCGTCGAAAGTGCGCGCCGCAAACATGGTCAAGACAACCACGGCGCCAAATGCCAACGCGCCCCAGCCGACCGCGACATAAGCGAGCGATCTAATTTGTACCAGCGCAACCAGAAGCGAAATCGCGTAGACATCGAGCATCGACCAGCGTCCTATGTATTCAACCATCCGAAACAGCTCACTGCGTTGCGTGCGATAGCGTGGCGAGCGGCGCCAGGCAGAAAAGAGTACCACGGTAAGCGCAAGTATCTTTAGAAGCGGTACGACGATGCTCGCGATGAAAACGAGAACTGCAATCGGCCAGGAGCCAGAGTGCAGCAACACCAGAACTCCGCTCATGATCGTGTCCCGCTCATCATCAAAGAGCGTGCGTGTGTACATTACCGGCAACAAATTAGCCGGTATGTACAAAACGGCGGCACATAGGAGCAACGCGGCCGTCAGCGCCAGGCTATGCGGCTTGCGTGGATAGAGATGCGCGTAGCAGCGAGGGCAGCGCGGATACGCGACTTGCAGCGCGCGCACCGTGGCGCGGCACTGCAAGCAAACCAGCAGGCCCAAGCTGCGTCCGGTCGCGGGCGCGTTCACTTGCGGCTCCTTTCAACCCAATGCCAGAACTGCCCGGGCGTGGTGCGGCTGGTGAGCGCGGCCAGCGTGAACATGAGCAATCCACACGACCACAGCGCGACGCCAGGGATCACACGAGCGTAAGCTGAGAGCCTCACCAATGCGACCAACACCCCTAACATGAACACTTCGATGAATATCCAGGGTCGCACCTGCGCTAGCAAACGAAATACCGTGTTCTGGCCTGGCGCTTCGCGATCGCGTCGTAAGGGGATGAGCAGGTATAAAAGGCCGGTAATCTGCAGCAACGGACCGGCCACTGTTGTGATGAAAACCAGCGCGGCTAGTCCGGCGTGCCCCTGGGAGTAAAAGGCGGCAGCCGCACCCAGCAGGGTCGTGGCCCGCGTCGTTCCATTCGCCTGGATGGTGACCAAGGGATAGGCGTTGCTCAATGAAAAAAACACCAGCCCACAAACGGCCAGCGCAATCGCAGCGTCGATGCTGCCGTTTTCGGGACGCTGCAAAGGCGCCCGGCAACGTGCGCATCGGCTGGCCTGGGGCGCAGGCGCCTGACTGGCCTGATGTGCCAAGTCACACGACGGACAAACAATAACCGACGACATTTACATTTAGTGCTCTCGGATGGACTTCCGAGCATCTTGCCTCACTGCCGCCAAGGCGTCGCGTAATTCGTCGATATGATAGGGCTTGGGAATAATTTTAATTTTTTGGTCTCCGGCCTGGCGGCGTGCCGCCTCTGCATAGCCGCTCGTCAGCAGCACAGGTAAATTGGGCCGTCGCCGGCCGATCTCCTGCGCGAGTTCAACGCCGTTCATGCTGCCGGGCATCATCACGTCGGAAAAAACAATGTCGAGCGAACGGCGGTCGGCGAGGGCGCCTAAGGCGGCCTCAGCACTCGCGACTCGCGTCGTGTCATAGCCAAGCTGATTGATCATCTCAACGGTCAATGCGGCAACCTCATCATCGTCTTCGACCACGAGCACTTGCCCAACATGGGCGGGAGTGTCATCAGCGGCATGCGGCATGAGGTCCGGTGCATGCGCCGGCACCTTCAGGGTACGCGGCAAAAATAGCGACACCAAGGTCCCATGGCCCTGCGTGCTGGCAATGCGCACCACCCCGCCGGATGCCTGCGCAAACCCATGCGCCTGAGCGAGACCTAATCCTGAGCCGCTGCCGACCTCCTTGGTGGTGAAGAAGGGCTCGAAAGCATGGGCTAGAACATCCGCAGACATGCCGACGCCCGAGTCCGCAATATCCAGCCGCACGAAATCGCCGGCGAGGTCGTGATCGACCAGGGCGACGCTGTTCCTGCCAGTGATCTCTACGGTTCCGCCGCTGGGCATGGCATCGCGCGCATTCAGCGCTAAGTTCAGAATCACCAGCGCAAGCTCGCCCGGATCAACTTCTACGCACCATACAGACTCTGCAAAAGAGGTTTGAATTTCAATATCGCCTCGAAGGCTTCTATTCAGCAACTCCCGCAGGTCGCCTACCAGACGCTTAAGATTCACGGCTTCCGGCTTGAGCGCCTGACGTCGAGAAAATGCCAGGAGCTGGCGGCAAAGGCTGGCACCCCGATCGACGGCTTGCCGCATCGCCTTGAAGGTGTGTTCGCGACGCGCAGGGTCGGTTTGCCGCCCGACCAATTGCAAGCCGCCCGAAATGACTTGTAGCAAGTTATTGAAATCGTGGGCGACGCCGCCAGTAAGTTGTCCCAGCGCTTCGATTTTCTGCGCCTGCCGCAATCGATCTTCCACCGCGCGCCGATGGCTCGCATCGCCAATAACCCCCACGATGCGCGTCGGTATTCCCTCGACATAGAAGGCCTGTCCGCAAAGATGCGCCCACCGGGGTTCACCCTTCGTGCTGCGCCGTAAACGCGCCTCAATGTCGATTTCACCCGTGAGTTCCGCCTCGGAGAACGCTTTACGGACTGCCGCCTGATCTTGGTCCGCAATATGCGCGAGGGTGGTTTCGAGATCCCAGAACGGCTGAATTTCGCAATAGCCGAAAATTTGGTCATGCCGCGCGGTGCGATGCACCGCCCCGGTCGACAAGTAGAGCTCCCAGCTGCCGAGACCCGCCGAGTCCAATGCGACCTGCAATAGCTCTTCGGTATTTATCGCCTCGGACTTCATACCGAACTGTAGCCAACAACCGCTTCAGGTCGATGTCGCCAGCCGGCTACGGCTCTTGTCAGAATCCGCCGATGCGATTTGTCGGCGATATGCTCTTTCGCCGATCAGCCGGCCAATGCCCCGTTCAAATTGCGAAGATTTTCGATAATGGTAGACAAGATTTCGGCGTGCTCTTCCTCGACCGCAAGCGCGACTTTAACCAACCGCAATGTGGCCTTATCGTAATTCTCTCCGTGCTCAGCAATCTTGCGGTAGGCATCGATGGCGAATCGTTCCGCAAGAAGATTGCGCGACAGTGCCCGGCTGAAAACGGATTGATCTGGCGGCGTTGAGTTGCGTGCCGCAACCCTATCCACTCGTTCACCTGGTTCCGATCGGTCAAGGTCAAATCCCATGGCTCTAGGTCTCCGTGTAGGCTCCCGGGCATTAGAGCGACGCGGCAGCTGAATTCACAGCGGCTTGAGGCGCTTGTGTATGTAGGTCTTTAACCGACAGTCATCGCGGCGCACGAGTCGTCGGCCGATGAATTACTCCTTCGGAAGGTTCTTGCCTTGTTCCGCCTGAGCGATCAAGGCCGCGCAATTGGCGTCCTTGGCGAGGCCGCCGTCAACGAAGGCCAGAACCGCGGCAACGGGTGTCAGGAGTGTGGCCAACGCCACGGCACCGCCGGTTTGCGCGGCCAGCTTGCCGGCATCGACGCCTACTTTCGGCGCCAATAGCGAGCCGCGGATTGTGATGGGCGTGCGTAGACGCAGAACCCGGACTTTCTTGGGTTGACCCCGCAACGACAGATCAAGCGCTTCGCTGTTCAGATGAATGCTGCCCTGGCCTGTCACCAGCACGTTGGTGGTGTCTATCACGATTGTCGTTGCTTTTAAGTCGCCGTCCTCAGCCTGGAAGTTGGCGACGCCACAGCGCAGCGCCGTTTTCTGCTCATTTTTTGTCAGGATCAATCCGAGCCCGCGCGAGAGGTCAATGCCCATTAATTCGGCGAAGGCTTCCCGCATTTCACCGCTGGGAATAACCAGGGTGATGTCGCCGTCGGCGCCTGCTGCCGTTTTATGGACTGAAGTTCCTGATCCATGCACCTTGATGCGTCCCAGCAGTTGGCCTTCGAGCGCTGAGTCCTTGCCAGACTTAGGCTTGAACTGCGCCAGGTCAACATTGCTCAGTTTCATGTCAATGTTGGTTTGGGGCGGTGAAGCCTGTGCATCGATCGATACCGTGCCCGCGAATTCGCCTTGCGGCAGCGCAAAAGCGAGCGGATCGAGTGCGATCTTTCCGTCGTCCAGCTTTAAGTGGAAGCGCACTCTCTGCAGCGGTATCTTGGCGGTCGTGACGGCCGCGGCGTCGAACTGGATATCGGCATCCATGCCACGCACGCGCTGCACTTGTAAATCGGCATCCGGCAACAGCAGGGCAGGCGGCTGCGCGGCGGCGGGCTTCGGTGTCGCCAGCGTGTTGGTTTTGCGTGCAGGGGTGGCCTGAGTTCCCAACGGAGCGGCCAAGTCAGCAAGGTTCAACTGCTTCGAGACCAGAGTCGCTGTGAGTTTCGGCCGTTCGCGACTGGTATCAATGCCGAGATTCCCGGAAATGTCGCTGCTGCCGAGCTTGCCTCGGAAATCATCGACTTTGAATTGCAAATTGTTGCGCAGCAAAGTGCCCGAGACATCGTAGGGAGGTGTGTTGGGCAGGGCCAAGCCGGTCAGGTAGTACACATCGGCCAGATCGCTTCCCGATACATGAAAGCTCGCCCGCAACGTCGCCAGATCGAACGGATGCGCAATGCTGGCCTGAGCGCTGAGCTTGATGTCGGCGGCGGTCACAGTGATTTCGAAGCCGTATGGCTTGGTCGGTTGCACGCCGATGAGTGGTTCGCCATCGAGGTTCAATTGAAACGGCTTGCCATTCAGCTTTCCAGAGCCGCGCAGCTTCAGAGCGTGCTTGTCGGCGGTGATCTGATTTTCGGCCACGGATATCTGGCCGTTAAAAGTCAATTTACGGATACGATCGATGGCCGCGAGCGTGCCGTTGGTCAGGCTCAGCTGCTGTATGACCGGTATGTGCAACGGCGTCGAGGCGCCCTGATTCGCCTGAGGCTTACCCGGGCGTGAGAAGTCCCAATTGGCACGTCCGGCGCTGTCTCTTTCCACATCGATCACCGGCGTGTCAATGGTGACTTGCGGAAAAATAAGATGAAAGCTCAGGACCGATTTGAGACTTAAGGTTGCGTCGAATTTCTTTATGCTCAGCATGCTCTTCGAATCTGTCCACTCAGGATTGGCCATGCCCAGATTCTCAACGCTCAGTCGAGGATTGAAGCTGAACAAGTGAACCCAGACCTTGCCGTCGATTTTCGCCGGCCGGCCGGTTGTTTGGGAGATTTCATGCACTATCAACCAGCGCCAAAAACTCTCGGGCAGAAGCGCGGCACCCAGAACAATAAGAACCAACAATATGCCGAGAGCGATGGCGGCTTGTGCAATGGCCCGACGCGGCGTAACGGTAGCTGGCTTCCTCGCCGCAGGCGGTACGGTCTCAGCTCTTTCGGCGGTTCCGATAGTCACAAGCGCTCGCTCCGCCGGGCATTCCCGGAGCCGTGGAAAACGCCGAGGCTACGCGCATGCCGGCGAGAGAGCTGTCTCTCGTCTGCCCACTCTTGACGTCAGACAAGACTGAATTAGCGCAAACTAATGCGGTTTAGCGCCGATCTCCATGAGCAAGCGCGTGAAGAGATATAACCTCGGCGTCACGCTGTTAAGATCGATCCACTCATGATCGGTATGGAAGTCACCGCCCACATAACCCAGGCCATCGAGTGCGGGAGTTCCTTCGGACATGGCGAGGGCGGATTCCGATGCGCCGCCGTTACCGGATAACGCCACCGTCTTGCCGATTTCCGCATAGATGGCGCGCGCGCGGCGCGCCAGTGCGTCGATCTGCGAATTCTCGGTCAATGGCGGGAAGGCTGGGTCGTGTGAAATGCTGACCGTCGTGTCCGGGACCTGGGTGTTGTGCGTTCCGGCCTCGACTTTTGCGAGGATCGCGTCGAACTCTTCCGGCTTGCGGTAGCGAACATTGAGAGTCGCTTCAGCCTGGTCTGGAATAATGTTGTTGCGCTCCCCGGCCCGCAAAACAGTAAGGTTTACCGTAATACCACTGCCAGAAAGCGGAAATGTGCCCTGCAGCGCGTGGAGCTGGTGCATCAGTTCGACAGCCGCATTGCGGCCATCCTGCGGCGCCATTCCTGCGTGGGCCGCACGACCTTTCACTTGAATGCGAATGCTGGCTGAACCTTTGCGCCACACCGTCAGCGCGTCCGGCGGGTCGCCGGGCTCCATGTTGAATTCCACATCGTGCTCGCGCGCCAGGCGCTTGATCAGCTTAGTCGAGCCGGGCGAGCCACGTTCCTCGCTATCGTCCAGCAGGAAGGTGATGGTTGCGAAATTCTTGAATCCTAAATCATGCAGGATCTTCAGCGCCGTAAATGCATTCACCACACCTGCCTTTTCATCGCCCACGCCCGGGCCGTGCGCACGCTCAGTGTCCATGCTGAAAGGCCTCGCGACAGCAGTTCCCGGGCCAAACACCGTATCAATGTGCGCGATGATGAGAATCCTTCCCTTGCCGCTGCCATGGAAAACCGCAATCAAATTGTCCGGCAAGCTCGGCGCTTCGGCGGGTTCGGTGCGCACTTCAGCGCCTAACTGCGTCAAGCGCGAGCGCAGCACTGCTGCGACCCGATTGCCGCCATCCACATCGCCCGTCCCCGAATCGATATTCACGATTTCCTTGAGTAGTTCGAGAGCGCCAGCACGGTTCGCTGCCACTGCCTGGTACACCTTCTCATTGCGGGCGGCAGCCGCATTGGCGCTGCCGATCATGACGGCGATCAGCACTACGGGCGTCACGCCCCTCAAGGCTCTTATTGCATTCACGGGTCTACTCCCAGCTGACCGGATATAGTCTGTCGGCTTACCGAATACTATATAGAGGGCAAAGTGATTTGGCACATACGGGATCTGGTCTTGACCTTGCAACGCGGTCGACGCAGGCAAGATCCCCGGACCGCGGCTTTGGGTCGCTCTGGAACCGCCGGGCCCCACCGACCTCGCCTTTAAACCTTTACTGCGGCGCATGCCTCTAATTCGGCATGATTCATACGCTGCCGCGAGTTTTAGCCATGGATTCCAGCAGTGAGCCGTCGGATACGATCGCCGCAGCCGCCGCCGGTGATAGGGCCGCGTTTGAGCGCCTGTATAGGCAGTTCTCGCCGCGCGTTTATGGCCTGTGCCTGCGGTTGACGGGGCAGCGAGAAGCGGCTGAGGACTGCACCCAAGAATCCTTTGTTGCGGCGTGGCGCGCGTTGGGTCGTTTTGAGCGGCGCAGCCGCTTTTCCACTTGGCTGCACAAGATCGCGGTCAATTGTGTGCTATCGCGCCGCAAGGGGCTGCGCGTTGAATACGAGGTCGCCGAACCGCTCTCGGGCCTACCGGATCGAGCCGACGCCGGCGGTGGTGCAGCGCCGCTCGATGTCGAACGGGCCATCGCCGCGTTGCCGGATGGCGCTCGGCACGTGCTCGTGCTGGTCGGCATTTACGGGTTTAGCCACGCAGAGGCGGCGAGCGCTCTGGGCGTGGCGGAAGGGACTTGCAAAGCTCAGCTGCACCGCGCACGCCAGCTGCTCAGCACCACGCTTGGACTGGAGCACGCATGAACGATCGCCAACAAGAATCTCTTGACAGGCTGATCGCGAGCTTGCCAAGAGACGTAATTCCACCAGGCAATTTGTGGCCACGCATCGCTGCGCGTCTGTCGCACAAGCCGCGGCGGATGATGCAACCGATGGCGATGGCCGCCGCCGTTGCGATAGCCGCTGCCGGTCTGGCCAGCTTCTTCACCTGGGCTGTACTCGAGCGCCAGTCGGTACCGCGTGTCATCCAGACGGTGGCTGCCACTGCCTCGTTTGACGAGCCGCGCGATCCAAAATATGTGCTGGCACGCGACGGAGTGGAAAGGACTTTTCGCGAGCGGCTTGCCTTGCTCGAGCCTGCGACTCGCGACAAGATTGAATCCAGTTTAGCGGTCATTCAACAGGCGCATGAAGATATCCGCAAAGCGCTCGCCGCCGATCCGCAAAGCCCGGTGCTCGAGCAGCTTTGGGAAAGCACCTGGCACGATGAGTTTGACCTCTACGACCGCCTCGTTCAGGCCACCCAACCCTCCATGACAAGGATTTGACAATGGCATACGTTAAATTTGCAAACCACTGGAAGGACCGTATTCTCATTTGCACGCTGGCAGCGCTCGGCCCTTGGCCGCTTGCCTATGCGGCTGCTTCTATTGATGAGCATCGTCCGGCCAGCCCTCAGGGAGCGGTTGAGATCGACAATGTCGCCGGCATGATCGATGTGCAGGGCTGGGACAAATCCGAAGTCGCCGTGACCGGGACAGTCGGCAAGGATGTCGAGCGCGTCGAGGTGAACAGCAACAACAGCCGCACCAGCATACGGGTGGTGCTAGCGAGCGGCATGCATTGGGGAATGCAGGGCGGCGAAGCTCACCTGGTTGTTCATGTGCCGATGAACAGCTCGCTTTCAACCTCGCTGGTAAGTTCTGACCTGAAGGTGTCGGCAGTTCGCGGTGCTTTGGAGTTGCGATCGGTCAGCGGCAATATCACGGGTGAAGGCGGTGGGGATGTCCGCGCGAATGATGTGAGCGGCAATATTCAATTTACCGCGACCGATGCCAAGCGCATCGAAGCGAAATCAATCAGCGGTAATATCGTTCTCGCCGGCGGCAACGCGGATATCGAAGCCAGCACAGTCAGCGGCGATGCTCATCTGACGCTGGGCAGCATAACGCGCGCTCGATTCAAGACGGTATCCGGCACTATTTCTGCAGCGTTGGCCGCGGCTCCCGATGCACAAATTGATGGCGAGTCTGTTAGCGGCGACATCAAGTTGGATTTCGCGAGTGAGCCGGCAGCGGATTTCGACATTCGAACGCTTAGCGGCAATATCGACAATTGCTTTGGCCCCAAGCCAGCTGAACCGCGCCACGGACCGGGAAAGCGCTTGACCTTCAAGACCGGCGACACTACAGCTCGGGTGCACCTCACCAGTAATAGCGGCAGTGTCCGGCTGTGCACGATGAAATAACGCGGTCGCGGGAATCGCTTCTACATTTTCCCGGCGCAGCGTCAGTGTAAGCCTACGCGGCCTACTGGTGGAAGTCCGGTACCGCGGGAATCGAGTGTTCTATAAGGTGATCGCTCCTTTCCCCGGAACGCCGGCAACGCCGTAGGAGTGTTCATGAACACAGCAGCTGTTATTTCTCAACCGATACCTCTCCCGCCACTTCCCTTTGACCAAGGTGCGCTCGCGCCCGTCATTTCGGCGAACACTCTGAACTTCCACTACGGTAAGCATCATAAGACCTATGTCGAGACGCTGAATAAGTTGATTGTCGGCACGGAATTCGCGGACATGCCTCTGGAGAAAATTGTCAGAGCCACTGCAGATCAGGCCGACAATACCGCCATATTCAACAATGCGGCGCAGGCGTGGAACCACAGCTTCTATTGGAGGAGCCTCAAGCCGAAGGGCGGTGGAGAACCGCCGGCCTCGCTCAAGCGCATGATGGAAGCGGCATTCGGCGGCGTGGATCAATGCAAGAAGGAACTGTCCAAAGCGGCCGTTGGAGAGTTTGGCAGCGGCTGGGCATGGCTGGTGCAAGATGGGGCGAAGCTCAAAGTCGTCAAGACCTCAGATGCCAAGACGCCGATAACGGGTGCTGCAAAACCCTTGCTGACGATCGATGTCTGGGAACACGCCTATTACCTGGACTATCAAAATCGGCGTGTGGACTACGTGAATGCCCTGATCGAGAAGCTCGCCAACTGGGAGTTCGCCGCGGAAAATCTCGACAGACAATGAGGCACTAAGCGGCCCGTTGCAGTGGCTTGTCCCCGATGTGGTGGCAGCGATCGAGAATCGCCTGAGAGACATCCCAGAGACGCCGCGCCAGCACAGTGTCTTGAAGCAGCGCGCTGCCTGCGGCAATTCGGCAATTTGACCAGTACTCACCGGTAACGCCCGCCGTTTCCGGGCTGGCTGCCAGGAAGGCCTGCGTTGCAGCCGCCCGCGCCGCCGTCTTCGCAAACAGCCGTGCGACAAGCCCTTTACGCATACCAGTGCGCGCCGCGCCGGGGTCTGCCGAGTTAACGGTGATTCCGCGCCCGGCCAGGCGGCGCGACAGTTCCCTGGCATACAAGGCACTTGCCAATTTGGACTGGGCGTAAAACGTTGACGGCTCATAGAAGCGATGGCCGTCGAGATTGTCGAACATGATCCCTTCGATGGGCGCTTTAGTGATGCTCGCGGCGCTGCTGACGAGCACAATGCGCCCGCTGCCTTCACGCAATAAATCCACTAGCCCATTTACCAGCATGAAGTGGCCGATATGATTGGTGAGAAATTGTAATTCGACGCCGTAATGGGTCGCCAAAGATGGCTGATTTGCGATGCCGGCATTGGCGACGATTGCATCCAGAGGCTGCGCGAGACCGTGGATTGTGGCGAGCGCCGCAACGATCGAATCGAAATTCGTCAGATCGCACGCGACGGGAATACACACAGGACTCGCCTGAGCGCATGCCCGCGATGCTGCTTCGATCGTTCTCGCCAAACCGATCACTGTTGCACCGTTCGCGGCAAATGCATTCATCGTTTCATAGCCCAATCCGGAATTGCATCCGGTGACAATGATGCGTTTGCCGGTCAGGTCAATTCCCGCCAAGACCTGATCTGCACTGGAGCGTCGGCCAAATTGAATGGATTTCGTCATGGAGCAAACCCCTTTTGCTGGCGCTGCTGTTTCAGCGGCATGCATGTCATTCGAACCGTAGCCGTCATGGCCTTCAAAAATTCATCTTGGGTCTTGCAAGACTGCTTAAGGCCGCGAGCCGTGGCATGCAGCGCACGTGCAAAGTCAGCAATGTCCAAGTTCGCAGCGGCACAGCGCTCGGCAACGAGAGATGCGGCAAGAGCACTCGCAAGGGCTTCTTCGAACTGCCACTCGTATTCCGATAGCGTCGCACCAGCCAAGGATGTACTCGCGCACATCAGGTCAGCGGCATCCGCGCCTAGCGAGCCGACAAATCGGCCGGACCACTCCTTGCAAGCCCCGATCAATCGCGTCTCCAAACTATCGTCGACGCGCGCTAACGCTTGGATGGCGCAAGCCAATTGATTGCTGAGCGAATGCTCCACCGCACGCCGAAACAACTCTTCTTTATTGGCGAATGACAGGTAGAGACCCTGACGGGATACGCCGGCCGCACGGGCGACGTCATCCATGGAGGTCTTGCGGTAGCCAAAGCGCGCGAACACACCAACCGCCGCATCAAGCACTGTTGAGAGGCGCGAATCCTGGTCGGCAGGGCGGGGCGACGTTATGTTCACGTCGACACTATAGACAATTAATGCCTATGTTGTCTATAGCGTAAAGCGATTTAGATTGGAGCCCGATCGAAGTAAAGATTTATATCTCAATGGGATACACAATATTAATGCACAAAGATCTCATATGCAAACCGAGCAATGCTGCAATAATTCGCCGACGCTGCAATAAACTAGCAAGCAACAGCCGCGTTGGCATAATGCTGCTGCATGTCCACAGTCCCCGAGCTGCACGTACCGACCATCGCAATTACCGGGTCGCGGCAACAATTTCCGGTTCGCCGAATTTATTGCGTTGGCCGCAATTACGCCGATCACGCGCGCGAAATGGGTCATGATCCAAACCGAGAGTTGCCCTTCTTTTTCAGTAAGCCGGCCGATGCGGTTGTCGGCAGCGGCAGCCGACTGCCGTTTCCGGGACAGACTTGTTTGCTTCATCACGAAGTCGAAATGGTCGTGGCGCTGCATCAACGTGGCGTCAATGTCGCTGCGAATCTCGCCGCGTCGATGATTTTCGGGTTTGCGGTCGGAATCGATCTCACGCGGCGTGATCTGCAGGCCGAGGCGAAGAAGAACGGCCGGCCCTGGGAGATGGCAAAAGGCTTTGATCATTCGGCGCCCATCGGCGCCCTGACTTTGGGAGTGCCGCCTGCAGCAGCCTCGATCTCTTTGAGTATCGACGGCGAGATCCGCCAGAGTGGCAACATTAAAGACATGATTTGGAGCGTCGCGGAAATCATCGCGACGCTTTCGAGCTATGTGGAACTCGCGCCGGGCGATTTGATATATACCGGCACACCTGCGGGCGTCGGCCCGATTGAGCGCGGTGCGACGGTACGCGGGATGATCGCTGGAATCGAACCGATTGAAATAACCTTTGAAGAGTAAACCGCCATGCCCATGCTTCGCATTTTCTGTCTTTTGCTATGTCTTCCGCTCACCACCTGGGCGGCCGAGAATTATCAACATCGCCTCGAGCAAGTCCTATCGCAAACGCCGCTGATAGACGGCCACAACGACTTGCCGTGGGAGATTAGGGAGCGATACAAAAGCGATATGGCCGCGATCGATCTGTCCTCCGACACCCGACATCTGCCGGTGGCAGCCGAGCAGGCCGCGCTCATGACGGACATTCCACGATTGCGCGCCGGCCATGTTGGCGCACAGTTTTGGTCAGTCTGGATCCCGGTCAGCGTCCAAGGTTTCGAAGCGGTGCAAATGACTTTGGAACAGATGGATCTGGTCAAACGCATGTCCGCGCAGTACCCCGCGGATTTCGCAATGGCCTACACCGCTGCGGATATCCGACGCATCCACAAGAGCCACAAAATCGCATCCTTGATCGGCATCGAAGGTGGTCATCAGATCAACAATTCCTTGGCCGTGCTACGCCAAATGTACGATGCCGGCGCCCGCTACATGACACTCACCCACACGACCAACACTCAATGGGCCGATTCGGCCACCGATACGCCGGTGCACCATGGCCTGACACCCTTCGGCATCGAGGTCGTCAAGGAGATGAACCGTTTGGGAATGTTGATTGACTTGAGCCATGTTTCGCCCGACACCATGAGAGCCGTGCTTGGCGTCAGTCAAGCTCCCATCATGTTTTCCCATTCCTCAGCGCGGGCCCTGGATGATCATCCGCGCAACGTTCCGGACGATGTGCTGCGCGCCGTGGCAGCCAATGGCGGATTGGTGATGGTCAATTTTGCGCCGGCCTATATTTCAGCAGCTCGCAATCAGTGGGAGGCTGACCGCGCCGGCGAGCGAACCCGCTACAACAGTCCTCCCTATGCAGGCCTCTATATCGGCCAGCCTGAACGGGCAAAGGCCGCAATGGCGGAGTGGGATGCACAGCATCCCATGCCCGTCACGACGCTCGCTCAAGTTGCCGATCATGTCCAACACATTCGACAGGTTGCGGGCGTCGATCATGTCGGTCTGGGGTCGGATTTCGACGGCATTCCCGACGCACCGGTGGGGCTTGAAGGTGTTGATCGCTACCCGGCGCTGCTCCAGGAGATGATGCGTCGAGGCTGGAGCGATTCGGACATCGCCAAACTGGCTGGGGAAAATATGTTGCGCACCATGGCCGCGGCGGAACAGGTGAGCATGAGACTGCAAGGCGCATCGAAGTCGCGCTGATTTTGGCGGCGCGCAGCGCGCGCTATTGAAATTAAGATATCAACTAGTCGAATAATGCATGCCGCGATGCGACTTCGAAATAAATTTAGCGCACCGAAATGAGGGCGACTAGTGTGATGTCCGAGAAATAACTGGAGATTTTATTTTCCCCTTTTTTCTGGTTCGCGGTGCAGTGCACCCGGGCGTGATCTGCTCGAGGGTCTGACGGCATCGAGCGAGTTTCGCCTGAATTGAATCCATGGTAGCAGTCCAGAGGAAAGGTTTCGGACCTTCATTCCAAGCCTGCAGGAATTCGGTGATAGCCAACTGCAAGTCCGCGACGCTGCTAAAGGAGCCACGGCGGATGGCTTTAGAGTCAATTCGCCAAACCAGCGTTCAACCAGATTCAGCCGGCTGGAACTGGTGGGGACAAAGTGCGGGACAAATCGGCGGTGGCGCTTGAGCCAAGTCTGCACGTTGGGGTGTTTGTGAGTGCCGTAATTATCCAGCACC
>JBEPVT010000005.1:0-110665 GCA_041690895.1 Gammaproteobacteria bacterium
CGTTATGTGATCAACGGACAGAAAGTGTGGATCTCGCGAGTGCAGCACTCCGATCTCATGCTGCTGCTGGCGCGCACCACGCCGATCGGCGAAGTAAAGCGCAAGTCCGATGGCCTGTCGATATTCATCGTCAATTTGCGCGAGGCTTCGGAGCGGGGATTGACGCTGCGCGCTATCCCGAACATGGTCAATCATGAAACCAACGAGTTGTTTTTCGATAACTTGGAGATCCCCGTTGAGCACCTGGTCGGAGCCGAAGGCTTGGGATTCAAATACATACTTGACGGTCTCAATGCCGAGCGAGCGCTGATCGCGGCTGAATGCATCGGCGATGGCTATTGGTTCACAGACAGAGCCACCAAGTACGCCAACGAGCGTGTGGTGTTCGAGCGCGCCATCGGCAAAAACCAGGGGGTGCAATTTCCGATCGCGCGCGCCTATGTCAACGTCGAGGCCGCCAGCCTCATGCGGTTTCGCGCCTGCGCCCTGTTCGATTCGCATCGCCCCTGCGGCGCCGAGGCCAACATGGCCAAGCTGCTCGCCGCCGACGCCTCCTGGGAGGCAGCCAACGTCTGTCTGCAAACCCACGGCGGTTTCGGGTTCGCCTGCGAATATGACGTCGAGCGCAAGTTCCGCGAGACTCGCCTCTACCAAGTCGCGCCCATTTCGACCAATCTGATTCTCTCCTACATTGCGGAGCATGTGCTCGGTCTGCCGAGGTCGTTCTGAGTACGCCATTGGAAGGCTTGTTGGTCCTATCGCTGGAACAGGCCGTCGCCGCGCCGTATTGCTCCTCGCGTCTCGCCGATGCCGGAGCCCGGGTGATAAAAGTGGAGCGCGCCGATGGCGATTTCGCCCGCTTCTACGATCGATCGGTGGGTCAGCTATCGAGCTATTTCGTCTGGCTCAATCGCGGCAAGCAAAGTCTCGTGGTCGACATCAAGAGCTCGCAGGACGCGAGGCTGCTGCACGCGATTCTCGAGAAGGCCGATGTCTTCATTCAGAACTTGGCGCCCGGGGCGTCGGCGCGCGCGGGTTTCGATTCCGCGAGCTTGCGGGCCCGGCATCCGCGGCTGGTGACCGTCGATATATCCGGTTACGGCGAGAGCGGCGCCTACGCGGACATGAAAGCCTATGACCTGCTAGTGCAAGCGGAGAGCGCCTTGGCCACGATCACGGGTCACCCGGCGGGGCCCGGACGCGTCGGCGTTTCCGTTTGCGATATTGCGTGCGGCATGTCGGCACACGCGGCTGTGCTGGAAGCATTGATCGAGCGCGGCCGCAGCGGACGCGGCGCGGCGCTCAAGATCAGCTTGTTCGATGCGATTGCCGACTGGATGAGCGTGTCCTTGCTGCAATTCGAGGGCAGCGGTCGCGCGCCTGAGCGCGTCGGCCTTGCGCATCCGACAATATGCCCCTACGGCGCATTCACCGCAGGCGATGGCGCACAAGTCGTCATCGCCATCCAGAACGAGCGCGAGTGGGCGAGCTTCTGCGCGTATTTTCTGGAGGAACCGACTCTGGCGGCGCGGCATGGATTCGAATCGAATGTGGCGCGCGTGTCCAACCGCTCCGCCGTCGAAGCTCGCATCTCTGCTGCATTTGCGCGGCTCGAGCGTCGCGACGTCACGACTCGATTGCGTGCCGCGAACACCGCATTTGGCTTCGTCAATGACATCCAGTGCTTCGCGCAGCATCCTGCGCTGAGGCGCACTTCCGTTGGCACGCCATCCGGACCCGCACGCATCGTCGCTCCTGCGGCAATCGAAGATGATGGACAGAGGCATCTTGGGCCGGTTCCGGCCGTCGGCGAACACTCGGAACTAATTCGTGCCGAATTTTCCTGAACCAATTGCGCGTACCGGGGCATGACGGACTAGATTCCGACACGATGGCGGACGATTTGACTGCTGAGCGGAACGCTGTCCGCCATCCGGACCGACGTCAGGCAGGGGTCCGCAATGACTCGCCGCAAGCCTTTGTTTTCAGCCACCCTGCGCAGTTGCCCCGGATCCGTCGTCCCTGCGGGCGCTGTATCAACGGGATCTCACGCTGGTCGAACACCAACAGTTAACCTGCGAGACATTTGAATTTCGCTGGTTGGCTGTGGGCGCCGCCGATCAAACATTCGACGCGCCAAATCGAAGAATTGTTGGAGCGCATCGAGGCCCTCTGCGCTCGACGTGCAGAATCACTTGAAGACGCTCAAAGATCGGTATCTATATTTGCTCGCACGCGCCTGTATGGAGCAGTTTATTTGCCTGCCAGGGTTCGCTGCGCCGCCTGCACGACTGGTGGGTCCACCATTTTTCCGTCAACCACGATGACGCCGGTGCCCTTGGCCGCAGTCCATGCGGCCAACACACGCCGCGCGGCTTCGCATTCAATCTCCGTGGGCGCGAAGCCTTGGTTCACAGGAGCGATCTGGCGCGGATGAACGCATAAGGCACCTGTCATGCCAAATTTCCGCGCTCGCCCGACCGCATTCACCCAAGCATCCATGTCTTCGATTGTCGTAATGGATATTGGAAGACCTAAAGCCATGATCTTTCTAGCGCCTGCGGCAAGCCCAATCATCCGGCACGGCAGGTCTAACGCCTCGAGCGTCGCCGGCACCCCCAGGACTAAGGCAAAATCCTCGCTACCAAGCGCAAGACCTATAACACCATCGACGGCAGCAAGTGCGTCGAGTTGTGTCAATCCAATCGGGCTCTCTATCAACGCAATCAGTGCCGGCGCAATCTGAAGTGCTGCTGCCTCCGCGAGCTCGCCAACCATTTGGCCAATCACCGAAAGGCGCCCGATCGATTCAACTTTGGGCACCATAATCGCCGAAACGCCCGCCGGTACCGCTATGGTGAGATCGGCATAAGCATTGCGCCAATCTGCATTTATTCTAACAATCACCGGCAACCCGGCCAAGGCTGCGACTGAGCCCGGTAACGCTGCGCGTGCTGCATCCTTACGTTCTACCGGAACTGCATCTTCCAAATCCAAGATCACCGCGTCGGCTCCACGGTCAGCAATTTTCGCTAACCGTCTGTGATCGTCAGCTCCACAAAATAGCAAAGAGCGCCAAAGTGGAATCAAGCGGCGCATCTCAAGGCCACAATCACGGAAGCGCGTTTGCGTCCGCGAACCACGCGTAATCTTGTTCGCGCGTTCACTTTAGTGTGTGTTGACATAGTTTTGATCGAGTAAATTGCATCGTTGATGAAAGCAGGGATATTGGCTACAAACTGTTAATGACTCTTGCTCGATAGATTGCGTCAGGCTGCTGCATTTGCGTTTTCGAAACTGCGCCATCCTACTCATGAATCGCGATAGCATGTCGCCTGAGCGATCCCGTGCGTTCGAGTGAGCGCTCCAAGTGCGGATCGGTGTTAGCTTCGGTAAAGCCAGCATAGACAGTGCGCCAAAAATTACATTGAAATAGTGGCAAATTAAAGATCCCGAAAAGCACGAAAACCCAATCGACAGTATCCGAGCCATCTCTGGTCTCGATCGTTCCCTCGCCCTCGGTGACGGTGAAATCTCCAGAGATGGTGAAGGTGCCCTCTGATTTGAACCGCCCCCGGATGTTCTGTATGACGAAGAGATATCCATCCGCGGCGAGCGCCTTGATGCCCTCGGGTACGGCGTCGAATGCCCTTGTCCGCCGGCGATTGCTCAGCGAACGCTGCAGGACACGATATCGAGACCACGTCGAGAGTGCACAACAGGACGATACGGTTCATCAATTTCTCCGCTCCTTTATTCAAAAGTAGCGACGGCCGGGCCGCTGCCCTGCGCCACGGTTAGCCCCAGACCTCAGGACCGGGCACGGCGATATGACCACCAGTATATAAGAGACATGGCAGCCGATCCGATTTTGCAACAGTGGCCATCGATATCGAGGAGTCGCGCAGGCAGCCGACAAACGAATGAACGGGCCATCGCCGGCGAGCTGCCGCCTATACAGCCGACCATGAGCCCAAGACCGCGTGTACGCGCGGCATGTGCGAGGTCGAGGGCATGCGTCAGGCCACCGGTCCTGCCTCGTGGGCTGCTGAAAAACGCTTGAAATTGCACGACGTTGTGTTAGTCAAGTGTTGGTATGTTGAACGAGAGACAAATCGATGCGTGGTCATGTAGATCCTCAGTCGCACATATTCAGTTATTTCTCGCCCGAGCAACGAGTGCCCGCCAATCACCCGTTACGCTCGATTAAAGCGTACACCGATTCGACACTGAAGCAGATTCGTCTGCGTCTTGATGGGAATTACAGCGAAATTGGTCGAGATCCTGCCGGAGTGCGTGCTGAAGGCGCAGCTAGTCGCCCCGT
Organism: Gammaproteobacteria bacterium; assembly: GCA_041690895.1. GTDB lineage: Bacteria > Pseudomonadota > Gammaproteobacteria > Steroidobacterales > Steroidobacteraceae > Bog-1198. The sequence continues at coordinate 4,325 of JBEPVT010000005.1, forward strand.
AATCGGTACGCAGTGGTCGGCTGTTTGCGAGACGCTTGATTACACCATTTTGTTCCGCTGAATCTTGGACACGGGACGGGAGTAGGCTTCGTTGATGCCTCTACTTTCAGCAAGAACCGCGAGCCTTAGGCCAAAGAAGAAGTGGTTCTGGAGCTCTTTGATGCTGAGGTTCACCAAGCGCACGCTCTCGATCTGCTCTCGGTTGATCTCTTCCGCGTCGAGCGCACGCTGATTGAAGCGTGGGTCTCGTTGAAATCGTTCCGACCGAAGCATGGCGGTGGCTCGGAGCATTGCGGCAGCAGTTTCTCGGTTATGCGAAGGGACCGCGGCGCAAGTCAGGCAGCGCAACGCCGCGGCGAGCGGTAATTTGCTGAGGCCGCATCCTGATTGTCGGTTGGACTCTCCTGTGCGAGTCAGGGTTGTTCGGGCTTCGACGGGATAGTTTCGCCCTTGACCAACGTCCGCTCGAAGAAGTCGGCGGTGGCGTCGAAATTGCGGAGCCATGATCGCCACAACAGCAAGTCGTGCGTTTCGTCGGGCATCACGATCAGCTCGTACGGGACGTGATGCCCGCGCAGCAGTGGCACCAGGTCGACCGTCTGTGCAAAAGGCACGTTACGGTCGTCGTCGGCCTGAATCAGCAACACCGGCGACTTCCACAGCGCGATCGAAGCGACCGGTGAGGCCTCGTAGGCGACCTTCTTCACTTGTTCGGTCACACCGCTGGCGCTCCCGAGCAAGCTGGTCCAGTCGTGTACGCCGGCGTAATCCACGCCTGACTTGAAGATGTCCGAGTTCCGCGCCAGCGCCATCGCGGTCAGGTAGCCACCGTAGGAGCCGCCCCATAGTCCGATCTTCTGCGCATCGACGTAGGGCAGGGATTGCAAGTATTTCGCTCCGGCGACCACGTCCTGGTATTCGGAGGCGCCCAATGGCCCGGCGTGCGCCGGTTCGCGGAACGCCCGCCCATACATGGTGCCCATGCGGTAGTTCACCGAGAGGACCACGAAGCCACGGCTGGCCAAGTACTGGTTCGCGGCATACATGTAGTTGTAGGCATCCATCGGATGGAAGCCGAGCAGCATTTGCCGAGGCGGGCCGCCATGCGTGAAGATCAGTGCCGGACTGTTCTTTGGCGGCCCCTTGGGCACGAACAATTGGCCGTGGATTTCCAGTCCGTCGAGACTTTTGAAAATTACCTGCTGTGGCACGACCATCTGGGCCGACGGGTAGTCGGGAGGCAGCGTGTTTGCTGCAATCTCCTCTGGCCCCCGCGGCGTCAGGCGATATGGCATTGCCGGTTTGGTCGCGGTCGACTCCAGAAACACGATATCGTGACTCACGCCGGTCTGCACGGGTGACCACTCGATCGACTTCTCGCGGGTCAGCGCGACCGGGCCGGGACGATCGGCATTCACACGCCAGAGATGCCGGCGATCGATGTCACCTTCATTAGAGGAATATAGCAACGACTTGTGATCGTCGGTAAGTGTCACGTTGCCTTGGAAGGAAAATTTCCCTGGTGTCAGCAACATCGACGCACCGCCGTCGGCGGTGATGGAATACAGATGGACCCATCCGTCCTGCTGCGACGCGAACACGATGCGGTTGCCGGCGGCGAACTGGAATGCATTGGACTGCCATTCGTCCAGGCCAGCGTAGGATCCGTTCGCATCGTCGTCGCTGTGCCAGATTTCCCTGGCCATGTTGTCAGCGGCGTTCCATACCCAGATCGCCCACGGTTGCGGTTGGCCGGAAAGGAAATAGTTGCCGCCGCCCATCTTCCGGATGAATGCCAGTCGGGAACCGTCGGCCGACCACCGCGGCAGCGTATCGTGAAATACTCCGGGGGCGATATAGGCCAGGGTGTCGTCACCAAAGCGGTAGACGCCGATCAGCGCATGCGTGCCGCGGTCGCTCACGAACGCAATCTGCTTGCCGTCGGGTGACCAGCGTGGCTGGGCGTTGTCGCCGCGGATATAGGCGAGCGGTCGGGCCGGCTGCGCACCCGACATCGGCGCCAGCCACAGCTTGTGCTGCCCACTCCACACCGCCTGCTTGCCGTCGGGGGAAATCTGGATGTCTTCGCCGCCTTCAAAGGCGCAATTCATCGTGCCCAGCAACCGCGGTCTGCCGTCGGCCACGTCGACCGCCCACACCTGCTGTTCGGGTTGCTGCACGTTACTGGTCGGATCGGCCACCTCCGCCTGGGCATTGGTTTCGCTGCCGCGCGCGTACAGCACGGTGGCGCCATCCGGCGTCAACCGCAGGCTGGCAATCGGCATGCCGTCGTCGCCGGTGTAGTGCGTGAGCTGTCGCGCGCTGAAACCTGGGCCGTCAGCTATCCACACGTTTCGTGATCCACGTAGGTTGAATACCCATGCAATCCGGTCGCCGTGCGTCGCAGCGGTCAGGCCGTATGGAAAGGGATAGTCGAGCACTTGCTTCAGTGTGAATTTCTGCGTTCCTGCAGTGCATGTCGCCGCGGCGAGCAGTAGCGCCAACGCAAAGGTCACCGACCCGCCCGCGCGCCAAGGGCTATAGCTCAGTCTGGTCTGCTTCATCGAGACGTTTCCTCGTCAGTGATTTGGACGCTAGGGTAGAGGCCACTCGGCAACTCTCGTCCGCCGATGATTTGCGTCATATCTGGACAAATGGTGCGCCTGCTTCGCACAGCGAGCAAGTTTTCAGAATATGAAACGTTTTGGGGCATTGTGGGCCGACCCGCCGGTACAGCTACTTCACGCGCACGCTCTGACGTTTTTTAGAGGTCGAATTTCAGCGCAGCGGTGCCCGATACAAGCCGGCCAGCAGTTGTGCACGAGTGTGCACGCCAAACTTATGCAACACCTTCTTGGCGTGGCATTTGACGGTTGGCAGAGCCAGGCCGAGTCGCGCGCAAATCAGTTTAATTGGCACGCCCTCAGCGATTGAGCTTCGGGCTCATGCAGTTGCGCTTCTCGGGTCTGTTGAATTTGACCCACGCGATCTGCTCAATTACGGAGTATGCGACCGTGTCGGATTCGGCTCGCATAGGGCGAACAAAACCATCGAGACAGCTGCAAGTTTGCGCTTCCCGATGCGACGCGCCAACGGTCTTGCCGAGCCCCATACCACCAAAAGCGATCCGACGATCACGTAGATAAGTATTGAACTCTGCTCGGAACTGGAGCCCCAATAGTAACTGTTCATATAATTTCGGGTATTTTCTGTCGTTCCGAAGGCCATCCACATAAGCAAGCCGCCTCCCAGAGCTGCACGATAGGACGCGCTATTCACGATGGCCTTCCACATGGCTCGAGGAAATTCACCGATTCGGATCGATTTGGCACTCGCTTTTGCCGCGGCGCCGATCGCAACACCGCCGAACTGATACCTAGAGTGGAAATAAACGTACAGATTACGAGCATGAGCGCTCCCCAGATCGCGAAATGGCGATAGCCGATTGGATTGAGTACATTCGCCGGGATAAAGATGTAGCCCAACGAATCGAAGAGTGGCAATCCGACACGTGAGCACACCGCGAAGAACAATCGAGCAGTTGGTTCGATTGAGTGCGAGAAAAAACGATGATGTACGCCTTCATGACCGATCAATCTCCTCAATTTTCAACACTCTGCTAAACGCCGCGGTACGCCGGATCGGCCCAGATGAGTTAACCCTTGCCAGACAACGACCTACGCGAATCCTTAGATTCCGACCTTAGCCTCCAATATTTAATGCGCTGGCGGGAACAGGTAGAATCGCCGTCATGTCCGAAGAAAGCTCGAATCTGGCGACGCTGCGAGCCCCGAACTCGGCAAACGTGGTTGATTTGCGCCGCATTGGCGCCCACCCGGATCAGTGGTATCCGTTGGCATGGTCCGATGAACTCAAGCCCGGTAAGACCTTGGAGAGGCGCTTCGCAGGCGATCCGATAGTGCTCTACCGCGGCAGCAGCGGCAGGGTATTCGCTTTGGAGGATCGCTGTGCGCATCGTCAGGTTCCGCTGCATCTGGGCGTCGTCAGTGGGGACGATCTTAAGTGCCACTATCACGGTTGGGTTTATAACTGCAGCGGCAAATGCATCAACGTTCCATATTTAGGCCCGGAGCGAGCACCCACGGGTGTGCGAGGCTATCCTGCGCGAGAAATCGACGGCCTGATTTTTGTCTTTCCGGGCGATGCAGCTTTGGCTGAAAGCCGACTGCCGGCGAGTCTCGGTTCATCGCAACGCAAGGACTATAAGACGCGGCGACTCAACCGCGAGGTCGCCTGTCACTACACGTTCATGCACGAAAATCTTTTCGACATGAATCACCAGTTCATGCATCGCAAGCAGATGGGATCCATTCGAGCCCGCTGCCTGGGACGCAATCATGGCGAGAACTGGGCGGAAGTCGAATACAGTTTCAGTCGTACGGAAGGAAAATCGTCCGTCGGCGAGCAGGTGATCGTCGATTTGATGCGCAAGCGCGGCGAAGCCAAAAAAGATTTTTGCGATCACATGCGCATCCGCACCGACTACCCGACCCAAAACCTCAAAGTCTGGGTGGGCCGCGATATCAAGCAATCCGATGATCCGGTTCTCGATGTATGGCTGGGCTACACGCCACTGGACGCTGAACAGCGGACGAATCGTACCTATGGCTATCTCTCGGTGAAGAAGCCGAGTTTCCCGGGAATTATTCACGCGGTTTGGCCGTTCGTGACGTGGTTTACCGAGAATATTTTCCGCGAGGACAAGGAAATCGTTGAATACGAGCAGAGGGCCTACGACGCGCAGGGGGCGGATTGGAACAACGAAGTCTTCCCGCCGATAAGAGATCTGCGCGGCGTCTTGGCGCGCTGCGGCGTGCCGATGAAATAGCAACGCGCGCGTACCCTAATTCCTTAGCTTCAATTGCGGCTGATGCTCGTTCCTGCGGCCGACAAACGCTATATTTCACTTTGATGAGCGACCATAATCTGTCGTAAAATACGCGATGCTCTTATGCTGAACCCACACTTGACAGCGGCGGACATCGATCGTCTGCTGCGGTGCTTCGCGCGGTTGTTGCGGTGAGGAGCGCCCTGATCGCAGGCGCTGCGGCCGCTGCGATTGCGCTGGGCGCGCCATGCTGGGCGCAGACCTCGCCGGGCGATGCCGGCGCCGAAATACCGGCCGGACCTCTTCAAGTGCCGCCGCCTCCAGCACCGTCACAGCCCGGATGGACCAAGTGGTTCAACCCACAAACGGCACCGTTTATTCCCGTGCCGGAGATCGCAGTGGATCCCGACAGCGGCACGACGCTCGGCTTGATTCCAACATGGGTCAGCACCGATGAGAATCACAACGTCAGTCGAATTATCGCGCCTGATATTATTTACAACCCTTACTTCGGCATCGGCGTGCACGGTCGTATCTTTTCATACTCCTCGGGCGACGAGCAGTGGTCGGCCGTGGCCGGAATCAAGCAAAGAGTTGAGCGCGAGCTTGATCTGGAGTACCAGCTCGGTCGGCTGCGGGAAAGTCGCTGGTCCATCAATTATAGTGTGGTTTACGACCGTGACGGTACTCCCCGCTTCTACGGCATCGGCAATCAAACCCGTTCAGGGGCGCAAACCAATTACACCGACCAACAAGAGTTTGGGCAAGTGCAAATTGGGCTGAACTTGAGCCACACCTGGCAACTGCTCTATACGACGCGCTTGCAAAGCGTGGACGTGTTGCCCGGTACGCTCAAGGACATACCGTCCATTGGTACGCGTTTCCCTCAAGCGCTTGGCACCAACAGAGAATCCCTCAACCGGCTTTCCCTGGTATACGACACGCGCGATGACTTGTCCGTACCCAGCCGCGGAATGAAGTGGGTACTCTACGTCGGCGCCTCCGCGAAGAATGGTTTGGTAAACGACTCCTCGTACAGCGAGGCGGGAATTGACGGACGAGGAATCTGGCCGGTCGCGCCGGGCACAGTGCTTGCCGCCCATATGTCGCTGCGTTACCTGCCGACCGTCAATGAGATACCGTTCTGGGCGCTCAGCAACATCGGGGGCGGCCAAAGTGTTATCGGCGGCGAACAGCCGCTGCGAGGCTTCGGCGCAGGCCGATTCTACGATCGGGACTCTTTTTCGAGCACTATCGAACTGCGCCACAAGGTATTTTCCTTTAATGCGGTCACGACGCTGCTCGACATCGAGGTTGCCCCATTCGCGGACTTTGGCCGGGTATTTTCGCACTCGGGCACTAATCCGCTGGAGCACCTGCATGACGTGTTTGGCGTCGGATTTCGGGGAATCGCACGCCCCTTTGTGGTGGGGTATGTCGACATCGGCTACGGCAGCGAAGGCGCCGCGGTTTTCACCGGGCTCAATTATCCTTTTTAGCTGATAGTATTCAGTTTCCGTGCAACGATGCGAGGGCACCATGACCATCAGTTCTTTCGAGATAGTTTCCGTGCCGGTTGCCGATCAGGAACGCGCCAAGAAATTCTATCGCGACACGTTAGGCTTCGAACTGCTGCGCGAAGAGTCCATGGGTCCGAGCGGCAAGTGGATTCAACTGGCACCGCAAGGATGCTCCACGACGATTGCCCTGGTCACCTGGTTCGAAAGCATGCGCCCGGGTGGTCTGCAGGGCGTCATGTTGAACGTTACCGACATTGATCGCGATCACCAGCTATTGGCGGCCCGCGGATTAGCCTTATCGGACATTAAGCAGGAACCCTGGGGCCGCTTTGCGACCTTCAAAGACCCGGATGGCAACGGCTGGATTTTGCGGCAGCCGCCGGCGTAACGAATCACCGGATCGTGAGTCGGTTGGGTGCGGGACCGCCCGCTCATTTTTCATCCGGCGGTGGGACGGTCTTGTTCTCGTCCGCCTTTGCCGACTCCTGCTCGACGATTTCATACCAAATTGCGTTCAACACGGCAAACGAGAGGGCCAGACCGGTGCCGAGAATCCAGCTGAAGTACCACACTAGTAACCCCCCTCATGGTCCTGCATATTCTCGAGCGTTACTCGGCCGCGCATGACTCTAAATACCCATGCTGTGTACGCCAGAATCACAGGCAGAAACACGATCACAGCAGCCAGCATTATTAACAGCGTCTTGGCGCTGCTCGAGGCGTCCCACACCGTTAAGCTTTGATTGGGGAAGGTAGAAGAGGGCATCAAGAACGGAAATAACGCAAATCCGCCGGTCAAAATCGTGCCCGCCTGAACCAGCACGCTCGCCATGAAGGCGGCGCCACCGTGGCGCGTGTGCAGCAATGCATGGGCAGCCAAGGCGGCCACCACCGCGCCAGCCGGTGCGGCCCACATCCAGGGCCAAATGCGAAAGTTGTGGAACCAAGCACCCGTGACGATGGCTACTGTTTTGTGCATGGGGTTAGACGGTCCGCCGTGATCGATCGCGCTTGTCACCTCGTAACCGCCCAGTGCCGAGTGGACCCAGAAACCCGCCGCGAGAAATGCCACCAAATAGACTGTGGCGGCTGCGCGACCCACCAGGCGCGCGCGAGCTGCCATGGGCTCGCCGACCTTGCAGGACGCATAGGCAGTACCGTGCAATATGAACATTGAAAGACTGATCACCCCGCCCAGCAGCGCGAAGGGGTGCAGCAAGCTGAAAAAGCTGCCCGTCACGACCGGGCGTTGTAGGCTGTCAAAGTGAAACGGCACGCCGAGAAAAAGATTGGCGAAGGCTACGCCGAGCAGCAGCGCAGGGATGGCGCCGCCCAGAGTCAACGCAAAGTCCCAGCTCGCTCGCCAGCGCGCATCCGTTAACTTGTCGCGATAGGCAAAGCCCACGGGCCGCAAAATCAATGCGACCAGCAGCAGAAACATTGCCAGATACAACTCTGAGAAGGCGGCCGCATACAACAGCGGCCAGGCCGCAAAAACTGCCCCGCCGCCGAGCACAAGCCAAACCTGATTGCCTTCCCACACCGGCTCGACCGATGCGAGCAGCGCACGGCGTTCCGCATCGGTTCGACCGAGAAGGGTAAAGCTCGCGCCGAGTCCCAGATCGAATCCATCGGTGACCGCGAACCCGATGAGCAGTACGCCGAGGATCAGCCACCAGATCACTCGCAAGCTTGCATAGTCTAATAGCGGCGGGCTCACGGCGAATACCCCAGTCCATCGGGTCCGCGTCGAATCGTGCGCACCAGAAGGAAAGCGTCCACGATGGCCAAAGCAGAATAGAAAATCACGAAGCCGCCCAGAGAAAGCCAGACATTGCCCACCGAGGTCCGCGAAACGCCGAGGAATGTGGGCAGCACCCCGTCTACCACCCAGGGCTGCCTGCCGTACTCGGCGACAATCCAGCCCACTTCGACGGCAATCCACGGCAAGGGCAAGCTGAAAACGGCGAGCCTGAGGAATCCGGGATGTTGATCGAATCGGTGGCGGGTCGCCAGATAAAACGCGATCGCGAATAGCGCAATAAAAAACAGCCCAAGCCCCACCATGAGCCTGAAGCACCAGAACAGCACCGGAACGTTAGGCACGGTTGACCAGGCAGCTGCATCGATTTGCGCCGCGGTCGCCGACGCAGGATCGTCGGTGAAGCGCAGCAGCAGCAACGCATAGCCGAGGTCGACCTGATTAGATTCAAAGCGCTGCAAAACGGCGGCATCCGGCGGTTCGGCCGATTCGCGCAGCAGTTGCAACGCAGAATAGGCTTCAATGCCCGCGACGATGCGCGATCGGGCGCGCGCTACCAGATCGTAAATGCCCAATACCGGTTCATCGATCGAACGCGTTGCGATGAGTCCCAGCAACCACGGAACTTTAATCTCAGCATAGGTTGTACGCGCGGTAACGTCGGGAAATCCGAATATCGTGAAACTCGCGGGCGGTGTTTGCGTGTGCCACTCCGCCTCGATGGAAGCGACTTTCATTTTTTGATCTTCGCCGTCCAGATAACCGGACTCATCGCCGAGCACGACTACCGAGATTGAGCATGCCAGCCCAAAGCTGGCGGCTACCGCCATGGAGCGCTTCGCCATTGCCACATTGCGTCCGCGCAGCAGATACCACGCGCTGATCGACAGGACAAAGATCGAACCCATGACGTAGCCGGCAGCGATCGTGTGCACAAACTTTGCCTGGGCGACCGGATTGAACAGCACCTGACTAAACGAAGCCAATTCCATGCGCATCGTGTGATAGTTAAAGTGCGCGCCAACCGGATGCTGCATCCAGCCATTGGCAATCAAAATCCACAGTGCCGAAATGCTCGAGCCGAGCGCCACCAAGCCGGTGATAACAAGGTGAGCAAGCCTAGACACCTTGTCCCAGCCAAAGAAAAACAGCCCGACAAACGTGGACTCGAGGAAGAAGGCGATCAGGCCTTCCAAGGCAAGCGGGACGCCAAAGATGTCGCCGACGTAGTGTGAGTAGTAAGCCCAGTTGGTGCCGAATTGAAATTCCATGGTGATGCCGGTCGCAACGCCCATGGCGAAATTGATGCCGAACAACAGGCCCCAAAACTTGGTCATCCGCTTCCAAATTTCGCGCCGCGTCATGACGTATACCGATTCCATGATGAAGAGAATCATGGAAAGGCCCAGCGTCAATGGCACGAACAAGAAGTGATAGAGCGCGGTGAGCGCGAATTGCAGGCGCGAGAGCGTCACGACATCGAAATCGATCATGAGCCGTGGCCCCTAAAGAAAAGCGCCCATAACAGAATCAATCCCAATAGTTTGACCGCAAGCACCCAGGTAATCTGGGCCCTGAGGTTGCGTCGCCAATCGCCTATTTTATCCGGTGTGCTTATTTGCTTGCCGCAGGCTATTTAAGCTGCGCCGAGAGGAAAAGGAACATCCAGGTTCCGCGTAAAAAATACGCCGTTCCCCATGGCTTAGCAAGCTCATTGCCGGGCTGTGGAAAGCGTGCAATTGAACGGATTGCCTTGAGTTGGTGCATAATAAATTCCATGAGTGAGCATCGAAGTTCGCGGCTGCGTCCGGCAAACTCAATTCTTGTCACCGGAGTTCGCGCGCCGGCACGGGTGCGTACTGCGTGCCTCACCGTGCTGTTCGCCGATCTTCGCGGCTACACGGGAATGGTCGAGCGCTTGCCGGCCGCACAGGTTGTCCCGCTGTTGGACGAGTTCTTTCGTGTTCTCGGTAGCGCGGCCAGTGAATTCGGCGGCCAGGTCTACCATATGGCGGGGGATGGGATCATGGCGGGCTTTGGTGCGAATGGCGAAAGCCCCGGCGGGGCGTCTGAGGCACTGGCCGCTGCGCATGCCATGTTGCAAGGTTTCGCATCGATTGCCGATCGCTGGCGCCGCGACCTGTGCATCGATGCCGGAATCGGCATTGGGCTGCACATGGGTGAGGTGGCTTTTGGAGTTCTGGGCCCGCCCAAGCGCAAGGTCACGACATTGGTCGGCGATACAGTCAATGTGGCCGCAAGGTTGTGCAGCCGTGCACGCGCTGGGGAGGTACTATTCTCCTGCACTGTCGCGGCGGCTTTGAGCATCTCGGCTCAGACCCCTGGCAGCGCCGCATCGAGTTCTTTCTTGCAGCTGCCGCAGTTTGAATTGCGCGGCCGTCGCGGGCCAATCGACATTTGGTGTGTACCGGCCTCCGAACGGCAGGCGCTGTAGCGAGAAGTCAAATGGTGCCCCGAGCCGGGGTCGAACCGGCATGACCTTTCGGTCAACGGATTTTCTTACCTGCTACGGCTTTCGCCGCCGCGCAACAGCGCGTTTGGGGTCTGGAGTGCGCCACGACCATGAGAGTCCGTAAGAACTGCCTTTAGGTCCCCGCCGTCCACTCTCTACACCTGCCGGCCGCTCTGCGCAGGTCCGGATTGGCTCGGCATTGCCTCGGGATGTCCCTGGGGATTCGCCGACTTTGACGGGATTCAGCAGAGCGTTTCCGCGGCTGCCGCTCAATTTTTATAAGTCCGTTGCGTCTACCAATTTCGCCATCGGGGCAAGCGCGCCAGTGTACCTGGGAACGCCTGCCCGCGGCGAGATGCAAAACGGCGGCTTAAGGACAGCGAAGAGTCTAGTCCCGGGAACAGTCTAGTCCGTAAGCCGCTTGTTCTGTTTGTCGAACCGGCTCTACTTGTCGAGCTTGGTAACTTTCGAACCCTCAAGCGAAGCATCGCCGATCAAACCCTTTTCGCCGAACACGAAACCCAGGATCGGTCGCTGCAAGGTCTGCGTATCGTAATCGCCGCCCGCGCCCTTCGACAGTACGGCAACACCTGTGTCTGCGCCGATGGTCCAGCCGTGGCTATTCATGAATTTATCCAGTGTTTCCTGCGACATGAACAGGATGACTTCCTTGTGCTTTGCCAGGCCCAGTGTTAGGCCGACGGAGGCCGATGAGATGCTGTAGTAGGCAACGTTTTTGCCATCGATGCGCAGGGCCCCTTCGCCGAATTGGCCGCCGACGCCGACGCCAGCTTTGGTGATACGGGGAAACACCAGAGCGCCTTTGGCTCTTGCCACTAGGCCTTTGTGCTGGGGATTTAGATCATAAAACTGATGCATTGCGACGTGCACGCGCTCATCTATTTGGGCCTTTGTCGCACCGAATGACACTGCGCTCAATAGCAAAGCAACGGCTGCAAGGCTCGATGCCACGAATAATTTTCGAGGTCTCATAAATCTTTCCTAATTGGCTGATTAACGTAAGTTAGTCTACGGAAACGTCCGCGCGGCGATACGCTAGGGCGGCGCATCGTGAAGTAGGCGTTTGCTTACGGCGCGGGCGCGCTTGGCCGACATGTTGAGCCTAATGTTACGGGCTGAAGCCTCGCTTGGGGGACGCTTGGAGTGTGCGTTTAACACCATAAGATAGGGCTGCGAGAGGAGTAGGAATGTTCGGTTTTTTCGAAAAGCTTGTTTCGCCGTACCCGTGCCGCACAACTGTCGAGTTGCCGCAAGAATTTTTTCCGTTTCTTTGGGCATGCGCGCGCGGCGCGCGGCGCTACATTGGGGCGATGACCTTAATGACGGCCGCGATCGGGGTGTTCGAGGCACTGTTATTTGGCATGTTGGGCCGTGTCGTGGATTGGCTCGCCAAAGTTGAGCCCGCGCGTTTGTGGGTGGAGCAGCGGGCGCACCTGGTTCTTTTGACCGCCATCCTGATGGGCAGCGTGGTCATGATCGCGCTGCAAAGCCTGCTCAAGCAACAGGCGTTGGCCGGCAATTTCGCGATGCGGCTGCGCTGGAATTTTCACCGCAATATGCTGGCCCAAAGCTTAAGTTTTTATCAGGATGAATTTGCCGGTCGGGTCGCCGCCAAAGTCATGCAAACCGCGCTGGCGGTGCGCGATACCTGGATGATTCTGGCCGATATTCTGGTTTTCGTCGTGATCTATTTCGTCACAATCGCGCTGGTCGTCGGTAACTTCAACCTCTGGCTGTTAGCACCTTTTTTCGGCTGGCTTGGCTGTTATCTGCTGGCCGTATGGTATTTCGTGCCGCGACTTGGCGCGGTGGCCAAAGCGCAGGCGGATGCGCGCTCGCTCATGACCGGACGGATTACCGATGCGTACACCAATATTGCGACCGTCAAGCTCTTCTCGCATACGCAGCGTGAGGCGATATATGTGCAAGCGGCGATGGCAGAGTTTCTGCAAACCGTCTATCGGCAAATGCGCATGGTGACCGGTTTTGAGATTGTCAATCACCTGTTGAGCATGGGACTGATTGCCAGCACCGGCGGCGTCACGCTGTGGCTGTGGACCCGCGGTCAGGTTGGCGTCGGCGCAGTCGCTGCGGCGACGGCTATGGCGCTGCGTCTGAACGGCATTTCGCATTGGGTCATGTGGGAAATGGCGTCGTTGTTTGAGCAGATCGGAACGGTGCAAGACGGCATCAACACGCTGGCGCGCCGCCCTACGATCGTCGATCGTGCCGACGCGGTTCTACTACACGTCAGTCGCGGTGACATTCGTTTCGAACATGTCAGTTTCAACTATGGAGCTGCGTACCACGACGCGAGCCGCGTCATCGAGAATCTGAATATTCACATTCGTGCGGGCGAGAAAATTGGCTTAGTGGGCCGCTCCGGTGCCGGCAAGAGCACGATAGTGAATCTTTTGCTGCGCTTCTACGACATTCCGCAAGGCAGGGTGCTCATTGACAACCAAGATATCGCGCTGACAACGCAGGATAGCTTGCGCGCACAAATCGGCATGGTGACTCAAGACACCTCTCTGCTGCACCGCTCGGTACGCGACAATATTCTCTATGGGCGCCCCGATGCCAGCGATGCGGAAATGGTCGCCGCGGCGAAGCGGGCGGAGGCGCACGATTTCATCATTACGCTGACTGACCCGAAGGGCAGAACAGGATACTCGGTGCATGTCGGCGAACGCGGCGTAAAGCTTAGCGGCGGACAGCGCCAAAGAATTTCTATCGCGCGCGTCATGCTCAAGGACGCGCCGATTCTGTTGCTGGACGAGGCCACCAGCGCGCTCGACAGCGAAGTCGAAGCCGCGATTCAACAGAGCCTCTATCGCCTGATGGAAGGCAAAACGGTCATTGCGATTGCCCATCGTTTGTCGACCATTGCCGCCATGGATCGGCTGATCGTGCTCGACAAGGGGCGCATCGTCGAGGAGGGCAATCACTATTCGTTATTGGCGCAGAAGGGCCTGTATGCACGACTGTGGGCGCACCAAAGCGGTGGGTTTCTCGGCGAGGCGGAAGAGAACGAGACTCTGAGTGCCGTCGGCGATGATTTGGAGTTGGCAACTTCGCGGGAATAGCAACTGCCGGCAAACTAGCAGAGGTGCAGATAACCTGCATCTCATCCGGCGCCTCTAGTAATATACGCCGATAAGTGAATAGAGGAACTCTTGTCGCGTTGCTGCCGGTAAGGTGGCTCAACCGATTCTCGCTGTCGCCGACCGATCTGCTCCGCGACAGAACCTACCGCAGGCTCTGGACTTCCATTCTGATTTCCTCATTCGGCGGACAGGTAACCTTGCTCGCCATTCCGTTGAGCGCAGCGGTGCTCATGCACGCGGCACCCACACAAATGGGTCTTTTGACAGCAATGGAGATCATTCCCTTCGCGTTGTTCTCGCTGCCGACCGGCGTGATTCTCGACCGAATCAAAAAGCTGCCGGTATATGTTTTCGGCGAGCTATCGATCGCCGTCGGTGTCGCCACCGTCCCCATAGCCTGGTGGCTCGGATCGCTTTCCATGTCGTGGCTGTACTTCGTGGCGTTTTTGATTGGCGCCGTAAATACGACCGCCGGCAGCGCCGCCCAAATTGTCTTGACGCAGATTGTCCCGCGGTCGCGCTTGGTCGAAGCGCACGCTAAAAACGCACTCGCCTCTGCCACGGCAGAAGTGACCGGACCGGCTGCCGCGGGCGCATTGATCAAATTGACCGGTGCGCCCATGGCGTTGTTGGCCGATGCCGGCCTGTTGATGCTATCGGCCTCCATACTTCGTGGTGTTCCCGTCAAGGAAAAGCCCAGCAAGGTTAATCCTCCTTTCTGGTCTGCCATGCGCGAAGGCTTGTATTTCGTGAGTGGCCACAAGCTGCTGGTCACCATGGCCTGCTGTGTCGGGATATGGCAGATGTGCAATCAGTGCGCCACAGTCGTGCAAATCCTTTTCGCTATTCACCAGCTGGGACTAACCGAGCGTGGCGTGGGATTCAGCTACGTTGCGCTCGGCGTCGGTACCGTGTTCGCAAGTGCCAATGGGCATCGAGTTGTCAGGCGATTGGGACCGGGCCCGACGTTTGTCTTGGGTTTTGCGGTTTCTGGTGCGGGGTGGCTGATGCTCGCCGTGGCACCGGCCAATTCGCTTGGGATTGTCGCCTACGCGACGATGCTCTTGATGTTTGGTGTTGGCGCGATATTTATTTTCATCAATTTCCTATCGCTGCGTCAGTCCGTGACGCCGGCGCCGATGCTCGGCCGCATGACCAGCACGATGCGCTGGCTAATTCTTCTGCCTGCCGGACCCGGCGCGCTTCTCGGCGGTTGGCTCGGCGAGCATGTTGGCTTACGAGCGGCGCTCGGTTTTTCTGGCGTTACGGCCTTGCTGCTGACCTGCGTTGCCTGGCGGCTGCCGGTGATTCGCAGCGTCAAAACATTACCAACTCTTAAGGCTGAGGCGGTCACCCCGTATTCCTCGGATTCTCAATGACTTAAGTGCATCCTGCGGATGCGGCTCCGTCCTACATACGGGTGCTTGTCGTCAACGGAACATACCCGGGTACCGTTTAGGCACTAAGTTTTTGCTTTGTGGCTGAACCACACCAAAGAAGGAGTAATAAATGAAAGCTTCTCGTAGGGCGTTATTTCTAGGTTTATGCATGGCTGCGAGTGCGGTGACCGTACCGGCGATTGCATCTGCCGGGGTAGCCGTTGATATCAACGTCGCACCGCCGCCGCTGCGTGTCGAAACGGTGCCGCCGCCGCGCGCGGGTTTTGTTTGGGTTCCGGGCTATTGGAACTATCGTGGCCACGAACACGTTTGGGTCGCGGGCCGTTGGGTAGGCGAGCGCAGAGGGTATCACTGGGTTGCTGACCGTTGGGACCAACGCGGGCCGCATTGGCATCACGAAGCGGGTCATTGGGAGCGCTAGGTTTCCGATTGATCGATCGATGGTAAAGAATTGCGGCGCGGACCAAAATGCGCGCCGCAATTTTTTTACCTGCGCGAATGTCCCACAGAGCAAGTTCCATGAGTGCTAAGAACGCATTGCGAATGGGCCTAATCTCGGACACGCACGGCCTATTGAGATCCGAGGCTCGGGCCTTTGCCGGTGGCTGCGACTATATCATCCATGGCGGCGATATCGGGTCCGCTGCGATTCTCGAGCAACTTTATGGGATGGCACCGCTGATCGCAGTCAAAGGCAACAATGACACGCAACCCTGGGCCGCGCATTTGCCGCAAACCGAGATGATTAGAGTGGGGGGTATTTTCATATACGTCATCCATGATATTTCGCGACTCGATATCGAACCGCATGCCGCCGGCGTGCAGGTCATCGTATCGGGTCACTCACACAAGCCGTTGATTGAACTCAGAGACGGCATTTTGTACATTAACCCCGGAAGTTGCGGGCCCAAGCGATTTAAGCTGCCGATCTCCGTCGGCGAGATCATGGTGGATGGCACCAGAGTCAAGGCCCGAACGCTTGAATTCATCGAATAAGAAATCAACCGGAGGGTTTCATGCTGCAACTTCGTCCGTCTTGTGAATGCTGCGATCGAGCATTAGCACCGGATTCGGTCGATGCGCGCATTTGTTCCTTCGAATGCACCTTTTGCGCTCCTGCGCCGATTCCCGGCTGCAGGGAACATGCCCCAATTGCGGTGGTGAACTCGTGAAGCGGCCCGGCGTCCGCAGGCGAAGCTGGTTGCGTATCCCGCGTCGGCGACGCGCGTTTTCAAGCCGGAGAATTGCGCAAATGGTCAACCAACCTCGCCTCGGTAGTCGGCTCCGATACGCTTGGCGGGCGCTAAGTGCCTGTAGAACAGGGCGCCGATCGATCGGCGCCCTGTGTGTGGCAGGCCACGCGAAACAATACAAGAATCCGGACCTTGGTTAAACCTTCAAGCGGGACTTAGGCACTCACTCGATATATCGTGCACGTTAGCGCTGTTGCGTCCGCACCCGGAGAAATAATGCTCTCGATTTTGGTTTGCCACTCTTATTTT
Organism: Gammaproteobacteria bacterium; assembly: GCA_041690895.1. Classification (GTDB taxonomy): domain Bacteria; phylum Pseudomonadota; class Gammaproteobacteria; order Steroidobacterales; family Steroidobacteraceae; genus Bog-1198. The sequence continues at coordinate 20,959 of JBEPVT010000005.1, forward strand.
CTGCGGCTGGACCAAAAGCAGATCGCACGGGCCAAACCGTACCCGCCGCTGGCAACCCTGCAAGTCGTATCTCTGCTGCGCGAGGCGGGCCACCGGGTTTCGTTTTTCGATTCCATGTTGGCCGACGGCATTGAGGAGTACCATCAGTTGCTGGCGTCGGAAACGCCGCAGCTGGTGCTCTTCTACGAGGATAATTTCAATTTTTTAAGCAAAATGTGCCTGGCCACGATGCGCCGGGCCGCTTGCGACATGATTGGATCGGCGCGGCGTAGCAAGGCGAGGGTCATTGCGGCCGGCCCCGATGTCAGCGACGCCCCCGGGCCCTATCTGCGCGCGGGTGCCGATTTGGCCTTGGTAGGCGAGGGCCTATCCACCCTTCTTGAACTGCTGCCGAGGTTTGGTGCGCAGCTGCATATCGAGAGCGAAGATCTGGTGCGCGGGCTCTCAGGTATCGCCTCATTAAGCGGCGGCAAAGTCGTCAAGGCGAGCGGTACTAAAGGATTGGCGCTGGCCCAGGATGCGGGTCTCGCTGCCTGGGATCTGGTGGACATCGAGCGCTATCGCTCGGTATGGATGAAGGGGCATGGCTATTTCAGCCTCAACATGGCCGCTTCCCGCGGATGCTCCTTCCGCTGCACCTGGTGCTCGAAGCCCATTTGGGGAAATCAATATCTGCAGCGCAGCCCGCTGGAAGTTGCGGCGGAGATGGCGCACCTCAAGCGCTCGTTCAATCCCGATCACATTTGGTTCGCAGACGACATCTTTGGATTTCGCGTCGACTGGGTCACCCAGTTTGCCGCCGCGACGCGCGCGGCTGGTGCGCAGATTCCGTTCAACATCCAAACGCGAGCCGATCTGATCAGCGAGCGCATGGCGCTGGCGCTGCGCGATGCAGGTTGCAAGGAAGCGTGGATCGGCGCGGAGAGCGGCAGCCAAAAGATTTTGGATGCCATGAACAAAGGCACCACGGTGCCGGAGATTCTTACCGCTCGCGAACGGTTGAGGGCGGTCGGAATTCGGGTTGGGTTTTTCATCCAACTTGGATACATCGATGAGCAGCTCGAGGATATCCTGGCCACTCGGGATTTGTTGACGACTGCACGGCCAGATGAGATCGGAGTCAGCGTCTCCTATCCCTTGCCGGGCACGAAATTTTACGATCTCGTCAAGGCGCAATTGCGGGGTAAAAAAAATCACTGGCATGAAAGCAACGATCTCGACATGATGTTCCACGGCACCTATACATCTGACTTCTATCGCAGCATTCGCAATCTTTTGCACGATCAGATTTCGATGCAGGCGCACGGTGTGGCGCATGTGCGCGCGAATCATGGACTTGATCAACGATGGCGGGAGCTTCTCGCCGAGGAGCTTCGCTATCGCTCGCCGTCGTTCGATTCCGCTGCCGTCGGCTAGCAATTCCATGACATGCTCTGACATGGGGGTGCCGCCATTGAAAATTCCGCGGGCGCTGCGGAAGATCACAGAGACTTTTGCACGAGCGCTTGCGGGTCAAATCGACAGCTCGCCGAGCTGGACCGACTTTGAGTGGATCGTTGCTCGAGCCGTCGCGGCAATGCACGGGATATCGCCATTGCTATCCAATCTCGTGCATTGGGATGGAGGCCCTGGGTGGCGGCAATTTCTGCAGCACCAGAGGATGCACACGGCGCACAGACATGCACGCATGAACGAGTTGTTGCAGCGCGTAGATCGAAAAGCGACCGAGGAGGGCATACCCGTGCTGGCTCTGAAGGGAACGGCTCTTCACGCGATGGGACTTTATGCCATTGGTGATAGACCGATGGCGGATATCGATCTGTTGGTGCGGCCCGTTGATGCCAAAAGAATGGCGACAGTTCTCGAATTGCTCGGCTTTCGCCAGTCCACCGTGAGTTTTAAAGAGCGCGTGTTTACTCCGTTGCATGCTCATCCTCCGGACGAATTGGGCGAGCACTCGAACAACGACCTGAAAATCGATCTGCACGAGCGAATCTGCGAGCGATTGCCGCTGTGCATCACGGATGCGACCGAAGATATTTTTCCGTCGCAGCCGCGTGCCGGCCTGAATGGATATCCGTCGAAGTCTTCGCTGATGATCCATCTGCTACTACACGCAGCCGGCTCGATGCCGACGAAGGTCCTACGATTGTTGCAGCTGCACGATATCGCGCTTTTGTCGTCGCAGATGAGCGCCTCCGATTGGAAAGCCATTCTTGATACTCAATCAGTTCGACGACTGTGGTGGGCATTTCCTCCTCTGAAGCTGACGTCCCGCTACTACCCATCGATAATCCCAGGTAGTGTGCTTTCGACATTGGCAAGTGAGTGTCCATTGCTATTGAGAAACATAGCGGCAGGTAGAAAGCTGTTCGACGTGTCGTACTCGTATCCCTGGGTCGATGCATTTCCTGGGATCGAATGGTCACGGTCGCTGCCGGAAGCGCTTGAGTATGCGGCGAACCGCCTGTGGCCTAGCGCAAACCTGCTGGCAGCGCGGAAACATGTCGCGAAATCCGAGACCTGGGCCCACAGCGAGTGGTCGCAGCTCTCGCAGAGCCGGCGCGTCCTTCGCTGGATAGCCTCTCGCCCGACGCGCCCAGTAACCATGCATGCCGTCTTTGCCGCTATCGCGCAAGCGTCGTAGCGATACCGGCGTCATGCATGCATCGTTGGCTGCAGGTCCGCTTGGCGATACTCCGAGCAGAGACTATTCCCGTAAATTGGAGCTCTTTAACGCCTACGCACAACGCGAGATATGTCAGGCTATCGCCAGCCTTGAGCTCAAGCCTGGGATGCAAGTACTCGATGTGGGATGCGGAACCGGTGAGGCGCTGGGGTGGCTCCAGGAGGCGGTCGGAACGTCGGGCATTGTGGTGGGGATCGATCTGTCAGCTGCGCACGCGACCGCCGCGCGACTGCGCGCTTCCCCCCAAACCGAGGTCTTTCAATGCGACCTCATGCGCGCACCGCTTCCACCGGCAAGCTTTGACCTGATTTGGTGCGTCAATACCATCAATCATTTGTCGGACCGGACTCAAGCGATCGAACATCTGGCCAGGTTTTTGCGGCCAGGCGGCCGCATTGCAGCGGCGCAAAGCTCATTGTTGCCTGACATGTACTTTGCGTGGGATTCGAGGCTGGAGCGAGTGACCAACGAAGCGGTTCGTCAATACTATCGGGATCGCTACCACCTCAAGGAGGGCGATCTTTCGTCCGTGCGAGACTTAGTTGGACTGCTTCGACGCGCACAACTTCGCAACGTCGCGGTGCGAACCGTGCTGCTCGAACGAACCTCGCCGGTGGACGTTGCGACGCAGTTGTATCTGAGCGAGGCCATCTTTCGCGACACCTGGGGAGAACGGCTTCGGCCGTACCTATCATCCGAGGACTATGCCGAACTGACTGCGCTCTGCGATCCTCAACACGCGGGGTATGCATTGCGCCGGCCAGATTTTCATTTTTTGCAGAGCTTTACGCTGGCGACGGGACAGGTATAGGCCAGTTCCGCATAGAGTTCCCGAAACCGCTGCGCAGTGTAGTTGGCATCTTCGCTGGTCGCCCGATGGAGTGCTTCGCGAGCCACGGACATTCTCAAGTCTTCGTCTTCGAGCAGGCGACGGATGCCTTGGGCGAGGCCCATCCAGTCGCCGATTGGTACCGACAATGCAGCGGTCGGCGCCCATTCGGTGAGATGTCCTACCATTGTGCCGACCGTCGGCACGCCTGCGACCGCGGCTTCCAGAGCCACCAGAGGCCCCGTTTCATGGCGCGAAGAAAGCACCATGAGGTCGGCTGCTTCTACGAGTGGACGCAATTGCCGTTGGGTAAGAAACCCATGAAATCTCACCACCTCCGACAATCTCAGTTGTCGCGCGAGTGACTGTATCTTTCCTCCCAAGGTGTCTTCGCCGATGACATCCACGCGGAAAGGAATTCCGGATTTCGTGACTTCAGCCAAGGCGCGCATCAGCGTGGACTGATCCTTCACGCGGTTGAGGCTCGCAACGTGAATCAGTCGAGCAGGTCGACTGCAATCACGAGGGACGGGATCACGCGGCGGCCAAGCAGAAAGGTCAACTCCCAATGGAATTCGACGCGCCGCGACTCGAAGCTTCGCTAGCGCGTCAATGACGGGTGCACTGGCTGCTGAGACCGCAGATGCCTGCCGCAAAACCCACGCTTCGCGGATGCGTCCCAGGCGCGTCTGCGCCGCCCCATAGGCAATTTCAGGCAGCGAAACCAATTCGCCGCCCGCGACGTGTACAATACTCGGGATGCCGAACGCCTTTCCCACGAGGACCGCCACCATACCGCAAGTGCCCGACCAGATCGCATGCACAAGGTCGAAAGGCGACGAGCGGTGCATCTTATAAATTGAGATTAGGGCCCGGAGCCCCGTGCACGGCAAACCGATGTTGTAAATGCAGGCGCCGGCCAGTTCCCATGCGCCGGCATGGGCCTCCTGAGTCAAGGCAATTACTCGCACGTCGTGGTGCTGGGATAGCCGCGCAATCAGCGCCAACAACGCCGGAATCACGCGATACTCTCCGGACCGATCCACGCCGCCCGGCACTACGATTGCAATGCGCATTAAAGTCTTGTTAACACAGTTCGCAAAGCTTCCACCGCCTGCTGTGGATGGCGTCCCCGGCGCAGCTCGAACGATTCTAAGTTTGACGCATTCCTGCGGAAATCTCGCCATTGCGGCTGGCTTGCCGCGTAGCCTTGCGAATCTGCAAGGTTGGCCAGAAGCGTGGATTTCGAGATCGACTTCAGCAGCGGGCGATTGCCGGCTGTTTCGGGCGAGAGAAACACGAGGCTGACGATCTTCAGAGGCGAATGGGCAAGCCGAAAACCGTCGCGCCGAAGATCCACCTCGAACTTCTTGACGCCGCTGCGGCGTCGAATGACGGGGGACTTGCGAATCAAGGCGGCATTGCGCCTTCCAAGCCAACGAAGCGAGTCTGAACGAATGTGCACGAAATTTGAGACGCCGGTGGCCAACATCGTATCCGGTCTCACGAACGCGCTGTCCTCGGAGAGAAAATCAAAGCCATCCAGCAAGCAATGCAAGGCCACGGTTGATTTTCCCGAGCCGCTTGGCCCGATCAGAAGTACGCCGCGACCCCGATGCCCCACGCACCCTGCGTGCAGCGGCACCAAGCGCTGAACGCGTGCGGCCAAGGTAAAGACGGCGAATTCGATCAATTCATAGCGAGTATGGTATGGAAACCGCAGCATCGAGGGACTGACGACGACAACGGCCGCGTGTTCACGTGGGGACAGGATAACGAAATTCGCCATTGCTGTCGTCCCGCCGAGCAAACCCGAGCCCGATATCATCGCCAGCGGCGGGGGTTCGCTGCGTTTGTGTTGACTGGAACCGGATGTCAGCAGCAGGCTTACCCGAAGCTCCTGTTTGAGGCCTGACAATCGGTGCCGAGGGACGCCTCTGTAGGCGCGATCCATCAAATGCATTAATTTAGGGCTGTTGCTTTCAAAGCGGAATTTGGCGCCGAGCAGGTGTATTCGCTTGCAAGCCAATCCTGCGTTTCGTTCACCGAATGGATCAGATACAAGATCAGGTAACATTTGGACGCTCTTTAGGCACTAACAGGGTTAGTACCATGTCGATATGGTTATGGCCGTAATGAGCACTGTTTTCTCTTCGCAGCACGAACCAAGCGGCTATTAGGGTGCCCGCTCCATCCCTTTCAGGGTCGCAATTGCGCGAGACGCAACTCGCTTTTGACAGCGTCGCCGTCGACTATGACGGACCTCGCGGCAACAATGATCAAATTCAAGACATGCGCGGTGAAGTGTGGCAGTCCCTCGATGCCGCGTTTCCTACAGGCAGCCGATTGATCGATATAGGCTGCGGCACCGGCTTGGACGCCATCCGCATGGCCAAGCTCGGCCACCTCGTCACGGCGGTGGATTGGTCGCCCCTCATGGTGCAGCGGACCGGCGACCGCGCCGTGCGGGAGCATGTGACGAGTCGGGTTCTGGCGATTTCCGTGGGAGCACACGAGCTACAGCGCTTGAACGGAGTCGGGCAGTACGATGGCGCTTACTCGAATCTCGGGCCCCTTAACTGCGTGCCTGACCTGGGCGACGTGTCGCGCGAATGCGCGCGGCTGCTAAAGCCGGGCGGTACTCTCGTATTCACCGTGATCGGCCGGATCTGCCCATGGGAAATCGTGCACTATCTGCGACGGCGGCGATGGGCAAGAGCGACGGTGAGATTTGCCCGTCAGCCAGTGCCGGTCAGCATGAACAATCACATCATCTGGACGCGCTATTATGGGCCGCGCGAATTCTTTCGAGCATTCAAGCCGAACTTTACGCTCGAGAGTTACCGAGGACTATGCGTGTTTGCACCGCCGCCCTATTTGACGTGGCTTCGCGAACACTATCCTGTCTGGCATGAGCGGCTGTGGCGTCTCGATAGGCGGTTCTCCGATTGGCCATTTCTGCGCGGGATCGGAGATCACTTTCTGATCGTGATGCGAAAGAAAGGGCTACAGAGTCCCCCTCGCGCCAACAGATTGGCATAACCGGCACGCACCTGATGAATAAGAGCTTGTCGCTCTATCTTGATGGCCTCAGAGGTGTCGCGGAACTCGCTGTATTTCTTTTCGCACAGCACGGATCCAGGTATAAGAGGCGGCTTCCTCATCCACTCGATTGGACGAATTTCTCAATCTGCAGCTGTGCGCCAAATACGTATTTTCGATTTTGGTATTCATGAATAACCTTGGTTTTAACCGATATAGTTTCTCGTTCTACCTTTACCACATGCCTCTGTTGATCTTTTTTGCGGCACTCACGTGGAACGGCCACAGCAAGTCGTGGTCGATCGCGATCATTTACGTTGGAACGATCGCGATTACGGCGGTACTAGCGCCTTTCACTGAATTACGAAAAACCCTATTGTTGGGGATTCTAAAGCACGTTGCGGTTTATCGTCCAGGACGGATGACGGCACATCGGGATTGCCCCAGTTTTGACGGCGAGGTCCGCAGATCGTGACCGCACATCGATGGAGAAAAATCATTCGTTTGTTCACGGAGCGCGGCTTTGCGTCCCGCGTAGTTCGGGGCCGCGTGTACGGTTTCATGCGCAATCAGCTACATATGGCTGCTCCGATGTTAACGGAGGATAGGAGAGTCCTCGAACAAACAATCTTTGCGCACTACTGTCGCGAACCGCACCTTAAGGCAGTTCTGTTTGTGGGCTGCGATTCCTACACTAGTCATTACCAGCGCAGATACTTCGCAAATCACGACTATTGGACGATAGACCCCGACAAGAAATGCCGCCGATTTGGCTCGAAACAGCACATTGTCGCGCGACTGGAGGAGCTTGGACGGTACTTTCCAAGCGGATTTTTTGACCTCATCATTTGTAATGGAGTTTACGGTTGGGGCCTAAACACCCGCGAAGATTGTGAAGCCGCCTTGTCCCAGTGCCATTCCTGCCTGGCGCGCAATGGGTATATGCTCATCGGGTGGAACGATGTGGCGGGGCGCGATCCTGCGCCCCTATCCGAAGTTCCCAGCCTTCGCCGATTTTCGAGGTACTCGTTTCCCGCCTTCGGCACGTGGCAGTACGTTACGAACACGCTCAACCGGCACACGTATTACTTTTACCGAAAGCAGAATTGCGGCTCGTGAGACATTTTCTCAAGAAACTCTTGCTCAAGGCACTGTCCCCGAGACTAATGCAGAGCCTCGACGCGCTCATGCGCGCCTCGGTGGTCCACAACCAACGTCCCACGGTGCGTCAACCAGAAAGCGGCAATATTGTCGTGTTGGCGCCTCACATGGACGACGAGGTTTTGGGCTGCGGCGGGACGATAGCCAGACACGTGCAGGCAGGCGCAGATGTCTCCGTAGTCTTCCTGACGGACGGCCGCTATGGTAGCGGCGCGGATGCCTCGCTGACGGAATTGGAGCGCGGCCGTAGACAACGAGAGCTGGTCGAAATCAGAAAACAGGAGGCGCAGCGCGCCTGCGATATTCTCGGAGTTAGGAACATCGCTTTTCTCGACGCGGAGGATGGACGGCTGCGCAGCGATTCGCTGGTGCCGGAGCGCCTTCGAGCGATTCTCGAGCGCGAGCGTCCGCACATTGTCTATCTGCCGTTTTTTCTGGAGAACCATGTGGATCATTGCGCCGCCAGCGATGTCTTAATTGCAGCCAGCGCCGGAAAAAGCCAGGATTTCGAGTGCCGTTGCTATGAAGTCTGGACTCCGCTGTTTCCGAATGTCGTGGTTGAAATTGACACAACAATTGAACTGAAGAAGCGCGCTCTGAATTGTTATACAAGTCAGCTCGCGTGCATGGACTATGTTCATACCAGTATTGGATTGAACGCCTATCGCTCATCGGCCGTCGGCGGCAAGACGGCGCGCTTCGTTGAAGCTTTTTTCTCGCTTTCGTTCACTGACTACCGACGACTGCGCCGCTCCATGAGCCGGTTTGTCTAAGAAATTCGGACGCGCCAGCTGCGGCGATATTGACGTGCCGCGTTCAGCGCGCTTTTCGGTGCAAATGCTCGAAGAGTCGCGGACAGGGAACCTACCCACCAGTCACGATACCGCCACGAGTAGTTCGCGCTTTCCAATACAGTAGTCAAGACGCGAAGGCGATTTCGGCGCAACGCGTGACTTTTCGCAAGATTCGCCGAGATTTTCGCGCGTCGCTTTCTTAGGGCAGCTTCTAGATGCGAAGCCTCACCAGAACTCTGCACCATCTCCACGACCCGCATTAAATTTTCAAGACAGGTGACGTCATCGAAAGAGTGCTCTCCATGACGCCGGACGAAGACGAGCGGCTCGTCGATGAAGTCCACTTCACTGCACGAGGCCAGCCGCAGCCAAAGCTCATAATCTTCACAAACCAACAGGGTGTCGTTGTATCCCCCGACCTTTTTGATTAATTCGCGGCGTGCAACGACGCTGGGCGTAACCACCAAGGCTTCTTCTCTCAGCAGTTGATCTAGGATACGGCCGTCGATCGCAGGGCATTGGTTGGACCGCATTCCTGGCAAAGGGGCGCCGGATTCGTCTATTAAGGTGAAGCCGGTGTAACTCCAAGCCCGGTCCTCATGGGAACGCAGCATAGCGATCTGCGTCCGCAATTTCTCGGGTAGCCAGATATCATCTGAGTCTAGAAATGCGACGTACTCGCCCGTCGCTTCGCGCAATGCGGCATTGCGAACGGCAGCTGGATTTCCACTGTGAGGGAGCCAAATCACCTTGACTCGCAGCCGATCATCGAGTGTCCGAAGGTAATCCTGTGTCTCCTGGCCGGAGCCGTCGTCGGCAATGAGCAGTTCCCAATCGCGAAAGCTTTGGTTGAACACGGAGTCGATGGACTCGCGTAGGTACTTCAAGCGATTGAACACCGGTAGTATGATGGAAACGGCCGGCTGCACCTTAGTTGCTCCGCCGCCGGTACTGGCGAGCTATATTCAATATTCCCTGCGGCGAAAATGCGATTGCCATAGCAATCAGTCCTTCGGACCACCAGCCTTGGTGGCGCCACGAGGCGCGCGCAGTCGACGCGAGAGTTCTCAGCGCAGCACTACGGTCGCCGGCAGCGGCGTAGCATCTCGCGAGACTGGCTGAGTTCTGAGCGCGCTCTCTTTGAACGTAGTATTCGAATTGCGCGGCCGAGCCCGAACGTAGCACCTTGTCGAGTACACGAAGGCTGTCACGGAACGATGTAGCCGCGTCCCCATAGTGTTCCCCATGGCGGCGGACGATTGTAAGCGGCTCATCTATGGCGTCGATCTGGCTCCGCGTCGCCATCCGCAACCATAGATCGAAGTCTTCGCACATCACCAGATCTTCGTCAAATCTTCCTACCTGGTCGAGCAGCGTCCTGGATGCGACTACGCTTGGCAGCGCTATAACGGTCTCAGTCCTCAGCAATTGTCCGAGAATCCAGCCGCCTGCAGCCGGCATTTCCCGCGTCGAATGCATGCTCGCGCTTACCAAAGTGAATTTGGTCTGACTCCAGCCGCAATCGCGGCGGGCGCGCAGCGATGCAATCTGGATCTCGAGCTTCGACGGCATCCAGACATCGTCGGAATCGATGAACGCGATATACTCACCCTTGGCTTCGCGCAAAGCACAGTTGCGTACGACTGCCGCTTTCCCGGTGTGCGGCAGCTGGATCAACCTCACGCGCGGAGGATCAACGAGCGTTTGCAGATAAGCTCTTGTTTCTGAGTCCGACCCATCGTCCGCAATCAACAGTTCCCAATCCTGAAACGTTTGTTCGAAAACGGATGCGACCGTTTCAGGCACATACCGAAGACGATTAAACGTCGGCAGAATGATAGAAACGGCCGGTGACGTCGTCATCAAAATGGGCTCGAGCTAAGCATGGTTCGTCAGGAAGTCGGCGCGTTTCGCGCCAGGCGCGCGCCGAATTTGACGACGGTCCAGAAGATCTTGGTAGGTCGACGCCAGCTTTCGGCCGACGGCTTCGAACGACAATTCGTCCTCGAAGTGTCTACGGGCGGCCGCACGGATCTGCATCCAGGGTTGCGCCGCTACCGAGACCAGCCGTTCGCACAGCATGTTCGCATCGCCTCTTGGCCACAGCGCCCCAATTGACCCGCCGCCCGTCAATGAGCGAAATGAAGGAATGTCAGTGACGACAGGCGGCAGCCCGCAGGCAAGCGCTTCGATCACCGAGTAACCGCTGCCTTCGCGGTGGCTGCCCGAGACGTATAGGTCCGCGGCTCGCATCAAATGCTCGACCTGGGCATGAGGCACCCGTCCCATCAGATAGACTCTACCGTTCAATAGCGGGTCCTGGGCTATTCGGCGTTGAATCGCTCCCAAAAGCGGTGCAGTTCCGAAGCAGCAATAAAGCTTGAGCTGCGGCAGCACGCGCGCGGCCTTGCTGATGCCGTCGAGGACCGTGAGAGGATCCTTGTTTGCGTCCAAATGGCCCACCCAGAGAACGAGCGGTTCCCCAGACAATCCCAATGCGCGGCGGGCCTGATCCTTGTTGCCAGGCGCGAAACGGCTCGTGGATTCCGGAATTGCGTACACCTTAGTCTGCGGCGCAAAGAGACCGGCAGATGCGAAAGGCCGAGCCTGTTCAAGTGAACAAAACGCGATACCCGACGCTACCGAGAAGCCGCGCCGCCACAGCGCCCGTCGCCATGGTTTCGGGGGCCGACTTGCATGGTCTTGGAGAAAGATCGGAACGCCCGGTGCGGCAGAGGTCAGCGACAAAACATCGTGAGCAAAATCGAGACCCTGTACGTGCAATATGTCGGGTGCAAGCGCGCGCAGCAGCTCGGCAAAACGGCCTGTTGCGTGGTTGCTCGGGTGGCCACGGCCAAAGGGCAGAAAGTAGTAGTTCACGCCGTCGCGCGTTACGTGCTGCGAATGGGAACACGCTTGAATCACGGAAACTCGAATTCCGGCCCGAGCCGCGCATTCAGCGACATTGGCGAGGGTCGGCCAGGCACACAGGAGCAGCTCGGGTGTTCGTGCCTGAGGGTCGGTAAAAAAGCTAATCTGAGCGACGTGCAATCTGGCTTCCTGTTCTTTTCAGAGGCCCGATACCCGCGGATCCCACAATTTGATGAAGCGCTTGGAGAAGTTCAATTCCCAGGGTCGCTCGTAGTGCTTGAAGCAATAGCGCCAGGATGCAAGGGCGCGCAGCGCGGACTTTCCCCAATACGGTGAGCGCACATCGGTAATCGTCGGGAACCGGCAGCCCAGCACCGTCGTGAAGTCGCGAATTCGGCGGCGCAGGCGCTCGTTGAGCCAGGGAACATCGGTGTGACACCAGTACGAGAGCCATTGAGACTCGGCCCAGCCGTCAGCCGTGGTGGGGAACACCAATGGCGAGCCGTCGCTATCGCGAAGGTCACTGACCGCACGCTCGACTTGCGGGTTCTTGCTTCCGGGCGCCGGCGGCAGCGGGGCGTACACGTACAGCATGATCTCGGTCTTGGGGTAAATTCGCTTCACGTGCCGGATAAAGTCGAAGGTGCGTTCGGTTTCACCTTCCGGATCTTGCGGCGGCGCCAGCATAAAGGACAATTCGGGGATGACGCCATTGCTGCGGCATTTCTCGATCGCTTCCAGCGTTTGATCCGTGTTCGTGCCTTTACGCACATCATGCAACAACCAATCACTCGGCGACTCCGCGCCGATGTACGCCATACGCAATCGGCTCTTACGCACCAGGGCCCATGAGCGTTCCGACAAATTGAGCAGCGCGTCCGACCGAGCGAAGCACCACCATGGCAACTGGTATTTCGCCAACACCTCGAGCAACGGCGCTGTGTCCTGCTCACGGTCGAAAAAGTTGTGATCAAAAAACTGCACGGCGTCAACGCCCAGGTGCGTGGTCAAGTAGCGCAGGTCCTGGTCCAACCGGGCCGCCGGGGGCAGAGCGGTCTTGCCACGAAACATCGACGCCACGCCGCAAAAGGTGCAGCGAAAGCGGCAACCCACGGCCGCCTGATAGCCGGTGGTGCGGCGGCCGAGGAAAGTCCTTGCCAAATAATGGCGCGGGTCTCCTGCGCGTTCGTATGGGAGCGTCCTTAAAAGACTGGCCGCGGAAAATGCGCGATTCTTGTTATGAACGACTTGACCTTCTGACCGCCAGGACAAGCCGGCGATCGCGGCGAGATTGCCGCCGCAAAATATCGCGTCCAAAACCTCGCGCAGGGTCTCTTCGCCTTGGCCTCGGATCGCATAGTCCAAATAAGGCGTATTTAGGGCGGGCTCTGCGCAAATGCTCGGAAAATGGCCTCCCCAAATTATCGGCACGGCCGGAAAGCCTGCGCGAATGGCTCGCGACACCAGGATGGCGGTGCGTAGCTGCGGACCTCCCATCACGCTGATGCCGACGGCGTCAACGGCCCCGCCGGCCAACGTCCTCAGTGTCGTCGCGACAAAATCGCGATCGACATTTCCGTCGATGATGCTGGAGCAATAACTGCCGTCGAGCGATGCAGAGAGGTTCAAGACGGCGAGAGGAAAGCGGGCGCTGCGCCGCGACGTGATCGTCGGGTTGATCAGCAAAATGTGCTTAAGGGCATTCATGATAATTTCTGCACAGGCACCAGCCATCGAGTAAACAGCATCTCAACTGGCCAGCGATAGTTGTCCCTGTGGCAGCGATAGCGCGCCAGCTTTTGCAAGAAGCGCTTGCCGCGCGACACCCGCTTCCAAGCGAGTTCGTGAAAAAATTTAAAGCGTTCAATGAGCTCGAATTTTTCAGGCGTCACCCAAGGTCCTGGTTCGCCGGCGACATAGTCGAATTGGGCCCATGCCTCAAGCGTCTCGGGCAGGCGAAAGCCGCGGGCCACGGCTTCTATCACCAGCGCGCTGCCCGGATAGGGCTTGAAGTAGTAAATCGGCGTCAGGAAATCCGGGCTCATCGAACGCAGGCGCTTGGCGCAATCCAAGGTGGCCTGAATGTGCTCGTCGGTCTCGTCAGGGAAGCCCACGATGAACGGGAAATGACCCGCGATCCCGAACTTCAGCATTTTTTCCGCTACTTCGTACACCTGCTCGATCTTGATGTCTTTGCGGATGCGCTTTAACATTTCATTCGACCCGGACTCCACCCCCACTAGCAGCCGGCGCAGTCCCGATTGCTTGCATAGCACCCAGACATGATCGGGAAGCCTGATTCCTTGGTCGGCGCGCATTGTTGCGGCCCAAGTTATTTTCATACCGGATTCGACGATCCGATCTGCCATCGCTTCCACTCGGGCTGCCTTGGTGAAGAATGTCTCATCCTGAAAGTTCACGTCGTCAAAATGATATCGGTCCCACAATTCCTTGAGCCGCAGCGCCATGCGTACCGGTTCGAGTCCCACCCACTTGCGCCCATACACGAATGGATCGGAGCAGAAGGCGCATCGGAAATTGCAGCCTTGCGAGGAGATAAAATCAAGCTGCCGCTTGCCCTTAAGTTCGAAATAGCGCTCAACCGGAATCAAGCCATAGTCATGCGCGCGAAATTTATCGACCTGCGCCAAGTTTCGCGACGGATTCTCGTGAATTGTCCCGTCGGGCAACCTGATCGTGCAGCCCTCGCAGCCCAGCAAGGATTGCCCGTCCTTCAGCCGCTGCACGATCTCTGCAAAAGTTTCTTCACCTTGACCGCGCACCGTCACGTCAACCGACGGCTCGAGCAGGCACTCCTTGGCGAACATGGAGGGGTGCCAACCGCCCCACACCACCGGTATGTCGGGGCGGGCTTGCTTTGCCGCACGGGAAATGCGCAGGGCGTCGGAAATGGGAGCGCCCGTGAGCACGGTGATGCCAAGACACAGTGCATCGGGCAGGTGGGATAGCAGTGTGTCTTCGGCAGCGGCATCGAGCCGGGCGTCGATGGTTATGACCTCGTAAATGTCAGGATCAAGTTCGGAGCCGATCGCGAGCAGCGCCAGGGGCATGGTGAAAAATACCGCCTGCGGATTGTAGAGTACGATCTTGAGCCGCTTAGGACTCATGCCGCTCTCCCAGCCACCTGCGATATCTCGAGGCCGGGCTCGCTCGTTCCTGTGCGCGCGAGCAGTTTCGCAAGATGCCGATCAAGCATCTTGGGCACGCCATCCACTACTACAGGAGTCCACTCATGGCTTGGCGAGGCGCGCATCACGCAGTCGGCATCGCCGTAGCGGACGATTCCATCGATCATGACGAGACGAACAGCCGACCGGTTTGCGTTCCCAAGCCGCGTCTCGCCGGGAAGCACCAGTAGGTCGGCACGCAACCCCCGCCGCAGAACGCCTCGATCAAAGAGGCGCAGCAGCGCCGCGCTGACCTCGGTTACCAGACCTTGCAGGGTCTCTTCATCCAAGGCGGCCAACCGAGCGGCGAGCCGTAATTCATCGAGCAAATCGCGTGCGCCGCTCAAGCGCGAGTCGGTTCCCAGCGCAACGCGTCGATGCGATAGTAAATCGGAGACCCGGGCCGTCTTGCCGAACAGGCGCATATTTGAGGAAGGGCACCATATCAAACCGGCGCCGGCACGTTTGAGGCGCGCGCGCTGCATCTCATCGAGCGCGATCCCGTGGACCAGCAAGGTGTTTTGCTGAAGGCAGCCGAGCGCATCCAGGCGCTCAAATTCATCGGCGGCTTCCTCATTTTGCCCCTCGGCTGCATGCACGATCCACGGCCAGCCAGCCGGCGTCGCGCGATATGAATTGACCGTCGGCTGCTCGCCGTCGATGTAAAGCGAATGCGACCACCCGTAGTCGCGGACAACGGAAATCGGATAGTCGCTGTGAGTCAAGAAGGGGTACAGGGGGTCGTGATGTGCGACCGTGGTGACGCCGCTCAAGAGGTTTTTGATGCCGCCGAACAGCAGTCGTTCATCGCGAGCCACGGACACGCCGGCTTCAAACTGGGGATCGGTTCGTCGCCGGGCGTCGACTTCTGAAATCCAATCGCGTGCGTGCCGGTAGAACTTCGACGTTTCGTGGGCGGGTAAGCTGTTGAGTTGTAAATGATCGTGCGCGTTGATGAGCCCCGGCAACAGCCGATCGCCGCGAAGATCTACCACGGCATCCGCAGGTTCGGGCTCGCCATCAATGGCTGCGATTCGCGCTCCGCGGACACGCAGACTGCCGATATGGCCGTCGCGCAATTGCGCATTGACAAAAGTGATGTTCATTTTCGTGCCCGCACAACCAGCACGATCGGTAGGCCATCCCATTTGCGGTAAAAATCCTCGGACTTTGCGAACGGCTCGTGCAGCTCGATGCCGACGCGCACTTCGTGCACGACTTCCACGCGCAAGCCCGCGGCCTTTGCAGCGTCCATCTGCGTATTCACGGGATATTTGGCGTGCGGCACCGAGCAGGTCTCGTCATCAATATCCTTGAATGACCTTGTAAGACCGGCGCGAGCCGCTTCAGGATGGAAATCTGAATACAGCAACGTACCGCCGTCGCGCAGCACTCGGGCAATCTCGGCCAGCCACAAATCCACGGCGGCGGCGTGACCCAGTGCCAGGCCGGAGATCACGGCATCAAAAGTCTCCGCCCCGAACGGCAGCTGCATCATGCTCGCGCACACTCTGCTGCCATTCGGGACCTGCATTAGCATCGGCACGCAGAAATCGAGCGCAATCACTTCAGCGGCATTGGCCTCGGCCAGCAATCGAGAATATCGGCCTGTGCCGCAGGCGAGATCAAGGACCCGCAGGCCCGCCACGTCGGGCCAGAATTCGAGCATGGCCTGTTGCTCGGCGCGCATCAGCGGATTGTGTGCAATGGGCGGGTACAGAGGCGCCCAACGTTGGTAAGCTGTCAACGTTTCAGCAGCGACATTCATCAGAGTATTGAGCTCTCGAGATTATTCGGATCCCGCCACATCGAACATACGCAGGTCTTGCACTCAGCGCGCGCGCCGGTGCGGATTGAACTGCGCAATGCCATCATGCGAGCGCCGTTCAGCGCGCCGGAAAGATCATCGCGTTCGCCGCCATCGCCTCGCAGCGCGGCCTCGGGCGGTCCTGAAATAAAGAAGCATGGCTGCACGCTTCCAGTCGCGCCGACCACCGCAGAAAACTCCGGTGCGTTGCAGCGAACCAAAGGGTACGAAGTCTTGCCGTGAATGGCAGCGAAGTACTGCAGGATGCGCCGCAGCTTGCCGGGACTTTCCGCAATAAAGCCCGAGCGAAAGTCCGCCGCGCATTCGCGTTCCATGCTGCTGAGCAATTCGTCCAACACGGGCAGCTCCTCGGGGACCAGGGCCAAATCACTGCTGAAGCCTTCTGTGCGGCCAAACGCGTGTGGATTGGCCACATCCACTGCGAGAAAGGAGACTTGCCTTGCGCCGAGTTCCTTTGCCAAGGACACAAAAGCTGGTAGCCGTCTGAAGTTCGCTCGCTGCACTGTGACTCGCACGCCGGGCGCGACTCCATGGGCTGCCGCCGCGCGAATGCCGTCACAGACCTTGTCCAACGCGTCCAACCCGCGAATGGCCTGGTAGGTTTGCCGATCTGTGCCGTCCAATGAAACGGTAATGGTATCGAAAACTTTGGCGGCGCGCTCCGCGTGCTTCGCCAAGGACAGACCGGAAGTCAGAAGCCACACTCTCAAGCCCATCTGGCGCAGCGCCTGCGCGATATGTTCCCACTCGGGATTGAGCAGAGGCTCGCCACCCGACAGAAGGACCACGCGCGTTTCCAGCTGCGAGAGACTGGGGAGTAGGCGCTGCACGGCCTCTAAATTCATGTCGGCCCGGCCGTGACGCCAGTAATCGCAGGTGACACAGCGCGAGTTGCAACGCTCGGTCAAATACAGCGTCACCAGGGGCAAGCGACGCAGATGCGAGTTCGGGACGGGATCGCTCATGAGCGCTTGTGCAGACAATTTAACCCTCCAGTCCCATTCGCGCAGCCAAAAAGTTCTCTCGTGAGTACCGCAGCGCGGACGTTTGGTTGGGTTGCGATACTAGAATATGCTGGCGCCGTACCGCCTCAAAAGCGGTTCCAATCGTCAAAAGTGAGTGAATAGATGGTTTCAACCCCTTGATTTCGCTAAGCTCCAGCCAACATGAATATGTCCAACGCCCTGTGCGTCGATAAGGTCCACGTCTGGCGCGGCGATCGGCACGTGCTGCAGGACGTCAGCGTGGAAGTGCGTCCCAGTGAATTGTTGCACATCTCCGGTCCCAACGGCACCGGCAAAACCACCTTGCTGCGGGTCGTTAGCGGCCTGCTGCGCCCGGAGCAGGGCTCGGTGACCTGGCTCGGGCAGTCTATCGTTCAACATCGCGCGGAATATCAACGCGCTTTGGCCTACTCCTCTCACGAGCCGGCCCTGAAGGGGGACCTAACGGCGCTCGAAAACTTACGCTTTTCCGTCGGATTGAAGCGCCGGTCGACCGCGATGGAGTTGCGCGGCGCGTTGGAGCGGACGGGCGTTAGCGCCTGTGCCGAACTGCCGGCCCGGGTATTGTCCGCCGGCCAGCGTCGTCGGGTGTCTCTGGCGCGGGTTCTGGCGATGCGCGCCTCCGTGTGGCTGCTGGATGAACCCTATGCAAATCTGGACGCGGCGGGCTCGGAATTGGTATCCGAACTGTTGCAGGCGCACGTGCAAGCCGGCGGACTGGCATTGGTGGTCGCACATCGGGACTTGGCGCTTCGCTGCAAAATCCGCAGCTTGGAGCTGAATTCGTGACGATAGGCGCCTGGGAGGCGTTTCTACTGATCGTGCAGCGTGAGATGCGTCTCAGTTTCCGGCGCCCGGAGCAACTAGTGCAGCCACTGGTGTTCTTCCTTATCGTCACGACGCTGTTCCCGCTCGGTTTGAGCCTGCAGTTGTCGCTGCTACGAGACATTGCGCCGGGTGTGCTTTGGGTGGCGGCACTGCTATCGTCGCTTCTGTCATTGGATTCCCTGTTTAAAAGCGATGCGGATGACGGCACTTTGGAGCAACTTGCTCTGAGCGGGCAGGGTCTAACGATCATCGTGGTGGCAAAAACCGTCGCCCATTGGCTGCTCACCGGCCTCGCCTTGGTGTTGGTTTCGCCGATTGTGGGAACTGCGCTTGGCATTCCCGTAGGCGCATTTGCGACAATGCTGCTGAGTCTGGCCCTGGGCACGCTCACGTTGAGTTGGCTCGGAGCCATTGGCGCGGGCTTAACAATCGGCCTGCGTCGCGGCAATGTCCTGCTCTCATTGATCGTGCTGCCGCTGGCGATGCCTTTGCTGATTTTTGGCGCGGGGGCCACGGATCGAGCGATTTCGAGCAGCAGCGCGACAGGTGCGATTTATTTTCTGGCGGCGCTTTGTGTGTTCACGTGCACCTTGGCGCCCTTCGCCGCGGCAGCGGCGTTGCGGATTACGTTGGAATAACGGCTACAGAACATGTGGACCTGGTTTTACAAGCTCGCTTCCCCACCCTATGTATACGGGGTGGCGGCAGCGCTCTGGCCCTGGTTTTTAGGGTTGGCAGTACTGAGCATCGGCTATGGCTTGATCGCAGGACTGGTCTTCGCGCCACCCGATTATCAGCAGGGCGATGCGTTTCGAATCATTTACGTGCACGTGCCGAGCGCAATCATGTCCGTGACGGTCTACACCGTCATGGCTGCGGCGGGCGCCGTTGCGCTCATTTGGCGTATCAAGGTGGGTCATGCTGTGGCTGCGGCTTCTGCTCCCATCGGCGCCTCGCTCACGCTGCTGACCTTGGTGACGGGCTCGCTGTGGGGTAAGCCGATGTGGGGCACGTACTGGGCCTGGGACCCGCGCCTGACATCCGAACTCATTCTGCTATTTCTCTATGTAGGCGTGATGTCGTTGCGTTCCGCATTCGAGGACCCAGCGCGGGGCGATCGCGCCGCGGCGCTGCTTGCGGTGGTGGGCGTGGTGAACGTACCCATCGTGCACTTTTCAGTCGTGTGGTGGAACTCGCTGCATCAGGGTTCGACGATTGTTACACTAGAGGGACCCAAAATGCCGGGCAGCATGCTCTGGCCACTGCTATCGATGTGGTTGGGCTTCATGCTGTTCTACGGCGCGGTGCTGTGCCTGCGGCTGCAAGGAGAGGTGCTCAATCGGGAGCGGCAGTCGGCATGGGTGCGGGAGGCAATCAAATCATGAGCGGCGGCAGTTTTTGGTACATGGGCGGTTATGCGCGCTATGTCTGGCCCTGCATGGGCTTTGCCTGCGTGGTGTTGGCGTGGAATCTGTGGTCGGCGCGCCGCTATCTGGCTGCGGCCAAGATCCGGGCCGCTCGAGCTCTGGCGATGGCTGCGAGCGAGGCCCGATGACGCCGCGGCGCAAACGCTTGTACGTCGTGCTCGGCATCCTGGGCGGCGTTGCTGCGTCCGTGTCGCTGGCCGTGATGGCGTCGCGCGAGAACATCATGTTCTATTTCGATCCCTCCCAAGTCGTCGAAGGCAAGGCGCCGCTTGCCAAGCGCTTTCGCATCGGCGGCATGGTCGTGAAGGGCAGCGTGGAGCGTAAGCCGGGCGATTTGCAGGTGCGCTTTGTGCTCACGGACTTCGCCCACCAAGTCCCCGTCGAGTACACCGGCGTGTTGCCGGACCTGTTTCGCGAGGGCCAGGGCATCATTGCGCACGGCACCATGAATCGCAGCGGCGCTTTCGTCGCGGATGAAGTGCTGGCGAAGCACGACGAGAAGTACATGCCGCCGGAAGTCGCGGCATCGCTGAAGAACAGGCAACCGGCGGGTGCTGCCCCGCGCGGGCCGGGCACTTAGGGAGCGGAGAATACGATGGCACCAGAACTCGGAATATTCGCTCTCATCCTCGCCTTCCTCTTAAGCGTGTCGCAGGCCTTTTTCGGCCTGGCCGGTGCCTGGAAAGCCAAGCCGACGTGGATGGCGGTGTCGCGACCTGCCGTGACGGGGCAGTTTGTATTCGTCGCCATGGCATTTGCCTGCCTGGTGTACAGCTTCGTGAACGATGATTTTTCGGTATTGTATGTGGCGCGCAATTCCAATTCGCAGCTGCCGCTGTTCTACCGGGTCGCGGCGCTGTGGGGCGCGCACGAAGGCTCCTTGCTGTTGTGGATTCTGATTCTCTCGATTTGGAGCGTCGCGGTGGCCGCGTTCAGCCGCGCACTGCCTCTGAGCTTTTCCAGCCGTGTGCTGGGCGTCATGGGTCTCATCAGTTCAGGCTTCATGCTCTTCACGTTGTGGACCTCGAATCCCTTCATGCGATTGATTCCGGCTGCACAGGATGGCGCGGACTTAAATCCCGTGCTGCAGGACTTTGCACTCGCCATCCATCCTCCGATGCTCTACACCGGATATGTCGGGTTCTCGGTGGCCTTCGCGTTCGCCTGTGCCGCAATGCTGGAGGGACGGCTCGATCAGACCTGGGCAAAGTGGACGCGGCCCTGGACGATATTCGCGTGGCTGTTTCAAACCATTGGCATTGCACTAGGGAGCTGGTGGGCTTATTACGAATTAGGCTGGGGCGGCTGGTGGTTCTGGGATCCGGTTGAGAACGCCTCCTTCATGCCCTGGCTGGTCGGCACGGCATTGATTCACTCCTTGAGCGTCACGGAAAAACGCGGCATTTTCAAGAGCTGGACGCTGCTGCTCGCCATCTTCGCGTTCTCCTTGAGCTTGGTCGGTACTTTCTTGGTGCGATCCGGCGTGCTCGTGTCGGTGCACTCCTTCGCCACTGATCCGACTCGCGGACTCTACATTCTGGCGTTTTTGGTGCTGACCATCGGCGGCTCACTGACGCTGTACGCCTGGCGGGCGCCGAAGCTGTACGCGCCGGGCGGTTTTCAGCTGTACTCGCGCGAGTTTTTCCTGTTGGTGAACAACGTGATTTTGGTAAGCGTCGCTGCCCTGGTGCTGTGGGGCACGTTGTCGCCGCTGGTTTACGAGCTCTTGGGCGTCGGCAAGATTTCCGTCGGACCGCCGGTCTTTGCGCTGATGTTCCTCGTGCCGATGTTGCCTCTCATGGTGTTCCTCGCCATCGGCATGCATTCCGCCTGGCGCCGCGGCAAGCTCACGGTCGCAGCCAAACCTCTATGGTGGCTGGCGGCTGGCGCAGTGCTGTTATCTGTCGCGATTCAAGGATTGGTGTTCAAAGAGTTTCACCCGGTGGGCCTCATCGGTTTCAGCTTCGGGTTCTGGATCATGTTCTCCGCTGTGCTTGAGCCCCTGCAAAGGCTGCGACAGAAACAGACCCTCACTGCAGCATTGCTCGGAATGTCGATCGCCCATTTTGGCGTGGGCATGTTCGCGATCGGGGCGAGTGGCGTAGAGAGCTACAAAATCGAAAAAGACGTCGCCATGAAGCTTGGCGGCAGTTTCTCGATCGCGGGCTACGACTTTAAATTCGTAAATGCCACCAACGTTCGCGGCCCTAATTACGATGCCGTGCAGGGCACGATCGAAGTGACTCGCGGCGGCAAGCCCGTGACGGTGCTCTTGCCGCAGAAACGTCACTTCTGGGTGCAACAGACCAGCAACAGCAAAGCCGCCATCTCGGTGAGCTGGGCGCGCGATTTATTCGTCGCCATGGGCGATCCGTTGGGTGCAAATGCCTGGAGCATGCGCATTCAATACAAACCCCTGGTGCGCTATATCTGGCTGGGCGCGATTGTCATGGCGCTCGGCGGATTGATTGCCGCGACCGATCGACGCTATCGAGTCAAAGTTCCGGTTGCCGCTCCAGAGACTGTGCCTCCGCCGAATCCGCGCGCGGAACTAGGCTCCGCCTGATGTGGAAGTTCCTGCTGCCATTCGCGGCATTCGTCGCGCTGGTTGTGTTGTTCGCGTTCGGTCTTAACCCCAGCCGCGATATCCACGCCTTGCCGTCGCCGCTGATTGGCAAGCCCGCACCCGAGTTCGCGCTCACGGACGTGCTCGACCCGACGCACACCGTGAGCAACGCGGCCCTCAAAGGCCAGGTGTATGTCCTGAATGTCTGGGCCACATGGTGCGTGGCCTGTCGCGAGGAGCAGGAGGAGTTGCTCGCCATCTCGCGTCAGCAGGTCGTGCCCATCATCGGCCTCGATTACCGCGACGACCACGACAAAGCCAAGCAATGGCTGGAGCAGCTCGGCAATCCCTACACCGCGGTGCCTTTCGATAGCGATGGCCGTACGGCGATTGATTGGGGCGTCTACGGCGCACCCGAAACCTATCTGGTAGACCCGCATGGGCGAATCATCTTTAAGTTCATCTCGCCGATGACGGAAGAGGTATGGGAGAAGGAATTTTTACCGCGCATTGCAGCCGCACGGAGCGGCGCATGAGCCGATCTCTGCGCGCGGTGCTGCTGGCATCGGCGCTGATGCTTTGCGTCGCGCAGTCTCCGGCTGAGCAGCCGGCGCCTGCGCTGGACGATCACGGCCAGCTGCAGAATCCGGCATTGCAAACCCGATTCGAGCGCATCACCAAGGAGCTCCGATGTTTGGTGTGTCAGAACGAATCGATTGCCGACTCCAATGTTGACCTCGCCGCAGATCTTCGGCGGCAAGTACGTGAGATGCTGATTGCCGGCAGGAGCGATGCTGCCATTTTCAAATTCATGACCGATCGCTATGGTGAGTTCGTGCGTTTCGCGCCGCCCTTGAGTCCGAAGACGGCGCTCATTTGGGGCGCACCTTTCTTCATGCTGCTGCTCGGTGGCATTATTATTTACCGCGTCGTACGACAGCGCTCGCGCATGCCGCTGGACGACTGACATGCACGCGTTCCTCATCGTCGCAGCGCTGATGGCTGTGATTGCCGCGACCATCGTCGCGCTACCGTTGGTGCGCGACACGAGAAGCCGTGTCATCGGCGTTGCAGCGGCACTCGCGCTCGCGGGCGCGGCGGCGGGCTTGTATCCGCTGTGGTCGAATTGGAATTGGCATGCACCCGTAGAAACGCAATCGATGCCCGCTCCGGACGTTCTCGCCATGGTCGCAAAGCTCGAGCAGCATCTGCGCGACGATCCCAATGATTTAGCGGGATGGCTGATGCTCGGCCGCTCGTACTTGGCCTTGCAGCGCATGGGCGACGCAGTTAACGCCTACGAGCGCGCTCATCGTCTCGCCGGCAACAGCGCCGAAGCTGCCTTGGGGTTAGGCGAGGCCGTCAGTCTGCGCGCCGGCGGACAGATCTCGCCGCAGGCGTCGCAATTGTTTGAAGAAGCACTGGCGTCGGAGCCGAACAATCCGAAAGCCCTGCTGTACGGCGGATTTGCCGCGGCCACACGAGGCGATCGTGCATTGGCGCGCAGCCGCTGGCAGGCGCTGAAAGATTTACATCCAGCGCCGCAAATCGAGCAAATGTTGGATGCGCGAATCGCGGCACTCGGCGCCGGCGAGGAATCGGGGACGAATGCGTCGCAGGCTGGGACGAGCGCGAGTCCTCAGGGGTCGGCAGCGGCCCAAGTCACTGTCAATATACGCATAGCGCCGGCACTCAGAGCGCGCCTGAAACCGGAGACGCCCTTATTCGTATTCGCTCGTGAGCCCGACAGCGGTGGGCCGCCGCTGGCCGCAAAGCGCCTGACGAGCGAGGCCATCGGAACACGGGTGCAGTTGTCCGCAGCGGATTCCATGATGCCGGGCCGCGTGCTGGCAGCGGGAAAGCGCGTCTCGATCACCGCGCGTGTGTCGTTCAGCGGACGGCCCATTCCGACGGCGGGCGATCTGTATGGCGAGATCTCTTACGATGTGGGTCATGACGGCGCGCTCGATTTGGTCATCGATCGGGTTGCTGAATAAAAACCGAAATGAGCGTTGCCAAGAGTCTCGTCGCCGGGCACATACTCGAGGATCAGCTATTCCCCTATCCGCAGCTGCGCGATAGGGACCAAGAAGTGCTGCGCATGATGGTGGATGCCATCGATCAGTTCTTAGGACCCAAGCACGCGGATTTCAAGCGTTGGGACCGCGACGCCGAGCAGCCGGCGGAATTCATTCAAGGGCTGCGCGACTTGGGCCTGTTCGGCCTCATCATTCCCGAGGAACACGGCGGACTCGGGCTCTCCAATGCCGGCTACGCACGCGTATTGAGCCAGAGCAGTTCGCATGATAGTTCCGTGTCTCTGACGATCGGTGCCCACAGTTCCATCGGCATGAAAGGAATTTTGTTGTTTGGGACGCCGGAGCAGCGAGCCCGCTATCTGCCAAAACTGGCCAGCGGCGAGATGATCGCCGCCTTCTGCCTGACCGAGTCGGGGGCGGGCTCCGATGCCGCGTCAATTCGCACCCAAGCGGTCAAGAACCCAAACGGCTCCTGGACGCTCAACGGCGAGAAAATTTGGATCACCAATGGCGGTATTGCCGACCTGTATACCGTGTTCGCACGCACGTCATCTGCGGCCGGCAAGATAACCGCATTCGTGGTCGAGGCCGCGTGGCCCGGTGTCAGCCATGGGCATCATGAGGACAAAATGGGGATTCGTGCTTCCTCGACCACGACGGTGAACTTCGCGGACGTGCAGGTGTCGGCCGACAACGTCCTGGATGTGGAGGGCAAGGGTTTCAAGGTTGCGATGGCAATATTGAACAATGGCCGCACCGGTTTGGGCGGCGGGGCTGTCGGCGGCATGAAGGCGCTGATCGCGTTGTCGAGCAGTCAAGCGCAAAGCCGCAAGCAATTCAATCAGCCCATCGGCGAGTTTGGTCTCATCCGCGAGAAAATCTCGCAAATGACGCTCGATTGCTTTGCGGCGGAGAGCGTCGTGTGGATGGTGGCCCATTACATTGATTCCGGTAGCGAGGACTATTCGGTGGAAGCGGCCATCAGCAAGGTGTTCGCTAGCGAGGCATTGCAGCGCAGCGCTTACGAAGCCCTGCAGATCGCGGCGGGCAACGGCTTCATGCGCGAATACCCCTACGAACAGATCACGCGTGATTGCCGTATTTTAACGATTTTCGAGGGAACCAATGAAGTGCTGCGGCTGTATATAGCCCTGTCAGGCCTGAAAGACCTGGGAAAGTCGCTGGGCGAAATGAAGGCGGCGGTTGACGACATCTTTAATAACCCCATTAAAGGATTCGGGGTGTTAACCGATTACGCTGAGAGGCGCTTGACCCAGGCCACCGGGGTAGGGCGCGACAAAATATTATCGTCCATGCCGCAACTTTTGCGCGAGGCCGCGGGTATTTACGAGAGGTACACCGTGGAGCTGGCCAGGACATGCGATTTTTTGCTGCGCAAGCATGGCAAATCGATTGCAGACCGGCAGCACGCGCTCAAGAGGGTCGCCGACATTGCCATTGATCTGTTCGTGGGACTATGTGTATTGTCGCGCGCCGCAACGCTCGCGGGTTCGCCGAGTGGGAATGGTTCTCAGGCGATCGTCATCGCACGAGTGTTCGCGCAGCAGGCGAAACGGCGCATGGCGCATAACATACGGCGCGCGCAGCGCAATGAGGACGAAGAGATGAACACCCTGGCTGGCTTCATCTTAGACAAAGGAAGTTATCCCTGGGATGTGGTGTCATGAGTACTATTCTGTTCGATCAACAACCTGAAACGACCGTGCCGCCAACAGTGCTGAACCGACGTCTGATCGCCTGGTCGATCGGAGGCATGCTAATCCTAGTAGTAGCGTCACTGCTGGCGTGGCGCATCATGCATGCGCTGGCAACGCCGCCAGCGACCGTCTCAGCCATACCCACGGTGACGGTAACGGAGGTCGGCGTCAGCGCCGTGCCTTCCACAGTCAGCATTATCGGCACGATTGCGGCACGCTATGACATGCCCATCGGCGTCGAGGGCGACGGTGGTCGCATCACGGCGGTGTATGTCGAGGCCGGCGATCACGTGAAGCACGGCCAGGTACTGGCTCACCTGAACAATTCGGTGCTCGAGCCGCAGGTCACTAACTTACAAGCAGCGCTCGATCAAGCACGCGCCGAGGCTGATCTGGCGCAGGCTGAATATCAGCGCGCCAACGCTGTCGGTGCTTCCGGTGCGCTGTCCGCTGAAGAGACCCAACGGCGCAAGTCGAGTGCCGTGACCGCGGCCGCGCATGTCAAAGTGGCCGCGGCGCAGTTAGAGGAAGGCAAAGCACGCCTGGCGCGTGCCGATATTCGCGCGCCGGCCGACGGCATCATTCTCACCCGCAATGTCGAGGTGGGTCAGACCGCCATGCCGGGCGGCGAGGCGCTGTTTCGCTTATCCAAGGATGGCGAGACGGAGTTGCGCGGCCAAGTGGCCGAGCAGGACTTGCCGTTGCTGCAGGTGGAGCAGTCGGTGGACGTGAGACTCACCGGCACCTCGAAGGTCTACCAAGGCCGCATTCGGCTGTTGGGCGCCGTCATCGATCCGGCGACGCGCCTGGGGACTGCCAAGGTGGCCCTCACGACCGATCCGAACCTGCGCCCGGGTGCCTTTGCCCGCGGGGAGGTGACGGTCAGCAACGCCAAGCGCGCCGTGTTGCCGCAAACCGCGGTGCTCAACGATGACAAAGGCAGCTACGTACTCATTGTCAATGACCAAGGCAAAGTCGAGCGTCGCGCGGTGCGTGTGACCGGCATGGTGCCGAGCGGCGTGACCGTAGCCGAGGGCATCAGCGCTAAGGATCAAATCGTCACAACGGCAGGCGCGTTCCTGCAAGAAGGAGAGACCGTGAAGCCGGTCGAGACGGCCGCGGGCACGTCATGAGAAACATTTCCGCCTGGGCGATTCGCCATCCGGTGACGCCCATCGTGCTTTTCGTGGTGCTGTTCTTCTTGGGCACCGTCGCATTCATTCGATTGCCGATCAACTTGAATCCGGATGTCTCGTTTCCGGAGGTCGACGTCAGCATTTCTCAGCCTGGCGCCGCGCCCACGGAAATGGAGACGCAGATCGCGCAGAAGGTGGAAGGCTCCATTGCCAGTATCGGCAACATTCACCACCAGCAGACCTTTATTTCCGAAGGAAGTGTATTCATCGCCGTCGAGTTCAATATCGGCACGCCGGTCGATCGCGCGGTCACTGATTTGCGGGACGCCATCGCCAGAGTGCGCGCCGACCTGCCGCAGGGCATCCTCGAGCCACAGGTACGCCGGCAGGATTCAGATGGCGGCACGTTCGCCATGTACGCAGTCACAACCACCGACATGACGCCCGAGCAACTGAGCTGGTCGATCGACAATACCATCACCAAACGGCTATTGGGCGTGCGTGGCATTGCTCAGGTGCAGCGCATTGGCGGCGTCGACCGGGAAATTCGCGTCGAACTGGATCCCTCGCGCCTGCAGGCGTTGGGATTGACGGCTGTGGAGGTCAATGAGCAGCTGCGACAATTGAACTTGGACGCGCCGGGCGGCCGCGCACAAGTCGGCGGCGGCGAGCAAGCCATACGCGTGCTCGGTGGTGCCAAGTCCGCGGAAGCCTTAGGGGATACGCTGATCATTGTGCCGGGGGGCAAATCCGTGCGCCTGCGCGAGATCGCCGACGTGCGCGATGGGGTTGCGGAGACCCGCAGCATGGCAAGGTTCAACGGCCGGCCGGCGACGGCATTCCAGCTATTTAAGTCCAAGGGCGTCTCCGACGTTAGCACCGCCGAGGCCGTCGGCAAGGAAATCGACAAGATTCAAAAGGACAATCCGTCCCTGCATATTCAGCAGATATTCACCACGGTCCAGCACACGATCAAGACCTACCACTCAGCTCTAGAGGCGTTGATCGAAGGATCGATCCTGGCAGTTGCCGTAGTCTGGCTGTTCCTGCGCAACTGGCGCGCCACACTGATCTCGGCGCTGGCCATTCCCTTATCGGCGATACCCACCTTCGCCTTCATGCAATGGATGGGCTTTACGCTCAATGAGATCACGCTGCTGTCTTTGTCTTTGGTTGCAGGCGTGCTGGTGGACGATGCCATCGTCGAGATTGAAAACATCGTGCGCCATATGCGCCTGGGCAAGAGTGGGTTTCGCGCAGCGATGGAGGCGGCGGACGAGATTGGCCTCGCCGTGGTCGCAACCTCATTCACCATCATCGCCGTGTTTCTGCCCGTGAGTTTCATGGGCGGCGTCAGCGGTCAGTACTTCAAGCAATTCGGCCTCACGGTGGCCGTGGCCGTTTTTATCTCGCTGTTGGTCGCGCGCATGATCACGCCGGTACTCGCAGCCTATGCCTTGAATCGCGATGCCATTGCGCATCGGGACGATGGCCCGATCATGTCCGCTTATGTCCGAGCCCTAAAATGGTGTGTCGCCAATCGTTGGAAGACGATTGGCTTTGGGGCATTGTTTTTCGCACTATCAATAGGCGGCGGTATGCTGCTGCCGAAGGCCTTCGTGCCTCCGGAGGATTTTTCCACCTCAATCTTGAATATCGAACTGCCGCCGGGCGGCAAACTCGAGTACACGGCTCGCTTGTCCGCCGCCGCCACTGCCATCTTGCGCAAGCAGCCGGAGGTGACCGCTGTCGTCGAGTTCATCGGCACTGATTCCGCCGTGCGCCAAGCGCAAGTGTTCATCAGCATGGTGCCGCGAAGCCAGCGCAAGGCGAGTGCCAAGCAATTCGAGCAACGCCTAATGCCGTTGCTCAACCAAATTCCGGACGCGCACATCAGTTTCCTGAACTTCAGCTTTGGTGGCGGCCGCGACGTGACGCTGTTTTTGGTCGGCGACGATCCCGCATTGACGGAACGCACCGGACAGAAGCTACTGGATGAAATGCGCGGCGTGAAGGAAATCCGCTCGCCACGCATCAATGGCGATCTGCCCCGGCCGGAAATTGTGGTTCATCCGCGCCTGGATATCGCCGCGCAAATGGGCGTGAGCGTGCAAAGCATCAGCGAGACGATCCGCATCGCGACTCTGGGCGATCTTCCGCAAAACGGCGCGAAATTTGCTTTGATAGATCGCACTATTCCGATTCGCGTCAGCCTACCGGAGCGGTCGCTGCGCGATCTGGAGACACTCGAGAATTTGCCCGTGCCCACCAGCTCGGGCGTCAGCGTGCCTCTGAAGTCAGTCGCAGATTTGAGTTTCGGTCAGGGACCCTCGACCGTGCGGCGCTACAACCAGAGCCGTCGCCTGTACATCGATGCGGATCTGGCGCCTGGCGTCCAACTGGGAACGGCAATCAAAAAAGTCTACGCGCTGCCCACCCTGAAGAACTTGCCGCAAGGTGTGCGCCTGGTGGAAACCGGCGATGCGGAGTTTATGAAGGAACTGGTGGCGAATTTCGCGATTGCCGTCGCGGCTGGTGTATTGATGGTGTTTGCGGTGCTGGTATTGCTGTTCGCGCGGGTATTCCAGCCAATCACCATCCTGTCGGCCTTGCCGCTGTCGTTGGGCGGCGCGGTCCTGGCATTGTTCCTCACCAACACGCCGTTTTCTTTGCCCGTCATGATCGGTGTGCTGATGCTCATGGGCATTGTGGCAAAGAACTCCATCTTGCTGGTGGACTTCGCCATTGAAGAAATGCGTGCCGGTAAAACCCGCTTGCAGGCGATTGTCGAGGCGGGACACAAGCGTGCACGTCCCATTGTCATGACCACCGTGGCCATGGTGGCGGGCATGATGCCGGTGGCCTCTGGCTTGGGCGAAGCCAGCGACTTTCGGCAGCCGATGGCGATTGCCGTAATTGGCGGACTGATTACCTCAACGCTGTTGACTCTGGTCATTGTGCCGGCGGTGTTTACCCTGTTTGACGACATCGAGCGTTGGGCCGCGCCCAGAGCGGTGAAGATATTGGCCGGTTCACCGAGCGAGGATCCTGGTGTACCCGCCTTAACTGACCAGGTGAAGCTGTAACGACCGCGCAGAAACTCCGAGCCTACCCGCTAGCGGCGACGCTGCTGAGCGTCGCCGTGGCATTGCCTGTGGAGAGCGTTCGCTGCGCGCCACTCAACGCCGCCAACGCGGCTCGTTTGCACGGTTGCAGTGTTTCTGGCACGCGCCCGGCGCTGTTCTACAGCATGCAACTGCAGCAGGCCGCCAAACGTTATTCCCAAGGATCGTCGCTGCAGAGCGCGATCGCCGACTCGGGCTACCTTGCGGCGCAATCGGCCGCGATCCATATTTCCGGAGCCACGAGCGATGCCGAAATGGAAAGCATGCTGGCGGCACGCGAG
The DNA here is from genome assembly GCA_041690895.1 of Gammaproteobacteria bacterium. Lineage (GTDB taxonomy): Bacteria > Pseudomonadota > Gammaproteobacteria > Steroidobacterales > Steroidobacteraceae > Bog-1198. The sequence goes on from JBEPVT010000005.1 coordinate 51,485, forward strand.
TGCCGCACGCTGCAAGACCCGAGCATGCGCGAATTCGGTGCCGAGCAGCACGGCCGCGAGGTATGGATGGTGCTCGCGGCTCCCGTGTTCCTGCCGGCTCGAGGCGACGCGGCATCCGTGAGCCGCGCGATACTTGGTCTTGTCAATGCAGCGCGGGCCGGCGGGCGGCGCTGCGGCGGAAAATACTTTGCACCCGCTGCGCCGCTGGCGCTGGATCCCGCTTTGACGCGGGCCGCATGGGAACACTCCCGCGACATGGCCGAGCATGACGCGTTCGATCATCGCGGCCACGATGGCAGCACGCCGGACGTGCGCGTGGAGCGCGCCGGCTTCGGCAATCACCGCATTGTCGGCGAGAATATCGCTGCGGGCGCGATGACGCCCAGCGATGTGGCTAAAGGATGGCTCGCGAGTCCTGCGCATTGCGAGAACATCATGGACAGCCGCTTCACGCTGATCGGCATCGCATACGCGCAGAACCTACACAGCGGTTCCGCCGTGTTTTGGACGCAGGACTTCGCTGCACATCGCTAGCAACCACGCAGGCCCCTAGTCCATCACGGCCTCGGCTGCTTGCACGAGAGCGCCGGTTCGTGGTGGCCGAATCAACAATAGCAGCGGCGTCACAAGCAACGTGAGAAACAGCATGAGCCAGAAGTCATCTACGTAGGCGATCATCGCTGCCTGTTGGCTTACGGCGCTCTCCAGCAGTGCGGCGCCGTTCGACGCGTGCAGGTTGAACGTCCCTGCAACCGCCGGGTTTTGCCAGGCGGAACTGGCCGAGGTCACACGCTCAGCCAACGAGGCGTGCACAATGACGCTGTTGCGTGTTAGCAGTGTTTGCACCAACGAGATGCCAATGCTGGCGCCGATATTGCGCACCAGGCTGTAGAGTGAAGTGCCCTGCGCGCGCATCTCCGGACTGAGCGTGGCGAATGTCGCGGCGCTCAACGGCACGAACACCAAGCCGGTGCCGAAGCCTTGAATCATCCCTGGCCAGACGATGTCGCTTGCCGATAGATCGAGCGAGTAGCCCGCCATTTGCCAGAGCGCAAATGCACTGACCAGGAATCCAACGAGCAACGTCAAACGCAGGTCGACTTTGCCGATGATGCGCCCCGCGATGAGCATGGCCAGCATCGTGCCGATGCCGGCCGGGGCGGTGACGAGACCGGTAGTCGCCACCGGATAACCGAGCAAATTCTCCAGCATGGTCGGGACCAGTGCGCGCGTGGCGTATAACACCAGACCGACGATAAAAATGAACAGCAATCCGGTCACATAGTTTTGATTCTTGAGCAGCCGGTAATCGAGAAAGGATAGTTTCGCAGGCGTCATGGCGGTATGCGCCACAAAGTATGTCGCCGCCACGAACGCAACAATGGCCTCAATCCAGGCTTCGGTGGAGGAGAACCAATCATTCTGTTGGCCGCGATCCAACAACAACTGCAAGGAACCGAGAGCGAGACTCAGGGTCGCAAACCCAAAGACATCAAATCGCGTGTGTCTGCGCCCCGGGTCAGGCCGAATATATTTCCACATACCGTAAAAGGCCATGAAGCCGATGGGTACGTTGATGAAAAACACCCAGCGCCAATCGTAGCTATCGGTGAGCCAGCCACCCAAAGTGGGTCCAAGAATCGGCCCCACCATGACTCCCATCCCCCACACCGCCATCGCCTGACCTTGCTTCTCGCGCGGGTTGATCTCCATGAGAACGAGCTGCGCAAGTGGCACCAGCGCTGCGCCAAAGACACCTTGCAACAAACGCGCGACGACGATTTCCGCCAGAGTATTCGACATCCCGCATAACGCGGAGGCCAGCGTGAATCCACAAATTGAAGCCATGAATATGTTTTTCTGGCCGAAGCGATCGCACAGCCAGCCAGTCACCGGGGTGGCAATGGCTGCAGCCACGATATAAGCGGTCAATACCCAAGCTATTTGATCTTGCGAGGCGGAGAGGGTGCCCTGCATGTGCGGCAGGGCGACATTCGCAATGGTGCTGTCGAGCGTTTGCATGATCGTCGCTAGCATGATCGATAGCGTGATCATCGGCCGATTGAGCGGGCGGTTCATGGCTGCCGGTCGATAATTCCTTGCAAGCCCTCAAGCAGTTCAGTGACATCAAGCAGTTTTTTTTGATCGATGTTGGTCAGCAATTCCCTGCGCAGCGCAGTCGCTTCGGCTTTGACCTTCTCGTAGATTTTGATTCCCGCCGGCGTGAGGATGACGCGCTTCACCCGCCGATCGGTGGTCGACGCCTCGCGGATGATCAATCCCGCTTTCACCAGTCGATCAATCATCGCCACCATAGTCGCACCCTCCACAGCTAACTTATCCGCTAGCTGCGACTGCGACAGCGGCGAGCGAGCCTTCGCGGCCATGGCAATCGTCATCCAACTGGCTTGGCTGACTCCCAAATGTTTCAGTCTGCGATCGACGGCCTGGCGCCACGATCGAGAGGTGCTGTGCAAGGCATCGCTAAAACGCTCTTCCAGATCGTTCACTGACAGGTCTCTAATTGTTAGCTATCTAACTAACATATCATAAGCAAAGCATCGCTGTCGATACACCGATCTAGCCCTTGAGCCAGGTCACGGTGGCGATGCCCGCAAAGGTCATCAGCAGAGAGCCCAGCAGGTGCGCGCCAATGGCGCCCAAGGCGAAAACCGATCGGCCCGATTGCATCAGCATGACGACCTCCGCGGAGAAGGTGGAAAACGTCGTCAAACCGCCGCAAAAACCCGTGGTGATGAACAGCCGCCATTCCGGTGCAAAGGTCGGGTAGGTAGTGAAAAACGCAATCGCCAGGCCTATGACATAGCAGCCAATGAGGTTGGCGGCCAAGGTACCCGGCGGAATGGTTGGAAAGTATCGGTTCAAGAATATCGCGAGGTACCAGCGAAAAAGACAGCCAATCGCACCCCCAACCGCCACCGCTATGAAGGACCTCCACATTGAGACTACCGCGAACTCCGAAACCAGAAGTACAAGGGCACACCCGCTAACAGGAGCGCAGCGCCCCAGAGGACGGCCTCCACGCCCGCGCCGACAATTGCCCAAAGAGAATAAGCGGTTGCCAACACGCCGACAATGGCCAAGGACACCGAGCCCTTGCGAGCGGGCCCCAATACCTTGCTCCATTGCAGCCGCAGCAGCGCCGCAGAGCAAAGGGCATACAGAACCAGGCAGGCCGTCGTGGAGAGCAAGATCATGAAGGTAAATATACTGACCATGGATTTCTGAAAGTTAGCGAGGATCAGCAGCGTGGCCAATGCGCTGCCGAAACACAAGCCAAAGCCAGGCGTGTTATGCACCGATTCGCGCGCAAAGATTCTCGGAAACTCGCCGCGAATGGCCATGGCGCGGGGCAGTTCGCCTTGCAGAAGGATCCAGCCGTTCAACGCGCCGAAAGCGCTGATGGCAGCGAACACAGCGACCAACTTTCCGGCGCCGACGCCCCAAAACTGCGTCGCCAGATCTACGAAAGGGGCGTTGGATTGGGCGAGCGTAGCGGCAGGAACCAGCAATAAAACGGTGCTGCATGCAACGGCGCAGAGCAGCGCGGTGACCACCGTGCCGAGCACAGTAGCAGCTGCAATGGTGCGCTCGGGATTCGCTACTTTGTCAGCCGGAATCGTCGCCGACTCCAACCCGAGCAATGCCCATAGCGTCAGCGTGGCCGCGGCGGTGACGCCGCTCACTGAGAGTGGAATATGCATCGCCGTCCGCGCATTGCCCGCGTGCACGGAGAGGAGGCCCAGTGCCGCGACCGCCAGCAGCGGGAGAATCTTTAACACCGTAGTGACGCCTTGGACCCAGCCGGAAGCTTTAATTCCGAACCAATTCACAAAAGTCAGCAGCCACAACAGCAGCAACGTCACCAATGCAGAGGCGCCCGGTTTATCCGCGATCCATGGCATCAAAGGGCTGAGATAACTTACCGCAGCAGTCGCGATCGAGACGTTTCCCACCCAAATTGAAATCCAGTATCCCCACGCCACAATAAACGCGATCAACGGACCGAACGCCACGTGCACATAGGCGTAGGGCCCGCCGGCTTGCGGATAAGCACGACTGAGACGCGCAAACACTATGGCGAGCGCTATCGCGCCGCTCGCAGTGAAGCCCCACGCGATAACGCTATTCAATCCGAAGGGGGCGAGCGAGGCAGGCAGCAGGAACACGCCAGAGCCGATTGAATTGCCAACGACCAAGGCCACGCACATCCAAAAACCGAGCAGCGGGCGTGGCGAGATCATGTTTCGACACTATAGCCACCATAACGGACGCGCATTTGACATTAACGCGCAACTCCGGCCCCTGCCGGCAATTTGATGCGATACCGTCCTACAGAATTCGCTACGATTAACCCTGAGAATAGCGCTGTCGCCCCGGTGGAGGGTTCTGGTTACAGACCAGAGCTTAAGGGGCAGCTAGAAGTGGCAAAATAATGATCGATGCCGAAGTTCTGCGGCTGCGAAAACTGCGAAATGTATCCTTACGCGCCCGTGCGTTGGCCAAAGTTCTAGATTCCGATTCTGCCGCGGATAAGTCCGCGTTCGCGAGGTGCGCGGTGCTTTGTTGGACGCTCGCGCGCTTGGCCACGGGGCGGCTTCGTGCACACCCCTATCCGAATTATCAAAAGGACCCGAGTCAACTGCGCGACATCGCTGATCGTTTGATCGCATCCTGCGTTGCTTTAGACGCTGTGCGCCGCAAGCGCCGCTTGAGTGTGTATGGGAAGCAGCTGCAGGCTGTCGCTCGCGAGGTCAATGATGTGCGCTCGCTGACTTGGTCAGCGGACCTAAGCGATGCGCTGGGACGTATGCAAATCCAGATGCGCCGCCTGGTGAATGAAATTGAGGCCGGCGCGTTCGACGAGACGGGCGCGACCGCCATGCCGCGTAACAAGCTCGTGGCTTGCGCCGATACCCGCACCGCGTTGGAGGACATCTCAGTGGAAAATAACTGGCCATACCTGGCCATCTAATGGACATCGATGCTACCGGGGCCTCGCTGAGGCCCTGCGTCTGATTAATCCTACAGAAACCGTCGCGCTGCGCCGATCCTAGGCGCGAAAGGTTGGTCGCATCATCCGCTGGCATAAACGCGACACCAGGAGCCAGTCATGCGTAGCGAGAATATCCCGACACCCCCGAGCCCGGAAAGGCCTCCCTTGGCTCCGTACGACCCTCCAGATCCCGCTCCTCAGGCCGCGGCTTGGCGCCGGGCGCTTCGGGTAATCGGCCACACCCCACCGAAAGAGTACCGAATGGGAAGAACTACAGTCGTCAAAACCACTTTTCGCAAGGGCTAAAAACCATGGAAAAGAAACAGGCGATTGCAATCGACATCGCCTTGCAGACTCAGGTCCTGAAAACCTGTCCGATCCACAGCAAGCTTTATTTAGACGACGACGTGAACCCCGCCTGCGCGTTCGCGCTGGCCTTGGAACTGGTTCGTAAGCGCACGCCCTATGTCGAGGAATTTCACAACGACGAGCACGAGCTGACGGATCTGCTCAGCGATATGCTGTGCACAGCGCCCTTGTGCTGTCCGGACTGCCAAGCCTCGGCAATGTTAGTGTCCCTGCCTGATCGCGGCCGCTTCACTGAGAGTGCGCTCGAGAGCCGGTAAGTCGTAGGGCTTTGGCAGCATCAGCACGCTGTGAAGTTTTTCGCCCGTGAGAAATTCAACACTGAGCATGCCGTATCCAGAGGCAATCACCACGGGAAGATTTGGATAGTCCTTGACGAGAGTTCGGGCAAGTTCAATCCCTGACATTCCAGGCAGGCGGATGTCCGTCATGACCGCATCGAATGACTCGCTCTTGAGCCGAACAAGCGCTTTTTCTGCTTCTGCGACAGCCACCACTTGGTGCCCAAGTTCTTGCAAGTATTCAACCGTGATGCAGCTTACTTCGTCGCTGTCCTCCACCAATAGAATGTTCATAGCCGTCAGAGGTTAGCACAGTCGCTGTTCGCCGCCTGTATCAGGCCTTGACGACAACGTTGGTGTCGCGCGTTTCCAAGCTGCGTTTGTCAACGGCAGTTCCGATCATTGCCGAGCTGCCGCACAGCAACACCTTGATCTGCCGGGAGTTCATCTGTGTTGCAAATATCGCGCGCGATTGCAGCGTACGGGTTTAGGACATAACGCAACGTAAAGCGGCATTTTTGCGTGGTTTTGAGACGTGCGGCATGCATTTATTTGCCCCGGAAATGTAAAGTTCCGCGGCGATAAACGTGGAGAAATTATCATGGTCGAAATGGTATCTCGATGGGGCAATAGCGCCCTGATGATCACATTTCTGCTCATAACTTACGCCGTGGTCATCACGCTGCGCTAGCTGAACACGCGCTTCACTGAGCGAGTTTTTCAAGTTTGTCGGGCAGAGGCGGGCCTTGACTGAGCTCTTCGGCAACAGCTCGTTTGGAGTTCCACAGCACCATGCTGTAGTAGCACACGTAGTATCCCATCAGAACGAAAAATAATCCGAGGGTCAGGGGACTTTGCAGCATGCTTGCGGGAGCAAATGCTTGGTTTGCTGAGTCGGCGGCGGTGTGGGTGGCGTGCATGCTGCCGTACACCTGAACCAGCCGGTAAATCAATCTTCCCAAAAACAGGAAAGACACGGCGATACCGGTGTAGGTATGGGGCACGTAGTAGAGTTGAGTGGAAATGAGCAGAAAGCGAGTCCGCGCCGCTCCCCACATCGCCAGCGCGATTCCAACCGCTGCGCCGGCAACAACAGCGGACATGAATGCGGCCGAACGCAACGCGGCCGGCAGCAGTAAACAACCGATAACGAGCAGCAAGATAATACGCACTCGCATGCGGACCGCAGCTACCGGCTGCTGACCGAAGTTGCGGCGAAAGCGGCGGTAAACCAGGAATACCACTAGTATCGCGATCGCATAGGGAACGATTTGCGAAAAATCGAAGTTCATTTGTCCGATACTACTACACGAATGAGCAACGCAGCTTTAGCGACAGCGAAAGGCGAATTGAAGCGTGGTGTGGGCGCTTGGGGTGCCATCGCGGTGAACGTCGCCAACATGATCGGCACCGGTGTCTTTTTGAAGACTCGGGTGATGACCTGCAATGTCGGCAGTGCCAAGCTTGTGTTGCTGGTTTGGCTGGCGGCAGGATTGTTATCGCTCGCGGGTTCTTTCTCGTATTCCGAGATAGCCGCCATGATGCCCGAGGCCGGCGGCGACTACGTTTATTTACGTCGCGCCTATGGAAGAGCGGTAGGTTTCTTGTACGGCTGGATGACATTTGCGGTAGCCAAGGCTGGATCGCAAGCGGCTTTGGCGGTGGGGCTCGCAATTTTCATGAATGTGGCAGTCGGCGGCGCGCTGGAACATTGGCACATCGAAGCCAGCCCATTCGGCCTGCGCCTGGGGTTGAGCGGCTTGACGCTGGTCGCGCTCGCGACCATATGGACAGTGGCGCTGATCAATTGCGCGTCGGTAACCTCAGGCGGCCGCACCGCGCTGGCGTTGACGATTGCGAAGGTCGCACTCATTCTGTGCGTCGCCATCGGCGCCTTCATTTTCGCGCCGGGGGACTGGGCCCATTTGAGCGGCTCGGGACTTGCCGGCAGCTGCGAGGGCGTCGCGACCAGTGCGCGAGGCGGATACGCCGGCTTCGGCGCCGCGATGCTCGGGGCGCTGTGGGCCTATGACGGATGGAATAATGTCGCTCCGCTTGCCGGCGAAATCCGCAATCCGCAGCGTAATCTGCCGCGCGCATTTATCGGTGGGATGCTCGTCGTGGCTGCCCTTTACCTGTTCGTCAATGTTGCCTATTACTACGCGATGACGCCGCTCGAGATCGCCAGCGTGCCCGCCAGCTCATCAGTGGCCACGGAGGTATTGAAACGCTTCTTGGGACCGATGGCGGTATCTATGACCGCGGTCGCCTTGATGGTCTCGTCCTTCGGCTCGCTACATTCAAGCGTGCTGGCGAATTCGCGGGTGCCCTACGCAATGGCACGCGACGGATTATTCTTTCACGCCCTTGCGCATCTCTCGCAGCGCTCAAACGTGCCTGTGAGAGCAATCGTTGCGCAAGCCGCGTGGGGTAGCGTTCTGGCGCTGTCAGGCTCATATGATGCGCTCACCGACTCAGTGGTATTTGCCTCGTGGCTTTTTTATGGCCTGAGCACCGGATCCTTGTTCATCTTTCGCAGGACCATGCCGGATGCGCCTCGGCCTTATCGGGCGCTCGGTTATCCGGTCGTCCCGGTAATTTTTCTCACAGTCACCGCTGCTCTCCTGGTCAATACATTCGTCGCTGCGCCCAACGAAGCCCTTAAGGGCGTCGCTGTGCTATTCGCCGGCTTGCCGCTGTATTGGTACTGGTCTCGCAAGAATCCTAGCGCTTGAGCGTTGCTGTTTCGCCGGGCAGATCGAACACCAATACTTCGGCATCTTTACCGTGCTCAAGATGAAGCTCGGTGTCGCAAGTGATCTGCAACGCATCGCCAGCACCGAGTGTGATGCCATTTGCGTCGAGCGCGCCTCGCGCGAGGTGCACATACATGCTGCGGCCCCGCGCTACATTCAGGTCGGCTGCTTCGGCAGCGTCGAAGAGCCCTGCGTAGATGCGTGCATCCTGGTGAATCAACAACGATCCTTGCGCGCGGTCGGGCGAGACGATGAGCCGCAGATGTCCGCGCTTCTCCTCGGGCGGGAAGCGCTTCTCTTCATAGCTCGGTTCGATGTTGTTTGTGTCCGGTTGGATCCAGATCTGCAGAAAGTGGCTGCTCTGGGTTTGCGATGGGTTGAACTCGCTGTGGCGCACACCGCTGCCCGCGCTCATTCGCTGCACGTCCGCCGGCCGTATGGTTGAACGATTGCCCATGGAGTCCTTGTGGGCAAGTTCGCCTGACAATACGTAGCTGATGATTTCCATATTGCGATGGCCGTGGGTGCCAAATCCGGCTCCGGCTTGGACACGATCCTCGTTAATGACGCGCAATGGCCCGAACTCAACGTACTTCGGGTCATAGTAGTCCGCGAATGAAAACGTATGAAAGGACTTGAGCCAACCATGGTCGACAAATCCTCTTTCTTGGCTGCGTCTAATTGCGTTCATGGAAACCTCCTTCGGCCCTGACAATAGGCTCGAATAAGCCAATTAAAAAGCGCAAAATTTGCGGTTAATCAATTTCTAGGACCCGCGACTCGGGTGGCCGCGGATGCATCTCAGCGCCAACTCCAAAGTCAACGTTCTCGCGGGAAGCTTGGGTATTTCGGTAGGACTCACCCTACAGGGGGTGACGCAGCGGCCCGACTGTAGCGCAAAACAATCGAGATTACAGTCGCGTCACCATCGCTAGGGGAGACACGCAATGTCGATAGGCACCATCCTGCTGATCATCTTGGTTCTGCTTTTGATTGGAGCGCTGCCGGCTTGGCCCTACAGCGGCAGCTGGGGCTACTATCCCAGCGGCGGTTTGGGCTTGTTGCTCATCGTGTTGCTCATTTTGGTGGTCACCGGCAGGTTGTGATGAGCGGACGATTTTGGAGCGCGGCGCCCTTGTTGTTTGCTGGGGTGCTGAGCGCTGCATCGGTGCGAACTAGAAGTAGCCGTGCAGCTCGAACAATAGCAGCTGCTGATTTTCCTGATTGTTCTGCGGGATTCCGAAGTAGTGACGATAACCGGCGCGTAGCTGCAAGAACGGCAGCGGCGTGTACTCGTACACAATGCTATAGCGAGTTTGCTGATTGTTGCGAATTGACCGATCAGGATCAGAGTATTCCGCAGTCAGTTTCAGATTGTGGCCTTTGTGAAGACGCCAATCTGCTTCCAGCAACCCAGCGGCAAGCGTGCGCCCGCCAGGGAAACTGTCATCATGGACAATATCGGCCTCGGCCAGCCAGCCTACGGAACCCGTCTTTAGTCCGGCGAAGAGGCCGCCGACACGCCGATCGCCGGCGCTGGATTGGGTGGAAGAACCTGCAATGCCCACGCGCCAAATCGGCTTGGTGTAGACCACCTGTGTCGTGACTTGATAGCCCGATCCTGTGGTCGCGTTACTCGCGCCATTCGTCAGATCGAATTGAGCTGACCAGGCGGAGTGCTCGTAGCCGACTTCGATGCCTTTGCCGGGCGTCGCCATACTGATGCCTGTCACCTCACGCACAAAGCCGGTCTGATCCTGCAGCCGCCATCCGAATGGCAGGTAGAACTGGCCGCCCTTCAGATAAAAGCCATCCCTGGTGTTGCCATAGCGAACGTAAGCCTCTTCGTTCAGTGAGCCGTTCGGTGCTATTTGTTCATCGACATAGATTCCGAGCCGATCGGGAATGATGGCGAGATCTGCGTAGACGCGGAATTGCTCGAGGGCAAATGCTTGCTGACTCGCTGTATTGGGAGCGGTATCTCGACTCCAGTCGGCGCGCAAATCGCCGCCGACGCGCAGCCTATCGGTAATCTTTCCGGTCCAGGAATCGAGCGCATTGTCGAGCGTCTCGGCCGGCAGGAGCAATTTGGCGTAGGTCACTCCAAACTCATTTCGCAGACCGCCGCCCGTAGGATTGACGTGGCAAACGTTGCACTTGTAACCCTCCTGCACGGCAAGGTAGGGCTCCGCAACAACCGGGGTATTGCGAAGCAAGGCAAGGAGCACGAGTAGTGGTGCGGCGAGTGCTAAGCGCTGATTCATGGAAGGGCCTCAACATCGAATGTCGAAATCACGGATTCCCCGCGCTCGTTGGCGCTACCGACCGCAATCGTTTGGCCCGTCATATCGCTGAACTCGGCCGATGCACCGGCATCGAGCACCACGCGATAATGACCGGCGGACAGCGGCCGAGTGGGCCATATCATCAGCGCCCGAAGATTGGCATTTGATACCGAAAGACGCGCCGGCACTTGTTCGATTGCGCCGGGAGATGCACCGCCCGCAAGTTTCTCGAGATGCGCAGCATGTGTCGCGAGTTGGCTCACGTCAAGTTCATGACTGAATGCCACCATGATTTGCGCCGGCGGCTGGCTCACCGCTTCTGTGCTGTCGGGCACGATCGAGGTGATGGCAAGCGGCGCGGTGAGCGCGGCAGCTGCCGCTGCCGATACCGGCGCACCATTGGTGATCCATTGCCGAATGAAGGCGATCGTCTCGGTCGTGAGATACGGGCCGCCCAGCGGCATTTGCGCACCGACGGCGGCATGACCTTCCAATTTCTGGATGATGTAGCTGTCGTCAGGATTCCCTGGATTGACACGCAACAACGAAGGTACCTCGGTGCTCGGTACACCAACCAGCAGGTTGTAGCTATTGGCAGCGTCGAGCCTGAGACCTTCCGGTGCGCTACCACCGACGTGGCAGACCGAACAAATCGGCGTAAATATGTTCTCTTGGATGGAATCGAAATCGGCCGAGAGCGGCGCAGGCGCGCCGCCGCCCGACACAAGCGGCCGACCATTGGCATCCAAGCCCTCGCCGTTGCCGGCGCACGCGGCAATCAGCATGGCGCAAACGGCCATACAACCGCGGGAGAGCAGACGAGTAGAGGCGCGTGAATTCATGGCGAGCGTCAAGGTGCGCTCAAATCGATTCGCCCATAAATGCCGCCGGCGCCGGCGTTCGGCCCCACCGCGAAGAACAGCGTGTTGTGGGGCTGACTATCTGCATCATTGCCAAAGGCGATGCCGAGCAATCCGGATGCCTTGGAAGCTGTGGTGCTGGCTAACATTCCCAGCGGCGTGCCTGAAGTCGCGTCATAGGCGTTGATCTTGCTGTCGCCAAAATTGCTCACTAGGAGCGCATTGCTGAATGTGCCGAAATCGGCGGGTGCCACGGCAAGCCCCCAAGGCGCATTGAGCGCGCCGCCGGCGATCAGTTGCTTGATCAATTGGCCATTGGTGTCATAGACATCGACATAGCCCAATCCCGCTCCGGTGGCATTCGTCAGATTCGGTTGCGTAACTTGCTGCGCGTAGGTCACGTAGATTTGTGTCGCTCCAGCCGTGCCGCTTCCCGAGACTGCTTGAATTCCAAACGGCGCGTAACCGGGAGGAATGGCGGAATCGACAAAGGTGAACGCAGTCGATGAACTCGTCTGCTTCACAAAATTCGCATCGAACACGTCGATCTTGTTATTGCGAAAGTCCGTTGCGTACAAGAACAACGCTCCATTGTTGGCCGCAATGGCCAAGCCTTTGTAGACCGCTCCGCCTGCATCGTTATACATAGTCACTGCGTGAGTCAAATCGACGCCGGGCGACCAACCGGCGATTATGCCGGCGGCACCGTCAAAAATGAATGCGGAAGAGCCGGACTTTCCCGCCGCCGATACCATGAAATCCGCTGTATTGGAATTCGCGACAATTCCACTGGGATCGAACGAGATTCCGCCCGCGCCCGCGGGCAGATTGACGACCAGCGGCGTTGCTGCCGGCTGCGGCACCCCATTGCCGTCGTAGAGGGTTGAAGTTTGCGTACCGTTGTTCGAAACCCAGGCCGGCGCGGTGCTAGGCGCACTCGGTATCGACACGCCCCACGGATTCACCAGATTCGTATCGACATGCGCCGCAGTCCCGCCGGCGACATTCGAAACCAGTTCGGTGACTGTCGCTGTGCTTGCCGCCGTCACGGTAAGTACCGCGGAGCCGCTGTTGCTGCCGTAGACGCCGCTGCTGCAGGTCAACATAAAAGTTTCCGAGCCGGCGGCGGTTGGTGTGACCGTTATCGTGCCGCTGCTTGGCTGCGAGCCGTTCCACGCGCCGCTCGCCATGCACATCGTGCCGCTGGTTGCCGACCACATGAGCGTTGCGGAGCGTCCCGCGATCACCGAAGTCGGAGTGAGATTTATCGAGATCGAGGTGGGAGTCATTGCGGCAGAGCCGTGATACCCACCGCAGCCCTGGAGAAAGCCGGCGCAAACGATGCCCGTCAGACTGCCGGCGGCGGTACGAAAATTTTTCATGTTTGGTCCCCGATGTGCCGATGTGCCGATGTGCCGGTGTGGCCTTGGATTCGTGAGGTAAGTGCCCAAGCAATCGAGAAAGGTTTAATCTGTGCGGCTCACGTCGAGGAGAGTTTTTGATGCTGAACTCGAGGCATGCTACCGCGGTCGCCAAATAGTGCTTTTGCGCGCGGCGGTCGTTTTGCTTGTGGGTTTGGGCTTTGTATCGACGCAATCTCGCGCAGCTGACGAATGGGGCGGCTCAGCGACGCTGACCAGCGATTATCTGGTGCGCGGCATTTCGCGCAGTAACGGTGAGGCGGCCCTGCAATTGGATTTTCACTATTCGAATTCAAACGGATTCGTTGCGGGTGTCTTCGCATCGAACGCGCGGATCGATAGTAGAGAGTCCAAAGATATCGAGCTGAGCGGTTTCGTCGGATTTGCAATCAATGTCGATGAGGCGTGGCGTGCAAGGGTGCTGGGGACGCATTATGCATACCCGTGGAATCGAGCGGGCTCGCACTACAACTATGACGAGCTGGATCTCGACGTTTCCTATCAGCGGTGGCTGCATTTCAGCCTCGGCTATTCGCCAAACTCGCCCAGGTTCATTGTCTCACCCTATCCGCACCTGATAGGGGTGACCGAGAAGTCAGCTGAGATCAGCGCGCAACGACAAATCTTCGGCAAATTGTCGCTCACAGCAGGGGTAGGCTATAGCGACCTGGCGGGCCCAGAGCCGGGCGGCTACGTCTACTGGAGCGGCGGCGCCGCTTACGATTTTCGCGCGGTGAGCCTCGCATTGGCTTATGTCAACACCACGGCGCAGGCTAAGACATTGTTTTATAATGATGTCGCGACCGGAGTATGGACAGGTACCGTCATTTGGCGCTTCTAAAACCGCTTCGATCGTGCAACTCTTTGAGACGCCCCCGGTACTTACGAGGGTGTCTCGATATCCATGAGGATTTGCGTCAATGACCCTGCCGGCCAAAAACTCAGCGAGAGCGCGCGACGGCGCGCTGTTGGTGGCAATCGCGACGGGCGACCGGCTTGCCCTGGAAGAGCTGTATCTTAGCTATCACAGGCGCCTGGCGCGCTTCCTATCGCGCTTTACGCCGCGTTACGAAAATATCGAAGAGATCATCAACGATACGTTTATGGTCGTTTGGCAGAGCGCCAAGGATTTTCGCAACGCTTCGCAAGTTTCCACTTGGATCATCGGCATCGCATACCGTACGGCATTGAAATCGTTTCGACGCCAGAAGTACCATACGGTCGCAAGCCTCGAGGATTATCCCGAGCAAACCGTCGATCCTACTTTCGATGCTGAAGTGAATGATTGGTTGAAGAGCGGTTTGAGCCGTCTGCCGATTGAGCAGCGGCTGACTTTGGAACTCGCCTATCACATGGGTCATTCTCTGGAGGAGATCGCCGCGATTACCGACTGCCCGGTCGGCACTGTGAAAGCTCGAATGTTTCACGCGCGCGAAAAGTTGCGCCAATACCTGCCGGCCTTGAGCGGCGGACCGTCGGATTTGCCCGCGAGAATACGATGACGGACAGCCACCGGACTGAGAAATCCGTAGAGCATCACGAGCTCTCTGCGCTAATCCTCTGGTATGTCAACGAGACTCTCGAGGAGCGTGACCGTCGGCGAGTGGATGCGCATGTCAATGCATGCGCAACTTGCCGCCATGATCTGGCGATGCAGCGGCGCATCTGCGAGGGAATTCAAGCGCAACCGGCACTCGATTACATGCCCATGGCCTCACTCAAGCGGCTGCGGGCTCGTCTAGATGCTGTGCAGTCCGGATCCGTCTTGAGTCAAGCGCCGGAGGCCGAGCGAGCCACACACCGCGCAGCGCCATGGCGTGGATGGATGGCAGCATCGATTGCCGGGATGGCGGTGGCCGTCGCCTTGTTAGCGACGGATCGTTGGGTGCATTTCGATTCTCGCCAGACGCAGCCCAATTATCGCACCGTGACGAACTCAACACCGCGGCCGCAGGGTGAGGTGATTCGAGCAGTATTTTCCCCGTCGATTACGTTGGTGGAATTGCACTCGATACTCGACGAGGCTCAACTGAGAATCGTCTCTGGCCCGACCGAGGCAGGCGTTTATTCGCTGGCTTCAAATTTCACGTTAACGGTCGGTGCATCTCTGGCGTTGCTGCGCCAGCACCCCGCCGTGCACTTCGCTGAAGGAACATCGCTGGAGCCTGAACCAGGCAATTCACCATGATCCGCTGGCCGATGCTCGGCGCCATTATCGCGCTGGCGAGCGCGTGCAGCAGTGGGCCGGTACGCATCGATTCGCGTGCGCTTGGCAATCAAACATTTCAAGCGGATCGCTTTATTATCGTGGCGGTGAAGAACGTGCCGGCGGCTTTCGTCGCGCATGCCGGAGGAACGCCGCGCGGCTACGATGCCGTCGCTGATTATGGCGCGACCTCCCAGGCTCGTAAAGCCATACGTGCCGTGGAACATGACTACGGGTTGAGAGAAGTCAATGCCTGGCCGATTGGTCCGCTCAATGTTCATTGTGCCGTTCTAGAGATTCCCTCCGGCGCCGATCGCAAGCAACTACTCGCTGCTTTGTCGAAGGATCGGCGCGTCAAGCTGACACAGCCGTTGCAAACCTTTGCAACTCGTTCCGAGGGCTATAACGATCCTTATGTCGGATTGCAGCACGGCTTTCAACAGATGGATGTCGCGGATGCGCATTCCTGGTCGCGCGGCGAAGGCGTCAGGGTTGCGATCATCGATACGGGCGTCGATATACAGCATCCTGACTTGAGCGGCAGCATTGCCGCCGCCGTCAACTTCGTGGATGCCGATGATGCGCAGTTTCGGCGCGATCGGCACGGTACCGAAATGGCGGGTGTGATTGCGGCAGTCGCCAATAATCGCGAGGGGATCGTCGGCGTCGCGCCGAATGCGCGACTGTTGATATTCAAGGCCTGTTGGCAGGCGCGTTCCGATATGGACGCCGCGAACTGCAACTCGTTCACGCTGGCACGCGCCCTGACTGCGGCATTTGATGCGCATGCGCAGGTGGTCAACTTGAGCCTTGCCGGTCCCGATGATCCCCTGCTTGGCGAGCTGATCCGCGAAGGACGGCATCGCGGCATCGTATTCGTCGGCGCTGCGCCGCAGGCCGCGGACGTTGAAGCTGGGCTGCTGCACCAGGCAGGCGTCATCGAGGTCGCCAGTGACGAAACCCCATCAGCGATCGACACGGCGTTGTACGCGCCCGGCCGGGAAATCCTGACGTTGCTTCCCGGGGGGCACTACGATTTTGCCTCGGGCGCATCCATTGCAACTGCACAAGTCAGCGGCGTGATCGCACTCATGCTGGCCAAGCATCCCGCATTATCGGCAGATGCCGCCTATCGACTGTTGCGCGATACCAGTTCCTCGTTAAAGACTGCGGATGGCGTTAAGGACATCGATGCCTGCGCTGCAGTGGTGACCCTGGTAGCTCAGGGATCTTGCCATACCAGCGAGGGCAATCGCTCCGAGGCGCACGGCAACGGCAGTCGCGTTGCATTGCACTGACGTTAGTGAGCCTGCGGCCGTTTCAATAAGTCGCCTCGATCTACCGAGCGCACATTCAAGTGAATTTGGGTCGCCCCGCGCATGGTCGTCAACGGTACGCCGGTACCGGCGGGTCCCACCGCCCACACACGCCGATAAAAGTCTGGCAGCGTGCCGACCTCATGCCGCCCCACCTCTCGGATCACGTCTCCTTCGCGAATATCGGCGCGCTGCGCCGGTCCTCCTTCGACCACACCCGTTACATACACCTTACCGGCCAATTCGACCGCGTAGACCCCCAGCCACGGCCGCGGCTGTCGATCTGCCCGGCCCGTGGATTTTAGGCTTTGAAGAATGGGTTTCAGCAAGTCGATCGGCACGAACATATTGGCATTGATTTCCTCGCCGCCGATGACCTCGCGCACCAGCAACGAGCCTAATCCCACCAGTGCACCACGATTGTCGATCAACGCGGCACCAGACCAATGCGGGTGCGCCGGGACGGTAAATATTGCTTCCTCCAGCAGATACTCCCAGGCTCCGGCAAATTCGCGCCGCGCCAACACGCGGGCCGACTGCGGCGGCGCGAATTCTTTAGCGCTCAAGACATGCACTTCACTGCCGGCGCGCAACTCCGCCGACGAGCCGATCGGAATGGGCAGGGAATTCAATTTCTGCAGGGACAAAACCAAACCAAACCCAGTCACCTGATCGTACGCTAAAGGGTGTGCTGCGACTTCCCGACCGTCGGCGTCGGTGAGCCACACATCCCTCGCCTCAGTCATTAAATAACCGATTGTCAGTACCAGGCCTGCGGAATCGATCAGGACACCGCTGCCGACGCGTTGCGATCCCAGAATTCCCGCCGTGAAGGCGTCTTCCGGAATATCGGCGCGCAATCTGGTTACCGATTGATTGATCGTCTCTAAATCGAGTCCCATTGTTTGATCGTCCACCGCTACGCCAGGAACAAGTACATTACTGCAATTTTTGCAATTACGTTCGCACGCAGTAACAGGGGGAGTTGAGAATCGTTCGTAATAATTGATCAGCACAGAATTGCAAAATGGGGAAAAATGTCGCGTTCCTTCACTTCATTGAGGCGCTCACATGCAACGCAAGATCTCACGTCGGGCCATTGTCAAGACCGGGTTCATCGCCGGCGCATTGCTGCCAGCGATCGGTCTTATGTCCCGCACCGCCAGCGCCGCGGCGCTGCCACCGCTCGATCCTAATGATCCGACGGCCAAGGCATTAGGATTTGTGAACGATGCCGGCAAAGTCGACAGCAAAACGCACCCAACGTTCAAATCCGGTCAAAAGTGCGGTACTTGCGCACAATTCCAAGGACAGGCGAGCGATGCCACGGCGGCGTGCACGATTTTCGCGGGCAAGAGCGTCCCTGCGGGCGGATGGTGTCAGGTCTGGGCTCAAAAAGGCTGAAATAGCAGTTTGTTCCGACCCGTTTCACGGAACTCGCTTTAGTATCGGCTCAAACTTCGAGGGTGTGGCGCCACCCCATCTTCAAAGTATTGTTGCTGACCTACATCGCATGGGGCGCTTGGCATTGGAATGCCAATCGCCCGATTCATGCGCCCGACGGCATACTGGCGCAAGGCGAGCCGCAGCAAACCAATATAGAGAACGGCGAGCAGCTGCAAGTGGGCCGCTGGACCTTGACAGTTCGCGCGACTTATCAACTTACGGCGCGCGTGCTGGCGCGCGAGGCCTATCATTTCGATTCGATGGCCGATTTGGTGCCGGAGGATCTGGCCTTGGGCTGGGGCCCTATGTCCGACAACCGCATATTGCGGACCGTCGAGATTTCGCAGTCCAATCGCTTTTACTATTGGCGCGCGAGTCGTGCGACCCAGATCCCGAAAGAGATCATTATTACGCATAGCGCAAACACGCATGTCATCCCACAAAACTCTTTGATCGCCAGGGCACTGGCGCGCCTACGACCCGGCGAGGTCGTGACTTTGAGCGGCGAGCTAGTCGACGCGGTACGCAATGACGGTAGATGGATAAAAACCTCGATGGTTCGCACCGACACGGGCGCGGGAGCCTGTGAAGTCATGTTGGTGACCGACGTCAGTTCCTGAGCAACCATTCCCGCAGCGCAATCGCCACAGAATCAGGACGTTCAAGCGGTGCCATATGACCGGCGCCCGGGATCTCGAACAACGTCGCATGCGGAATTCTGCGGCGGATGCTCTCTTGTTGGGAAACCGGCGACCAGGCGTCATCGCTGCCGCTCAATAGCAGCGTCGGGACTGAGATCGTGGGCAGCACCGAGAGCACTTCCGGGCGATTGAGCATCGCGCTGACCTGATCGGCGTAAGCATCAGCGGTCCAGCGCTGAATCATCGCGCTCATCCGCGGCATGAGTTCCGCGGCACGTGCCATATCGCTGCCCATCATCGGCGGCAACCATTCAGCTGCCAATGCTGCCATGCCGTGCTCATAAGCGACCCGCAGTAGATAGGCGCGGCTCTGAGGTTCACCGTCGCGCACCGCATGCACGCCCGTATTGAGCAGTGCAAGCCTCGTGACTCGCTCGGGTGCGGCTCGCATGATCTCAAGTGCAACTCGGCCACCCATGGAGTGTCCGGCCAGCGCTAAATGGGCCGGGGCGACGTCAAGCACATGCTGGGCCATGGCCGGTATGGCGGAAAATCCTCGAAATGACACCACCTGAACTTCTGCGACCGCGGAAAGGCGCTGCGCAATATCGGTCCAGAAGGTCTCATCGCACAAAAGACCGGATAAGAGCACTACAGACTGCCTCATAATCGGCGCCATTATGGCACGCGATATTTCACAGGCGGTACGCGACGCATGCCTTTGGCTGCCGGAAGCCGAGGAGTTTCTGTCGCATGGATCGCCGAACTTCAGGGTTCGGGGCAAAACGTTCGCGACTTACGTGATCAATCATCATGGAGATGGACGCGTCGCGCTGTGGCTGAATGCAATGCCAGGCTCGCAAGAGCACCATGTCGAGGTCGAGCCGGAACATTTTTTTGTTCCACCCTACGTAGGCCCGCGCGGCTGGCTGGGTGTGATTTTGGATCGCGGCATCAGTTGGAACAGAATACCCGTGCTGGTTCGTGAAGCGTTCGAAAAGGTGGCGCCACACGGGGTCCGCGCGCGGATTGGCAAAACACCGGACATGAAGCCGCCTGACAAAGCGCTGTCCGCCAGCCAAATTGATCCCTTTAAATCGGCGCGCGCGCTTGCAGTGCTGACAAAACTGCGCAAAATTTGCTTGCGTTATCCTGAATCCAGCGAAGGCAGCCAATTTGGACATCCCAGGTGGCTCGCCGGCAAAAAGAGCTTTGCCATCGCGCGCTATGCGGGCAAGCGATTAACGTTGTGCTTTTGGGTGGGAGTCGATCAACAGGGCCTGTTGAGGGCCGACCAGCGCTACGAAATTCCGCCCTACATCGGCCACAACGGCTGGATTGCGTTGGATGTTAGTCAAGAGTGCGACTGGCATGAAGTGAAAGAATTGGTGCTGCACAGCTACCGGCATTTCGCGCTCAAGCGCATGCTGCAGGGCCCGAAGCAGGCTTAACGACTTTCGCTGGCGTCAACCGCCAAGCTCAAGGCGCCCAGCACGCCGGCGCGCGCACCCAGCGCCGGCGGCACGACGTAGCGCTCGATATCGGCAATAATTTCATTGCGTTCAATGTAGCCGCCGAGCCAATGCAGCATGCGTTGCCGCAGTAGCGGGAAAAGCCGCTCCTGGGCCATGACGCCGCCGCCCATGATGATTCTCTGCGGCGAGACAGTGAGTACTAGTTGGGCGCATAGTTGGCCTAGGTAATCAGCCTCCAAATCCCATTGCATGTGCGGCGCCTCGAGATGTTGAAGCTCGCTGCCGGTCCGCGCAAAAATGGCGGGACCCGACGCCAGGCCTTCCAGACAATCGCCATGAAAGGGGCACACTCCCGCGAAGTTCATATCGAGCGGGTGGCGCCGCGGATGAATATGTCCGATCTCCGGATGCATCAGTCCATGCAGAGGCACACCCTCGATCAGCACGCCGCCGCCAATTCCGGTGCCGACGGTCAGGTACACCAGATTCTTCGTGTCACGTCCAGCTCCCCAGCGGTGTTCCGCGAGCGCCGCTGCGTTTACATCGGTGTCAAAGCCGACGGGGCAGGAAAATTCCCGTGCCAACATGCCGGCGATATCGACATCGCTCCAACCGGCCTTGGGCGTGTTGCCGATAAAACCATACTTTGCGGCATGTCGATCCAGTATTACCGGACCGAAGCAAGCCACGCCAATCGCACGCAGCGCGACTCCGCCGCGGCCATTCCTAATGAAGTCGCGAACCCTTGCGAGCGTCGCGACAGGATCCGCGGTGTGGAAGCGCGCTTCGGCGTGAATCGTGCCGCTCTGATCGCAGATCGCACACACAAATTTTGTGCCGCCGGCTTCGATGGCGCCGAACCAGTGAGACTCACCCTGCATCCGTCCTCTCTGGGTTGGGTTCTCTAGAGCATAGCTTACTCGAGCAGCTATAATGCGAGTTCCAAACCTCATCGTGAGCTTCCCATGAATGTTCCGAGCACTGCGTCGCGCGCAATGATTGAGCGCTTGATCGCGTTTAACACTGTGTCGCGTGACTCGAACCTAGGGTTGATCGAGTGGGTGCGCGATTACCTGCAGGGGTTCGGCGCGACTACGCGCCTCACGCATGATGCTGCCGGCAAGAAAGCCAATCTGTTCGCGACCTTGGGCGACTCGAAGAAACCGGGTTTGATTCTTTCCGGTCATACCGATGTCGTGCCGGTGGATGGCCAGAACTGGGACACCGATCCCTTCGCCGCCACCGAGCGCGACGGCAAGTTGTACGCGCGAGGATCCGCGGACATGAAGGGGTTTATCGGAATCATTTTGGCGCAGGCGCCGAAATTTGTTGCAGCATTGAATGACCGCCGGCTCGACGCGCCGCTGCATTATGCATTGAGCTATGACGAGGAGGTGGGTTGCCTCGGCGTGCGCGGCTTGATTCGCGACCTGGAGGAACAGGGCATTCGGCCCGCCGGCTGCGTCGTTGGCGAGCCGACTTCCATGCAGCCCATCATCGCTCACAAGGGCACACACCGATTCCGGTGTGCAGTGCGCGGCCGAGAGGCGCACTCCAGCTACGTGACCCATGGCGTGAACGCCATCGAATATGCGGCGCGCCTAGTCGTGTTCATACGCCAGCTCGCGGACCGACTGGCGCAAATCGAGCAGCGCGACTACGGCTTCACGGTGCCGTACTCGACCCTCTCGACCGGCTTGATCCAAGGCGGCATTGCCGCCAATGTCGTGCCAAAGGACTGCGTCTTTCAATTTGACCTGCGAACCTTGCCGCAGGCATCGCCCGATGCGCTCTATCAGGAAATTCACCGCTATGCGGAGGCCCTTGCGGTGGAAATGCGCCGCATCGACGCGAGTGCCGGAATCGATTTGCAATGGGTGAGTCAGACGGTGGGGCTCGCGGCGGCGGAAACCGATGCCATTGTGCAATGGGCCATGCAGCTCTCGAAGAATGCGACCGTGGGCAAAGTGTCCTACGGCACGGAAGCTGGACTTTTCCAAAAGATGGGCGTGCCGACGGTGATTTGCGGACCTGGCGACATCAACGAGGCGCATCGCCCCAATGAATTTGTCGCGCTCGACCAGCTCGCGCAGTGCGAGAGCTTCATGGATCGAATTCTAGAAACCGGCTACGCCAACCCTGCCTAAGCAAACGCGGCTTCAGCAAAAGTGCCTTCACTGCACGAGCCTTCGGTAAAGGCGGGGCAGACGCTGGAGGCGGCGACGTAGCGATAGTGCACGCCGCAGATGCCATCGTTGCAGCGGACTGCGGCGTAGGCGGAACTCAAGGCAGACAGACCGGGCAGGGCCGCCTCTACTTCCAGCGGCGCGTTTTGGAAGTGCTTGCATT
This sequence comes from Gammaproteobacteria bacterium, assembly GCA_041690895.1. Taxonomy (GTDB): domain Bacteria; phylum Pseudomonadota; class Gammaproteobacteria; order Steroidobacterales; family Steroidobacteraceae; genus Bog-1198. The sequence continues at coordinate 73,904 of JBEPVT010000005.1, forward strand.
GAAGGCAGGAAGGTAAGTCCGGCAGGTTCATTGGCCCAGCCGATTCCAGAACTCGCTAAATACCTGGGTCGACAGCACGAAGCCCAGGATCACATTCACCACCACTCCAATGGAGAAGGCGTAGAAAGGCCGCGCGCCGATGGACGCGAATTCACGAATGCGCGTGGTGAGCCCGATGCTCAAGAAGGCAAATGTGAAAGCCCAAGTACGAAAGGCCTGCAGTGGAGCCACGAGAGCAGGTAAGACTTCTTTCTTGTACGCAGCATAGTCAAACCCACGGGTCACCAGCGTTACAACAACCGATGCCACTAGAAAGCCAAGCACAAATTTCGGAAACCGATGCCAGATCTCAGCGGCGCTCGATTTACTCTGCACACCGCTGCGTTCCCATCGAGTGGTCGCGATCAGTGACAGCACAAATGCCCAAACGCCGATCCACACGTCGCGACCGATGACTTTCATGAGTGTGAACGCGCTCACTGCCGCATCCGGACTGCCCGCGATTCCCGGTACACTGCCGGCATAGCCGCCATAGGTCTGTGCCGCAGCCAACCCCGCGGCGTCTGCAAATTCGGAGGTGCCGATCCAAGCACCCGCGACGCCGGTGGATAGGCTCAGCGCTCGCGCGATCAGCGGCAGCACGAAGATCATGACGATGGCCCAGACGACTACCAGTGAGATGGCGACCGACACCTCCTCTTTTTTTGCGCCGACTGCGCCGCCCACAGCAATCGCTCCGGAGACTCCGCACACGGCACCTCCCGTGCCCAAGGTGGCCGCCAGTCGCCGATCCAACCCTAAGCTCACCGCCGCGCCGTAAATCACACCGAAGGTCACCAACGAAACGATGGCTGCCTGCACAATCGCCACGGGGCCTGCCCAGGCAATCAATGTCATCGGCAGCCCGGCACCCAGCAGCACAATGCCAGTCTTGATATAGAACTCGACCCTCAATCCCGGATCGAGCCAGCGAGGCACGCCAATCGTATTGGAAACCAGCAACCCTAATCCCAGCGCCACGAGCGGCGGCTCCAAATTGTAATGCGCCGCCTGATCCCATTGTCCGAGGAAGTAAATGCTGCCGGCTGCAAGATAGACGAGCAGAAAGGCGGGCAAAAATCGCGTAATTTTTATCCCAAGCGCGGCAGCCCCGATGCCGAATGCCACCGCCCAGAGTACAAACAGCGCCGAATATTGTAGGCCGTGCAGCTTAAGCTGCTGCGTCACATCGGCAAGATGGCTCCATTTCTGCGGCGCAACCGCAATCCACTTGATGCTGCTGCCGCCCGCAAACAGAGCCACGGCAACGCCAATCAGTGCGAGGCCAATCCAGATGGCCCACCAGTCTTCCTTGCGCAAAAGCTCGCCCCAAGGCGAACGACGGGCGATCGCCCGAGTACCGGCAGATTGGGCGATTTCCGCCATAACGAGGACTCCGCGCTAATGATGCGTAACGCTAGTCCTCGAGCACTCAGCCCGTCGAATAGTTAGATCGCATATCTAAGTTACGCGCGGTTATGAGGTAAAGGGGGCCTGGCCACCCCCTTCTTGATTAATTTGAACGACCGATGTCAGTTCCCTTGTGAAAATCGGGATAGGCTGGGAGCGGCGAGTCAGGAACGGGATGTTCCTTGAGCTGTTGCAATACGATCGCGACGGCACGTTCCAACTGCGCGTCATGTCCCGCGGCCACATCCTTGGGGAACTCTTCCACCGGCACATCCGGCGGAATCCCATGGCCTTCAACTTCCCAATCCCCGTCAAGACCATAGATCGCATAGCGCGGTGCCGTGACGGAACCTCCGTCGATTAGGCTGGGATATCCGCCAATGCCGACCAGACCGCCCCACGTGCGGGTGCCCACCAAAGTACCGAGTGCCGCCTTGCGAAAATACCAGGGCATCGCGTCGCCGCCGGACCCTGCGGATTGATTGATGATCATGGCTTTGGGTCCGAAAATGGCGCCCTGTGGATCGTGGACCGGTTTGCCATCGCGCTCGATCGCATTGCTCAAGTGCTTCTGGCTCAAAACGGTGACGACATAGTCGGCGAGGAAGCCTCCCTGGTTGTAGCGCTCATCCAGGATGACACCTTGCTTATCCAGTTGCGCATAAAAATAGCGGTTAAAGTTAGTGTATCCGGCGCCGGCCGTATTCGGCATGTACACATAGGCGATCTTGCCGCCGGAGAGTTCATCCACTTTCCGCCGATTGCTATTGATCCAATCGAGATTGCGCAGCCCATACTCGGAAGCGGTGGGAACGACGGTGACATCACGCGCGCCGCTGCCGTCGGCGTTTTTGCCAACGCGCAGCACCGTCTGCTTGCCGGCTGTGCCGTTAAAGAAGCTATCCACATTGTCGGTGCCGTGCAGCTCGCGTCCGTTGACGGCAAGCAAGTAGTCGCCTTCAACGATGTTAATGCCGGGCAGCGTGAGCGGCGCGGTCAGCGACGGCGTCCAATTTTCACCGTTATATATCTTCGCGAAACGATATCGATTGTGCTCGACGGTGTAATCGGCACCCAACAGCCCGGGTTTGGGCGCGTTCGAGGGCAGGCGAGGGCCTCCTACGAACATATGGCCGACCTGAACCTCGCCCAGCATTTCGTCGCTCAAATACGTGAATTCATCGCGTGACGCCAAGCCCTGCAGATACGGTGCGTATTTTGCTTCGATTTTGGCGATGTCGAGTCCGTGAGTGTGAGGGTCATAGAGAAAATCGCGCTGCAACCGCCAGGTTTCGCGATACATCTGCTTCCAAGTGCTGCGCGGATCAAGGGTAGCCATCATTCCGTGGTTATTGACGGGCTTGCCTGGATTTGCATCGGGCGAACCGGGTTTTAACTCCGAGATCGGCGCGAGGAACCAATTATCTTGCCGGGCGTAGAATAATTTTTCGCCGTCAAACGAGACTTTGAAGTTCGTCAGTTCGCTTAGGATCTCTTCGGTCTGGCGCTTCTCCGTGCTGAAACGCCAGAGCGCACGGATCGGCGAGCGTGGATCCTCGGCAGCACGGCCGACCGGCGGCCCTTCGGCGAGAAACAGCACGCCGCTCTTGCCGACCGCCAAGTCAGTGTAGTTTCGCGACGGAATGGGCAGCGAGAGAATCCGGTTGCCGATGCCGGCTAGATCGACGGTCGTTGGCTTCGGTTTTGCGTCGGCCTTTTTCTTATCGTCCTTTTTATCTTCTCTCTTTGCGTCGGCCTTTTTCTTGTCGCTCGTCTGATCGGCCTCGGCATCCGGCTTGTCGGCCTTCTTCGAATCCTCATCCTTCTTCTTGTTCTCATCGTCGCTTTCCGGGGGAATTGGCGAAGCAGTCGCGCGCGCCAGCACGGCCACGTACACACCCGCGTTGGTGGTACGGTCCAGTGATGACAAATCGATGCCGGCATCGGATGGGCCGTTGTTGGTCGATGCAGTAAAGTAGAGGTATTTCCCGTTCGGATCGAACCCAGGATTGGCAGCGTTGCTCATGCCGTCCGTGATTTGGGTCGATGTATGCGAGGCCAGCGAGTAGAGAAACACCGCATGCAGTTCACTTTCCAGATCGCGGGTGTAAGCGATCCATTGAGAATCAGGCGACCAAGAAATCTGACTTGCCGCGCCAAATCCTCCACGCATACCTGAGTCGATTTTCACAGGCTTGCCACCGGCGACATCCACGTACCAGAATCGCAAATGCTTGTCGGTGAATGCAATGCGCTTGGAGTCCGGCGACCAGTGCGGAGCATAAAAGAACGACGCGTTCGGAGCTAAATCAATCACCTTGGGAGGCGACAATCCATCCTGATCGCGAATGTAAAGTTGATACTCTCCCGAAGCGTCGCTGAAATAAGCGATTGACTTTCCATCCGGCGACCACGAAGGGTCACGTTCCGCGCTTGCTGCCGTGTTGGTCAGGTTGCGGATGTCGCCTTTCTCTGCGGGCAACGTGAAAATGTCGCCGCGCGCTTCGACGACAACTCGGGCGCCGGTGGGCGACAAGGCGATATTCTCGACCGCGCCCTCCGGGATGCCAGCAAGATGAGGCTCGAGACCCGGCAAGTCGCCGTGAATCGACACGGAGACTACGTGATCTTGATGCGAGCCGGGGTCGAACAGATGCAACGAACCGAATTGTTCATAGACCAATGCGCCTGAACCCGCGCTGACGGTCTTCAAATCGTAGCCATGATTCTCGATGACCTGCTGAACCTGTTTGCTCTCGCGGTCGTACTGATACAGCGAAACCGAGCCGTTGCGATCGGATAAAAAATATAGCGTGCTTCCGAGCCACACTGGGTTCGAGTCATTGGAATTCTCGCGCGGAACTCTCTCAAGATCGAGCGTCTTCATATTGACCAGCCAAACTTGTGAGGTCTGGCCGCCGCGATAGTGCTTCCACGCAGCTTGCCATTGGTGCACCGGCACGTATGCCAGCGTGCTGCCATCGCTTGAAAAGCTGCCCCAATCGACGCTTGGCAACGGCAGCACTTCCGCTGGTCCGACGCCGTCTGCTCGAACTTGAAATAGCCGGGGATAAACCGACTTGCTCGCGTGCATCGAGGTGAACAGGACATCCTTGCCGTCCGCGGTCCATCCGGTGACCACACTGCCGGTGGGCTCCCAAGTGAGTCGCCGCGGAACGCCGCCGTCGCCGCCAATGACGTACACGTCCGTGAGTCCGTGTTCCTGCGTCGAATAGGCGATTTGCGAGCTGTCGGGTGAGAAATACGGTCCCGCGCTCACCGCGCCATTCGAGGTCAAGCGTCTGGCATCGCCGCCTGCGCGTGCAACCGTCCAAATGTCGCCGGCGTAAAGAAACGCTATTCGATCCTGGCCGAGGCTGGGATTGCGAAGCAGCAGCGGCGTCGCGCTCCAAGCCGACGTGCAAAAAATCAAGCCGGCCAAAATACTCGCACCAACGCTAAAAAATAGGCGGGAATTCATGTGCACCTCTAAAACTTAGAACATCGAAAAACAGGCCGCAGACTATACATGATGGCGCACGCTAGCCGTTTACGAAACGCATTCCCGTCGCATCGTAGCGTTCGCCAGCTGCGACGCCGCTCGGCGCAACAGCTGCAATGCGCGCCAGATCCGCGCCACTGAGGACGATGTCCGCGGCGGCCAAGTTTTCCTTGAGTCGGGTTGAGTTGGTTGTTCCCGGAATGGGAATGATGTGCGGAGCCTGCGCCAGCAGCCAGGCAAGCGCGAGTTGCGCCGCCGTACAGTGTTTTTCCTTTGCGATTTCCTGGACTTTGTCGACGGTTGCGAGATTCTTTGCAAAATTCGCGCCCTGAAATCGCGGCGAGTAGCGCCGGTAGTCCCTGGCATCCAGATCCTCGATGCTACGGTAGCGGCCCGTAAGGAAGCCGCGTCCCAGCGGGCTATAAGGGACAAAACCAATGCCGAGCTCATTGCAGGTTTGCAACACGCCGTCCTCCGGATCGCGGCTCCACAGGGAATATTCTGACTGCACCGCAGTGATCGGATGGACCTTGTGGGCTTTGCGAATCGTCGCCGCGCTCGGTTCCGATAGACCGATGCCGCCGATTTTGCCGGCTCTTACCAGTTCGGCCATCGCGCCGACGGTCTCTTCGATCGGCGTGCTGCGGTCGACGCGATGCTGATAGTAGAGATCGATGCGTTCCACCTTGAGGCGTTTCAATGATCCTTCGCAGGACGATCGGACGTAATCGGGCTTGCCATTGATGCCGCGCATTTTTGGATTCGCAGGGTCGCGCTGAATGCCGAACTTGGTTGCGAGATACACTTGATCGCGCATTCCGGCAATCGCCTTGCCGATGAGAATCTCGTTGGTATATGGGCCATACATGTCGGCGGTATCCAGGAATGTCAGGCCGCGCGCCAAGGCATCTTGAATGACCGCGATTGCCTCAAGGTCTGTCGCTGCGTCGGAGACATAAAATTCCGAAAAACCCATGCAACCGAGCCCGATCGACGATACTTGCGGGCCGTTGCGGCCCAGTTTGCGCAGCTTCATAGGCATGTCCTGAAATGTCGCGAACCGAAGAGGAGGGCGGCTATGATAGCTTGATGCGTTGTGCAGAACTAAGGATTAAAAGCATGCGCCTCCAAAAGGTTGCCGTAGTCGCTTTGCTGAGCTGGCCGGCGTCGCAAGTCAGCTCGACAATGCGGATTGCAGTGCAAGCGAATCGGTGGGATTCAGAAACCGCATGACGCCGTCGTCCAGCGTGCCGAATTTCAGGCTTATGAGGTCCTTCACGTAGTTCTGATGCAGCTTCCAAGGCGCCTTCGAGCCTTGTTTCGGCAGCTTGTCGGCGACACGCTGGATATAGCCTGACGAGAGATTCAGCCAGGGTTCTGGCTTCACGGTGGGATCATCGTTTTGCGGCACGCACACCCGGTAACCCTTCCGTTGCATGTGATTCAGTACTCGGCATATGTAATCGCAGGTCAATTCGCTCTTCAGCGTCCATGATGCGTTGGTGTAGCCGAATATGGAGGCTAGGTTCGGAATCCCGCCGTACATCGTGCCCTTGTAGTTGAGGGTGTTGGCCGGATCAATGTGACGGCCATCGACGCTGATTTGAATATTGCCGAGCGCGACGAGGTTCAGCCCGGTGGCAGTGACGATGATGTCGCCCTGCAATTCCTTGCCGCTGCGCAATTGAATGCCATTTTCCGTGAAGGTTTCGATTTCATCGGTGACAATGGCAGCTTTGCCCTGTTTCAGCGCCTCGAACAGATCTCCGTCAGGAACCAGGCACATGCGCTGATCCCATGGATTGTAGCGCGGCGTGAAATGCGTGGTTACATCGTAATCCGGGCCGAGCGCTGCCTTTACTTGATTGAGAATCCATTTCTTCACCCGCTCGGGATCGCGCTTGCAAAGACCAAAGAAATAGATGCCGAACAAAATGTTTCTCCAGCGCACCAGATTGTAGGCAAGCATGGCGGGCAAATGACGCCGCAAAACATTGGCAATCGAATCTTGCTCTGGACGCGCCACCACATAAGTGGGGGAACGCTGCAGCATGGTCACTTGAGCCGCAGTCTTTGCCATTGCGGGCACCAAAGTGACTGCGGTCGCACCGCTGCCGATCACAATGACGCGTTTGTTCGCGTACGCCAGATCCTGTGGCCATTTTTGTGGATGTATGAGCAACCCGCTAAAGCGTTGGCTGCCGGGAAACACAGGCGTATAGCCGTCGACGTAGCTGTAGTAACCACTGCAAATGAAAAGAAAGTTGCACGTGAAGCGCGCCACTTGTCGCTCGGCACCGCACTCGGCTTCGGCCGTCCACAACGCATCTTCTGAAGACCACGAGGCGCGTTTGACGAAGTGATTGAAGCGAATCTTTTTATCAATGCCATAATCTTTTGCAGTGTCGTTAATGTACTTGAGAATTGACTCTCCATCGGCGATCGCCTTGCCTTCAACCCACGGGCGAAACGAATAGCCGAGGGTAAACATGTCGGAGTCGGAACGAATTCCCGGATATCTGAACAAATCCCAGGTGCCGCCGCTGTTCGCGCGGCCCTCCAGGATCGCATAGCTTTTTTTGGGGCAATTCGTCGTTAGGCTGTACGCGGCGCCAATACCGGACAGTCCCGCGCCCACGATCAGTACGTCAAAATGATTGCTCGACACGATCGATTCTCCACTCGCACCTGCGCTATTAGGCCGCGTTGCGGGCAGCAATTTTCCTGGCAAATGCGCTGACGGTGGCGAAAGCATCGCGGGCTTCCGGCAACAGTCCCACAAAAATCGGCCATACATGCGGCAGCCGATCGCGCACGATCAATTCAACTTGGACGCCGGCAGCCCTTGCACGTTCCGCCAAGCGCAATGTGTCGTCGCGTAGGGTCTCGTGACGACTGGCAAACAATAGCATGGGCGGCAATCCCGCAAGATCCGCATAGAGGGGCGAGGCACGCGGATCTTTAGCATCAGCGCCGGCGAGGTACATCGCGGCCGCCTCGCGAATCCCACGCGGCGTGAACATCGCGCAGCTTCTGGCATTAGCCTCGACCGATGCTCCCGAGACCGCGAGGTCTGAATAGGGCGAGAAAGCGACGATGGCTTTGGGCGCTTTGAAGCCTGCGTCTCGAACTCCCACGGCGGTCGCAATGGCAAGTCCAGCGCCGGCTGAGTCGCCCGCCAGCACAATCTCCGCCCGCGGATGGCGGGTGAGCAGCCATTGGTAGGCCTTGGCGGCATCGTCCACTGCTGCTGGAAACGGATGCTCAGGCGCCAATCGGTAATCTAGTGCGTAGGCAGGAGCATGGAAAGCCTTCGCCATCGCGATCAGGACCTGGCGATGCGTCTTAGGAGAACCAAACAGGTATCCGCCCCCGTGCAGATACAGCACGATGACGGGACTCTGATCGACCGGAGCAGGTGACCGATCCGCCACATCGAATTCCAGTCCCTGCTCGGTGCGGATGCTCTCGACGGCATAGCCAGCCGGTACTTTCAGCGGTGGATTTTTACCCATCGCCCTCAGACGCTGCACATTCAGAGGCTTTTTCCCGCGGCGCTTCATGGTGAGGCGAAAGAACCCATTAAGAAGCATCGCTTGCCAGCTCAGCATTTGTATTTTCCTTGTGGCATATGCGTCGAAAGAATTATGCACCACAGGATCGGGCGAAGCGCACAAGGTGCGGCAAAGTTAGGGCTCGGTCGGAATACTATTGATATAAATTAGACACTTACGGGTCAGACTGCACCCTCAACGCTGGTCCCGTTCGTATATCCAGCAAGGCCAAGGGATAACCCCTATAAGGCCGCAAATAGGAGATCGGCCCATGAAGATGCGAATGGTGAAGATTGCCCTGGTTTGCTTGCTGTTACCTGTCTTGGGCACCGCACAAGATGCCAAGCTCAAGCTACCCGAATTCAGGTCCCTGGCTGGGAAGGCCACAGAGTCTGTCAACATCAGTTTAAGTCCCTGGCTGCTGCACATGGCTGGTTCATTCATTGACGAAAAGGATGAGGATAGCGTCGCCACAAAGCATTTACTCGCCGGCATCAAGGCGCTTGAAATACGCAGTTACCAGTTCGCGACGGATAATGCTTACTCGAGCGCGGATATTGACGCGGTGAGAAACCAACTGGCGGGTCCCGGCTGGAGCCAGATCATGCAGGTGCACCACCGTGAGAAGCGCGAAGATGTTGACATGTACGTCTTGATTGAGAATAACGTCACGGAGGGGTTTGCGCTGATTGCCAGCGAACCGCGTGAATTCACCATCATCAACATCGTAGGCTCCATCAACATTGACGACCTGCCAAAGCTGCAGAGTCACTTGCATCTGGAGAAATTAGCCGATTCCCACATCAATTTATTGATGTAGCAGTCGCGCGCTTGAATGACGGTGCCATCGACTACTTGGATGGGCAGCTTGAAAAAGCACGCGCCGGCGAGCGTTCCGCACTCACGCTCCTCGTCCAGACGCATCAGCGATCCGTCTACAGTTTAGCGCTGCGCATGCTGGGTACGCGAGACCTTGCGGAAGACCTGACGCAGGAAGTATTCATGCAGATGAACGCCAACTTGAAAGCGATCGACTCCAATCAGCACCTGGGTTTTTGGTTGCGTCAGGTGACTACTCATCGGGCCATCGATCAATTGCGGCGGCGTGCGCGGGTGCAAATGACTTCTCTGGACGAGGAGACGCAACTCTTCAGCGCAGAAGAAAACGCTGATCCGCTGTTGCGACGCCATTTGCAGGCGTTGCTTGCGGATTTGAGCCCGCCGGCGCGGGCTGTGTTACTGCTGCGTTATCAAGAGGATCTGGATCCGATGGAGATTGCTCGAGCTCTGGACATGCCCCTCAACACGGTAAAAAGCCATTTGAAGCGATCGCTCGAGAGCATGCGCGAAAAAACCATCGACACGCAAGCAACGCGCTGCGAGGGTGAGTCGACATGAGTAAGGATATTGAATCCCAGATGCGTGCCGCCTTGCGGCCGATGGCTCCAAGCGAAGGGTTCTCGCAAAAGTTGATAGCGCGCGTCACGCTCGAGCAAGCCGCGCCCCCCAAACGGCGCATCGCTGCGACAGACTTGCATCCTATCGCATGGTGGTTTGCCGCAAGTCTGGCTGCCTCAGTGATTTTGGCAGTCGGCGTGCATCAGCACTTGGAGCTGCAACGAGTGCAGCAAAGCGGACTCGAGGCTCGTCGCGAAGTCTTGGAAGCTCTGCGGATGACGAGCCAGAAGCTAAACATTGCGTACGAGGCGGTTAAGAGTCAATCCACGTCGCTGACTGATGAACGGTCCGGCGCTTAGCGTGCAACCCAGGATTTTCCCATGAGAAAGTGCATATTGTCCTTGCTTTTCGCGCTGCTCGCACCCGCTCTGGCATGGGGAGCGCCGAACCCCAAACTGATAATTCCCAACTTTTCTGGATTGGCGCAAAAAGCGATTGAGTCGGTGACGATCACACTAGATCCTGCGCTGCTCGGCTTGGCGGCGAAGTTTCTCGATAGCAACGATCCGCAGGATGCCGCGACCAAGGACGTTCTCAAGGGTTTGCAAGGTATTTACATTCGCAGCTATACCTTCGACAAGGATTCCGCGTATCAACAAGCCGATATCGATTTGGTGAGAAGCCAGCTCGCGGCGCCCGGATGGAACCGGCTGATGGAAACTCGCAGCCGCAAGACGCACGCGGACGTCGATATCTACATCATGCTCGACCATAACCAGGCCATCGGCCTGGCGTTGATCGCCAGCGAACCGCGCCAATTTACGATCGTCAATATTGTCGGAGCGATAGATCTGGATAAGTTGCACAAGCTCGAAGGGCAATTCGGTGTGCCGAAGCTTGATATCGACCCGTCAAAGCCGGCGCAAGCCCCGCAAAGATAGCTAGTGGGCGCTGGTGCCGGCCTCGATCGGGCCGTTTGAGGCTAGCGTATCTTTTGGCGGCTGCAATCGTTCTTTGCACGCGCGCATCGCAGCATTGTAGGACAGAGTACGGTCGGCTGACATTCGCTTTGACATGCACTCACTGAGTTGGTGTTTCGCGACTACGGCCACGCTCTGCGGCTGAGCGCGAGCGCTATATGCGCCTAGCAGGATCAAACTGCACCCACCGAGTGCGATCGACAAACGCCTCATTGCGAGCCTCCGAGCATCCGCACGAGCTTGGGCGCGGCGCAGTCGAGCTGCAAGGGTGCGGAGTCGCCATCCAATGTCAGGCTTGCACTGACAGCGTCAGTGCGGTCTGAATTCGGCTCTGAGGCCCCGTCCGCGATTCGGGCGAAGCGCGAGTTAGCCTGAGCCGGGAATTCACAGTCCTTCGGGCCCAAGGCCTCGAGCATCCTTCATAATGAAACGATGTCGCCCTGACATCCTATGATGCCGCGTTCGTGCATGAATCATCCTGGGAATCTTGACCGAGAAACGAAACGATTCGGGCACGCTGGCGCTCCATCGCTCCTAGGTAGAGCGGCGATGCGGTCGATAGAACGAGGAGTTGATCTCGACCGCATTGAACAACATCGCATAATGCTCGAGCACCGTCTTACCCGCAGGCTCACCAATGCGTAGTACTTTAGGAAGTGCCCACCCCGCCGTCCCAACTCAAATGCCGGTTAGCGCTTGGCCGGCCACATGCGATCCAACAGCCCATCGCGCAATATGAACTGATGCCATAGCGCTGCGAGCGCGTGGATGCCGGCGAGAGCGAACAATGCATAGGCCAAGTAGCCGTGCAAATCTTCCGTCGGATGGAATACGGCGCGATTCGACTTTATTCCAAAATCGATTTTGAAAATGCCAAAATCCAAAACGCGGCCGTGGTAGACAAACGTAATGATCCCAACGATAGGCGTGATGAACAGCAGCGCGTAGAGCCCGAAGTGCATCAAACTCGAAGCACGGCGCGAAAAAGCGCCGACACTTTGCATGAGTGGGGGAGGCGGATGTTGGCGACGCCACCAGAAGCGCGCGAAGAGAGTGAACCACAGCGCAAGTCCGATAAGCGCATGGATGTTGATCCAGAATTTCTGTGTCTGCTTGGGCCAAGAATCGTGCAACAGACCCAGGACTCCGGCGCACACCACAAGCACAAACATGAGCCAGTGAAAGATAATAGCTCCGCTCCCGTAGCTGGCGGAGGGATTCGAATATTCACGTGATTCCATTTCGAAACGATACACCGTCGAGGCGCAAGATCCAGCAGATTATATTAGCAGAGAATACTTTAAGTATAAGTTACATCATATTAATAAATATGATAATAAATAACTTGGATTATCAACCGGAGCGGATGCATGAAGATTGCTGGAGCAGGGGCAGTGATTACCGGCGGCGCCTCGGGAATCGGTCGTGCCGTGGCGCAGGCAATTGCTGAGAAGGGAGGCCGAGTTGCCATTTTTGATTTTAACGACATCGCGGGACGAGAGTTGGTGAGCAACCTCGGGTCGGGCGCGATCTTCGTGAACGTCAATGTCGCTGATGAGGGGGGCCGTCTCGGCCGCCATTGGCAAGGCCATGGCATCACTTGACGCGATTCATGTGTGCGTGAATTGCGCGGGCATTGGCAGCGCGCACAAGACCTTCGGCAAGGACGGACCATTTCCGCTGGCGGCTTGGAATAAGACCATTGCGGTCAATTTAACGGGTACCTTCAATGTCACTCGCCTCTGCGCCGAGCAGATGGCGAAAAATCAGCCACTGGATTCAAACGGTGGACGCGGCGTAATCATCAACATCGCTTCGGTAGCGGCTTATGATGGTCAAATTGGCCAGGCCGCCTATAGCGCCAGCAAGGCCGGCGTCGTTGGAATGACCTTTCCGATGGCTCGGGACTTGTCGAGCATCGGTGTTCGCGTCAATACTTTTGCGCCCGGATTGATCGAGACACCGCTGCTAGGATCGCTCGCCGCGGGTGTACTGGATGCGCTCGCGAAATCAGTGCGATCTCCGAAGAGACTCGGCAAGGCGAGCGAGATTGCGCATCTGGCAGTCGCCATTGTCGAGAACGACTATATCAACGGCGAGTGCATTCGAGTCGACGGCGGCATTCGCATGCAACCGAGCTAGGTGCAACCGCAGCGGATCTGAGCCTGTCAGCGTTGCCGACAGGCCCAGGGGTCGCGTTTATTCAATCGTCACGTTAGCGGCAACGCTCGTCGCGCTCGCCGCGTTCGCCGCAATCGTGCCAGGTGTTCTCGTGATAATAGCGATGATGATCGCGATCATAGTAGCCCTCGTGATACCCGGGGCCCGCGACCACACAGGCGGATGAGAGCGCGATGAGTCCTAAAAGGAAGCTGCCGCGAAAGATGCTTTGTATATTGGTCATGTCTGCTCCAGCGATTTAAGCCATCATCGTACGTAGGACCTAAAGTCGCCGCCGTCGGTGACTTCCAACCCTTTCTGTAAGCCATGGTCTACAGCGCTAAAGAATCGCCGCTATTTGTCGATAAGCACCAGAATCCCACTTGCCAAGGGCCTGAGTGTCGATGCCGAAATCTCTGCTGGGACAATTCACCGCGGCGCTTTGCGCGGCACAACTGCTGGCCTTGACGCAGCCCGCGATCGCCGCGGACACGCGCAATCTGACCGGTCTACCCGCTTATCCCAATCTTAGCGCTGCCGTGATGGACGGTACCTTCAAGACCGATACGCTCGGGCACTGGTGCATGCGTTTTTGGGCCGATACGTCGGATTCGCCCACCACGGTCGAGGCCTGGTACCGGAAAGCGTTGATCGGCACGAGTGAAATCGATCTGGCACATGACAAGCTCTACAAGAACATCTCTGGTGTGGTCGGCGTCAAGCTAGTTCTCGGCATTGACTATGTTGTCGTGTACAAGACCTCCCTCCTGTCAGCCACGTCCATCGATCTATACCGCTGCAGTCCGCGCAAGTAAGCCGGAAATAAAAAGGCCGCCTCTACTGAGGCGGCCCAGGATCGCTTTGCAGTCGCTCATATCAGCGGAATTGGAATCCTACACGACCGTAGACGAACCGGCCCCGCGGATCGCCATACGACAAGTCGTAACCGCCGACGAAGTTATTCGCCGATGAAGCATAGTTGGCGTACGGCGGCGCTGCGTCGCCGATATTGATCACGCCTGCAGTGAAAGTCCACGCGGGGGTAAGGTGAAACGACAGTTGGCCATCGACGGTGTCATAAACGCCGACGTTTCGCATCGCATTCACCCCCAAGACGTTGCCGTTGGAGTCGTGATACCCCTTCTGGAAATGCTGGGTCAGCGAGGCGTCCCAATTGCCGATGTCGTAGACCAGCGAGAGGCTATGGCGCCAACGGGAAATAACGCCGCTGACGGTGGTCAGGCCCTTGTCGATTTGCCCGGTCCAGCTGAGGTCCGGATTTTGCGTGGCAAATTTATAGTAGTAGGTGCCGTTGCCCAAAAGACTGATTCGCCCGTAATCGCCGATGTCGAAGGCGTATCTCAAATTGACGTCCGTACCGCTGACATTCTCTTTAAAGAGATTGGCGTTGGTCTGGCTGATGAACACGATATTGCCGTTCGCATCGCGAGTAATCAGGTTGGCGAATTGCGTCGCGGAAGCGGCATTTTGCAAAATCGTCGCGGTCGGAAGACCGCCGACGACGATTGCATCCTTCAAGTAGATCCAGAAGGTATCAAAGCCCAGGCTCAGGTTACTCGTCGGTTCGAACGCCGTACCCAAGGTCAGGGTGGTCGACTTTTCCGGTTTCAGGTTCGGGTTGCCGCCGGTCACTGTGCTGAACTGGAAACTGCAGGCCTGATTATTGGGATCGAACGTCGGGCACTTGATCGGGTCGCGTGTGCCGTTCGACGTGACGCTGGTGGCCTGTGCCGCGTACAAGTCAGTCAAGGATGGGGCGCGGAAACCGGAACCTACCGAGCCGCGCAACAACCACCACTGGACGGGCTGAAACTTCAACGAACCCTTGGGGTTAACCGTGCTGCCAACGCCCTGGTAGTGGTCGTAGCGAACTGCCGCATCGGCGTCCAACATGTGCACAATCGGCATGTTCACTTCGACAAATGCCGATTCCACGCTGCGCGCTGCATCTTCCGGCAGCTGGTTGCCGCCTTGTCCGGTGATATCGCCGCTCTGAATCGCGGCGGACGGATTGTAGACGAAGGTCTCGCGGCGCACCTCTGCGCCCACGGCGCCCTTCATCTCGCCACCCGGCAAGTCAAACAGAGCACGGCTGGCCGTACCGGCTAGACTGGCGAGCGAGGTCTTGGAACTAAAGTCCTGGCCGACGAATTCCGTGGCCTTGGCTGCTGCCAGTGCCGCAGGGTCGGTGGTCGCTCCAAAGGGATTGATGGTGCCGCTGTCCAAGAGGGGCATGATTTTGGAATACAAGGGGAAACCAGACTTCAAATCCTCTTTCACCTTGACTTCGCTATAAAGGATCGCCGTGTCAAAGTCCCAACCAGCGAGGTTGCCCTTCCAACCCCCGACGGCGCGGGTGGTGTCGGAGATGTCCTGCTCCAAGCGAACGCCATTGGCAAAGTCGCGATAGATCAAGTTCAAGGGTAGATTCGCCATGCCATGAGCCGCGGCGAAGGCGGTCGGATAGTACGGGCTGGTCGGCGGCAGGAGGAACGCTGCGGCCGTGGGCGTGACCGCCGGGTTGTGGTAGTTCGGATATTGCGTCGCCAGCAAATTGGCTTGATACGCAAGAAACGGATTGCCGGGCAGCAACGGGTTCTGAAAAGACAGCGGGACCGGTTGCACCTGCGTCAGAGTCTCGACGTGCGCGAACTCCAGTTCCGCGTACAGCTGAGTGGTATCGGTGATCTGGTAATGCGCATTCAACAAGCCGTTGCCCTTCTTGGTGTCGGGCTGCACGGAATCGAACAGCGTATTGTCAAAGCGGCATTGGGCCGGAAAGTTAATGTCATTGAGCGATGGCGCGCAACTTCCCACGGCGGGGTTAATCGTGGTCGGCTTGCCCGCGGTTTTCGGAAACACCGCGATATTGGCCGGAAAAGCAAACGACGAGGTGACATCGTTCCCATGCTGCGGGCTGTAGCGACCCGCGAAATCGGAGCGCGTGGAGCCGAGGATGGAGTTCGTGTGGTCGAAGCTTAAGCCCAAGGTCACATTGTAGCGATCGGTCTTCAAATCGCCGATGCCGCCGAAGAAATTGCCTTGCTGCTCAGTGCCGCCGCCGGATCGAGTGGGAGCGCCGCCATAGACGCTGGCATCGATGCCCTGGAAATCCTCTTTCAAAATAAAGTTCACCACGCCCGCGATGGCGTCGCTGCCGTAGATCGCCGAGGCGCCGTCTTGCAGGATTTCTACCCGTTCGATGGCCGCGACGGGAATGGAACTGATGTCGACCGAGTTGCCGGCTGTACCGGCCGATCCACCGCCGTAGGGGGCGGAGCGGCGACCGTTGATCAAGATCAGGGTGCGCGCGGAGCCCAAGCCACGCAGAGAAATGGTGGAAATCGAGCCGGTCTGAAAGCCGGTGGCCTGAGCTTGGACCGTGCTGCCCGAACTGCTGGCGGAACTAATGTAGCGGAAGAGATCTTCCGCGGAGGTCGCACCGGTTCTCGAGATGTCTTCGGCCTTCAGCACCGTCACGGGTAGCGCGCCGACGGCGTCGAGACCCTTAATGGAAGTACCGGTGACCACGATCTCGGCGAGATTGGAATTGGGATCGCTGGAAGTGGACGTAGTCGTTACGACACTCGGGCTCTGAGCCGCGGTCGTCTGTGCGGTCGTTGCAGTGGCCTGCGCGACTTTGATTTCCTGGCCCGAGGGTGCCATCGCGGCCGCAAGCACGGGATTGCTTATTGTTGGATAATCGTTACGCGCGGCGTTGCGCTCGGCGGATCCGATGACCACCGTGCCGCCGTCCACAACGTCGTAGTGCAGCGCTGTGTCCTTGAGCAAGATCGCCAGCGCGCTGCCGGCGTTGAGTTTGCCGACGACTCCGGGGGATTGCTTGCCTTCCGCAAGTTGGCCGGGAACAGTGACCTGGATGTCCGATTGCGCCGAGAATTTCAGCAGCGCAGAGGAGAGCTGTTGCGGTGCGATGTCAAACTGTCTCTGCTGTGCGAGGTCAATCGCCCCGAGGCTCGGCTCGATACTCGCGATCGACAGACTTAGAACGATAATCAGCGCTGCCGCGCCGCGCATTAACGGTTCGACGACTCTCGTTGCAATCATTGACTTCCCCTTACGCAGCTCGATGTGCGCTTGTTAGGTGATAAGACGAATAAGAACTTGAATACGGGAACGCATTTTGACGTTTGTATTAAATAATTTCTCGTTGTTGCGCTGGCGTCACAGTCGCTCCTCATTTCGCTTCGACTCACGAATTATACGCAGGACTGCGGTGTGGCTCACAGGCTACAAAAGAGTGTTGACATCCACGCAGTGGTCAAAATGGCGGCCAAATAGCCGACGTTGACAGAAAAAGGTTCCGCGGACAAGCATGCGGAGCCGCCTGTGCATTCCCGTTTTCAGCCTCTCGTTCGTCTTAAGCTAGACTCAAGGTAGAAAAGAACTCCGCACGGGGATTGCATTGAGCATGCCGCCGCCAAACGTTAATCAGGCAACTGAACCCGTACCCGTAGCCGACAACGAGAAATCGCGGGCTACCGTCGTTGAGCGGCTATTTCGCGAACACAATGAGGCGTTGATCCGCTTTCTGAGGGGGCGCGTGGGCTCTCATAATGAGGCCCTTGAAGTTGCCCAGGAAGCCTATGTGCGGCTCTTGAGCTTGGATCAGCCCGGCGCCGTCAGCTATCTGCGGGCTTTTCTCTTCAAGACCGCCGCCAACATCGCCATCGATCGGCGCAGGCGGAATCAAAACTTCGACAAGGTTGCCGGTCGCCAGCTCTTCACCGAATTGACGGAGAACCGCACGCCGGAACGACAACTGTCCGGCGAACAAACACTGCGGCACCTTGGAGCTCTGATTGCGAGCATGCCCCCAAAGTGCCGCGAGTCTTTCGTCATGAATCAAATCCACGGTCTTGATGCCGCAACCATCGCGCACCGACTCGGCATCACCGACAGCATGGTGCGCAAATACGTCGTCAGGGCATTGCTCCACTGCCGCGCTCGCATGGATCTTGAAAGCAATGGCTGAACAACGCATGCCGCTCTCGCATGAAATCGAAAATGACCCCCTGCACCTCACAGCTGCCGATTGGTTTGTCCGTTTGCAGAGCACCGAGGTATCACTCGAGGAAACGCTCGCTTGGCAGGCGTGGCTTGGCGAAAATTCGGCCCATGCAGCGGCTTTTGCTCGAATCGAAGAGATATCGCAAGCGTTACGCGATCTGCCCGCGCCCGCGATGGTGGCGACGGCTCTGCTGGCGCGCGATCGCTACGACGCTTCCGTTCCCATTGGCGACTGGAAGCTACGACGAGTGCGGCGCTGGACTTGGCCAACGTCAGGTGTTGTAGCCTCGTTCGCTCTTTTTGTGCTCGTCTTTGCCTTCTGGAGAACGCCCGCTGAGGTGAAAGCATTTGAAACCGAAATTGGCGAGAATCGCAGCGTGACTCTGAGTGATGGTTCGAGCGTTGCGCTGGGCGGCGATACCCGGATAGAGGTAGCGCTGTCTGAAAACGTACGCACCATCGAGCTTACCCGAGGGGAAGCCTTATTTAAGGTAGCGAAGGATGCGGCCCGACCCTTCAGGGTGCGAGCGGGCGGTGCAACCATCATCGCGGTAGGGACGGAGTTCGATGTAGAGCGTGACAGCGATCGGGCCGTCGTCTCGGTTACCGAAGGCCGGGTTGTGGTCAAGCCCGACACCGGCCTGCTACCGGTCTCCTTGCTGCAGGGATTTAAGCCCAAACTGCGCAGCGTGCACGTGAGTGCGGGTCAACAGACCACGGCCGGCCGCGCAGGGATCGAAGAACCCACTAGGATGGAAGATCCTGCCACGGGGTGGCAGATCGGCCATCTTGCGTTCCGGCTACAGCCGCTGCGTTACGTATTGGAGGATGTCAATCGCTATGCTCGCAAACCCATTGTGTTGGAAACCGAGAGCATGGGCACGCTGGTCATCACCGGCACGGTAGAGCGCGAAAATATCGGCGGGTGGGTCAAGAGCTTGGAACACGCCTTTGATCTTCAAGCCATCGAGGAAGCCGACAAGATCGTTCTGCGCGCGCGCTAAGACCCTTTATGACGATTCGCACAGCGGGCTTGGCGCACGCCGACGCAATTGCGCAATTGCACACCCACAGCTGGCAGACCGCCTACCGTGGAATTCTTGCGTTTCTCGATGCGGACCCGGACTGGGGAGACTCGGCGGTCAAAACCGGGCTCGCGATCGAACGCATTTTGCTAAAGTCGCCTCTGTTGGCTGGTATTCAAATTAATAAGAGTAGGGGTGTTATGCGGCTGCGCCGGTTCTTGATTCAATTTCTGGGCTTATTTCTTCTTTTGCAGTGTGCGGTTGCTAACGCGGCGGATGATCCGGATACGCGCTTACTGCGCCAACCCGCCATATCTAAAGATCATCTGGCGTTTGTCTATGGGGGCGACATTTGGATTAGCGATCGCGACGGACGCCATCCGATCAGGATTACCACCCATCCTGCGTCTGAATTTGCGCCACATTTTTCGCCTGACGGCCGTTGGATAGCATTTTCGGCCAACTATGACAACAATACTGACGTCTATGTCGTGCCAACCGAGGGCGGTGAGCCGCGACGCTTGACGTGGCATCCCGCCGCCGACTTGGTCATGGGATGGAGCCCTGACGGCAAGCGGGTGCTATTCGTCTCCAATCGCGAGATCGCCAATAGCCGCAGCGGCCAGCTTTTTGAAGTGCCGCTCTCGGGTGGTTATGAGAAGAGAGTTATGAAAGCGGTTGCCGTCGAGGGTGCCTGGTCGAACGACGGAAAGCGCATGGCCTACCGTCCGTACATCATGGCCTATTCCGGGATCAGCGGCTGGCGCCAACATCGGGGCGGCGACACGCCGCCGATCTGGATCATTGATCCCAGCGGCAGCCAGCTGGAAAAGGTTCCGCACGTGAATGCCTCTGACAGCAATCCGATGTGGATTGGCGATGACGTGGCGTTTATTTCCGACCGCAACGACGGCACCGCCAATTTGTATTTGTACGACGCTCATGCTCATTCGGTGCGGCAACTCACGCATGAAGCCCAGTGGGATGTGCGCAATGCTGGCGCCTATGATCACACCATTGTCTATGAGACTGGCGGTCAGCTGAAAACCCTCGATGTGGCTAGTGGCCAAATTCAAGCGCTCGCCGTCCACCTTGAGTTGCAATCCCTGCAGGCGCGGCCGCAGTGGAAAGATGCCGCCAAAAACTTGACCTCCGCGCAACTCTCTCCGACTGGCAAACGCGTGCTTGTCACTGCTCGCGGTGATGTATTCAGTGTACCCGTCAAGGATGGGTCGGTTCGTAATCTGACCTCGACCTCGGGCGTACGAGAGTCCAATGGGCTGTGGAGCAAAGACGGTCAGCGCGTCGCGTATGTGAGCGACGATGGCGGTGCTCAGGCACTATTGATACGCGATGCCGTTGGGCTGGAGAGGCCCATCCGGCATCCGCTGGGGAAGGCCGGCTACTTCACCTTGCTGGGCTGGTCACCGGACGGCCGCCGCATCGTGTTTCAAGATAATCATTTGCATCTATATGCAATCGACCTCGCCATGGATGCAGTTGCCCTCATCGATTCGACACCCCGCCGGCGCGACTTCCAAGTAGATTTCTCGCCTGACGGCCAGTGGCTCGCCTACACCTTGGTGGGGACGAACTATTTCACCCAGGTGCGACTCCATAGTTTCGCCGCCGCGAAAAATATCGATCTGACCGATAGCTTCGTTCAAACAGACACCCCGGTATTCGGCAGCAACGATTTGCTGTATTTCACCGCTTCAATAGATGCAGGTCCGACGCGTGTGACGTTGGATATGTCGACGCAGGAGCGGCCGTTGCGCATGGCCATCTATGCAGCCGTGCTGTCCGCCGCCGGGCATTCTCCTTTGTTGCCGAAGAGCGGCGACGAAGAGCCGAAGGGTAAGGATAAGGACAAGGATAAAGACGCCGACAAAACCGAGCAGGCGAAGTCCAAAAAACCCAACGAAGAAGACAAGGTCGAGAAGCCACCCAAACTCACGCGCGTTGATCTGGTGAGCCTGTCGCAGCGCTTTGTACCCATCCCAGTTGCAGAACGGAACTATGAGCGTCTCGTCGTCGCCTCGGACGGCGCGCTGTTCTACATTTCCCGCCGACAAGCAGGATCGAGTACCGAGCCTCCCGGTCCCAACGGCAATGCCGATGCCGACCTGTACCGCTTCAATTTCGAGGAGCGCGAGGAAAAGCTCCTGAAATCGCATCTCGTCGATTTTTCCGCCAGCGGCGATAAAAAGAAACTTCTTCTCACCGTGGGCGAGGGGAAACTGGAAGTTGCGGATGCGAACGACAAGCTCGACTCAAAACCGGTGGACCTCAGCAACGTGAGGATGCTCATCGATCCGCGCGAAGAGTGGCATCAGATTTTCGACGAAGCTTGGCGCATGGAGCAGCAGTATTTCTACGATCCCAATATGCACGGGTTGCCTTGGGCGTCAATCCGGGCGCGCTATGAACCCTTGCTGCGGTTCGTCCAGCGCCGCGAAGACTTAAACGAATTGTTGGTGGAAATGATTGGCGAAATGCAGGTTGGGCATAACCGCACCGGCGGCGGCGATATCTACACGGCGCCGACCGTGGGCATCGGCTTGCTCGGTGCCGACTTCGCGGTCGAGAATAACCAATACCGAATTCAAAGAATCTATCACGGTGATCGCTGGAATCCGTTTCTGGTTTCTCCGCTCACAGCGGCTGGAGTCGATGCCGCCGAAGGCGACGCGATACTCGCAATCAACGGTCATCCTTTGGACGGGTCTTTGAACATCTTCTCCCTGCTCGAGGGCACGGCAGGCAAGCAGGTCTCGCTGACCGTGAGCCGCGATGGTACACAGAAGGCCGCGCGCACCAGCGTGGTCATCCCCATTCCGAATGAAGCGGCGTTGCGCCAATGGAGTTGGGTTGAGGCCAATCGCGAATACGTCGAGCGCAAGAGTGGCGGAAAAATTGCATACGTGTACCTACCGGACACCGCCGGGGCCGGATACACCTTCTTCAACCGAATGTTCTTTGCGCAAGTGGATAAGCCTGCCCTCATCGTCGACGATCGCCGCAACAGCGGCGGCCAGGCTGCGAACTACGTATTGGAGGTCCTGAACCGAAAATATCTGTCCGGCTGGAAGGATCGGGACGCGTTGGTATTTAACACGCCGGCCGGTGCGATCTATGGACCCAAAGCGATGTTGATCGATCAAGACGCAGGGTCGGGCGGCGATTTTCTGCCTTACGGCTTCAAGCGTCTCGGCCTCGGTAAACTCATCGGTAGCCGCACATGGGGCGGATTGATCGGAATCTCTACGAATCCGCCGCTGATCGACGGCGGCTTTCTGACCGTACCCTTCTTTCGCGTATTTACGCCGGAAGGCGAATGGCGAGTGGAGAATGAAGGCGTCGCACCCGACATTGATGTTCCTTTGGACCCGATTGCCGTCAACGCGGGCAACGATTTGCAATTGGATGCCGCAATAACCGAGGTCCTGCAGGAACTCAAAAACTCGCCGCAAATGCCGCGAAAATCTGCACCGCCGATTCCAGTGCAGATAGGAAAGTAGGCCGGTGTTTCTACTGAGGGCAGGGAGTAGGCGTATGACGGTCAGTCATCAAGGCAAGTCGATGGCCGCGCGGCAAGGGTGGGTAGCCCTGGTTTTTTGCGTTTTACCGTTGAGCGGATTTTGCCAAGGCACACACGTGGCGACGCTCGCGGAATCCTTGAGCCGCACAACGATTCGCGCGCCCTCGATCTCGCCGGATGCAGGATCCGTCGCATATTTGCAGCGTGAGACCAATTGGAAGGAAAATGAGTTTGTCTGGCAGCTGTGGCTGGTCAATGTTGCCACGGGCAAGTCAGCGCAACTGACGCGCGGCAAGAAGTCGGTCGGCTCCGCACAATGGTCACCGGATGGACGGTGGCTGGCCTTTGTCACCGAACGCGAAGCGAACATCCTCGAAGCCTTTTCGGGCGTAAAAAAGCAGCCCTCGAAAGACCCGGTGAAGACCAGCGAGTCAGAGACAGCCAAGCCAGCGGCGAAGCAGATCTGGCTCATCGCGCCGGACGGCGGAGAAGCCTGGCAACTCACGAAATCAGAGACTAACGTCGATGAGTTTCATTGGACGAGAGACGGCAGGTCGATTCTCTTCACGGCGGTGGAAGCCGATGGCAAGGCGGGCATGGCGCGCAAGGAACGCTACAGTTCCTACCAGGTCGTCGAGAAGGATTTTGAGCAGCATCAACTGTGGCTCGTCGATGCTGAGGCCGGAATAGAAGCGGCGCAGCCGCAGACCGCAAGACAGCTAACGTCCGATCCTCGGCTCAATATCAATTCGTTCGCGATCTCGCCGCAATCCGACCGCATCGCCTTCAGCGCCGGCCGCAATCCGCTGCTAGCTTTTATGAAGGATGAAGACATCTATTTGATGGACTTGCCTAAAGGGGAAGCCTCCCCCGGAATCGTGTCAAAAATCGTCGCCCTGCCGGGCCCGGACCGCTCGCCGATGTTCTCATCGGACGGCAAGCAATTGGCCTTCAGCACCAGTCTCGCACAGCCAAAATTTTTCTATGCCAATACGCACATTGCTCTGGTGGATCTCGACGCAGTACTCAAAAGGCCGGCCACAACCGCCGGCGATGTCCGCGATTTGACCAAAAGTTTCGACGAGGATCCAGATGCACTCACGTGGGTTCCAGGCGGACTGTTCTTCGCTGCCGCGCAGCGAACGACTGCAAAGCTATTTCGATTGGACCCGATCACGGCGCATATACAGCCGGTCTCGACCGATGATCATTTGATTATCGATGAGGTATCCGTGGCGTTGGATGGCAATTCCTTCGCCTTTACGGCAGACGATGCGACGCATTTGACTGAACTCTACATCTCAAGCGCTACAAACTTTGCGCCCAAGAAACTCACCGACCTGACTGCACAAGTCAGCGGCTGGAAGCTTGGCAGCGTGGAAGTCGTGTCGTGGACCAGCAAAGACGGCACCCTGATTGAGGGAGTGCTGCATAAGCCGGCTGACTATGATCCGAAGCGCAAGTATCCTCTGTTGGTCAAAATCCATGGCGGGCCCACCGGCGTTTCTCAGCCCAGATTTCTGCCCCCTGACTACGCATATCCTGTGCAAGCGTTCCTTGAGAAGGGCGCGTTAGTCCTCGAGCCGAACTACCGTGGCAGCGCCGGCTACGGTGCGAAATTCCGTGCACTGAATGTGCGTAACTTAGGTGTCGGCGATATGTGGGACGTGATGAGCGGCGTCGATTCGTTGATCGCCAAAGGCATCGTTGATCCTGGCAAGTTGGGCACCATGGGCTGGTCGCAGGGCGGCTACATCTCCGCGTTTCTCACCACCCATACCGACCGCTTTAAGGCAGTCTCCGTGGGTGCGGGAATAAGCGATTGGGCTACTTACTATGTAGGCACCGACATCACTCCATTTACGATTCAGTATCTGGACGCGACACCTTGGGACGATCCGCAGGTCTACGCCAAAACCTCGCCGATCACGACCATCCGCCAAGCAAAGACTCCTACGCTGATCCAGCACGGCAGCGCCGACCATCGAGTACCCGTTCCTGACGCCTTTGAGCTTTACCGAGGTCTCCTTGACCAACATGTCGATGCACGGCTGATTCTTTATACCGGATTTGGCCATGGCATCGATAAGCCCAAGTCAGCGCTGGCGCTGTTGCAAGCAAATCTAGACTGGTTCAGCCATTTCATCTGGAACGAGACTTACCCCAAGGACTCTGCGCTGTACGGCAGCAGCGAGTTGGAGAAGAATCTCTGAATACACTGCCCTTGTTGGTTTAAGAAACCAGCCATGTGCCAAGGCGCAGCCACTCGGGACTGATGGAAGTCACATAAGCCAAGTTTAAGGATCCGATCGTGATGAAGCCGCCCCAACCGAATGCGGGGTGCAGGCGGCGATTGCGAATCGTATCGATCAATACCCAGCCGATCACAAATACATTGAACAGCAGAAGAATCGACATGAAGTTCGAAACCATAAAAGTCAAATCCAGCGGTATCCTCGAAAAAGCTGAGGGCATCATGCATGCGGTGCCGAGCAGCATCAGCCGCTTGTGAAAATCGGGACGCCTGCGCATCGCGAGAGCCGCACCCACAAGCCCTGCGAAAAGTGCCATCTGCACGAGTTCCAAGCCCAGCACGCTGACCCGATTACTTGCCTCCCTCGAATGGAGGCCGACTTCCCGCGCGGCCGCGTTAAACGTAGTGGTTGAACCCAATATGACTACCAAGATGGCGATGAAGATTCCGATGACGCCCAAGCGGCGGTGCAGGTCAACGCGACGGGCAGAAATCAGGCAAGCCTGGGCAAAAAACAGCAGCAGCCAGGAACTCATCACCGCACCGTGAATATGCAGCCGAGCGGACAGTTCCGGCGTGCCGAAAAACACCTTCAAGTAATAGGAGTGCGCAAATCCCCAAAAGACCAATCCTATGGCGACTAGAGCGCCGCCTAGGTAGAAGCGGCGCTCGGAATTGCGGCGCGGATTGAGAAGGGCTTTCATGATCTCTTCCAATAGAACCGGAAAGGCTGGCGAATCCCGCCAACTCACGTTTCGCTTCAGGTAAAGCGCGCTAGCCAGCTGAGGACACGGTCAATCGATGGCTTGTACGGCGGACGGATGAGGCCGGCGCCTGAGAAACGAGACTGAATGAATACCGGCTTTTCTTTGGAGAATTGCCGAAACTCGTACTCGCCGTGATAGTGGCCTTGTCCGGATGCTCCAACGCCGCCGAATGGCAGGCCCTCTTGGGCAATGTGCATTAACGTATCGTTGATCGATACACCACCGGCAATCGTGCCGGCCAGGACTTGATCTCGCACCGCTGAATTCTGGCCGAACCAGTAAAGCGCAAGCGGTCGCGCATGCCGGTTTATATCTATCGCTTACATTGAGCAGCAGCGTCGGCGCGAGCTGTCTGCCAGTGATTGCCAATGAAGGATCCAAGGGTTCGATGTCGATGACGGTTGCGCCGTGCCCACGTGCATCCTCGATGAGTTCGCGCAGGCGCCGCAAGTGTCTTTCGCTGATAACGCCGGAATAATCTGGGTTTGATAGAAATTTGGGATACAGCCCGATCATGCTGGTGCGCAATCGCCGGACGAAACGATCAACGTCGCCACGCGGCACCAGCATGTAATCGGGTGTGATGCAGGTTTGTCCCGCGTTGATTAACTTTCCCCACGCGATGCGATCAATCACACTGTCAAGATCGCAGGAAGCGTCGATAATAGCGGGCGACTTGCCCCCCAGCTCCAAAGTGACCGGGGTCAGCTGGTAGGCAAGCGCGGTCGAAACCCGTCGCGTCTTCATCCAGCGCGAAAGATTTCGAATTGCGTGGCGGATTCCGCTCTGGAGCACCAAGGTCTCCGTAATGCGGATCTCGATGCGAGAGCGCGTAGCAAAATCGCTTGAAATCGCCGCAGCAAATTCCTGGGCTTGCGATTCAATCAGCCGGTCGAGGCGACGCAGCCGGTCCAGACGGCTAGCGCGCGATGGTTGCATATCGGAGCGAAACGCTGCTTGTTGAACGCGCAACAATTCTCGCAATTGTTCTGCGACTGAATCTGGCGCCGGCGTCATGGAAGCGCCTGACTGCGCCACTAACTGATTCTCGCCTGTTTCACACAGTCTCGATTCCGTTGCCCGCTTCGCGCTTCCTCTGTCATGCCTTAATATTAACCTGCTGCGGGCCGCCGCGCAGAACTCAAACACGGCGCGTAACGCCGCGGCGGCCTGGACCACGATCAAGGTTGAACCGGTGACGTGCAACTTCTCATGCACCCGCAAATCCTCATCCAGCAAAATGGTTATCTCGGCGTTCGCGACGGTCGAGTTTGCAATGTCAGCTTTCAGAATAAGATACGCGGCAAGCGTTTCCGGGAACGCCTGCTCGGCCGCGGCGGCGATCTGCAAAAGTCGCGACAATGAATCGGGATCTTCCGCCGGCAGCAAAAGTAAGGCATGCCGAATGCCGTCGAGCGCCGTCGCTGCATTTTGAACTGGTCGAGGATGCCGCGGGCCAACGCAAGCACTTCAATTCAAAATACCTGCCTGATTTCGTGCGGTACACGGTCAGTGGCGGCGGCGCAGGGCAAATCTTCGATCTGTGGTTGAAACCGAATGAGGCGCCCGGCAATTGGTCGTACGGCGAGGGGATGGTGCACCATGGAGCATTTGCAGTCTCTAATCTAGACGTTCAGGGCCAGGTAAAACTTGAAGTGGAATGTCTTAAGTTCACCGCCTATCTTCGCCGATTGTTCGCCGCGCGGCCAAAAGCTAAAACGGTCGAGGAGTTCGAAGCATTGCTGCCGCTCAATACGGTGGCGAACTGAACAAGGACCGCCTTGTTCAATGCGGGCTTACCACTCACGTTGCGCTCGCCCTCGGGTTTCCAGTAGCTTTTGTCGTAGGACTTGGACTCGTGCCGGAGCCATACCTCGGAACTATCGATTATCGACCAGCGTCAGTATCGAGCAATCTGTGGGCAGTCTTAATGTGGATGCTCTCCTGAAGCGATTGGCGGCTGATCGGCCGATCCGCACCCCGCATAGGTCCATTGTTAGGGATCTTCCGGTTAGCCTTAGTCTTTGAGTACGGCCGCAACGGTTTCGACCAATTGACTGAGATCATCGCTGTTGATGTTGAGTGCGGGGGTGAGATAGACAATGTTCCGAAACGGCCGAACCCAGACTCCTGCCTCGACAAAGCGCCGATTCAAATCGTCGGTATCGCCCAAGCTCGTGAGTTCTACGACCCCGATTGCGCCACGCACCCGAACGTCCGTAACGTTTGCGATCGTTCGACACTCGCTGAGGCCGGTAATGAGTCGCTGCTCAATAGCAGCGACTTGAGACAGTCGATCTTCGCGCTCAAAGAGATCCAACGAGGCATTCGCTGCTGCACATGCCAACGGGTTGCCCATGAAGGTGGGCCCATGCATCAGCGCGCGGAGTGGATCATCAGACCAGAACGCCTCAAACACTCGATCGTTTGCGATGGTGGCGGCGAGTGGCAGCGTGCCTCCGCTCAGCCCCTTTCCGAGAGTGATAATGTCGGGGGTCACTTCGGCGGACTCACAAGCAAACAGGCTGCCCGTGCGAGCGAATCCGGTAAAAATCTCATCAAAAATCAAGAGGAGTCCGTGCCGATTGGCAGCTCGTCGTATTCGTTGGAGCACCTCTGTGTCATGGAATAGCATTCCTCCCGCGCCCTGGACCAGAGGTTCGACGAGAATCCCGGCGAGCTCATTTGCATGAGCGTCGAGGGTCTCTTCAAACGCCGCTTCGCTGCGCTCATCGTGCGGGAGATCAATCAGCACTTGCTCCGGGAGAATCCCTGAAAACAAAGAGTGCATTCCGTCCTGAGGATCGCACACGGACATCGTAGCGAAGGTGTCTCCATGATAGCCGCCCTTAAATGCCATAAAGCGGGTTCGATCGCGAACACCCTGGTTAAGCCAGAACTGCACGGCCATTTTCATCGCCACTTCAACGGCCACGCTTCCCGAGTCGCACAGAAACACATGCTTGAGATCACCGGGCAGAAGATCCGCCAATCGGCGACATAGGTTCGACGCTGGCTCGTGGACGAGACCGCCGAGCATGATGTGCGGCATTTGCTCTAGCTGGCGTCCCACGCAGTCGCGTATATGCGGATGGTTATAACCGTGGCAAGCCGTCCACCACGACGCGATGCCATCGATGAGTTCCCGGCCATCGGCGAGCAGAATCCGAGAGCCGTGCGTTGCCACGACCGGCAGCGGCCTGCGCTGCGTCTTCATGGGTGTATAAGGCAACCAGACGTGCGGCAGCCCGCGCTGATACCACCCGTTTTGCATCAACGGAGCGCGCTCAGAACGTCACTCTGCCTGTGCATGGCGTACTCGAGCGCGCAAACTAGGCCGTCGATTGCGGTTTCATCAGTGTTTAGTGTAATGGAGATGCGCAAACGGGCTTTTCCCTCCGACACCGTTGGCGGACGGATCGCTCGCACATCGAAGCCGGCGGCTTGCAGTTTGTCCGCCACCCTAAGCGTCGGTCCGCTTTGTCCAATAATGATCGGCAGAATCTGCGATTGAGGTGTCCACGCTCCGATGCGCTGCTGAATCGCTTCTCGAGCGTAGCTCGCGAGTGCAGCTAAGCGTATGCGTCGTTCCGGCTCCTCGCGAATGATGGACAAGGACTCGCCGAGTGCGACCGCTGACAACGGCGAAGGCGCCGTTGCGAAGATGAATGGACGCGCGCGATTTACAAGAAATTCGCACAAAACGGCCGGTCCCGTGACAAGAGCGCCGCTGACACCTAGTGCTTTTCCCCCCGTGTGTAACACCAGCACGTGATCGCTGCCTTCAAACTTATCTGCAAGGCCTCGGCCATCGACGCCAAATACTCCCGTCGCGTGCGCCTCATCGATTAGCAGGAAGGCACCGAAATGCCTGGCCAACACGCTAAGGTCCTCTAGTGGTGCTCGGTCTCCGTCCATCGAATAGAGACTTTCAACCACGATCCAGGGCGTTCCAGTGCCGCCACGCTGCCGCCAGGTTCGCATCGCGCATTCGGCCGCCGTGACATCGTTGTGTGGAAAAGACAATGAGTCCGCACGACCGAGTTTCATGCCGTCGTGCGCACTGGCATGGACATATTCATCGTAGACTATGAGGTCACCTCGTTGTGGGAGTGTCGACAACAGTGCGGTATTGGCGGCATAGCCGGAGCTAAATAGGAGCGCTCGCTCAGTTCTAAAGAAGCGTGCGGCGTCCTGTTCGAGATGCTCATGTTCGGCATGATTACCCCGCAGTAGTCGTGAACCGCCCGATCCGCTCGGTACGCCGCGTTCCAGGGCTCGAATTATCGCATCGCGAATTCGGCCGCTATGGGCAAGCGCCAGGTAGTCGTTGGATGTGAAGTCGACCCCCGATTGCGCACGCAAAGATCGATGTCTCGCCTGATTCTTGAGTTCTTCGAGAAACCCAGAATAGCGTTTCAGTGGATCCAATGCCTACTCCTTCGCATCATCAGGTTTAAACCGGGGCGTCGAGACATCCAAAGCGTGGCCGGGGTATCATAAAACACCGGGACGACAATCCGCGAACGAACTTTGCATCAGAGTACGGCAGTACGCCGGTCTCTGACTGACTAAAATGTTACTGAGCTGTCAAAGAAACACATCAATTTGCAATAAACACCAAACGCGGTGAAGTATCGGCACTTCTACATTGCTTTGCATAAAATCGTAGAGAATCTGCAGGCGCATTGCCTCGAAAGCCTTACAATTCCATGCTTCCGTTGTTTGTGAGAAAGTCCGAGTGAAAATCGCACGTCGCAAGATGCTTGCCGGATTGGTTGCCTTTGCAGCGGCATTGCCTATTCGAGCCACTTTCCCCGCGGCATCGAGCATCGACCCAGTCTCTACGCGGAAGACCTTGTTGATTTTGGATTTGCAGAAAGATTTTTTAGCGAGAGATGGCAAGCTGCCCGTGGCTGCCGATCAAGCGGCGGCGCTTCCAGCCACCGCCAATCAGTTGCTCGATGCTGCTCCGGCAAAGGGATGGCTGCCAATCATAGTTTTCAATAGCTATGCCCCGTGGAATGTTGCAAACGTCTTTTGCAATTTTGCTGCGGTCCGACATAGCCGGGGCGTTGAGATTGATCCGGCGCTTAAGTTCCTGGGACTTCCACAATTTGCCAAGTCGGAGCCCGATGCGTTGTCGAATCCGGGCTTGAGCAGTTTCCTCAGGCAACACGCCGTTGAAACCGTGATTGTCACAGGAGTCTTCGCCGAGGCCTGTGTTACCCATACTGTGCATGGGGCGATAGCGCGGGGATTCCACCCAATCGTTATTTCCAATGCAATCGCCAGCGCCACTGCACTGAGGTGCGATGGGGCGGTACTTGCAGTACGAAATGAGGGAGTCGAAGTGATATCATCCGAAGACATCTTGCGTAGATGAGAACTTGAGAACTTGAGAACTTGAGAACTTGAGTTGCGGAGGATTGGATTGCGCAAACGAAAAGCAATTGCGGAATGGTCTACGCACTGGTCCCTGAGAAATCAATGTTGGAGTAGTAGGCATTTTCGAAAACAGTATTTTCATGAAGAGCAAAGCAACAGGCGCACCGAAGGCGCGGATTAGAAAGACGCCCGCCCGACGCAAAGCGAAGACTGACGGCTTTAGCTCAGTCATTGATGCCTTCGCGGGAGACCCTCGGGTTATGCCGCCGAAGCCGGGTAAGGGATTCGGTTCCTGCGCCTTGAGGATGAACAAGAGGATCTTCGCGATGATGTCCTCAAAGGCACAGTTCGTTGTCAAACTTCCGGGCGCGCGTGCTGAAGAGCTGGTGCGACTGGGTCAGGCGATTTATTTCGACCCCGGCCACGGCAGGATAATGAAGCAATGGGTGGTCGTAACCGGCGGGGAAAGTTTATGGATTCCCCTTGCGAAGGAAGCGCATCGATTTGTCGAATAACGAGCGTCACCGTTGCAGTACAAGCCCGAGATCTTTTGCCAACTGCGGGCAGAGCATGAAATCCGGATTGCCAGAGTCCACCCAAACTCGCGCGGTCCGCAAACAGTCATCCATTCGCTTAAATGAGGCAAGGACGATGATTCGGTTGTGATCCAAGTGGCAGGGCGTCGCAATGGCTGCAGTCGCAGGAAGCAGCGCGACGTTACCGGTCGGCAAATAGGGTTATCGCGAGGAGCGCGAAAACCATCATGCGCGACAATCATTTGCGCCGCGCGAAGCGTGCTGATCGACATTTTAGCGGAGGGGCCTAAAGGCCTCGCGGATATCTTGAGCCAGGAGAGCCGGTTCCTCCGCCGCCATGAAATGCCCCCCCCGCGGTGCAAGGCCGTATGAGAAATTGGCATACGAGCGCGCCGCGTATTCTGGCGGGCAGATATTCACGGCTTCGCGCGTCAAGTAGATCCGGGCAGGCACCTCGATCATAGCGGCTGGCGATTCTGGGGCCTGTGCGGTTTCGTAGTACATGCGCACGGAAGATCCGATAGTCTGCGTGAACCAGTAGACGGAGATGTTGGTGAGAAGGGTATCCATGGAAAATCGCGACAGGACGTCGCCGCCGCAATCGCTCCACGCGCGCCATTTCTCAACAATCCACGCGGCAAGCCCCACCGGGGAGTCGTTTAGTCCGTAGGCCAACGTCTGGGGCCGCGTTCGTTGCTCGTGTTCATAAGCTCCTTCTTTGGCTTGCCATGTATCGACGAGCGCTAGCCAAGTCTGTTCGGCCGCCGTGAGATTGTGCGAACGCTCCGCAGGCGGGTCAGGTACCGCCATGGTGTGGATGCCCGCGACGTGATCGGGATACTTGCGTCCAAGACGATTGGTGATGCCGGCGCCAATGTCGCCGCCGTGCGCGACAAACCGGCGATAGCCTAAGACCTCGGTCATGAGTCTCATCCATAAAGTAGTGACCGCCGCGCTGCTCGTACCAGAGCGGGCGGGGTGAGCAGAAAACCCGAAGCCTGGAAGTGATGGCGCAATCACATCGAAAGAATCGTTTGCATTGCCGCCGTGCGCAGCGGGATCCGTGAGCAGCGGAATGATCTTCTCGAATTCCACAAAACTTGAAGGCCAACCGTGCGTGATAATGAGTGGCAGGGGTTTAGGACCCCTTCCACGCACATGCAAAAAATGGATGTCCCGACCATCCACGGTCCCGATAAATTGCGGCAAGCGATTTATCCGGGATTCTTCCGCGCGCCAGTTGAACGGCGCTCGCCAGTAGTTGATCAGCTGGTGCATGAAGGCGGGGTCAGATCCGTAGGTCCAGTCGGCGCCCTCGACCGCATCCGTCCAGCGGGTGTGTTGTAGTCGCAAGCCTAGGTCGGCGAGAGCCGCATCGGAAATGCTGATCGTAAAAGGTCGTACGGACATTCCGCCTCTCCTAGGGTTAAATTTAACATTCAAGGCGGGGGAAGCGACCCCCGGCAATGGACCGAGTCCGCAGTTCAATCCAATGGCACCCATGGCTAGGAAAGTTCGGCGATCCATCTAATACCTCAGAAAATTTCGTCGCGCGCTATAGCCTAGAATGGTATGGGTAACTTGTAAAGTGCTATTTTACAGGTTACCATTCGCCAATGACATTCGTACATGAATTTGTCGGTGGCAGTGCGTGTCTAGATTTCATCAACACCGTTGGAGGGCATCGGGACAGTGTCCACGATGACAAACTCCGGACTTATGCCGATTTTCTAGAGTGGACGTCAATCAGCGCTTCGCTGCCCGACGCTCAAATTGAAGTGCTAGCAGGACAGGCCCGCTCGCATCCCGACGCCGCGGCCAAAATGCTCCGGCGCGCCAAGGGTTTTCGCGAGAAGTTGCACACATTGTTTGATGCGCGGCTGCGCGGCCGCGTCCCCCCAAACGAGATTCTCGAATCCGTCAACGTGGAAATTGGCAATGCCATGTCGCATGCGCGGCTAAGCCGGAAGGGAGCGGACTTTGTTTGGGTATGGGAGAACACGAGTGAGTTTGACGCACCATTGTGGCCGATCGCGCGCGCTACGGGCGAATTGCTTACCTCAAGCGCGGTGACACGACTCCGAGAATGCGCGAGCGATATATGTGGGTGGTTGTTCCTCGACTTGAGTAAAAACGGCTCGCGACGTTGGTGCGACATGAAGGGCTGCGGCAATCGTGAAAAGCTTCGGCGCTACCGAGACAATCAGCGCGATTCAATTTAGGGGAGGCCGAACACTGGCGTTCTCGGCTCGCCATATACCGCTTACTCACATAACTGGCACGTTCGCGGGCAGGGCGGCTATCGTTTAAAGAATGGATGAACTCTTGATCAACGATAAACCATGCACGAGCGCCCAACATCGGGAAGGAAAACGCTTTCGCGGGATCAGAATTACACGCAATGCAAAACCAGCTGGACCAATTTGACTGGCTCATTGGCATGCGTTGTCGATACCGGTTTTTCGAGAGCAGAGAGCGGTTTGGACATGAGACTGCGAGCCGCTGCGGCTGCGGCTGCGGCAGAGATTGGTGCCAACGCAGGTGCCAGCTCGCTCGAAGGGGCTGGTCGGGATCGCGATATCGTTATTCTTGCAACGCCTTGGATGGTGACGTTGGATATTGTGCGGTACGTCGCGCCCATGATCACAGGCAAGAGTCTGTGGGACGCGAGCGGATGCCGGGCGGGCCAATGAATGCGCGTTTTGCGGAGTCCTTATGCATGTTATTGGCTCAACTTGCCTATGCCCAAGGTTTCGGCACGCGTATTTGGCGCCGCACTAATTCGGGAGCCTTCCTCGAAATCGATATAGATTTGAATTATTGATTTTGAGGTTTGGTGAATCCGCGGCAAATTGATTGCTATCTGCTCTCGGATAAGCGGCGTTCGCCGCAGACGGTTGTGGCGCCGGATCCTATAGCAACGAGGAGCGCTATTCGGTTGGGGAATGAATCGCGGCCGATCGCGCGGATATGCCGGCGGAGAATGAAGCGGGCCATCAGGCTTCCTCGCCATTCACGTTTGTTACGCCAAAGTCTTTCCAGGATATTCGCCGCGAGATGGACTGGGTCGGCGGCGCCCAGCAACAGTAAGTCGCATAGCGAGCATGTCAGCGCATGTGATCTTCACGGAATTCCCGCGCGAGCGGTACCTTGTGATGGAGATCGTCAGATTCGATTCCATATTCGCATTCAACGGCCTTATTTCGTTTTCAGGAAGCGAAGCACGTCGGCGTTGAACTGCTCCGCGTTCTCGATGAAGGCGAAGTGGCTCACATCCGGCTCGATCAGAAGACCCGCGTTCGGTACCCAGTCCGCAAGCGTTCCGGGCTGGTCGTGTTTAACAGTTTCGTCGTGATCGGCATCGACGATCCATGTCGGTGTGGTGATATTGGCAAAATCGGTCTTGGTCCAATGCGGCTGCGTACTCCACATGCTGCCAATCTGTGCGAGAAAGCTTTTGAATTCCTTGGGCGTGGACGAAAGCTCCGCATATTCCTTGCCCACTCGAGCGAAATACAGGTCTCCAACGACGCTCGGCGCATAGTTCACGCCGGAGGGAATGTAATTCGCTCCGAAGGCGAACAGCTTGGTCAGGCGCTCGGGATGATGCATGGCGATGTCGAGCCCGATGATCGCGCCGTCGCTCCAGCCGACGAGCGCGACTTTCGCAATTTTCAGATAATCAAGCAGAGACACGACGTCGTCGGACATGAGATCGTAGCTGTAAGGCTGTGCGTTGCGCGTCGAGCGGCCTTGTCCGCGGCTGTCCATCACGACCACTTTATAATGCGCCGCCACCAGCGCGCGCACTTGATGACCCCAATAGCTGGAATTGGCGAGACCGCCATGCACGAACAGCACCGGCTCGCCTTGTCCAAATTCGGCATACCAGATATTTACACCGTTCACTGGGGCAAGCCCGCTGACATCGGCCTTCGGAAGCGTGGGCGTCGGCGGCAAGGTAAGCCAGGGCTCCTCTGCCATCGCCGCCGACGATGCCAGCATCGCGGAAACGAAGAGGATCGGGCGCGCGCGGGCTGTGGCGCTCGCAGCGAACCAATAGCAGATGATCGCGACAAGCAACACGCAAGACATTATACAAGCGCACATCATTTCATTCCTTCTCGTTGCAATATCCCGGGCATAAGTCTCGGCGGATTACCGCGCTGTATGGTCGACCGCCGAACGCAGTCCCCTTTTAGCAGCGCCGAGACTAATTGGGAGCATTACAGACAAAATTATGGAAAACCCACACCCAGGATCCGGGTGCATCGAAAAAGGAGACAGTGCAAATGGCACCGTCAATTCTTTGCACCGCGATTTGGCGGCTCCATTTCCCGATTGGAAATGATCCACCAATGACCCGCTTGCTTCTTTAAAATGGCGGTATAGCGTCCTCGCTCCGCAGGCAGCTGCTGATGATCCTTTGTGATCGCGCCGGTAATCCCGAATTCGCCATCGATCAGCGCGAGATCGGCTTTGAGGAACCGCAATTGATCAACTGTCGCCGTGGCTGTACTGCCCGCATAACCCATGCCAAAGGCTTGGGCGTAGAACTGCTCAATTTGCGGGCGTCCCCTCATCAGGGCTCCATCTGGGTTGATGAAGTCGCCATCCGGCAAGAAGTACATTGACAGCGCATGGGCGTCGCTGATGTGCCAGTCTGCGGTAAAGCTCCCCATCAGATTCCTGATTGCGGTTTCCTCCTGGGCGCGTGTTTCGGCGAATACCGTTGGCGTCACAGCGATGCTGAGGAATAGAAACAGGTAATGAATTGAAGACGAACGCGACATATGATGCTCAATAGGGGCGCTGCCCCAGATGCGGCAAGTATGCACAGAAAGGCGAAGCTCAGCGCGTGCCGGAAGTTAGCGATCGCGAGTCATGACTTTCGACACATGTAGAGAACAATCTTCCAAGCTCTGCTTCTGGCCTCACCACCTCGCCGCCAGCCGCGCCAAGGGTCCACGTATGCAATACCGTCATACAAGCGCGGCAGTCTCCAACGGCTTGTGGGCATTGATCAGTGACGCCTTGCATACGAGCGGGGCGTAGAATTTGCCGCGATCTCGTAAATTAATTTAGTAGGTGGACGGTTGCTTCTTGCGTCAATCTTGCAGCTTCTGTCACATTGTGGATGCGGGGAGGTCGCGCCG
>JBEPVT010000006.1:0-109104 GCA_041690895.1 Gammaproteobacteria bacterium
CCGACCCCCCACCCGCCCCGCGCCCCACACCGCCGCCCCCCGCGGCGCGCGCCACCAGCAGCATTATATCGGAGTGCTGCACTCGCGAGATCCACACTTTCTGTCCGTTGATCACATAACGGTCGCCTTTGCGCACCGCCGTCGTCTTGAGTTTGGTCGTGTCGGTGCCGGTGGTAGGTTCGGTCACGCCCATCGACTGCAAGCGCAGATCGCCTGCCGCAATCCGCGGCAGGAATTCTCGTCTCTGCGCCTCGGTACCGTGCCGCACCAGCACGTTCATCACATACATTTGCCCGTGGCATGCGCCGGAGTTGCCGCCGGCGTGGTTGATTTCCTCCATGATGACCGATGCTTCGGCGAGACTGAGTCCCGAACCGCCGTATTCACGCGGAATCAATGCGGCCAGCCAGCCGGCCTTGGTCAAAGCATCCACGAATTCCTCGGGATAACCGCGCACGGCGTCGATCTTGCGGAAATATTCGTCCGGGAAGCCGGCGCATAGACCTCGCACGCCTTCGCGAATCTCCTGGTAATCTTGCGGCGCTTTCATGCGTTGAACTTCGCCTCGGCCGTCGTGCAAACCACCCCCTCGCGATCGAGAGAGCGCAAGCGCACGCAATCTGTGTCCGCCCACGCCTGCAAGGTCAGCGGGCAGCGGTGCAAAAGCGCGGGATGCCGGCTGCGGAAAGAGAATTCCTCCAGGGCACCGGCAGCTCGCTGTTGAAGCGCAAACCCGGCAAGCAAAGTCGCTTGCAGCGGACCGTGTACCACCAAGCTCGCGTAGCCTTCCTCGTTCACGTAATCCCTGTCGTAGTGTATGCGATGACTATTGCCGGTCACGGCGGAATAGCGAAACAGCAATGGTGCATCAATCGCAACCGTGTTGCTGATGCCGCCGGAGACGTGCGCAGTGGCGGCGCTCGGCGAGGTGGCGGGGCTCGGTGTAGGATTGCCGTCCGGCGCTTCCCGATACACGAGATCCTGGTCCTCGACCAGCGCTACACCTCGGCCATCGCCAATCGTGTGGCGTACATGGACGAACAACAGACGGCCGCTCGAGCCCGTCTTCTCCTCGACGGCGGTAATGATGCTCTCGCGAATTATCTGCTCCCCAATGCGTAGGGCGTGATGGAAACGCAACCGACCCCCCGCCCACATGCGCCGCGGCAGCGCCGGATCGAGCGGCAGAAACCCGCCGCGCCGCGCATGTCCGTCGGCGCCGAGCGAGGTGGTCGGCGCCCATTCTTGGAACAGCATCCAATGCCAAAGCGGCGGCAACTCCTCCCCGCTCGGCACCGGCACATTCAGCGTTGCCGAGAGGGCGCGCGCCAGCAGCGGCCAGACGGTATCTTCGCGTCGCTCACTGTGGCCGATGAAAGCCTGATGCTTCAAGCGAGTCCCGCGCCGACATCGAATACCGCGGACGCACGGCCGAGCGCGTCGATACCGAGGATCGCGGCAGCGAGCTTCGCCGTCCGCGCAGAGCCCAAGGAAGGCTCCGCTAGATTGGTGAATTTCACCAGCAACTCCTCGCCGGACAGAAAGTTGCCGGGCTCACCCCGGGGCACGACGACTTTCTTGACGAAAACCTGACCGCGCGCATGGACGGCAAGCTTGCCCGACATATTGATGGGAAACTCCGCTTCGATCTCCGCGTCATATTCGCAGCGTATCTTGGGCAATAACGATCGAATCCGTGAGTCGTGCAATAAGGTGTAACTATCCCACCTCATGGACCCGGTGGCCAAGGCAACGGCCAGCACGAAAGGCGCGCTGAATTGGGCATCGACTATGTTCCGGGGATCGGCTTTCTTCTGTGCCGGCGCACCGACCAGCAGCATGCCCGCATTCGATAAACCGTAGACCACCGCCGAGATTTCATTCGGCTGCAGATTATGTTCGGCGCGCAAGCTGATGGCCGCGTCGATACCGGCGTGACCGTAGCGGCAGGACGGGTAGGGCTTTACGGCGGTCGCCATCAACTCGTAGAGCTTCCCAAGATCTTGCGTGGCCCGCTGTGGCGATGGGTAGGGAGCATAGGATCGCAAAAAACCGTGCGCTCCTTCGATGGCCTGGCCGGCGCCTTTGAATCCCTTGCTCGCCAATGTCGCCGCGGCAAGTCCGGACATCGCCGACCAGCCAACCTGGAATCGCTTGGTCCACGCACCGTTTTGCAGAAACTGCAGGCTGCCCGCGGTTTGGCTCAGTGCGATGCCGAGCGCGGAGGCCGTGCCGTCGGCATCGAGTCCCAGCACGCGGGCCGCCGCCGCGGCCGCCCCAAAGGCGCCGCAAGTCGCCGTTGGGTGGAAGCCCCGCGCATAGTGTTCACCGGCTGGAAGCGCCAGCGCCACGCGGCATATGACTTCGTAGCCGGCAATGATGGCCGCCAGCGTCGTCGCGCCGGAGGCATTGATCATCTCGGCCGCCGCGAGCGCCGCTGGAATGACCGGAGCGCCCGGATGCAGAGTCGCGGCCGCATGCGTGTCGTCGAAGTCGAGCGAGTGCGCGAGCGCACCCTGCAGCAGCGTGGCGCCCGCAGGCGAATAGGTATGCGAGTCGCCGAACACCCGGCTGGTGCCCTCAGCCATCCCCAACGCCCCGATCGTCGATAGCAATGCCGGAGTGCTCTCGGTCTCATGGCCGCGAACGATGTTGCCAACCAAGTCCAGCAACAGCAGCCGCGCCCGGCTCACCACCTCGGGCGGAACTTTGTCGATGCTCAACTCAGCGCTGAATTTGGATAATTCCGCCGTTACGCCCACATCTATGCCTTGGATTCCGATGTTTGAGCGCCGGGCGCGGCGAGACGCGGCTTTTCAATCCCGGCGAGGTCGCACAGCACATCCACCATTGCCGAAAAATCGGATTGCGCATAGCGCCCGGCGCGTGCCATCGAAAACATTTCTCGCGCCGCGGCGGCCACCGGCAGCGGCAGCTTCGCCCGGTTTGCCGCATCCAGGATCAGCGACAGATCCTTGTGCGCAAGATCGATGGTAAAGCCCGCAGAGATGTCGCCCTTGAGAACTTTGGATGGCCAGTTGATGCGCAGCTGGCCGTTGAAGGCGGTGGTGCCGTCGATTACTTCGAGAGTCTTCTTCAAATCCAAGCCGAAGCGCTGCGCCAACGCCAGCGCCTCCGCGTTCAGCTGACAGGACACGCATGCTAGATAATTGTTGACCAGCTTGGTGCGCATCCCTGAACCCACTTTGCCGCAATGATGGATGGTCGTCCCCATGGCCTGCAGCAGCGGCAACACGCGTTGGAAATCCTGGTCAGCCCCGCCGACCATGAACAAGGATTCACCACGATCCGCATGGCTGGCGAGGCGCCCGACGGGAGCATCGACCACGGCGATACCCATTACGGAGGCTCGCTCCGCCACCTGGTCCGTCATGTTGGGATCGATGGTACTCATATCCAGTATGAGCTGCCCGGCGCGCCCATGGACCAGCAGTCCTTCTGCACCCAGAACCACCGCTTCGACCTGCGCCGAGCCGGGCAGCATGGTAATGATGATGTCGCAGCTACGCCCGACGTCGGCGATCGATTTGGCAGGCTTGGAGTTAGGCTGCGCGAATGCGGCGATCGCTTGCGGTTCAACATCGTATACCAGTAGTTCAAACCCCTTTCTGCACAGATTCGAAGCCATGGGGCGCCCCATGCGGCCCAATCCGATGAATCCAATGGTGTGCATTGCAGGCTCGCTCATGGTCGGTATTGATCAGGAACTAATGTAGGTCGTTTTGACTGTGGTGTAGAACTCGGCCGCATATCGGCCTTGCTCGCGAGGACCATAACTCGAGCTCTTGCGTCCGCCGAACGGGACGTGATAATCCAGGCCGGCAGTCGGCAGATTGATCATGACCAAGCCCGCTTGCGAATGTGCCTGAAAGTTCCGGGCGTGTTTCAAGGACGTGGTGCAAACACCGGCGCTGAGCCCGAAGTCCGTATCGTTGGCAATGGCCAGTGCCTCATCGTAATCCCGGACTCGGATCACCGTCGCCACTGGTCCGAATATCTCCTCGCGGTTGATCTGCATTCGATTGTGCGTCTCCGTGAACAATGCCGGTGCGATATAGAAGCCGGGCGTGTCGCGTTTGAGAACCTCTCCGCCGACCAGGTGCGCACCTTCGCGGCGGCCGATGTCGAGGTAGCGAAGATCGGTGTCGAGCTGCCGTTGATCGACGGCAGGGCCTATGTCCGTGCCGGGTTTGAGGGCGTGATCGATGGTGAGTTTCGCCATTCGCGTTTGCACGGCGGCCACGAAACGGTCATGGATCTTGTCGGTTACAATCAGCCGGCTGGATGCCGTACAGCGCTGACCAGTCTGAAAGAAAGCACTCTTGACCGCGCAATCGACGGCGATATCGAGGTCCGCATCATCCAGCACGACCAGGGGATTCTTGCCGCCCATTTCGAGCTGCAGCTTGACCATGCGCGCGATCGCGCGGGTGGCGATGTCGCGGCCGGTTGCCACCGAGCCCGTAAAGCTCAACGCGTCGACGCCGCCGACGATGGCGGGGCCGAGAACGGGGCCGCTACCCATCAAGAGATTGAGTGCACCCGCCGGAACGCCGGCACGATGCAAGATATCGACCAGCGCCCAGGCCGTGGCAGGCGTGAGCTCGGCGGGCTTGAACACAACGGTGTTGCCGAAAGCGAGTGCCGGCGCAATCTTCCAGGCGGCAATGGCAATGGGAAAATTCCACGGCGTGATTATTCCCACAACGCCTACCGGCTCGCGGGTGACGTCGATGTCCACCCCGGCGCGCACCGGCGGAAGCTTCTCGCCGGCCAGGCGCAGCGCCTCGCCGGCAAAGTATTGAAAAACTTGACCCGCCCGCACGACTTCACCGACGGCTTCCGGCCGGGTCTTGCCCTCCTCGCGCGCGAGCAACTCGCCGATTTCGTCGCGTCGAGCCAGAAGTTCTACAGCCGTCTTGCCCAGCACGTCGGAGCGTACTTGCGCCGTGGCCTGCGACCAGCCGGGAAATGCGCTGCGCGCCGCGCTTAGCGCCAGCGCCGCATCCGCCACTGTCGCATCGGCATATTCGCCGACGACGTCATTGGTGTCGGATGGGTTCACATCCGGTGGACCCGCCTGCCCGCGGGCCCACTCTCCGGCAATCAGATTGGTGAACTGTTTGATGAAGCTTCTCCTGAACGGCTAGCGGATGACGAAGGGGTTTGCGGCTTGGCCGGATGTATCGATCCAAACGGTCTTGGTCTGCAGATAAGTCTCGATCGCCTCACGTCCATTCTCGCGGCCGAGACCGCTGCGCTTGTAGCCGCCGAACGGCGCCATGAAACTGACCGCGCGGTAGCAATTGATCCACACCGTGCCGGCATTCAGCCGATCCGACATTCGCAACGCACGGCTCATGTCCGTGGTCCAGACGCCGGCGGCGAGTCCATACGGGGTGTCGTTCGCGATGGCGAGCGCTTGCTCCTCATCGTCGAATGGAATGACAGCAAGCACCGGGCCAAATACTTCTTCACGTGCAATTCGCATCGAATTGTTCACGCCTGTGAAAATCGTCGGTTCCACGAACCAGCCTTCCCCGAGCCGCGCTTCGCGCGGCGTGCCGCCGCCCAGGACACAGCGTGCACCGGCCTCACGTGCAATCGCCATGTAATCGAGAATACGCTGGCGTTGCTGGCGCGTCGTCACCGGTCCGACTTGAGTATCGGCACTCTTTGGATCGCCGATGCGCGCGGTTCTCGCCAGTTGCACCAAGCGCTCGACCACTTCGTCATGCACAGTGCGCTGCACCAGCAGCCGCGAGCCCGCAATACAGGTCTGGCCGCTGGCAGCAAAAATGCCAGATACCGCGCCATTGACCGCGTTAGGAATGTTGGCGTCGGCAAAGATGATATTGGGTGATTTGCCACCGAGTTCCAGGGTCAGGTGCTTGAGGCCGTCGGCGGCGGCATGGTAGACGCCGACTCCGGCCGCATCGCCTCCCGTGAATGCAATCTTATCGACGCCAGCGTGTTGAACCAGCGGCACCCCCACTTCCGTGGGCAATCCGGTGACGCTATTGACCACGCCCGGAGGGAATCCCGCCCTTGCGAATAGTTCGACGAAGGCGAGAGTCGACGCGGATGCGTGTTCGGATGGCTTGACGACGACGGTATTTCCGGCGGCCAGGGCCGGCGCCAGCTTCCAGGTCAGAAGCAACAGCGGCGAATTCCACGGCGTGATGCAAGCCACCACGCCGAGCGGCTCGCGGCGCGTGTACGCATGCATTCCCGTCTTGTCGATAGGCAACACGCGACCTTCGATCTTGTCCGCCAATCCACCGAAGTATCGATACCACTCCGGTATGTACCGTAGCTGCGCGAGCATCTCGGACATCAGCTTGCCGTTGTCCCGCACTTCGATGGCCGCGAGCCGCTCGGCCTCGGCGGAGACGAGATCGGCCAGGCGTATCAGCAACTTGCCGCGCGCCGTCGGGTTGAGGCCGCGCCAAGCCGGATCGTCGAAGGCTCGCCGTGCGGCGCCCACCGCGGCATCCACATCGGCTGCCCCGCAGCGAGGGATTCTCGCCCATGGCCGTCCCGAGTACGGGTCGTAGGACTCGAGAGTCGCTCCGCTCGAGGCCGCGCCATGCTTGCCTGCGACGATGTTCAAATAGAGAGGTAGATCGGTCATCGCGAATCAGCCATGGCTACTGCACCTGAAATCCCAATTGGGCACGAAAGCGGTTTTTCAGGAATACGCCATCGCGAGCCGGCAAGGCACGCGCCGGGCTGCCGGGCGCGATACGCACCGCGGCATAGCGCGGACCGCCGCGGAGCGTGGTCAGCTCCGCTCGGTAACCCGCGATCTGCGCGATGTTTCGCAGTTCAATGGCCGACGCGAATCCAGCCGCCGCGGCGACACGGTGCAGATCCACACCCAGCCCCGTATGACTTTTTTGGCCGCCGGTCTCCCCGTACTGCCCATTATCGAGCACCACCAGCGTGAAATTGCCCGGCCGTTTGACGGAAATGGTTGCAAGACCACCCATGCCCATGAGCTGCTCGCCATCCCCGGTGATGACCACCACTGGGCGTTGAGGCTGCGCCAGCGCCAATCCCAACCCAACCAAGGCTGCGCCGCCCATGGCGCCCCAGAGGTACATGTTGGCGCCATGGTCGCCGGCCGCAAATACATCATAGGAGGAAGAGCCCAATCCCGTAACCACGAGAGCATCGCCTCGATCATGCAGCAACTGACGCACCGCCTCGCGCCGATCAAGTCGCTGCGAATGGTCCGCAGCACTCATCGCACGTCCCACCGTTTGCGCCCAATCAGACGCTGCGACAACACCACCGCCATCGCCTGATCGGCATCGAAGGCCGCAGCAGCAGCGGCGGACACTGCCTCCGGGACCTCGTCAGGCGTGTCGACTCGAATCGTCGTCACTCCCATCAACTGCAACGCGGCCGGCGTGGCGCTGCCCATGGCCACCTGCCAGGGATTGAACTCGGCCCATTCGCCCCGCATCGTCACCAGCATGAGCAATGGAAGGCGGCAGTTCGATACCAGCGAAAGCATATTCATGCAATTTCCCACGCCGCTGGACTGCAGCAACAGCACCGCGCGTTGTCCGCCGAGCCACGCGCCGGCGGCGAGCGCAATTCCTTCTTCTTCGGTGGTCAATACCGTGGTCTGAATCTCGGGGTCGGCATGCAGCAAATCGATTAACTGCCCATGCCCTGCGTCGGGCACATAGCAGGCCTGACTCACCCGCGCCTGCTTGAGGACGCGATAGATT
Source organism: Gammaproteobacteria bacterium (assembly GCA_041690895.1). GTDB lineage: Bacteria > Pseudomonadota > Gammaproteobacteria > Steroidobacterales > Steroidobacteraceae > Bog-1198. The sequence continues at coordinate 7,764 of JBEPVT010000006.1, forward strand.
TCCTTGGGCCACGCGGAATTATTCGTCATTGCGTCTGAAGGAACTCATTATGCCGGATTGCCTGCGGATCAAACTCTATCCTATAGAGGAATGATAATGTAAATCTATCTGCTATATCGCTTTGCGATAATATAACGGTCGTGAATCTCCGCCAGCTGAAGACCTTCGCATTGATCGCCGAACTGGGTTCGCTCAGCAAAGTCTCGGATCGCATCCGCATCGCGCAGCCCGCGCTCAGCCGTCAAATGCGCCTGCTTCAAGAGGAAGTCGGCGTGCCCCTGCTTACACGCCACCGTCGCGGACTTAAGCTCACCGAGGCCGGAGAGGAAATGCTGAAGCGTCTGTCCGGGCTGATACGGCAATTGGATAAGGTATTCGACGAGGTACGCGCGCTGTCGGGCACCGTCAGCGGAAGGGTCGCATTCGGCATCGTTCCCACCGTGAGCTATGTCCTCGCCGGTCAACTTGCATGTCATGTCGCCGCGAAATATCCGGGCATCTCGCTGCGCATCGTCGAAGCCTACTCGGTGCACTTGATCGAATGGCTGCAGCGCGGCGAAATTGACGTGGCCATCATGTATGGATCGGATGCCGACTTTCATCTCAAGACCGAGCCGCTGTTATTGGACGATCTCGTGCTCGTCGGACCGCCGGACAGCGATCTCAAATCAGGGACACCCGTTTCCGTCGCGTCGTTGGCCGCATTACCGCTGGTGCTTCCCAGTCGTCCCAACGGTTTGAGACTCATCGTCGAGGGCGCCGCCGCCAAGGCCAAAGTGAAGCTCACGGTGCGATTCGAGGCCGATTCTTTCCGCGTGCTCAATGATCTAGTGGAGAAGGGTTTGGGGTACACCGTGCTGCCCCTGTCCGCGATCAGCCGCGAACGCGAACAAGGCCGTTTGAAATTTGCTCCGCTGATCCAACCGAAGGTAACGCGGCGGCTCATCCTCGCATTGCCGTCCGAAGGCGTGGCCTCGCGGGCGACCAAAACGGTGATCGGATTGGTGCGAGAGGACATCAAGCAATTATCTCGCTCGGGCGTGTGGCCGTCGAAGCTGACAAGATAGAGACTTCAGCGGCCTTGATAACGAGGATCGCGCTTCTCGCGGAACGTGACCGGTCCTTCCAGCGCATCATCGGTCTTCATGATTTCGAAGAAGATGTCGCGCTCGTTCATCCGCCAACTCTCGCTCGACCAGTAGCACGCGTATCTCGGTGACTGCACTGTCGCCGATGCGATCCTTGATTAATCGGCAGATGGTGATTAATCAGCAGTACCGAGTCAGTTCCCGCCGACGATCGCCCACGCCTGGAACTGTGCCGAGCTCGGGCTCCCTTTCGCTTGCGGATCGTGCCGGGGACGAGTTGCCTCTCGCGCTTCATTGCCCGCACCCATGCCTCGGCCGGGGCATAGTTGTGCTTAGCGAGTGGCAAGTGCCGATGTCCTTCACCACCGTATCGAGGAGGTCCAAGGTGCTGTCAGGCACTTTGCAGATGCCAAGATAGGCTCGGACCACCTCGCCGATCGTGCTGAAGACCGGACTCTTCGCTCGCTGGAGCCAAGGGGGATCTCCCCGCGCCAAGAGCCGCCAAGGCAAGCTCCCCGGCACGGCGGGCTTCCTCCTCTCGGTCGAAGGTAAGATAGGCTAGCTCCGCAAGCCTGGGTGCTTAACCCGCAGCTCGTAGGATTTCCCGCCATTGCGGGTACGGACATGGATCGGCATCTGCATCTCCTTTGGTTCTAGACACGATGCAGGCGTATTGCGATGCTGTTTATCGGATCAGCTTGCAACGGAATGCGGGCCGAAACGAGGTGGTTTTTGCCACTCGGACCGGCCCAGACGAACCGTTTCCAGCCCCACCGAGACCGTTCTCAGCCAAACCGCGACGGACAGTTTTCGGCCATGCTTGAGGTTTTTCTCAAGGTTTTAGAGTCTCTTCAGGGGTGGCGAAGGGGAGGCTAAGGTCGGAATCGAACCGGCGTACACGGCTTTGCAGGCCGCTGCATGACCACTCTGCCACTTAGCCCCATATCGAAAATGCCGAACCCCGGGTTCGCCGGGGTTCCGGTGCAGTTTACCTCATCCGCCTCCGCGGCATGAGATCAATCCTCCTGCTTGCAGACCACTCCCGACTTCATGACGAACCAGACGTGCTGCAACAATTTTCTATCGTGCAGCGGATCGCCCTCGACGGCAATGATGTCGGCCCACTTGCCAGTCTCAAGAGCGCCCACCCGATCCGACCCGCCGGTGCTCAGGGCCACCATGATGTGAGCGGCAATCGCTTTCCTGGCATTTGTCTTTGCAACCGCGCTCACGTCCATCATCTTGTGAAAGTAAAAGGCTGGTAAGTTGGCATTGGCTTGCATCCAATCCACCAGATACGCGGTCGGCACGAAATACGTGCCATGCGACCCGACGTCCGAGGCGATGAGCGTCGGCAACGATGGCGTTGAGCTCTTCCAGCGTGTACTGCGACGCCTGAGGAGCGTCGCGCTTCGACAACACCCCCCAGCCGTCGCGCAAATCTTGATGAGATCGGCGCGGTACTTGATGGTCTCGCGAACCTTGTGCTGCACGGCTTCGACGCCGTCGGCGACGCCTCCGCCGACTGCGTGAAAATCGAAGGGAAGCAGGTTGTCGTCGCAATGGCCACAGGTGATACCCAAGGCGAGACCGCTTACTTGCATATGCGGGTCTTCTATGAGGTCCGAATTAATGGAGCGCTAAGGGGAGGCCGTTGTGCACGGTGCTACATTCTTTAGATCGCGCTTGCTCTCAGTCATTAGGAACATCTTGACAGACACGGATCCGGCGGATATGGTCGAGTCACACTGGAAGCCGCACTCGTTGCGGCTTTTCTGTTTCGAGCGGCCGCGCAGAAACATTTGGTTGAACGACTGACACGGGGCGGATGGTACAAGCCTGACCTACCACTTCGAAATGACTGATCCCGAGTTTCTCGCGGCACCGGTGGCGGGCGATGTGCAGTGGGTGTTTCGTCCCAATCTGAAATATGCACCATTGAAATGTGATCCTGAGAACGCAAGGCGATTCATCGGACACTGACATGAGGCATGAGCTGATCATGGAGATACGCACGTCGGACGAAGTCAATCAGTAAAGATGACGCATATTCGTGCCGGGCAGGCGAGGTGTGGGTCCAGGTAACCTTAATGAATCACTTAAAATCAACCGTTCTCGTGTTTTTCGCTGCTGTCGTGGCTGTTGCGTCCAACAATGCAAGCGCTCAGATGTCGATGAGACAGCAAGCGCCAATAACGCCGCAGGCCGACATGAATGCACGGCAATTCGTTAGCGAAGAACAGTGGATCAATTCGATTGTCGATCATTGGACGGGATCGCAGCGCAGGTCATGGCGGTCGTTGGATCGACGCTTCTGCGGTTGGGTGTCTCATCTTGTGTGGGCGCGCAAAACCGAAGGCCGTCCGACAGGCGAAGCCGGCGTGCAGCGACCTCCTATCCCATCCGCCTGCCCAATCGATGCGTTCGTGGCTCCCGTGCATTCTGTCGCCGAGTCAATGGAGTATTTTCGGGAAGTATTGCCCGATGCGAATTGGGACGCCTGGGCGAATATTGACCCGACATTTCGTAGCATCGCGGAATGGGAAATGTCCGCCGAGCACGCAAAAGCGCAGATGTCTAAAGCATTGAGGGATTGGTGGACACTCAACGATGAACGTGTTCAGGCATGTTTCGAACCGGCTCAGTTGCGCGGTGGAGAACATCGCCAAACGGCAATAACATCGGTTTCAATGCCGTCATCCTCGGCATCGCCACTGAATCCAAGCTACGAGCTGATTGAACATAAGGCCCGCTCCGAACGAAGCGCAGTGGATCATATGATTGCGCCCGAGCCAATAAAACAGGAAGCTCGGGGGCAAATTAGCGATGCTGCAACAGTCGATAAATACATTGCGGACGTGGATCAACGTAAACCGTAAGAGTATTGTGCAGAGGCGGTCTAGGTTGTGCGGCGCAGTTATCGAATCTGCGTGACACGGACTTGGATGGTGTCGAAGCAATCACCAAGACGTACCGCCTCACACCTCTGCCCGCCGGATAACCGGCGCCGGCTTCACCGCTTGACGGAAGTCTTCGGGCGGTGCGCCAACGCGAAATCAATCGCCGCGCGAACCGCTGCAACCTGTGCGGCGTTGCATTGCTCAGGCGTCGCCCGAGGGCTGTCGGGATAGACCTCGGTGGTCGTTTTGTAGGGTGCGTTGGTAATGCTCGCACAGAGGCCGAGCTGATTGAGCGGGTAGTTGATGACGCCCGGCGCGACGATGGGCGATCCGATGATCTCGCCGTGGCGATCCGCTGGTGCAACGTGTGTGACTTTCGCCACCGCCGCGATCACCGCCTGCTGGAACTCCGGTTGCGGATGTTCGCCATCGTCGACCCGATAGAAGCCCTCGGGGATTTCACCCGGCAGATGCGCCACGCCGTCGCGAGCGGCCAGCGCTGGGCGGAACTCGGACTCATCGGTATCGGTGGTTTCATGCAAATCGATGTGCATGAGGGCCGCCGATTCTTGTGCCGGGCTGTTGTCGCGAAATGAGCGGTTCGGATCGACTGCGTAAATTTTCCAGCGGTGGATCACTTCGTAGGCCCAGGGGCTGATGCACGGCGCGACCACGAGGTTGACCCGACCCTCATAGGATGCGGCATGCTGGTCGATAAACCGCAGCGCACCGTGCACGCCACTGGTTTCATAGCCATGCACCACCGCAATGTGCAACCCGCTTCTGCCACATTGGCGGTACCCATGAAGGTGATCCGCCCGCTGGTGCGGCACGCCGCGAAGTCCGGGATGTCGCTTCCGAATATCTTGCGCGAGCTTAACCTTCCGGCAAACATCCTCGAGGGATCGCGTGCCGCTTCCGTCAATCTCGCCGATTACTTTCGCATCCTCGAGCGCCTGGCGATCAGCGCCCACGATGAAACCTGGGGCCTTTCGGCTCGCCCCCTCCTGCCCGGCGCCACCGGCCTGGTGTTGTCGAATCTATCGAGCTGCGCCACGCTCCTCGAAGCCATGAAAGCGGTGGCTCACGCCTATAACCTGCTGCACGGCGGAGCGTACAACCGGGTCGAACTGCGCGAGGACCGGCTTGCCTATATCATCGACGACCGTGGCTTTTCCTACGCGCCACGCATGAGCCCCTCGCAGAAGAGATTCGCGATGGTGAGCGTGCTGATTTTCTTGCACGCCTTGCTCGTGCTCATATCAGACTGTGGATTGCACCGAAGGCTTAGGAAAGTGCATATCAGGAGCACCCGACTCACCGGCGCCCGGGGATACTTGGAGTTTTGGGCGGCACCTATTCGCTGGAAATCCAACGCGTACGCGCTTGATTACGATATGGAGGCAGGTTCAGCTCCGATCGCGCGTGGGGGTCCTGTACCCTCCTCCCAAGCGATCTATCGCAAGATCATTGATCTGATTGAATGCAACAGAGCATCGACCTACGGCATCGCAGTGTGCGTGAGCGTGAGCAGGTGGTCGACGCGTTTGAGGATAACGTCTTCACCCAGCCGGCGGTGGGCAAGCGGCTGGGTCTTAGTGTGGCCACCTTGCGGCGACGGCTCGGAATGGAAGGGTCACCTTCGTTTCGCGTGCTGAACGAGCGTGGACTCAAGCGCGCGGCGCGATCTCTCCTGGAGCAGCGGCATCACCCGAGCGACGTGGCCGACGAACTGGGCTTTTCCGATCAGCGTAGTTTCGCTCGCGCCTTCAAACGATGGATAGGCGTCACGCCGACGGTCTACGCTAAGCGCCTGGCTCGTCTCAAGTAAGAACAGCGATTGCTGTTCGTGATTTGAGAGACGGTACCGATGCATCTCGGGAACGGAGTCTCGTTTATATCGACACCAGCCCAGACTTGATGCGCCTGGCGATGACATAGTGCAACACGCTGGTCTGTATCGCCGAATAGCCATTGGAAACCGTCCAATAGACCGCCAAGGCCGAACAAAACTTCAGCGCCGCAATGGCCGCCAGAACACTGGGCACCAATATGAGTAGCAAGCGCATGTGTTCGGGCAGGTCTGGATTCGCCGCCATCACCAGCATCGTCGTGAGTCCCGCCAACAGCGCAAACCAAGAATCCGGACGCGACAGGGTTTCGACCCAAAGGAAGCGAGCGCCATTGGCACCGGCTCGCAGCGTCTGATACATCCCCAAGAACAAAGGCATTTGGAACAGCGAGCCCACAATGCTCCGTTGTCGTACACGAGTTCCAGCGCATTGCGGAATGCGCCTTCGCATCTGTTTGCGGGCCGCGCGAATCCGCACCGCCACGTCTGGCGAGAACCTTGCGATGCAACCTGCAAGCACTTTTTCCGGCGTGGCACTCTTCACGGCAATTGGACGTCATCCCTTGCACTTGAGGCGCAGCTTCCCACCTCACGTCCACGCTCCAAGTTCGGTCAGCTCGGTCCCGTGAGATGGTAAAATACCGCTCCCACTACAGAGCTTCCTTATGCTTCTCTACGTCGATTCCAATTTTGCCAGCCCCTATGCCTTGGTCTCGTTCGTGAGTCTTCTGGAGAAAGGTTTGACGTTCGACATCAAGCCCCTCGAACTATTTGCGAACGCGCAGCACGAACCCGACTTTGCCTCGACTTCGATCACAAGGCGGGTTCCGACGCTCGAACATGACGACTTCGCGTTGTCGGAATCCTCTGCCATCTGCGAATACATCGACGAGACCTTCGCTGGTACACGTCTTTATCCGACAGAAGTGTACGACCGGGCGCGAGCGCGCCAAGTGCAAGCGTGGGTGCGTAGCGATCTCATGCCGATTCGCGAGGAGCGGCCCACATGGGTCGTGTTCTGCGGCGTCCGCAAGCCTGCGCTGTCGGCGCAGGCCACAAAAGTCACTCATAAGCTATTTGCAGCCGCTCTTCAGTTGCTCGACGGTCGCACCGACAACCTATTCGGCGAGTGGTCGATCGCGGACGTGGATCTGGCCATGATGCTGCAGCGCTTGGTGGCTCACGGTGATCCGGTGCCTCAGCGACTCGTTGACTATGCCAACCATCAGTGGCGTCGACCCACCGTACAACAATGGATCAACCATGCGCGTCCGCGCCTCACCGAGTACTGATGGAGGGCAACACCGCCGCGCCCGACTCGCGCTACTTGGGTTGTTTCCGCAACCGGGCACAGGTTACGCTTGCGATTTGGTGATTTGGTGATTTGGTGATTTGGAACAACTTGAGGATTTATGGCCATGGGAACGACAAGTTCTTTCAATCGCCCTGATGGGAAAAAAGTGGACGGCTATCTTGCCGAGCCTGCAAATGCCGCCAACGCCCCTGCGATTGTGGTGATCCAGGAATGGTGGGGCGTCAACGACCAGATTCGTGGCGTCGCTGACCGGTTGGCCACCGCCGGCTACCGTGCCCTCGTGCCCGACCTTTACCGCGGCAAGTCCACGGTCGAGGCGGAAGAAGCGCACCACTTGATGACGGGCTTAGATTTCGCCGATGCTGCGTCTCAAGACATTCGCGGCGCCGTGCAATTTCTAAAAGCGCGTAGCAACAAGGTCGGTGTGACCGGCTTTTGCATGGGTGGCGCACTGACGCTGCTGGCCGCGACCATGGGGCCGGAAATTGACGCCGCCGTCGTCTGGTACGGCTGTCCGCCGCTCGAATACATCGACGCCACTAAAATCAAGGCGCCTCTTCAGGGGCATTGGGCCACCCAAGATGAGTTCTTCAAGATCGCCACCATTGATCAGTTACAGGACAAGCTTCGTGCAGCGAATGTCTCATATGACTTCCATCGCTATCTCGCGCACCACGCGTTCGCCAATGAGACCGCCGTCGGCCCGCACCGTATTCCCCAAACCCAATACGACGCCGTCTGGTCGCAACAGGCGTGGGATCGCACCTTCAAATTTTTCGGGCGCTGGCTTGGGTGAAGTCGGACCCCACCCGATCCACGGGCTGGAGCTGCCGACAATCGAAATGCCGCCTGTGGGTACGTGATACTGCTCTCGGAAGACTACGCGCTTCTGTTTGGCTCGCTCCTGCCATTCATAGCTCGAAAGATGTCGGAAAACGAAATCCGTCCGTGGGGTCTAGCGTTTACCGCAAAACATCACGACACACCGTATGCTGCTTGCCCATTCCGGGTTCGATGGCATATTGTGATCGACCCCAATTCCGCATTCATCAAGGGATGATTCCATGACCTTGACCACACGCAAACTCGGCAGCCAGGGACTGGAAGTATCAGCGATCGGATTAGGCTGCATGGGCATGAGCCAGTCCTATGGACCTGCGGACGAGGCGGAATCTATCGCGACGCTGCATCGCTCCATCGAACTGGGCTGCACCTTCCTCGATACGGCCGAGGTCTACGGCCCCTACACCAACGAGGACCTGCTCGGGCGCGCATTGAGTTCCAGGCGCGCTCAAGTCATCATCGCCACCAAATTCGGATTTCAGATCAAAGACGGAAAAATCACTGGAACTGACAGCAGCCCGGCTCGCATCCGCGAGGCCGTAAATGCCTCGCTCCAGCGATTGCGCACCGATCACATCGATCTACTTTACCAGCATCGAGTTGACCGCAATGTGCCCATAGAAGTCGTTGCCGGCACCGTGGGTGAATTGGTACGCGAGGGAAAAGTTCGTTTCTTCGGCTTATCCGAAGCCGGGGTCAGTAACATCCGCAAGGCCCATGCCGTGCATCCGGTCTCCGCCGTCCAGAGCGAATATTCGCTCTGGGAGCGCAATCTCGAGCAAGACGTCATTCCAGTCCTCGAGGAACTCAAGGTAGGGCTCGTACCATTCTCCCCGCTCGGCCGCGGCTTCTTGACCGGTGCAGTCAAACGCGCCGAAGAGTACCCGGCTGACGATTTCCGCCGCAATGACCCCCGCTACCAAGGCAGCAACTATGATGCCAATGTCGCTGCTGCGCAGACAGTACGCGACATCGCCAACACAAAACGCGCGAAGCCCGGACAGATTGCCCTTGCGTGGCTGCTCCACAAGTCGCCGTCCATCGTGCCTATCCCGGGCACCAAGCGCCGAACCTATCTCGAGGAGAACATCGCTGCCGCCGAGATCTCTCTCAGTCCTCGAGACATGAAGGCTTTAGACGACGCCCTTGCACCGAACAAGGTTTCTGGCCCTCGATACGGCGCATCGATGATGTCGATGGTGGATCGGTAAGGTGCGCTCGATGATCCCGCGACCTGACTCGAGCGGAATACTAATGACCGCCGATGTGCGCGATAGCTAAGTCTGCCGTATCCTTTGTTCACCCACGGCAAAAGGCTCAGAAGGACTGAAGAATGAGAATTGGCTCTAAAGTTACTCGGCTGGCAACGCTTCTTTGCACTGCCGCGATCATGGTCGGCTCAATGCCAGCTGCCCAGGCACGGACTCAAAAGCCCGCCCTTCACGCCCAGCACTGGATGGCGGTCACCGGCAAGCCGCTGGCCGCGACGGCCGGCGCAATGATCTTTCAGAAAGGCGGCAACGCGGTGGACGCCGCATGCGCCATGATTGCCGCGACCTCCACGATGTGGGATACGCTCTCTTGGGGCGGCGAGACTCAGGCGCTGATCTACAACCCGAACACCGGCAAGGTCATCGGAATTAACGCACTCGGCGTTGCACCCACCGGTGCGACACCTGAATTCTTTCACAAGAAGGGCATGCGCTATCCGCCTGAGTTCGGCCCGCTCGCCGCCGTGACCCCAGGAACGCCGGGCGGCCTCATGACCATGCTCGCAGAGTACGGCAGCATGAGCCTCGCCGACGTGCTGGCCCCCGCAATCCAGATGGCCGACGGCTATCCGATGGAGGCGGAGCTGTCCAACACCATCGAAAAATACAAGGATAAGATCGCGCAATGGCCCTACTCCAAGCGCACCATACTCATCCACCCCGGCGAGGCGCGCGAGGGTCCGCAGCCCGGCGAGATCTTCCACCAACCGGAGCTCGCTGCGACCTTGCGCAAACTGGTGGAAGCGGAGCACAAAGCTCGTGCAGCGGGCAAGGACCGCAAGGCCGCGATATACGCCGCGTACGACCGCTTCTACAAGGGCGATATCGCGCAGGAGCTGGTGCGCAGTACCCGCGAGCAGGGCGGCCTGTTCACCGTGGAGGACCTGGCCAAGTGGAAAGTGCATATTGAAGAGCCCGTACACACTAACTACAAGGGCATCGATGTCTACAAACTCACCACCTGGGTCCAAAGCCCTGTGATGCTCCAGACTCTGAACGTTCTTGAGAACTTCGACCTGAAATCAATGGGCTACGACAGCGCCCGCTACATTCACACGCTGTATCAAGCCATGAACCTTGCCTACGCCGATCGCGACTTCTATTACGGCGACCCCTACTTCCCGCCGGAGTCGCCGATTCGGGGACTGCTGTCGAAGGACTATGCGCGGGAGCGCGCCAAGCTGATCCAATCTGACCACAATGATCCTGACGTCCGCCCTGGCGATCCGTATCCGTACCAGGGCGGCAAGAATCCGTTCACGGCAATTCTGCAGAAGTGGCACAGCAAGATGCCCACTCCAATTCCGTCAGCCAAATCGGAGTGGAGCCCGACGGCGCTCGTCGAGTACGACCGCACGTTCCGGCTGGGAACGACGAGCGTCGAAGCCACCGATGAAAAGGGTTGGGCAGTGTCGGTAACCCCCAGCGGCGGCTGGACTCCCGCCGTGATCGCGGGCCACACCGGCGTGGGCTTAAGCCAGCGCATGCAGAGTTTCGTACTCGATGCGTCCGAGAACCCTTTCAATGTGCTGGAGCCCGGCAAGCGCCCGCGTGCAACGCTCACGCCGACTCTGGCCCTGAAGGATGGCAAGCCATTTCTTGTATTCTCCGTACAAGGCGGCGACACCCAGGATCAAAACCTGCTGCAGTTCTTCCTGAACGTGGTCGAGTTCGGAATGAGCCCGCAAGAAGCCACTGAGGCCGCCAACTTCACCAGCTACCAGATGCGTGACTCATTCGGAGCCCACGAGTCCATACCCGGCCGCCTCACCGTGAATACAGCGACGCCGACCTGGGTGCGCCAGGAACTGGTGCGCATGGGGTACAGGCTCGACTTCGAAGAACGAAGTTCGGGTCCGATCAACGCGATCGAGCTCGACAGCGCGCACGGAACGATGTGGGGCGGCTCGAGCAATCACGGCGAGGACTACGGTATCGGTTGGTGAATGCACCCGGCCATCAACCAATTCGGCCACCTATTATGAGGCGCAGTCCCCGGCATTCATCGGCCAAATAGTCCCGCTCTGACCCCAGAAACTCGTAAGCTGTGTACCGCGCTAAGCGCCCGTAAAATAATAACCTAGCCTAACTGAGCAGATTTTCTTCCAGCCTTCTTGCGAGGCGCGATGGCGTAGTTCCATTCTCCATGGAAATCGTGTCGTTGTATTTTCAACTGCTCCAATACCTCGTCGGGAACTTTAAGCCTCTTTTGGTATTTGCGCCGATCCAACCTGACCTTAACTGTCAACCCCGTGGTCGAGGTGGTCTCGGCAATCAGCTTGACGATCGTGCGATAAACGCCGTAGGGCACTGCCTTCAGGAATTTCGGGTCCGGAAAATCATGCACCTACACATCCACAGGTTGACCTGCTTTGCGCCATTCCCGGCCGGTATTTTTTGTAGTTTCCCACCAGCTCCTTTTTCTTGGTGTCAACCGAAATCACCGGCACTTTGCGCCGCAGCGCACTCAGCGCCTGCTCGTTGATGTAACGAAACTGCGCATCCCGGTCCGGGTGAGCTTCTCCAACTTGATGCCGACACCCTGCCTGTTTTTGTAACTGACAATGTGACGGCGCAAGCGCTGGGCTATCACACACCTACACCATACAGAACGACGAGAACGGCACCGGGCTGCAGACCTTCATCTACACAAGTTGGCTCGATCCGGCGTTGGTCGATCCACTATTTGCCGATGTCAGCACCTTCAATCATGAGCTCGCGGAATGGGCGAACGATCCGTTCACGAACAACGCGACCCCCGATTGGTCTTATCCGCCACCTACCGATCCCGCCATCATTTGTTCGGGCAATCCCTCTCTCGAAGTCGGCGATTCGCAAGGGAATGAACCGACTTTCGCAGACTTCTCGACATTCCAGTCGACCATTGACGGCGTCACGTATCAAATTCAGCAGCTGGTGCTGTGGCAGTGGTTTGCCGACCAGGTTCCGTCGAGCGCGTTTGGCGGCTGGTACACCTTTCCGACAACCTCATCGCTAACGGTGCCCGCAGTGTACCGCCCCTAGCAGAATTAATGGCATCTCGTAGATCAACATCAGCGTAACCGTCGGCGCCCACATTGCGCACCGAGGTAAAGCCCGCCTCCAGGGTGACTCTGGCGTTGCATGCGCCGATCAGCGCGCTCTTCGCGATGCTCGTGGACAGCTCGTGATAGAGGTCGAAATTTGTTTCCATCGTCAAGTGGGCGTGAACATCAATCAGCCCGGGTAACACCGTCATGCCACGCAAATCAGTTTCCCGATCCAGAGGTTTTTTTGGCGTCGCACTGGTTGCGGCAATAGTGGAGATTGCGCGCCGATGACAACGATCGTTTGGTCGGCAGCTTCGCTGCCGGTCCGAACGTCTAAAACGTGCCTGGCGCGAAGCAAAATCCGGCTCGGTGCAGGAGATTCGTCCGCGGCTGAGGCGAATTGAACGAGTGTAAGAGACAGCACGAGGCTGCCTTGCAGGACTAGGGCTTTCATTTTAGTTTCGATCGGCAGGCGTGCCGCTGTATTTTAGGGTTGGAGCGGGAACCGATGCCCGAACTCGCGACCTCAACCTTGGCAAGATTGTAGTCTAGATCGTTTAACCCACTGGTTTACGATGTAGTTTTGAGTTTTAACAGGTCGTTCAAGAGCACACAAGACGCCAAAACGGACACAACTAGAGCACGATCGCCGAATTACGTTCGTGAATGCCGGGCCGAGAATGGTACGGTTGGCGCCCTTTTCTTTGCCTTCCTTGATGCCGTTTTTCTGGCTGACACCTCGTCAACCACGACCTCCGCCATCTCGATACCAAACACGTCTGCCAGCTTCGAGGAGTCCAGCAGCTTGGCGCTTTTGGGCGCCTTCTTGGAAGACAATGGCAGCCCGGCTTCGGCCCGCGCCACCAGATCCTTGGGATCGACGTTCCGCAATAGGAACAGGAGCTCGGGCTCGGCATCGAGCCGCGCGCCGATTCCATAGAACACCGCCGCAACGTGCTTGCACATAGCCGCCCAGTCCGGACAGCTGCATTGAAACTTTATCTCCTTCGGCGACGGGAACAGACCGACTCCCTTCCGGCAGATGCGCTCCATTACTGCTTGCGACAAACGTCCCTGCAGGAGTTCAACCAGCGAGTCGATGGATCCGGAACAATCCTTGCCAATCGCATGCCAGTACGGTTTCGGTACATCGGAAATCGTCATCTTGATCTGGTAAAGATTGGAGCCCATCACCTGCGCCGCGATAGCGCCCGCCGAGATCTTCAGATCGATCACCGATCCATTGCGACAATAGGTGCGCCCACGCGGCAGCCGGTTGGAATAATCGCTGTAACCCTCGAGGTTGCCGCACCACGATTTACCCCAGAATGTTCTGGCGATGACCCCGCGGCGCGCGATCACCGGCGACAGCGTTTGGCCTTTTTTCTTGAGATCGGCCGCGCGGCGTTCGGCCTTTCGCCGGCGCTCGGCGACCGATAAGTAGGGCTTCCATTCAAACACCTTCGTGCATCCTCATCCTCCTGCGTCCTGCTGCGCGGCGCGAATATCGAGCGCCACGAGATCAAGCAGCTGTCTGTCGCTCATCTCGGTCAGATTCAATTCTGTGCTGCCTTCCAAGACGTCTTTGACGAGCTGCTGTTTCGATTCGATCAGCTGATCTATTTTATCTTCGATGGTTCCACGGCACAGGAATTTATGCACCAATACATTCTTATGCTGGCCGATGCGGAACGCGCGGTCGGTGGCTTGGTTCTCTACCGCGGGGTTCCACCACCGATCGAAGTGCACTACATGCGATGCGGCGGTGAGGTTCAATCCCGCGCCACCGGCCTTGAGGGACAATATAAAGAACGGCGTGAGCTCATCGTCTTGGAAGCGCTGCACCAACTCCTTGCGCTTACCGACCAGCGTTCCGCCGTGCAATACCAACCCTTCGCGCCCAAAGATGCCGCCCAGGAACGCGGACAGCGGCGCCGTCGTCTCGCGGAACTGGGTGAATACCAGCACCTTTTCTTGCTTGGCGGCGATGACCTCGGCGATCTCACGCAGACGAGAGAACTTGCCGCTGTCGCCTTCCGCCCAGCCACCATCGCCCAACCATTGGGAGGGGTGATTGCAGAGCTGCTTGAAGCGCATCAGGTATTTCAGCACCACCCCTTTGCGCTCGATTTCTTGTTGAGAACCGTCCAAAGACTTCTTTAACTCCTTCACTGCACGCTGATACAGTGCAGCCTGCAGGGGGCTTAAGTGACAAAACGCCTTGAGTTCGGTCTTGTCCGGCAGATCCGCGATCACCGACTTGTCGGTCTTCAGCCGGCGTAAAATATAAGGACGCACTAGTTCGCGCAGCGGGGCGAAGTGCCCGCTCTGCGAGAGCCTGCGCGCGAACGCCGTAAACGCCTTATTCGAACCGAGCAGACCCGGATGCGTGAAATCGAAGATCGACCATAAATCCGACAGCCGATTCTCCACCGGGGTGCCGGTTAGTGCGATGCGGGTGCCGGCATCGAGTGATTTGGTAGCGCGCGTCTGTTTCGCGCCAGGATTCTTGATGGCCTGCGCTTCATCCAGCACCGCCACGCGCCATTGCATATTCTGTAGCCAAGGCCATCGTGACAGCGAGCCGTAGCTGGTAATTACCAGATCCACGCCGACCAAACACGCCGGGTCGAAGTCTTTCAATTCAGCGGCTGGCAGCGCCGAAGTATGCGCAATCAGCGCCTTCAGATTCGGCGCGAAGCGCGCAATCTCTGCAGCCCAGTTCCCCAGCAACGAGGCGGGAACGACCAGCAAGCTCGTGGCGCGTTGCTGCGTGCCGGCTGCGCAGCTCTCATTTTCCTTTTTGAGCACCGACAGCAACGACAGGACTTGAATGGTCTTGCCCAAACCCATGTCATCAGCGAGGCAAGCTCCCAAACCCAGCCGATGCAGTAGATACAGCCAACGCACGCCGGCATGCTGATAAGGACGCAATGTCGCCTTGATTTCGGCGCCAAGATCCACCCGCGCCAGCCCTTCCGGACTGCGCAGATTTTGCAATGTTTCCGCAAGCCACGGTCCGGCAACGACTTGCGACCAATCGGTATCGACCGGATCGGCCGCACCGGCTTCCAGGGCGTTCGCGCCCGCTACCAGCCGCATCGCCTCGGCAAAGGGCACCCCGCCGGCAGCGGCTTTTTCGACCTCGCGAAAATGCTCGAGCATGCGGCGCAGCTTTTCGCGATCGACCTCGACCCATCGTCCACGCAGCCATTGCAGCCCGTCGGCACCGGCCAGCAGCTTCTTGATCTCGGCCGCGCTGAGACGCTCGCCGTCCAGCGTGATCTGCATATCGAAATCGAGCAACGCGTCTTTGCCTAAGAGCGATGGCACCTTGCCACCGACGCTCGCTTTGACCTGCGGCCGCGAGGGTCTGCCCGCCCGCCAGGTGCTCGGCGCACGAATCACGATTCCCGCAGCTTCCAGTCGCGGTCCGTCGCGCAAAAATTGCAAGGCTTCCGTCGAACTCCAGCGTAGCGGATGATAAATCTCGCCCGCATCCACCATGGCGCGCAGCCAATCGCACTGCTCCGATGCGCGCTGCACAGGCAAGAGCAAGGAGAGTAGCCGGCCTCTATTTTTCGCCCCAGAATATTCGCGTAGCGCCTGCGCCAACGGCAGGTGCTGCGGCCGCCCCTGTGTCGACAGCCGCGCGGTGTAAGTGGCGATGAACGCGAACGGTGCTTCCTCATCGCTGCGATTCTCAGCGAGATTGAAATGCACGCGGCCGACGAGATTCCAAGCAGGGTTGCGCTCCTTTAAAAACTCCTCCAACGACAGCCGCGATTGTTTGAGCTCGATGCCGAAAGCCGAATCCAGATGCCTCCACAGCGATGACAACACCGTCGCGCTCAGGTATTCGGCTCCCCTCATCGGCGGCGCGCCTGCTGCGAGCGCTGCGAGATCCTCGACGGATGGCGCCGCGACGGCGGCGCCATCCGTGGTGCACAACGTCGTCACGTAACGGGCGCCGAACTCGCGCCAGAAACTGAATGCCGCGGGGAGCGCTGTTCCGACCTCCCCCGCGCCGAGCTGCAACAAGCCATGTCCCGCGCCACGTTCGAATGAATCGGCGAGCCGCTGCGCCAAATCCGGCGGCAATGTTGGCCCTTCAATCGCAGGCGCCAGCAACAAATGCCCTTGCGGCGTGAGAATGGGATGCATCGCGAGGCGGCTATGTGCGCCAACGCCATCGAGTTTCAATAATCACCTGACGGTTTGCGCGCGATCGATCCAATATTCGGGAAGGCTGTGCTCGTGTGCTATGGCCACAATCCAGTTTACCGGGTCAGGAACAATGTAGTAAATGAAATGAGGAAGTATTCTCAAGTTCACGCGCCGATAACCGCCAGGACGGAGACGCGGTACTTCGTAATTTGCGACAATCCATGCGATGTGCTCATCCAGGTCGTTCCAAAGTCTTTGACCCAAACCGTTCAACTCACCCTCGTACTAAGCGAGCGTCTCCAAATCGAGTAGCAGCCGGACAGGAGCTAATCGCTGATGACGCGGTAGCTCAACGATTTCCTTAGTAATCTCTTCAATGCTTGCAGCCACAAAGTTCCCCAGCAAATAAGCGCATTCGAGTACTCGCCGAAACCGCGCGACCAAATCAAGCATGCACCGCACATGCCTAATGATCAGACGCAATAAAGCATGAGTCCGCATCTGCCGGGAACGCGGGGCGCTCTGTCCAAAGTTGCTTTGCGGGATAATGGGGCAAACTCATTCAACCCAGCCGTCAATTGTGAAAGCGGAAAATCATCTACGCTTAAGTTCGGCACGCGCCAAGGCTTCCCTGTCTTCCAGGTTGCGAAAGGTGCGGCACCACTTACGCCGGACGATGTCCGCCGGGATGAGGACGAAGTGTGAGCGTCCACTTGCTGGATACCAATGTGCTGATTGCTTTGTCGTGGCCGCACCACGTGCACCACGCCAACGCGCATGAGTGGCTCCATGGCACTGGACGCGCGGCATGGGCAACGTGTCCGTTGACCCAAATTGCATTTATTCGCATTTCATCTAATCCGAAGATCATCGCCGACGCAGTCACTCCTCGTGAGGCGCTGGAAGTGCTCAAAAAGATTGTGGATGTGCCCGGTCATCATTTTTGGCCCGACACGGTTGCACCGGCGGCCGCCAAGACTTTTACGAGTGCCGCGTTCGCAGGCCACCTGCAAGTGACGGGTGCGTATCTCTTATCCCTGGCTCAACGCCACAAAGGTAAACTCGCTACCTTCGACAACGGCATTGCCGAACTGATTCAAGCGAATAAAGAGCGCCGCCAGTACATCACAGTGATAGAGGCGTAGTCCCCTATTTGGTCGCAGCGTGTTTTTGCACGAATCGATCACCGGCCGCGCCGGCGAAGAAGCGCACGCGATCAACCAATCCTTCCTGTTCCTCTTCGTTTTGTTTCTTAATTTCCGCTCGGTAGTCGGTACGTGGGAGATCGTCTTCTTCGCAACCTATCGAGCCCACATTTAGCACGATCGTGAAGTCGAGGAAGCGCGGCAGGTCGGTGGGGGCAAACTCGGCTTTTACACCAAAAACCCAAGACCCGACTGCGTCTAACTGTTTATGCGCGCTAAGAAAATTATGGAGCGGGAAAGGAGGCTCGAACTCCCGACCTCAACCTTGGCAAGGTTGCGCTCTACCAACTGAGCTATTCCCGCCCTAAACAGACGCGCAATTGTAGGGCTGCGCCGCTGAGAGTCAAGGAAAACTCGGCGCAATATGCCGCTAAAGCCTTGAACTGGCCGGCAATTTCCATCGCTCCGCAGCTGGATCTGGCAACCAGCCCTGCGGTTTAGCTACAGTCTCGAGCTGTCTCGCAACTCGGGCCAGGCGAGGCGCAAATACAGAATCATGGACCATAGCGTCAGCACGGCCGCAATGGCCGTCAATACCACTCCGAGTTTGTAGATGGGGATCCCGAGCAGATTATGATGAAACAACATCATCGACAGCCCGAAGATCTGCATGATGGTCTTGTACTTGGCGAGCAGCGACACTTTTATCCGGCCGCGCGCGCCGATCTCGGCCATCCACTCTCGTAGCGCTGAGACTGCGATCTCACGGCCGATAATGACAATGGCCATGATCACGACAAACCAGCGCGAATCCGCGCCCACGATGAGCACCAGCGCCGCCGCGACGATCAATTTGTCGGCTACCGGATCCAGAAACGCGCCCAGCCGCGAGGTCAACCCGAGCTTGCGCGCAAAATATCCATCCAAAGTGTCGGTGATGCCAGCCAGCGCGAAGCCAACGCCCGCCGCCGGGTGCGCCCACCAGAATGGCAAATAAAACAGAATCACCACGCCCGGAATCATCAAAATGCGCAACCACGTCAGCGTGTTTGGTAGATTGAAATGTGATCGAGGCCTAGCGTTCGGGATGGAGGTGTTCATAGATCACCTGAGCGAGTTCTCGCCCCAGACCGCGAATTTGGATGAAATCATCAATGCCGGCACGGAGTATTCCTTGAAGCCCGCCGAATTGTTTCAACAGCTCGCGCCGCTTCACCGGTCCGAGTCCCGGAATGGTCTCGAGTATCGACTGGCTATGACGCTTGGCGCGTTTTCTGCGATGTCCTGCGATCGCAAAGCGATGGGCTTCGTCACGCACGCGCTGAATCAGGTGCAATGCGCGGGAGTCCGGCGCCAGTATAGTGGGGGTATCTTGGCCCAACAAGAATAGTTGTTCCTGTCCGGCCCGCCGATCGACACCCTTGGCGACGCCGATCAGCGTTATTCCCCCTACTCCCAGCTCATCGAGCACCTTGGCGGCTTCGGCCAATTGCCCCTTGCCGCCATCAATCAGCAGCACGTCCGGCTTCGCAATTTCGCCGTCACGCACTCTCTTATAGCGCCTCGTCAGAGCTTGGTACATCGCTGCGTAATCATCGCCGGGTTGGATACCGCTGATGTTGAACCGCCGGTAGTCGCTCTTCAACGGTCCTTCCACGCCGAACACAACGCAAGACGCAACGGTGTCTGTGCCTCCGGTATGGCTGATGTCAAAACACTCCAGGCGGTTCGGCGCCTCCTCGAGATCGAATGCCTCGCGCAAATCCTCCAGGCTCGATTCGATGCCGGCGCGCGCCAGCCGCCGCATGTTCAACGCCTGCTCCGCGTTGTTATGCATCATTTCCAGCCAGCGCGCGCGGATACCGCGAACCGAAGAGCAAATCCGGACTTTGTGCGCTACCCGCTCAGCCAGCGTGGTTTCCAGCAACTGCATCTCGTCGAAGTCCTGTTCTACGATGATTTCCGCCGGTGCGTCGCGCCCTAAATAATATTGCATGACAAATGCCGCAACGACTTCCGGCAATTCGGCAAACGGCGCTTTCGGAAAGAACGTCGTGCTGCCCAAGCTGCGACCTGCTCGTACAAACATGAGCGCCACGCAATATTCGCCGTTGGCGGCGGCAACGGCAATGACGTCCGCATCATGGTCCGCGCCGGCGGTTACAATTTGTTGGGCCTGAATGACTTTGAGCTTCGCCAGTTGGTCGCGAAGCTGCGCGGCCTCTTCGAAATCCAAGCGTCCGGCTGCCGCATCCATGCGCTTGCCGAGTTCTTCACCGACCTCGTCGTTGCGGCCGTCCAACACCTTGATTGCGGCGCTCACATCCCGAGCATAGTGCTCCTTGGACACCAAATCCACGCAGGGCGCCGTGCAGCGCTGGATCTGGTATTGCAAGCAGGGCCGTGAGCGATTCGCAAAATACGTGTCGTCGCAATTGCGGAGGCGAAACAGCTTCTGTAGCTGCTGCAGCGTATCGCGCACTGCACCGGCTGAAGGATACGGACCGAAATATTTACCGGGTTCTTTGCGCGCACCGCGGTAAAAATTCAGGCGGGGAAATTTGTGATTGGTTTCTAGATGCAGGTACGGAAAGCTCTTATCGTCGCGCAACACTACGTTGAATCGCGGCCGATGCTTTTTGATGAGGTTATATTCCAGCAGCAGCGCTTCGGTATCCGAATTCGTGATCGTCACTTCCATGTTTACGGTCTTGGCAATCAGTGCCTGGACTTTAGGCTGCACATTGCTCGGCTGAAAATACGATGACACGCGACTCTTTAAATTCCGTGCCTTGCCGACGTAGAGAACTTGCCCCTCGCTATCCAGCATCCGATAAACTCCCGGGCGGCCCGGAAGACTGTCGACAAACACCTTGGCGTCGAAGCGCTGAGCAAGCGCGGCGGGCAGCGGTTTGGATTCTTCTCTATTCACAAGGCGCCACGATCGGCCTGCGCCAGGTCTCGCGCCTTCTCCATGACTGCTTCAAACATTTCCGTGGTCAGGCGTCGCGTCTGAGTGTTGTAGCGGCTGCAGTGATACGAATCAATCAGCAGCCGGCCCTCCCCCAATTCGTGCTGTGCCCCGTGCGCGAAACTGAATTTGGCTGCGGGCAACTCATACGCTCGCAGAACGGCCACATGCGCAATCGTCCCAAGCGCCAGAATCACACGCGCATTCGGGCTTTGCATAAGCTCCGCCCGCAAGTACCCGTTGCACTGCTTGATTTCCGCGGGCAGCGGCTTGTTTGCCGGGGGCAGGCACTTCACCGAGTTGGTAATCCGCGCGTTCAATAGTTGTAGGCCATCGTCGGCTGCTATCGATTGAGGAGCCGTGGCGAGACCAAACTTATACAGGGTTCGGTACAGCAAGATCCCGGCATGATCACCGGTAAAGGGTCGTCCAGTTCGGTTGGCGCCATGCATGCCGGGAGCCAGCCCGACGAGAACAATCCGCGCGTTTGGATCACCAAAGGGCGGCACCGGCCGGCAGTAGTAGTTCGGTTCCTCGAGATGCACGGCATCCAAAAATGCCGCGAGGCGCGGGCAGCGCCTGCAATCAACGTCAAAAATCGGGTTCATGCTCGAGAAGATGTCTCACATGCGGACCATGATCGGGTAGGAGGTGAGCTTGCGCTCACCTCCTACCCACACCATCGGACGTGCGGTTCCGCATCCGGCGGTTCAACTTAAACTTTGGAGTCGCTGATAGGTACCCATCAGCGAGACCAGCCCCTTGGTCGTGAAGGAAACAGCCGGCAATGCCTGGTTGAGGTGGGACGCACCGGCGTTCCACCACGATCCCGGTCATTTCCGGCACTCGACCGAGCACGCTCGGCGTCCAGACCCAGAGCGCGCAGTTTACGCGCTCGAGTCCTCGGCCGCTTCCATTGCCGCCACAGCAGACATCGGAGTCGTCGCCGTACCCATCCGCCGAGTTGATCTAAAATTCCTTTGCTCTGGGTGAGCTGGAAGTAATTCATCCAGCCCCGTAGCACCGGGTTTAGAGTCTCGATGGTACCGGCGAGCGAGTGCCCTCGGCCCGTGCGCAACAGTTCGCGTACTCGGTCGCTCAGACGGCGTACGCTCTCAGGTGCGATCCGTAAACCGCTCTCGTGATGCGCCGTGACGCTAAACCCTAGGAACTTGCGTTGCCAGGGTCGCGCCACAGCGCTCTTTTCCGCGTTGATTTGCAGGTGCAAGACTTCCTCGAGGAAAACCCTGATCCCGCCCATCACACGTTCACCCGCCACCCGACTGCGCACGTACACGTTGCAGTCGTCGGCGTCGGAGGTATAGAGGACTTTCACGTCCCAGTGAGTGCGCCCTGCCGGGCGCACATAAAAAACGGGCTACGCGGATCACCGCGTAGCCCGCCATCGATCGCGCTTGGACTTTGGACTAACCCGAGCGCAACTGAACCTGGCCCAGAAGGCTTAAGAACTTTGTCAGACCCCAGCGTTGGGGAAAAGATTCCTCGCGGTCGCCAATATATTCGTTGGCTCTCCGAGCTTAAGCGGCTTTGGGCGCCCTAAGGCTCGGCTGCGGGGAAGGTTCGCGATCCAGAATAGCACCTGGCGGCAGTGGGGCAAGTCGGGTTTTTAAAAACTGCCGCCGCTGTTGGCGAAAAAGTCGATATTTATACTATAAGTGATTGAATATATGGAAAATTAAATATCATCAAGTCCGGAGCGTAGGGAGCATCATCATCCCGTAGCGGACGCATAGCGTGATTAGGCTCTGCGGCTCAACCGGGGTGTCCTGGCACGACTCTTAGGCTATAGCGCAATACGCATGGATTCCTCGACCACCGTGCGCGTGTAGACGAGCTTACTCAGGTGCGCGTGAGTGGGTGCCGGCCGCCGAGCACCGAATCAAGTTCTGCGTGCAGCTTCGCTCTCAAGGGCGGTGTTGCGATAGAAGAAACCAAGTCCAAGTCATCGCCATGGCGGTGGTTTCGTGACCGGCCAGAAAGATAGTGATGACATGGTCACGCTCTTCTTGCGAGAAATATATATTTTAAAACAATTAGTTATGACAACAATACAGAATCTAAATAAGAAATGGATGAGTAGCCGCCTAATGGTTGATATAGCGCAACAGTGTCGTGATGTTCATACCGCTCTCGGGCTCAGCGGAGGATAATCGCCCTATGAACAAGGAACGCGATTTCCTGCCGTGGGTTTTGGGCGGCCTATCGGTGGCGGCTGTTGCGCTTGCCTTCACCGCGGTTTTGACCCATAGAACAGCGGCCTCAAACTTATCACCGGCCAGCCTCGTTGCATCCGAACCGCTTTCCTCGTCGGCATTGCCGCTAGCGGCCGCGGCGCCGCCCGTCCCCGCGTCGCCGCTTGCATCGACTGCGTTAAACGTACCCATGCCTGAACCTGCGCCGATACCGTCCCCGACGCAGTCGCAAGTCGCAGCCGAACCGGAAGTACCGACTGGGCAGATTTGGGAATGTATGACGAAGGGCGTGAAGACCTTCTCCAATAACCCTTGCGGCGAGAAGTCGACGTTGCTCGACGTGGGTCCGGTCAATACCATGAATCCGACGCCCGCAATTCATTATGCTCGCGGCTATGTCACGGAACCGCGTAACACAACGGCGTACGCCGATCGCAGCGCACCGGCCGACGCCGACGAATATTCCGACCAATATAGTTCGGAATCGGGCGGCAACTCCTACACAATAATTCAGGGTGTGGGATTCGTCCCGCGCAGGCGGCCGGAACATCCCCATCGGCCGGCCAATCACCATAACCCAGCGCCGATGCGGCGAAACTAAGACATTGGCACCGGCACTATCGCCCTGCGTCCCCGAGCGAGTCGCGCTGGTGACCGGCGCATCGCGCGGCATCGGACGCGTTATCGCCATGCAGCTAGCGCAGCGCGGAGTGCGAATCGCGCTGCATTATCGCAACAACCGAGAAGCCGCCGCCGCAAGCCTTGAGAGTCTGCCTGGCACGGGACACGCGAGCTTTGATGCGGACCTGTCGCATCCCGCGGAGGCGAGCCTCCTCTGGCAGCGGATCACCGATTCGCTCGGCCCGGTCGATATTCTCGTCAACAATGCCGGGCTGTATATTTTCCACCCGCCACTCAAGACCACTTACGAGAATTGGAGCTCGGCGTGGCAAGAGACTCTGGCGACCAATCTGGTTGCGCCGGCTAAACTATCGCTGCTTGCCGCGCAAAGCATGGCCGGGCGTGCGCAGCCGGCTTTGGAATTCGGCCGCGGCCGAATCGTCAACATTTCCTCCCGTGGCGCATTTCGCGGCGAGCCTGACGCTCCCGCCTATGCCGCCAGCAAGGCCGGCCTCAATGCGCTTTCGCAATCACTGGCAAAAGCTCTCGCCCCGGAAGGCGTGTATGTGTACTGCGTAGCACCGGGCTGGGTG
This sequence comes from Gammaproteobacteria bacterium, assembly GCA_041690895.1. GTDB lineage: Bacteria > Pseudomonadota > Gammaproteobacteria > Steroidobacterales > Steroidobacteraceae > Bog-1198. The sequence continues at coordinate 31,772 of JBEPVT010000006.1, forward strand.
GAAACGGAAATGGCGACGAGTCATCTTGAAGGCCCTGAGGGACCTGCAATTTTGGCCCAACACCCCTTGGGGCGGGTAAATCGAAGCGATGAGGTCGCGAATGCCGCCGTCTATTGTGCCCTGGATGCGCCGGCGGCGATGACTGGATGCGTGATCGACGTCAACGGCGCAAGCTATCTGCGCACATGAGGCTGCAGCGAGTCAGGGGACGCGCTGCGAAACACCAGGGGCAAATCCGGCCGAAAGTCGATTGGCAATCCAGCGGGTCCTTCAAACACAAGCTCGAGAAGCGGCCGCGGCGAATCGAAATAGCTCAACAGTCCGTGACTCTCCGCAGAGCGAGATGCCATCGACATTTCGGTTCGACGCCGTACGCCGACCGACAGCGCGCGAATTCGGCCTATCGGCACCGCGTGCAAGCGCGGTTCGCTGCTGCGGTTTTCTACGCGGTGCAGCAACGGCAAGTAAAAAAGCTCCGGTTCATAAAGCGTGGTGCCCTCCGCGATCTGCATGGCGAGTCCCGGAGGCAAGTATTCGGGCGCGTAATCCCAGGTCGGATACGGCGCGGGCGAGGGCTGTGCGCTCGACGCTCCAAAAATAATTCCAAAAGGACTGACGTCGCGGTCCTGGCGCTCGCATCGATCCCAGAGCCGCGTGTGCCGCGTGCGCTCGCTGAGAACTTCCACAGGATTCGAGATCCAGAGCAGTTCCAGCATGAAGTTCTCAAAGAAGAACCGCCGATTGGCCGTGCCTTGCCCCGGATGGGTGTTGCCAGATCCTTCGATGAAGCCGAGCCGCCTCAGCGCGTCGCCCTCGGGCGCGCCTTTGGTACAGCCTATGAAGGCGTGATCCAAGCGCAGCGCCGCATTGCTACTCAGGCAGTTGTCCTCCCAGAAGATCGGCGACGGTCAAGGCTCCGGTAAGATCGAGATAGGCGAACACGGGAAGCAACAACAGCGAAATCACCGCGCCGACCCGAGCAGCTCGCGCCGCCCAAGCAGACTTGCAATTCTTGGCGCATCGGTAGGTAGCAACGATGACATAGACGGTAAAGAATAATCCAAGAATCGTATAAACGCGCATGACAAATTGATTCTCTGCATTGAGAAACAATTCAACCGATCCGTACAGCAGAGAGCCGAGCATGCCGTATAGCCAAAAGACTCTGGAAAGGGAGGTCTTTCCTTCCAACGGCTCCTTGATGAATTCGGTGATGGTCACGCGGCCTAGGTGGATTGGCGCGGTGTTTTGCCGATTCGGCGACCCGCGCTGGCCCGCCGCGCTATCAACATGGCCAGTTCCAGCGCTTGTTCTGCGTTCAAGCGCGGATCCACTTGAGATTTGTAGGCGCGCGCCAGATCGCCCTCGGTCAAGCCTCGCGCGCCGCCGACACACTCGGTTACATCCTCGCCGGTCAACTCTATGTGTACACCGCCGAGCATCGAGCCTTCTTCGCTGTGAATACGAAAAGCAGCCTCGACTTCACCTAAAATATTATCGAAACGCCGCGTCTTGACGCCGCTCGCGGTGGTTTCGGTGTTGCCGTGCATGGGATCGCACACCCATAACACCTGTGAGCCGGTGGCGCGGACAGCGCGGATCATGTCGGGCAGGCGTTGCTCGATATCCTTGATGCCAAAGCGATGAACGAAGGTCAGCCGGCCGGGCTGATTTTGGGGGTTGAGCACTTGAATCAGCTCTTGCAACCACTCCGCGCTCATCGAGGCGCCAAGCTTCACGCCGATGGGATTGGAAATGCCGCGAAAATATTCCACGTGAGCGCCGTCAATGTTGGCAGTGCGCATGCCGATCCAAGGCATGTGCGTCGACAAGTTGTACCAGCGTTTCTGCCGCCCAATATATCGGGTCTGCGCCTGCTCGGAGAGCAGATGCAACCCCTCGTGGCTAGTATAGAAATCAACGCGGCTTGCTGCATGCACACGCTGCCCGCTCATTGATTCGAAAAAATCCATTGACTCGGCAATCGAATCGACGATCTGTTGGTAGGCCTCGCGCAGAGGCGCGTGCCGCAAAAAGCCCAAGTCCCAATATTCCGGATGATGCAGATCGGCAAAGCCGCCATCGATCAGTGCGCGCACAAAATTGAGCGTCAACGAAGCACGCTCATAGCCGCGAAGCAAGAGCTCTGGATCCGGCTCACGTTCCGCGGAGCTGAAGCCGGGTCGATTGACATTGTCGCCGCGATAGGTCGGCAGAGTCCTTCCTTCGCGAGTTTCGGTATCCGCAGAGCGCGGTTTGGCGTATTGGCCTGCGAATCGTCCGACGCGCACAATCGGCTTCTTTAGACCTTGCAGCAGCACTAAGCTCATTTGCAGCAGGATCTTGAGCCGCCGCGCGATATTGTCCGACTCGCAGTCCTCGAAGCTCTCGGCACAATCGCCGCCCTGAAGCAGGAATTGCTCGCCGCGTTGCGCCTGCGCCAACTTGGAAGTCAGTGCCTCGATTTCCCATGAGACCACCAGGGGCGGCAGACGGCTCAATGCGGCAACGGCGCGCTCCAATGCGGGGGCGTCGGCATACTTGGGCTGTTGTGCAGCCGGACGGCTCTGCCAGGTCGCAGGATGCCAGTTAGTCAAGGCGGGGGTGGTCAACATGCAAGGATGCTAGCGTTGTACGCTCCGCCAAGTCAAAATGCGGCCCCCTCACTGTTACCGATTGCTAAATCGAGATTCGAAACTATGAAGCACAGCAGCAAGCCGCTAGAATCCCTGGGACTGCACGCCATCAATGCTGGCGTATGGTCCGGCAGCCACGGGTGGAGCAAGGACACAAGCGGCGCTCTGATCGATTCGATCAACCCCTCGAACGCTGAGCGCCTGGCACAAGTGCGCGGCGCAACGCCTGCCGACTACGAACACGTCATGAATTCGGCGGTCGCTGCAGCCGCGGCCTGGAGGCGCGTGCCGGCGCCAAAGCGCGGCGAGGCCGTACGGCTGGTTGGCGAAGAATTGCGCGCTTTCAAAGATGCGCTCGGCAGCCTGGTATCGCTGGAGAACGGCAAAATTAAAGCTGAAGGCGACGGTGAAGTTCAGGAGATGATCGATATCGCCGATTTCGCGCTGGGACAGTCACGCATGCTGTATGGCAACACCATGCACTCCGAGCGCGCGCAGCATCGCATGTACGAGCAATGGCATCCCTTGGGTGTGGTGGGCGTCATCTCGGCATTTAACTTTCCTGTCGCAGTGTGGGCTTGGAATGCATTTTTGGCCGCAATCACCGGCAATGCTACGGTTTGGAAACCTTCTCCGAAGACCTCGCTGTGCGCGCTGGCCGTGCAACACATTTGCAATCGAGTGTTGCAGCGGCTCAGCCTGCCGCCAATCTTCCAGCTATTCATCGATGCGGGCACCGAACTTGCTGGGCGATTTGTCGACGATCGACGCGTCGCGCTGCTGTCCTTTACCGGTTCGACACAGGTCGGAAGGCAGATCGGTGTGCGCGTTGCAGAACGTCTCGGCAAGTGTCTGCTGGAGCTGGGCGGCAACAACGCCCTGATCGTCGATGAACGTGCCAATTTGGACCTGGCGGTGCCGGCGATTGTCTTCGGCGCCGTTGGAACCGCCGGTCAGCGCTGCACCACCACGCGGCGAGTGCTCGTGCATCGCTCGCGCGCGGCCGAGCTCGAACGACGCCTGATCGCGGCGTATGCCCAAGTGCGCATCGGCGATCCGCTAGACCCTCAGACCCTCATGGGACCCTTGATTGACGCCAGTGCGGTATCGCGGTATTCCGCCGCAATCGCGGCGGCGCAGTCCGAAGGCGGGGATCTACTGCGCGGCGGAAAAGTGCTGCAACGACCCGGCAATTTCGTGGAGCCTGCCATCGTTCGCGCCAACGCCGGGATGGCTGTGGTGCGCACCGAGACCTTCGCGCCGATTTTGTATTTGTTGAGCTTCGAGACGCTTGAGGAAGCGATGGCTCTGCAAAATTCAGTGTCTTATGGGCTTTCATCGGCGATATTTTCCGACAGTCTGCAAGCCACTGAGCGGTTTTTGTCGGCGGACGGCAGCGATTGCGGCATCGCCAATGTCAACCTGGGGACCTCTGGGGCAGAAATCGGCGGTGCCTTCGGCGGCGAAAAAGATACCGGGGGTGGCCGCGAGGCGGGTTCTGACTCTTGGAAGGCCTATATGCGACGCCAAACCAATACTATCAATTGGAGCGGACAAATGGCGCTCGCGCAGGGGATACGCTTCGACGTTTAGGGCTCGTTTAGGAAAGTTTTAGAGAGGGCTTCTAGCGGCTCAACCAAGATTCGATATCCGCGGCCCGCTGCTCTAATCGCGCCGCTGAAATCGGGCCCAGCGTTTTCAGTTCCTGGGCGTAGAGAGAGACGCGGTATTCCTCGATCCAAAATCGAAATTCAACGAGCTCCGGCCGCCAGCGTAATTCTGCTTGCAGCCGTTTCTCCAAGTCGTGATATCGGGACGACCACTGCTCGAGTTCCCGTGCGATCTGCGTAGGTTCGCTGCCGCGCACTGTGTTGCGCTGCCATCGGCGTTGTTCCGCCTTCAAATAGCGCGGCAGCTGGCGTAGCCAATCGAGCGAGACCGTTTGAATCACTCCCTCATTCAAAAGCCACTGCAGATGCCGGCGGGATTCCTCGGCAGAGTCCGCCAGCAGCCGGACGCGCGAGTCATTGAGCGTCTGCCGCACCTGGCTGGCTGCGTCGAGCCAGCTCAACATCATCGCACTCATCTGCTCAAGACGGGGATACAGGCGCGCGCGGCCTCGATCGATCGCGGCCTCGAAGTCCGGCCGGGTGCGCGGAGGTTCGTGCTCCGCGAAACAAGCATTGCGAAAGGTCAGTTGCAACAGGGTGTCTGTGAGCGCATCGCTGCTGAAGTACGGACTGGCGCTCAGCAGCAGCGACACGGAACCCGCGGCGTACTTGGCCAGTTCCCGCGATTGACGTTCTTGCATTGCTCGCGCCAAACGAACGGCGCCGTCCTGCCAAGCGTGCTTGGCTTCCTCCGCCGACCATTCGTATTGCACTTGCAATCCCGATTCCCGTTGCTCAAGCGCGGGAAAAACCCAAATCGTGCCCTGCTCCAATGCCAGAGGCACCCGTTCGGGCAGTTGATCGAGCTCAAATCGGCGCCAAGACCCGAGACCTGCGTAAGCTGCACGGGCGCGACGTTCAAGGTCCACTCGTCCGGCGGAGGCACACTCGCGGCGCAATCGCGCAAGATCTGTGCCCCGCGCGAAATCCTTGCCGCCTTGAGTGACGGTCAATTGCGCCGTCAAGTGAACCGGCACCGCCGCCGGATCGAACCGAATCAAAGTTTCCGGAACGCCGCGCCGCTCTTTGAGCCACGCTTTCAAATGCCTCGCATCAGCTGGCGTGGCTTGGGTTTCCTCCAGAAACTTCGCGGCCGTCTGCGCCACGGGAATCAAGCTGCGGCGGGCATCTTTGGGCAGTGAGCGCAACAGGGCTTCAATGCGCGGCGCGACCAAGCCCGGGATCGCCGCGTCAAGCATCGCGCGGGTCAAACCGGGCAATGCCAGCAGCGGCACCTTCAGGTTCGCTCCGTCCTGGTTTTCCCCGGGAGCAAAGTGGTATTCAACGGGCACGGTCAGTGCATGCACGTGGGTTTCTTCCGGAAATTGTGCCAATGCCTGCGCTTCGGGGAGGCGCGCGAAGATGCTCTCGGGCGTTAGAGTTAATGCCTCGCGTTGCTGCAGCGATAGGTGTCTGCTGAAGTGCTCCAATGTGGCCGCACTGGATACCTGGCGCGGCAGGTGTTGATCATAAAATTCCACGAATGATTCGGCGGCTTGCACCAGATCGCGCGTGCGCAAGCGTTCTTCCATCTGTCGTGCCTGGCGCAGCGCGTCGTCATTGGCCTGCAGCCAGTCCGGCCGCCGCTGCAGCCGTCGATACACCAAAGCCTCGCGCGCAAAAATGAGCCGCGATTCCTCCGGAGAAATCGGTCCATAGTTCACGATGCGGCTGGCGCTCAAAATGAGCCCTAGAAAACTAATGCGTTCGCGCGCCACGACTTGCTCGCGCGATTCATCCCAGTCCGGCTCCAGGTATTCGTGCTTGACCAGATGCGATGCCGCAGATTCAATCCACATTGGCTCGACTTCAGCCACGCGCCGCGCGAATACTCGAGAGGTTTCGACGATGCCGGCGGCCATAATCCAACGCGGCCGGCGTCGCGCCAGCGGCGATCCCGGAAATATATGAAAATGCACGCCGCGCGTCCCGAGGTAAACGCCGTCCTCGCCGCGCGTACCTACCATGGTGCAAAAACCAGCGAGCAAGGAGCGATGCACGCCGGTGTAGCTGGCTCTTGCACTCTGCGCGACCAGCCCCAGCTCGCGGGCTCGATCCACCACTTGGGAATAGACGTCGTCCCATTCGGACAGGCGCAGCACCGACAAGTGACGCTCCTTGCACCAGCGGCGCAATTCGCGCCGCGGTCCTGCTCGCACGGTGCGATATGTCCGCCATAACTTGAGCAAGGCCGAGAATTCCGATTTATTGTCATCGAAGGCGACCTGCGGCGGCTCTTCACCGACGCGAACATCCGGCACACTCAAGCCCGAAACAATTGCCAGTAGCTCGCTTTCCGCGTGAAAGCGCTGGCTCTCCAGCAGGGCCCTGCCAAGCCGCGGGTCGAGCGGCAGACGCGCCATCCCTCTGCCGCGACGTGTAATGCGACGATTGTCATCGAGCGCCTGGAGCTCCTGCAGCAAACGATAGCCATCATTGAGCGCCCGGGAATCGGGCGGGTCGATGAAGGGAAAATCCTCCGCCTGGCCCAATCCGTCCGCTGCCAGGCGCAGCAGCAGCGCCGCGAGATTGGTGCGCAGCACTTCGGGCTCAGTGAAAGCCGGCCGCTGCTCAAAATTCTCGAGGCTGTACAGACGCAGGCAGAGGCCTGCAGCAAGACGGCCGCAGCGGCCCTTGCGCTGATCGGCGCTGGCGCGGGCAACCGGCTCGATGGGTAATCGCTGCAGCCGATTGCGCACGCTGTAACGGCTGATGCGTGCCAATCCTGAGTCGATGACGGCGCGTATGCCAGGCACGGTGATCGATGTCTCAGCAACGTTGGTCGACAGTACGATGCGCGGTCGCGAGCCGCGCTGAAAAATCTTGCTCTGCTGCTCCCAGGACAATCGTGAATACAAGCTCAGTACTTCGACACGCGACCCCAGTTCTCGCTCCAGTAATTCGCCGACGTCGCGAATTTCGCGTTCGCCCGGGAGAAAGACCAGGACGTCGCCGTTGCCGATGTCTCCCGGTTCAGTCACGATTTCCTGGTATGCATCGAGCACCGCCAACGGCAGATCGGGGTCTTCTTCATCATCGCCGGCGTGCCGATAGCGTACTTCGATCGGGTAGCTGCGGCCGTTTACCGTGATGATTGGTGCATCGTCGAAGAAGCGTGATACCCGCTCCACATCGAGGGTTGCGGAGGTGACAATGAGTTTCAGATCCGCTCGGCGCGGCAGCAACCGCTTAAGCACCCCCAGCAGCAAATCGACGTTGAGTGTGCGTTCGTGCGCTTCGTCCACGATCACCGTGTCATAGCGGCGCAGCATCGGATCAGAGCCCAATTCCGCCAGCAGCAGGCCATCAGTCATGAGCACCAAGCGCGTCGCGTCTGATACCTGGTCCGCAAAGCGAACTCTAAAGCCCACGGTGCGCCCGACCGACTGATTCAATTCTTCCGCCACGCGTGCCGCCAAGGCGCGTGCAGCCAGCCGTCGTGGCTGCGTATGGGCGATTAGCCCCGCCAAGCCTCGACCCAGTTCGAGACAGTATTGCGGCAGCTGCGTGCTCTTTCCCGAGCCCGTGTCTCCTGCAACAATGAGCACCTGCCGATTTGCCAGCGCCTCTAAAATCGCCTCGCGCTGTGCGCTGATGGGCAGTTCGGGGTCGTGCTTGAACACCAATTTCGGCGCCGCGCGCAACGCAGCCGGACGCGCCTGAGCATCATCGTCGATCATCGATTATTCGCCACGCTTGACGGCTTGCCAGAGGCTCTCCTGCGCCGCGAGATCCAACTCGGAGAACACCTGACCGCGCTGTGCTGCCAGTGATTCCATGCCGCGAAATCGACGCTCGAATTTTGCGTTGGCGGCACGCAATGCCGTTTCGGCATCGACATCCAGCTTCCGCGCCAGATTCGCTGCAGCAAACAACAGATCACCTACCTCCTCGAAGATCTCGGGCGACACTTTGCGCGAGCTGCGCGAGGCTGCACGCACCTCTGCTAATTCCTCATCGACTTTATCGGCGCACTGACCTGCATGCTCGAAATCAAAGCCGACGCCGGCAGCTCGCTTGCTCAGCTTGGAGGCACGCACCAGCGCCGGCAACGCGTTTGGGACACCATGCAGCGCCGATACGTCCGCCGCGCCCCGCTCTTCAGCCTTGATATTCTCCCATGCGGCGCTTTGCTCGGAGATATTCAAGGGACCGCCATTGCCGAACACCTGGGGATGGCGCCGCGTGAGCTTGTCGCAAATCGCTGCGGCGACGGCCTCGAAATCAAACTCACCTGCTTCGCTAGCCATCTGTGCATGAAACACCACTTGAAACAACAGATCTCCCAGCTCGTCCTTGAGGCTTGCCAAGTCGCCGCGTTCTATTGCATCAGAGACTTCGTAGGCTTCCTCAATGGCATAGGGCGCGATACTCGCGAAAGTTTGTTGCCGGTCCCAGGGGCAGCCGTCGGCCGAGCGGAGGCGTTTCATGATCGCTAGCAGTTCGGTTATTTTCGGACTCATGGCCGCGACAGAGTCGGCGCCTGATGCAGCAGCCGCCCCCTCAAGGTCATGAGCATGCCAGCCGTCGCACCCCAGATGTTGCGCTCGCCGTAGGGAATGTCGTGAATATCGATGGTTAATTCGCCTATTTTTCGCTGCCGCGATTTGTGATTGGCGGCATCCAGTATGTGCTCGAGCGGCACCTCGAACACGTCGTGCACTTCCGCGGCCGCAATCTTGAGTTGATATTGAGGATTGACGAAGCCGACCACCGGCGTCACTCGAAATCCCGAGATCACGACGTGATCCGGCAAATAACCGGCAAATTCTACCAGCTCGGAGCGCAGTCCAATTTCTTCAAAAGTTTCCCGCAACGCGGCGTGCCACGCATCGGCATCGTGCGACTCGATGCGACCGCCGGGAAAACTAATCTGACCGGCGTGATCCTTTAGCGTGGTCGCGCGCTGCGTCAGCAACACCGTCATTCCCGTATTTCGCTGCACCAACGGCACGAGCACCGCTGCCGGCGTACGGCGCGTCGTCAGCGTGGCTCGGACGCGAGCCGCAACCTCGGGCGGCGCGGCGACCAGCCAATGCATGTTTTCCTCAGGCGTCGAAGGCGCAGGATCCAGTGCATCGCGGATATGCTGTTTGGTATAGAGCGAGTCCATCGGCGATTTCAGCTACCCGCACCCTTGATGCCTCCCTCGGTCAGGGACTTCGGATCCAATAGCCGGTGCAGCTCGTCGCGGTTCAAGTCGGTCATCTGCGCAGCAACGTCCAAAACAGGCCGTCCTTCGCGGTAGGCTTTCTTTGCGATGGCCGCGCCCTTTTCGTAGCCGATGATCGGATTCAGCGCAGTCACCAGGATGGGGTTGCAGGCGAGCGCATCCTGGATTCGTTCGCGATTCACGGCAAATCCTGCAATTGCGTTATCGGCGAGGTTACGGCTGCCGATGGCCAGCAACTCGATACTCTGCAAGAGATTGTAGGCAATCACCGGCAACATCACATTCAACTGGAAGTTGCCCGATTGGCCGGCCAGGGTAATGGTCGAGTCGTTGCCGATGACTTGCGCGGCGATCATTGTCACTGACTCGGCGACCACGGGATTGACTTTGCCCGGCATGATGCTGCTGCCCGGCTGCAGCGCCGGCAGCGCGATTTCCGCCAACCCTGCCAACGGACCACTGTTCATCCAACGCAAATCATTCGCGATCTTCATGAGGCTGACGCTGAGGACCTTGAGCTGGCCTGACAGTTCCACCGCCGTATCCTGACTCGACAGAGCTTCGAAATAATTTTCACTGGGGCGAAATCCGATTCCGGTGCGCTTCGCCAAGTGTTGCGCGAACAGCAAACCGAATTCCGGTCTGGCGTTGATGCCCGTGCCCACCGCCGTACCGCCTTGAGCTAATGCATGCAGCCGCGGGGTCACCGCCGCCAGACGCGCCTCGCAGGCGGCAATCTGCGCATGCCATGCCCCGAGCTCTTGCCCCATGGTGATTGGCATTGCGTCCATCAAGTGCGTGCGACCAGTCTTGACGATACTGACTAACTCCGCGCTACGCGCTGCCAAGATTTCCTGCAAGTGCGCGAGCGCCGGCTGCAAATTTTTGTGCAGCAGCAGGGCTGCGGAGACGTGAATCGCGGTCGGCACCACATCATTGCTGCTTTGGCTCATGTTTACATGATCGTTTGGATGCACCGCGTTGCCGAGCGTACGCGCTGCCAGAGAGGCAATCACCTCGTTGGCGTTCATGTTGCTGCTGGTGCCGGAGCCGGTCTGGAACACGTCCACGGGAAACTGATCGTCGTATTCGCCCGCCGCGACTTTAAGCGCGGCCTCCTGAATTGCTGCAGCAATTGCTGCCGGAAGGTCGCCCAATTCCGCGTTGGCCCCCGCCGCGGAATGCTTGATGAGCGCCAGCGCCTCAATGAATGCCCGCGGCATCCGTAGCCCGCTGGGCGGAAAATTCTGTATCGCGCGTTGCGTCTGGGCGCCCCATAACGCCTCGGCAGGCACATCGAGCGATCCTAGGCTGTCGCGCTCGACGCGGGTGGTTGCTGTCATCGCGTCTTACTCCGCAGGATCAGGGTTGTTTACGGTAGAATCTCTATTCTATCACTCAAGCTGCCGGCGCTCCGATGCCCACCTCTTTGCCTGACGCCCTGTCTCCTCTCGACGGCCGATATGCCGGCAAACTCGGCGAGGTGCGCCGCATATTCAGCGAAGCCGGCCTCATGCGCGAGCGAGTCCGCGTCGAATGTGCCTGGTTTTTAACGCTAGCGGCAGGTCCGGCTGCTCACGCGCTGGCAAAGTTGCCGCTCGCCGCCCGCGAGTGGCTGACGATGCTGGCAGAGAATCCGCAGCGAACCGATGTCGCCGCCATCAAGCAGATCGAAGTGCGCACCAACCACGACGTCAAGGCGGTGGAATATTGGCTGCGCGGCGAACTGCAAGCACGCGGCGCAACGCTGCATGAACTGGAGTGGATGCACTTTGCGTGCACCTCAGAAGATATTAATAATCTCGCCTACGCCTTGATGCTCAAGAGCGCTCGCGAGATCTTGCTGCTGCCGATGCTGAAGAGCTTGGGCGGCACGTTGGACGCGCGCGCCGCCCGCTACGCAGACATCGGCATGCTGTCGCGCACGCACGGCCAAACGGCGACGCCGACGACGGTAGGCAAGGAACTTGCCAATTTCGCAGCGCGTCTTGAAACACAGCGCAGCGGAATCGATCGCGTTGCCATCCTCGCAAAGATGAACGGTGCTGTCGGCAATTTCAATGCGCACGCAGTCGCCCTGCCCCAGATCGATTGGCCGTTGTTCAGCGCGGCCTTTGTGGCATCGCTTGGACTGCAATCGAACCGCTACACCACTCAAATCGAGCCTCACGATTGGATCGCAGAGTACTGCCACGCCCTCATGCGCGCGAACACCGTTCTCTTGGACTTTGCGCGCGATATGTGGAGCTATATATCAATTGGCTATTTCAAGCAGCGGCTGGTGGCAGGAGAAGTGGGCTCCTCGACCATGCCGCACAAGGTTAATCCCATCGATTTCGAAAACGCAGAGGGCAATCTGGGTCTCGCCAATGCACTGTTGGGCCACTTCGCCGACAAGCTGCCCGTATCGCGCTGGCAACGCGATCTAACCGATTCGACCGTGCTGCGCAATGTGGGGGTCGCAATCGGCCATTCCGTACTGAGTTTTAAGTCACTGGCGGCTGGCCTCGATAAGATCGAACTGGATGCGGCGCGGGTGGCTGAGGATTTGAATCGCGCCTGGGAAGTGCTCGGCGAGGCTGTGCAAACTGTGATGCGCGTCCATGGCATTCCAGACGCCTACGATAAGCTGAAATCCTTCACGCGAGGCCGTCCCGTGGACGAGCGTGCTTTGCGCGAATTCATAGCCTCGCTGGCCCTGCCGCCCGAGGAAAAGGCTCGCCTGATGGCGCTGACGCCGGCCACTTATCTGGGCTTGGCGCCAAGGCTCGCTTTGCGCGAGATCCCGCTCTAGGCTGCTTGAAACGTGACGCAGTTAGCACGGGGCGGCCCGAGTCAAACGGTACTATCAGGCTCAAAGTACGCGGGGTCGGGGTCAATCTTATGGCGGGTAACACGGAAGAACGCTCAAAACCGGCGGTGGGGGACAAAGTTCCCGCGCCCGGCGACGAGACTTCTATGGGCTCGGGAACCCGCACGATATTAAGCACCATGCCTGAGGTACGTGATGCGAGCCTCAAAGTAGCCAAGTCCGCACAACGTCTGTTATCCATTTTTACGCAAGATTTGGAACCCCTGGTGTACGGCGAGGAGCCCTTCCTCGAGGCCATCAAGCGGCTGGTACTGGCGCGCTCCTACGCCAAGGTCAGGGTGTTGCTGGCGGATCCCTCGCGGGCGATGGTCGACAATAATCGCTTCCTCGCACTGGCCCGCCGCCTCACCAGCTGCATCGACCTGCGCGCCATGAGTCCGGAATATCCTGCCAGCGCCGGCGCCTTCATCATTGCCGACGACAAAGCGCTGGTGTATCGCCTGCAAGCGGATCGTTGGGATGGAATATCCGACATGAACGATCCGGCGGTCGTGCGTCGCTACCTAAACTTCTTTGATGAAGTGTGGCAGACGAGCATGCAGGAATCGCAAATGCGGCAAATGCTCATGTAACGCTTGGGCTGACGCATTGCCCGTATAATGGGCGGATGCAGAAGCCACTGCCAATCCCCTCCTCGGAAGGCACCGTCATCGTCGGCATGTCGGGCGGTGTTGACTCGGCAGTCGCTGCGCTGCTGCTGCGCGAGGCGGGCTTTTCGGTGCAAGGGCTGTTCATGTCCAACTGGGAGGACGATGACGGCTACTGCACCACTGCGGCGGATTTTCAGGACGCTCGGCGAGTTTGCGAGCTGTTGGGCATAGCACTGCATCGGGTCAGCTTCGCCGAGCAATATCGCGAGCGGGTATTCAGTCACTTTTTGCGCGAGTACGCCGCCGGCCGCACGCCCAATCCCGACGTTCTTTGCAATCGAGAGATCAAGTTTGGCATTTGCCTCGACTACATGGAACGCTTGGGCGCATCCTGGATCGCGACGGGGCACTACGCGCAGCTACGCCACACAAACCCCTATCCTGAACTATTGAAAGCGGCCGATACTGCCAAGGATCAGAGCTATTTCCTGCATAGCGTCGCGGTGTCCGCACTCTCGAAGACATTGTTTCCCTTAGGTGGCCTGAGCAAGGCGCAGGTACGTCGAATGGCGCATGCCGCGGGATTGCCGATATTCGACAAGCCTGACAGTACTGGCATCTGCTTCATCGGCGAGCGCCCGTTCCAAGAGTTCTTAAGCCAGCATCTTCGAACTGAACCCGGACCGATCGAGACGCCAGACGGGCGCATCGTCGGTGAACACGCCGGTCTCGCGCTGTACACGCTCGGTCAGCGATCCGGCCTCAAGGTCGGAGGGCGCGCCGGCGCTGCCGCCGCGCCGTGGTACGTGGCTGACAAAGTCATGGACCGCAATGCGCTGATAGTCGTGCAGGATCAGAATCACCGCTTGCTATTGTCAGATGCATTTAGCGTCGAGCGTATGCATTGGATCAATCCAAACGACGCCTCCCAGCAACCAATCGAATGTGCCGTCAAAACGCGCTACCGGCAGAGCGATCTGGCGTGCTCGCTGCGCTCGAGCGGCGATGAGGAGTGGACAGTAACATTGGAGCGCCCGGCGCGGGCCGTCACGCCCGGTCAATACGCCGTGTTCTACCGGGACGAGCGCTGTCTCGGCGGCGGCATCATTGCGCGTCGCTTCAATTCCGAGCTCGCGCCCGCGGCCGGAAGAATCACTTATAATTCTCTTTTTTCGGTGGAGGGGTCATGACGGACAGCTTCAAGGCGCGAACCACGCTCAGAGTGGGCGCGCAACAATACGACATCTTGAGTCTCGCGGCACTGAAGTCGCTCAACGTGGACCGCCTGCCTTTTTCCTTGAAGATTTTATTGGAGAATCTGCTGCGATTTGAAGACGGCGTGAACGTCACAAAGAGCGATATTGAAGCCTTGCTCAAGTGGCAGCCGAAGGCGCTGCCGAGCCATGAAATTGCCTTCACGCCGGCGCGCGTCATCATGCAGGATTTCACCGGTGTGCCTTGCATCGTGGATCTGGCAGCCATGCGCGAGGCGATAGTAAAGCTCGGCGGCGATCCGCAAAAAGTCAACCCTCTCGCGCCGGCCGAATTGGTCATCGATCACTCGGTGCAGGTCGACGAATACGGCACTGCCAATTCACTGCAGCACAACAACGAGATTGAGTTTCAGCGCAACGCTGAACGCTACATGTTCCTACGTTGGGGCCAGACTGCCTTCAGCAATTTCAAGGTGGTGCCGCCGAATACCGGCATCGTGCACCAGGTCAATATCGAGCGGCTCGCGCGGGTCATTTTTTCTGACGAAGCCGGCGGCAGAAAAACCGCCTATCCGGATACGCTGGTGGGAACCGATTCGCATACCACCATGGTTAATAGTTTGGGGGTATTGGGATGGGGCGTCGGCGGCATCGAGGCCGAAGCGGCCATGTTGGGACAGCCCGTCACCATGCTGATACCCCAAGTGATTGGCTTTAAGCTCACGGGCGCCTTGCCCGCAGGCACCACTGCGACCGACCTAGTACTTACCGTGACCGAGATGCTTCGTAAGCAGGGTGTCGTCGACAAGTTCGTCGAATTCTTCGGCGATGGCCTTAAAGGTCTGCCTCTCGCAGATCGAGCAACGATTGCCAATATGTCACCGGAGTTCGGTTCCACCTGCGCGATTTTTCCCATCGATGAAGAAACTATCCGCTATCTTGAACTGACCGGCCGATCTGCCGAACAGGTTGCGCTGGTTGAAGCCTATGCGCGGGCGCAGGGCATGTGGCGGATCAACGGAGCAGCGGCAGCGGATTACACCGATGTCGTGGAGCTGGATCTGTCGACGGTTGAACCCTCTCTCGCCGGCCCAAAACGCCCCCAGGACCGCATACCGCTGACAAAAGCGAAGAGCGTTTATCAGAGCAGCGTTAAAAAAATGGCCGAAGAACGCACGCAGAAGGATCTCAAGGCGACGGGCAGCGCGCCGGCAAAAGTGGGAAGCACGAGCTTTGAGGTCAAGGATGGCGCGGTCCTGATTGCGGCGATCACCAGCTGCACCAACACCTCGAATCCGGCCGTGCTCGTCGCGGCAGGACTGCTCGCGCGCAATGCGCATTCACGCGGCTTAACGTCCAAGCCTTGGGTTAAAACCTCGTTGGCGCCGGGATCACGCGTGGTGACCGATTACTTGACCAAGGCCGGATTAATGAAAGATCTGGAAGCCTTAGGCTTTTATACCGTGGGCTATGGCTGTACTACCTGCATCGCCGCCGGGACCCCTGTGCTGCTGGCCAACGGCACGGCGCGCGCGATCGAGCAGCTACCCGAGGCCGGCGGCTCGATGCTCTACGCACCGGATGGCGAGCGCCGTCTTGCACGGGCTTTGCAGCGCGAGATGATGGTTCAGGGCGAGCGTGACTGCGTCTCACTGGTGCTTCAGGACGGGCGCACGCTGGTATGCACGCCGGACCACCGTATCCTATGTGCTGAGGGACGCTGGATGCGCGCGGATCAGCTCACGCTGGGTGAAACCCGCGTCGTGGCCGGTCTCGAGTCGCCGCTCGATGAGCCTGGCTGCGACGAAGCCGGCTACCGGCTACCGGCCGGCGAGCGCACGTATACCATGGAGATTGAAACCGAGCGCGAGTGCACTCTAGCCTTTGCCCGCCTCGTCGGTTACTTGCTGAGCGATGGTTCCATCAGCCGACTTGGCCAGGGTCGTATGAACGTCGGTCAGGCACTCGATCGGGAGGCGGTGCTAAACGATATCGAACTGCTGAGCGGCAAACGCCCGCGAGCGCGTGCTTACGATGAGCGCAAATGGTCGATCGCGCTGCCGCGCGTGCTCACCTCAAGGATCCTGTCACTGCCGGGCATTCGAGTTGGCCGGCGCATTGATCAAGAGCCCGGGCTGCCTGAATTCGTGTTGGATGGTCGCTGCCCAGTTGCCGTTGTACGCGAATTTCTCGGCAGTCTATTCGGCGCAGATGGCCACGCACCAGCGCTCCATTACTTTGGCAAAGACGAGCATCAGGCGTGCCTTAAGCCGCCGGCCTACTCACAGAGTGCCAAGCCGGAATTCGTTGCCGCAACTAAGCGCATGATGAACGACATCGTCACGCTGCTGGTACGATGCGGCGTCAAGGCGCGCGGGGCAACGGTGCGCGAGTACCCGGCACGCTTCGCGGCCTCGAACTATCCCGCGGCGCGGGATGGCATGGCGCGCCGCGAAATTCGCCTCGAACTGCCCGAAGGCCTGTCGTTTGTCGAGCGGGTAGGATTTCGTTACTGTGTTGACAAGGCGCTGCGCGCCAGCGCCGCCGCGGTCTACTGGCGCACGGTTGATACGATCAACCGCCAGCGGCTGTGGATGGCAGATCGTCTCGAAGCGCTGCACGGCGAAGTGCAACTGCCTTTCCGCCCGACGCGGGCCCTTGCTGCCGCCGAATTGACTGCGCTAGAGACGCCGGTTTTTCCGCACTACTCACTGCTGGAAGGTCACGATCGGTTCACGCGCCTGCCTTCGGCTGACGCACGTCCGTTTCGGCCGCTGCATCGGGACAACTGCGACTTCCCCTCGCCGGCTCAGCTGTTCCGCGAACTCGGGATCCGCGATTGGTTCGCGCAGCCAGCCGGAGCTACTAGCTCGCAAAGGCGTTATTGCGCGCCGCCGGAGGCGCTCACTTTGCCGACGCTATATCTTAAAGTCGTCGACCGCCGCGCGGCGGGCAAACGCGCCGTCTACGACTTGGCCGTTAACGACCTGCAGGCCTTCGTCGCCGGGACTGTCTGCGTGCATAACTGTATCGGCAACTCCGGCCCCTTGAAGCCGGAGATTTCCGAGGCTGTTAGAGCCGGCGATGTGGTCGCCTGCGCGGTACTGTCCGGAAATCGCAATTTCGAAGGCCGCGTGCATCCAGAAATAAAAATGAATTTTCTGGCCTCGCCGCCGCTGGTGGTCGCTTACGCCCTGGCGGGCAGTTTGAATATCGATATCACTACCGAGTCGCTTGGGGCCGGCAAAGATGGCAAGCCGGTTTACCTTAAGGATATATGGCCGAGTGCGCAGGATGTGGCGGCCGCGGTCGCCGCATCGCTCGACTCAGCGATGTTCACCAAGGGCTACGCCAATGTATTTTTAGGCGACGCGAACTGGGCGGCGATCAAAACCCCCGCGGGAAAGATCTATTCCTGGGATGACAACTCCACCTATGTGAAAAATCCGCCCTACTTCGACGGCATGAGCATGACGCCGGCGCCAATGACGGACATCGAGGGCGCACGCGCGCTTGCCGTGCTCGGCGATTCGGTCACCACGGACCACATATCGCCGGCCGGAAACATTTCAATATCCAGTCCGGCCGCCAAATACCTGATGGCGCAGGGCGTGCAAGCCGTGGATTTCAATTCCTATGGCGCGCGCCGCGGCAATCACGAAGTCATGATGCGCGGCACGTTTGCCAATATCCGCCTGCGTAACTTGTTGTTGCCGGGCACCGAAGGCGGCGTCACCCTGCACATTCCGAGCGGCGAACAACTGTCGATTTTCGACGCTTCGGTCAGATACCAAGCGGCCAACACGCCGCTGGTAATCCTCGCAGGCAAGGAATACGGTACCGGCAGTTCGCGCGATTGGGCCGCGAAGGGCACGATGCTGTTGGGCGTGAAGGCCGTCATCGCGGAGAGTTTCGAACGCATTCACCGCTCCAATCTAATCGGCATGGGCGTGCTGCCGCTTCAGTACAAAGACGGTCAGAGCGCGCAAAGCCTGGGACTGAGCGGCAAGGAATCATTCGAGATCGTGGGACTCAACCGCGGCGCGGCGAAGTTCGTCAAGGTTGTCGCCAAAACCGATGCGGGAAAAACCATTGAGTTCGAGGCACGTCTGCGCATCGATACGCCGAAGGAACTTGACTACTACCAACATGGCGGGATACTGCAATACGTATTGCGACAGCTCGCGGCACCCAACAAGGCAGCATAAATCATGTCTCTCACCATGCATCAAGCGACGATATCCACCTGTAGCCGGGCGCTGAACAGTCTTGCCGCTCTTCTCGAAAAAGCAGCCGTCTATGCGGAGACGCGCAAGATCGATCCCGCAGTACTGCTCGGCACTCGGCTGACGCCCGACATGCTGCCACTCAGTACACAGATTTTTATTGCAAACGACATTGCCGGCGGCGGTGCCGCGCGCCTCGCGGGTGTCGAAGTACCGACATTCGATGGGAAGGACAAGAGCCTGGCAGAATTGATCGCCAACACGCGCAAGACGGTGGCTTATCTTGGATCACTGCAACCGCAGCAGTTCGAGGGATCGGAGGACAGAACGGTCAGTTGGCAAACGCGCACTTCCAGCAAGAACATGCAAGGGATGCCTTACTTGCTGACTCATGTGCTACCCAATGTCTACTTTCACGTGACCACGGCGTACGACATCTTACGGCAGGCAGGCCTGCAAATCGGCAAGCAAGATTACTTGGGCAACACTTAGTCGCGGTCGATTTTTCACCCGCTGCCTGCTTCCGAGGCTGGCGATGAAAATTACCTGACGGCCGGCGGCACGCTGCCCGCCTCGACCAGGATCATCGTGTTCGGATTGATGTGCGCCTTGATCGCGGCATTGACCTGATCGCGGGTCAACGCTTTCAGCGCCTTTGGATAGCCGTCGAGCCAGCTAAGCTCGTAGCCGCGCTGAGCATTGACGAGGATGGTCTCGGCGAGACCCTGGGTTGTCGACAAACCGACGAAGTAGCTGCCGATCGCACCCTGCTTGCGCGCGCTAAGTTCTTGCTCAGTGACTCCATTTTTCCACCACTTGGCAACCTCGCGGCGAGTCGACTCGACACCTTTGCTCAAAAGCGCCGGCCCGAAACTGGCGGAGATCTCCCACGCGCCATCGACGACGCTGTCGTCGCGCATGCTCGCGCCGATGTTGTAAGTCAGCCCTTCCTTATCCCGGACGGTGCGCATCAGTCTTCCCGTGAAGCCGCGTCCCAGGATCGCGATGCCGAGGCGCAATGGCAGATTATCGACATCGCTGTAGCGAAGGCCGCTTGCCTGGCCCAATAGAACCGTCACGCTGGGTTTATCCGTTAGCGGCACGGTAATTTCGCTCGAAGCGGTAGCCACTGCCGGCTTTGCGGGTTTAAGGTAATCCTGACCGCCCGTCCAGCCGGCGAACGCCTTGGCGATGTCGGCTTGCGTGTCGGCATCAGAAACGTCGCCCACCACCACCAAGGTCATGTGCGCCGGGCCATAGTATTTTGCTTGAAATGCCTTGAGCTCTTCGAGGTTTGCGGTGTTCGCGGCGGCCGTGTACTCGCGCAGCGTGTGCGGATGATTCGGATGACCATCGGGAAATACTGCCCGGTCGAAGGCTTCCGACGCCAAGGCGCTGCCGTTCTGCGCGGAAGCTTCGAGTTCGCCCACGAATTGCTGCTTTGCCTTGTTGAACTCCGCCGCCAGCAGGGCCGGCGTGCGCAACTCCGCGGCGATTGTGTCGATGATCAGCGGCAAATCCTTCTTCAGGCATTTCGCGCGAATCTCCAGGGACTGCACACCCACGGTAAAGCCGATCTCGGCGCCGACGTTATCCAATTTCTCGGAGATCGCAAACTTGTCGGACGCCTGGGTGCCGCGGTCGAGCATCATCCCCGAGAGCGTGGGAATCGCGATGTTGCCCGATTCCGCCATGGCATCGCCCGCGGGCAGCACGCCCAGAACGACGATGACATCTTTCACATTGCTGCGATAAGTGATCAAGTCGATTCCATCGATCGTTGCTCGACGCGCTTGATCCGCCATGTTGGCCGTCGCCGCGGCACTGACTGCGATCAGCGCCATGATCACAGAAAGTCGAATCACGAGCCCTTCTCCATTTTTGGCGCGACCGGCACGAACCAGCCGGTCGTACTCTGATCGGCGCCGAAGTATTGCTTGGCGACTCGCTGCACATCCGCCGGAGTGACTTGTTGGACCTTTTGGGGGAAGGTTACGTACAGCGTCCAGTCGCCGACGCCGATCCATTCGCTGAGTTCGCTGGCGACGGCTGCGGTGCCGTCGCGCTTATAGGCATCCTCAGCGATGTATTGTTGCTTGACGCTGGCGACTTCAGCCGGGCTCACGCCGCTGTTCTTGATCTTGTTCAATTCCGCCGTCAACGCCTTCTCAACCTGCTCGTGAGTGCTACCGGGCGTCAGCGCGGCATACAAGGTGTGCAGCGACAGGTCGCGGTGCACATCCGTGCCCGCACCGGCGCTCAGCGCCAGTCCCTGATCGACGAGCGCGCGATAGAGGCGAGCATTTTTACCGGAACTCAAGATGGCATCGAGCATCTCAAGTGCCGCCTGATCGGCGTCTCTGCCATTTGGGACCTTGTGAGCGACGATGATCGCGCCCAACTCGCCCGGGCGCTTGACGACAACGCGTCGCTCACCGCTTTGCGGCGGTTCTTCGGTATAAATCGCTGGAATCGGCGCTGGGGAATGCGGATAGCCGCCGTAGTACTTTTTGATCAGGCTGAGTACCGCATCGGTCTCAATATCGCCCACTACCGTGAGGGTCGCATTGTTCGGCCAGTAGAATGTATCGTAGAACTCGCGCAGCTTGGAGATCGGCACGTGTTCGATGTCGCTTTTCCAGCCAATGGTCGGATGGTGATATGGCAGAGCCACATACGCGGTCTCCATGACCTCTTCCAGCAGCACATTCTCCGGATCGTTCTTGCCGCGCTCATATTCATTGCGCACGACGGTCATTTCAGCCTGCCGATCGGCTTCGTGCAGCCACAGATGGCGCATGCGATCAGCCTCGATGGAGATATAACTCTCCAGGCTCTCGCGGCCGATGGTTGCGAAATAATTGGTGCGGTCAAAGGAGGTGCTGGCATTGAACTGCCCGCCCACCCGCTCCAGCATCTGTTTGATGCTGTTGCCCTTCGCATCGTTGAAAGCGTCACTGCCCTTGAACATCATGTGTTCGAGAATGTGTGTGGCACCGGTCGTGCCGGTCACTTCATTGCGTGAGCCGACCTGATATGTAACCTCGAAAGTCACCACCGGGGCGGTGTGGTCAGGCACCAGCAACACCGTCAGCCCGTTGCTGTCGAGTTGATATTCGTCGATGCCGCCGAGTGACTTGACGTGCGCGAACCCCGCAAAGCCGGCAGCGGGGGCTTGTGCGGGCCCTTGTTCGGGCGTTTTACCCGGCGCGCCGTGAACTGCAGCAGCGCCCAGCGCCAAGGCGACGAGGCCAGTCCAGTACGACGCGCGCACCAAGTTGTTGCCCGGCTCGAACATGCTGTAGCTCACTATATCGGATAATTTCCAATTCTAATTCTTTCCTGTCCGCGGGTGGCTACATTCTACGGCGAAGCCAGTGCAATCTCGACGACAGCGCGGGGTTGCGGATCGAGCCCGAGCTGACGTCGAGCCTCGATGTCCGCGAGCATGGCCATCGGCAAGTCCAACTGCTGTGTACACAGCTGCATCTCCTCCATCATGCGTACACGCAGTTCGCGCACGTCGGCGTCAGCCAGCAACTTGGAAGTTGCGCAGCGCGTGCACGACGGAATCAAGTTGCGGCGACATTGCGCCGTGAGGCGCGCCGAGAATGAGCCGATCGCGCCATCCTGCACGGTCAAAAACGTCGCCCGATAGCACCCGCGCCGACGATCGCTACGGAAAAGGTCATAATGTAGATTCATGCTAGTGGCCATTCGGGCAATCTGCCCAAGAGCTTCGTTAGAAATAACTCGATATAAATTTACTAGTGAACTGTTTCCTAAGATAAATGTCAGAACAGAAAGTCGCCGGTAATGTCACCGTGAAATCTTGGGTAGCCCTCTTCGATTTAGACGGCACACTGACTTGGAACGATACTCTGTTGCCGTTTTTGCGGGGATTCGTGCGCCGACGACCTTACCGAGTGCTCGGTCTTTGGCGACTGCCCCTCGCGCTCGCCCGGTACTGGCAAGACCGCGATCGTGGGGCACTCAAATCGCGCATCATTCGGATGCTGATGCATGGCGAAAATCGATCCGTGCTCGACGCGTGGGCACAGACTTATGTTGGGAGATTGAAACCGAAGCACCGATTTCGCCCGCTAGCCCTCGCGGTCGTAGAAGCACATCGGGCGGCCGGCGATCATTTGGTGTTGCTGTCGGCTAGTCCGGATCTCTACGTTCCCCTGATCGGCCAGCTTCTTGGTTTTGAGCGCACGTTATGCACGGAGCTCGAGTGGCGAGGCGAGCGCCTTGACGGCCGACTCAAGACACCGAACCGCCGCGGCGAGGAGAAGCTGCGTTGCTTGGCATGGCTGCGCGAGCAATATCCCGCATCGCCGGTTATCGCTTATGGTAACGCCGCGTCCGATTTGGATCATTTGCGCCAGGCGGATCGAGCGCTACTTGTCAACGGTGACAGCGCCGCGCGGCGCTTGGCCGCGAAATGGGATATTGCGGTCTCGTACTGGGGCTAGAGCCTAGGCGCGATTTGAGATGGCCTTAAGAGTGCCGTGCAACTTGAGCAAGAGTCTCTCGGTCGTCTCCCAATCGATGCACGGATCGGTTATCGACATTCCGTATTCAAGTTGATTCAAATCCCTTGGAATCGATTGGCTGCCCGCCTTCAGATGGCTCTCCAGCATTAGGCCGACAATGGAGCTATTACCATCGACAATCTGCGCAATGCAGTTCTCGGCTACCAGCGGCTGCAGATCGGCGTCCTTGTTTGAATTGCCATGACTACAATCCACCACGATCGTGGCGGCCAATCCGGCCGCCTTCAGTTCCCTTTCAGCCACGGCAATGCTGACGGCGTCGTAGTTGACGCGCCCTCCGCCGCCACGCAGCACGATATGCGCGTGCTGGTTGCCTTTGGTGCGAAATACGGCCGACTGACCGGTTTGCGTGATGCCGAGAAAATGATGTGGATGGCGTACCGACTGCAAGGCGTTGATGGAGGCCGCCAGCGCACCATCCGTGCCGTTCTTGAACCCCACCGGGGTCGACAGCCCGCTCGCCATCTCACGATGTGTTTGCGACTCGGTGGTGCGGGCGCCGATGGCCGTCCAGGTAATGAGCTCCGACAGATATTGCGGCATGATCGGATCAAGGGCTTCGGTGCCCGCGGCAAGCCCCAATTCCGCAACGAATAACAGCAATTCGCGAGCGAGCAGAATGCCCTTCTCGATATGGAAAGAGTCGTCCAAGTCGGGATCGTTGATTAGTCCTTTCCAGCCGACCGTGGTGCGCGGCTTCTCAAAATACACGCGCATGATCAAAAGCAGCGTTGACTGAACGCGTGCCGCCAAGTCCTTCAGGCGTCCAGCGTATTCGCGCGCCGCGGCCACGTCGTGAATCGAACAGGGTCCCACCACAACCAACAAGCGTCGGTCGCGGCGCTCCAAAATTGATCTGACTATTTCGCGCGATTTGATTACGGTCTCCGCGGCCTTGGCCGTCAGCGGCAAGCGTTGTTTGACTTGCTCCGGCGTTGCCAAAAGATCGCTCGAGACGACATTGACGTTTTGCAATTGGTCTTGAATGTTCGACACGCCTTTTGACCTACATGGAGGTGCGAATGGTCCAAAGTTCCGGGAAGAACTTCAGCTCCAGGGCCTTGGTCAAGTACGACACGCCGCCTGTGCCTCCGGTACCTCGCTTGTAGCCAATGATGCGCTCCACCGTTTTGACATGCGCAAAACGCCAAAGCTGAAACTTGTAGTCAAGATCCACCAACCGCTCGGCCAATTCGTACAAATCCCATTCCTTGACGGAGTTGTGATAGACGCTGAGCCATGCCGCGGCCACTTGCTTGCTGGCTTGGTACGGTTGCGTGAAATCGCGGTCGATGGCTTGCGGCGGCACATCCATACCACGCCGGCTTAAAAGGCGCAGCACCTCATCGTACAGGCTGGGAGCGCGCAACGCGCGCTCGAGTGTCTCAAACACTTGCGGATCATTGCGGAATACTTTTATGGTATCGGCGTTTTTATTGCCGATCAAAAACTCCAATAGCCGATACTGAGGCGACTGAAATCCCGAGGATTTTCCGAGCGTATTGCGAAAAGCCGAATAATCATGCGGAGTGATCGTCGCAAGCACATCCCACGATTGCAGCAGTTGCTGCTGGATGGTGGACACGCGCGCGAGCATTTTGAATGTCGGACCGAGATCATCGCGCCGCACGCAATCGACCGTCGCGCCAAGTTCGTGCAAGCACAGCTTCATCCACAATTCGGACACCTGGTGGATGATAATGAACAGCATCTCGTCGTGCTGGTAAGACAACGGATGCTGCGCGTTGAGCAGCTTATCGAGGTTGAGGTATTGCGAGTAGCTTAGCGATTCGCTTAAGTCCCAATGGACCTGTTCGTCGCTCAAGTCCACGAAGGGTTTAACCCGTGGCGGGGTTTCGTTCATGGGCTGGCTTAGGTCTTGAAAACCCAGGCCGGTACGGTACGCCAACCGGCCAAGAGCTCCCGGTCGAGCCGCCGGTAATCGGGCTCGAGTTTTTCCACCAAGCGCCAGAAGCTCGCAGAGTGATCCATGTGCTTGGTGTGCGCGAGTTCGTGAATAAACAGGTAGTGCACGACCTCCGGACGCAGAAATACGAGGGAGCAATTCAGGCTCACGGTGCCGCGCGTCGAACAACTTCCCCATCGGGTGCGCTGACAGCGAATCGTTACTCGCGAGACGGAATATTTTAACTCGGTGGCCAGCTGCAATAGTTTCGGCACGAGCCTCGCCTGCGCGGCGTCTTTCAGCCAGTTCTGCAGCAGCGCCCGGGCCGCCGAATCATCGGGCGCATGCACCAGGAGGCGGTCGCTGTGCTGCTCGAGACTGCGGCCGGCTACGCGGCGCCATTCCACATCGAGGCATTCGCCGGTCAATGCAAACTTAATCGAGGGCGGCACCGGTTCCAGCGGCGCCACCAAGCAGCGCATCGTCGCGACCTTGCGGTTGATCCACGGAGTGAAGCGCTGGACAAAATCGCGCACGGCATTGGCATTGATGCCGACCGGCACCACGATTTCAACTCGGCCACCCACATGAACCCGGGCCGTAAGCCGTCGCGCTCGCGGGCTAACACGGACCGCGAAAGGGTCGTTGGAGCTGCGCGTCTCGAACAAGGATAGCTGCGTGCCTTGTGGCTTCATCGCGCTGAATGATACCAGGTTAGCAATGCAACGGACCGCACTGCTTCGGGATCTTAAGGCTTGGTCAATGACGCGAGCTGGCGCTGCGCTGTCTTGTAATCCGGCGCGGCTATCAGGGCCTTTTCGATCCAGTTGCGCGCGCCCAAATGATCGCCGCGTATTTGCATTTCACGGCCCAGGGCCAGGTACGCTTCTGCATGCCCCCAACCCGGTGCATCGTTGCTGGTCCCGGAGGATTGTTCGAACAATTCCGCCGCCGACTGCAATTCAGCGAAGCCGCGCTGACTTTCGGGCGATCCCGGTTTAGCGTGCCGCAGGTCCTGCATGGCGGACAACAGGCGCGCGCGCGGATTACGCGGCGCCAATTTGAGCGCCGATTTCAGACGATCCGCCGCCCGCGACCGCAACAGCACCGCCTCGAGCGATTTCAGGTCGGCCAGGCCGGAATAACAGGCGGATTGCAGCACCATGCCTTCGGTCGACCTGGCATCTTTATCGATTACCGGCTTGAGCTCGTCTATGCAGTCAGAAAAGGCCAGCTCGGCGGCGTGAGCATGGCGCTCGCGCGACAATTGACCGAAACGGTATTGGGCATGCGCCAGGTGATAACGTAATGCAACATCCGCAGAGTCGTTCTTGACGCGGGTCGTCAGGTTTTGGACGAGATTCGCAAGCCTGTGGTCATCTTCCGTTTGATAGGCATAGTCGATCTGCGCCTGGGTATCGCCGCCTTCCTGGGCCTTGGCTGCGGCGACGGTCAGGAGCATGAGGGTTAACAAAATGTTTCTGATCAACATCTAAATTCCTTAAAGTCTTAAGGCGCCGCCGCTCGCGCTTAGAATGACAATCGAAGATATCACAACGAGGTTTCTAACCTTGAGCCTGGACTTGGTCGATATTGGGTCAAATCTCACGCATGACAGTTTTGCGGCAGATCGTGATGCCGTCATGGCGCGCGCATTGCAGGCCGGCGTACGGCGCCAAATTATCACCGGCGCGGATCTGGCAAGTTCGTATCAGGCCGCGGCGTTGGCGGCCGAGCATCCGGCTCGTCTCTGGAGCACAGCCGGGGTGCATCCGCATCATGCACGATCCTTCTCAGCCTCACAGGGGGCGGAATTGATCGAGCTCTTGCGCCTGGAATCAGTGGTTGCAGCAGGCGAATGCGGGCTCGACTATTTTAGGAATCTGTCGCCGCCCGCAGCCCAACGCGAGGCCTTCATCGCGCAGTTGGAAATTGCCGCGCTGCTCAACAAACCCGTATTTTTGCATCAGCGCGATGCGCACGAGGATTTTGCCGCGATCTTGCAAGACTTTGCCGGCAGGCTACGGGGCGGAGTCGCACACTGTTTTACCGGAGGAGAAATCGAACTGGAAACTTATCTGGCGCTGGGTCTTTACATCGGCATCACCGGCTGGGCGTGCGATGAGCGGCGGGGTGTTGCACTGCGAAGCAGCGTACCGCACATCCCGCTTAACCGGCTGCTGATCGAGACGGATGCGCCCTACCTATTGCCGCGAGATCTGGTTCCGATGCCAAAGTCGCGGCGCAATGAGCCGTGCTACCTGCCGCACATCGCGACAACCGTTGCTGGGCTGCGCAGCGAAAGCCTAGAAGCGATTGGCACAGCCACAAGCCGCAACGCCGTCGCCCTCTTCGGCCTCACAAATTCGTGAACAAGTGTGGGCTCGGACGCAATTGCGCGACCAACCGATTCCAGCCCTCCTGGGATTCCTCCGACGCGGCGAATGCCTGGCTGGCGCGATCGACGACCGGGAATTCCACTTCGATGCCATCGAGCATCACCACCCACTTGGGAATTCCCTTGGTGAATTTTCCAACATTGGAAAACAGCAGCCGTCCCTCGACCGGCACCTCACCGACCACCGCCTTGACGGCGGCAATGCGGTCATATAACGCCGGTTGCGGATTGTCGAACGTATAGCGATTCCCGCGGCCCATCACTGTCCAGTCGCTCATTTGATCGCCGCCGAAAATGAGTCCTGCCACTCGACGAGTATCGAGCACCAAGATTCCGCGCGGGGTAAGAAGAATATGATCGATGTGAATGAAGCCGCCCATTCCGTCCGGCACCAACACTTGGTGAGCAGCCGCCGATGCGACCCGTTCCAGTCGCGCCAGCAGAGATTTCCGGCGCGCGCGACGCTGGTAAGCACGCAGCCCGAAGAAAGCCAGTGCCGCCAGGAGCAGCATTGCTGCGCCCAGGCCGATCCACTGCGGTTCGATTCCGATGCCGGTCATTCGAGCGCCGCGCTCAAGGCCTCGAGCGTCGGCGGCATATCCGCGCGGTGCTCGGGTAAGCGCAGCAGATGCGCGAGACTGTTAGGAACCGCAATCGGCCTGCCAATAATGGGCTCCACAATTTCATTGAACTTCGCCGGATGCGCGGTAGCCACGACAACCCATGGTTGATCTTGCCGTTCCTCGGCGCGCAAGCGGCTGTAGACTTCCGCGCCGGTCGCGGTGTGCGGGCACCATTCGCGTCCGAACTGCATGAAGTCCCCTCCGATACGAGAGCGAATTGTAGCGTCATCGATGCTCTGCGCGCTCAAATGTTCGCGCATTGCCTCCAAAGTTGGGTACAGCGATCGAATACGTTCCATGTTGCTGGGATTGCCCACGTCCATGGCGGAAGCGAGCGTCGCTATGCTGGGCCGAGGCCGCCATTGGCCCGTGGACAAGAAGTCAGGAACGGTGCGATTCAGGTTATGCGCCAGGATGATGCGCGCTAGCGGGAATCCCATGGCGCGTGCCCACAGCGCCGCGCAGGCATTGCCCAGATTTCCCGCAGGAATGATGTAGGACGGCTTCCTGCCGGTGCTTTTGGCGATCGCGAGACTGGAAGCGATGTAGTAAACCATCTGGGGCAGCAAACGACCGATATTGATGCTATTGGCCGAGCTAAAGCGATGCCTTTGGCTCAGTATTGGATCGCGAAATGCCGTCTTGACCAGCCCTTGACAATCGTCGAATGTGCCGCTGACACGCAAAGACAGCACGTTGTCGCCCCAACAGGTCAACTGGCGCTCCTGCCGCGGACTGACGAGCCCTCGAGGATATAAAATGACCACCCTCGCCCAGGCTCGACGGTGAAAGGCGGCGGCAACCGCGCCCCCCGTGTCGCCCGAGGTCGCGACCAGGATGGTCAGCGGCTGCGCAGGGGCGTCTGACTGCAGGCGCTGCTGGCACTGTTCCAGGAATCGAGCCCCGAAGTCCTTGAATGCGGCGGTCGGCCCGTGATAGAGCTCCAGAACAAACAAGGGATCGGGACTCCCGGCAACCGCGGTCGTCGGGGCAGGAAAATTCAAAGCGGCGTCGGCAATTGCAGCAAGGTCATCGCCTAAGCGATCTCCTGCGAAGAATCCGCCCAGACTCAAGCGTGCGAGTTGCGCCAGGCTTGCGTGCGCCGGATAGGCTTGCGCATCGATTCTCGGCATCTCTGCCGGTACGAACAGTCCGCCGTCCGGAGCCAGACCTTGCGCGATGGCTTGACTCAAGCTCACCTGCGGCGCGCCGCCGCTCGTGCTGGCAAACCTCATGCCGGGCATAGGGCCTTGACGACGCGGGCACCGTAGTTCTGCATGACAGACACCCATGAGTCGGACTGCAACTGATGCACGGCGAAGGCGGCCACCATGGCGCCTCGCACCGCCTCGGCGTGCTGAATGGCCGACCAGGCAAAAACGGCGGGACCCGCGCCGGAGATCGAGCAGCCGAGAGCGCCGGCGGACATGGCCGCACGCTGCACATCCTTAAAGCCCGGAATCAATGACTGCCGCTGCGGCTCAATGATGACGTCATTGAACGACTCGCGGATCATTTCCAAATCGTTCGAGTAGCAACCGCTGATGAAGCCTGCGAGATTTGCGCTTTGCCAAACATAGTCTGAACGGCTCACATTGACGTTGAGTATGGCGCGTGCCTCGCGAGTTCCCAGATACATATGCGGGTGCACCAGCACGCAGCGCAATCCGCGCGGAACAGGAATTTGCTTGACTCGCGGATTGTCGATGCCCACGGTCAAGGTCAATCCGCCGTACAGGCACGGCGCGATATTGTCGATATGCGCAGAACCGCTGGCGACAATTTCCCCCTGCATCGCAAACTTCAGCAGCTGGATCTGCGCCGCCGGGGCATGCAGCAACGCGTTGGCGGCGACGACCGCAGCCACGGCGGAAGCCGCTGAACCGCCCATCCCCGACCCCAAGGGGATGCCTTTCTCGATATCCAGTTCAAATCCAAAACCCGGAGTCAGTGCCGCGTGCATGGCCTGCACCGCGCGCCCGGCGGTGTTGTGCTTCGGCTCGACCGGCAGATCCATGGCAACACCGCTGATCGAGCGAATTCGCACTTCATTTTCCTCGATGCGCCGTATGCGCACCCGATCGCCGACTTCGTCGACCGCATGGCCCAAAATATCGAAGCCGATGCCGACGTTGGCAACGGTGGCTGGCGCGAAGGCGGTGACGTCGGTAAGCACAATTCCTCGCTTCTAAATGTGAGCGCCAAGATAGGCGGACAACCTCAGCAAATCGGAGAACACACCGGCTGCGGTCACTTCAGGTCCCGCTCCCGGCCCCTGCACGATCAGCGGATTGTCGCAATAACGGCGCGTCGCAAAGCGCACGACGTTGTCGGTAAGCGCAATGTTCGCAAAGGCGTGCTTAGCCTCCAGACGCATCAGGCCCACGGTTGCCTTGCCGGCGGCACCAATACGGCCGACATAGCGCAGCACCTGATTTTTCTTGCGCGCCTCGGCCAGTGTGGCGGCCATCGCGGCGTCCGACTCCGGCAGACGGGTCATGAATTCCTCGACGCTGCATTGGGCAAGCGCCTCGGGCACCAAGCCCTCGACTTCAACATCAGCGATTTCCAAGGTAAGGCCCATTTCTCGACCGAGAATAATGAGCTTGCGCGCGACGTCGACGCCCGACAGATCGTCGCGCGGATCCGGCTCCGTATAGCCCTTCGCCCTGGCATCGCGGACAATGGAGGAGAAAGACTCGCTGCCGTCGAAGACATTGAACAAATACGCCAGCGTTCCG
This sequence comes from Gammaproteobacteria bacterium, assembly GCA_041690895.1. GTDB lineage: Bacteria > Pseudomonadota > Gammaproteobacteria > Steroidobacterales > Steroidobacteraceae > Bog-1198. The sequence goes on from JBEPVT010000006.1 coordinate 62,380, forward strand.
GACAGAATGCCTTCAATTTGAATGATCTCATCGCCGGTGCCGCGCAGGTCGCGTAGTGTTTGAATCACCGGCAGTCCCGCCCCGACCGTGGCCTCGTACAAGTAGTGTGTGCCTGCGCCGCGTTTTGCATCTTGCAGCGATCGGTAATAGGGAAGCGTGCCGCTGTTGGCCTTCTTGTTAGGCGTCACGATATGTATGCCCCGCGACAGCCAGTCGCGATACTGATCGGCAACCTCGGCGCTCGCCGTGCAATCGATCACTACCGTGTGCGGGATGTAATCGGCCTGCACGTGGTTGATAAATTTTTCCAAATTCAATGGCTCGCCGGCTTCAGCCATGCGTTGCGTCCAGCGGCTCAAATCCACCGAGGTTTCCTCGAGCAGCATCCGCTTCGAGCTGGCGATGCCTCGCACCCGAAGGTCGAGATTCAATTCCCTCAGTCGATCGATTTGTGTCGCGATCTGCGCCAGCAGCACTCGTCCGACGGTGCCAGGTCCAATCAAGCCGATGGACAGCGTGTTGGGCGATAAATAAAAGGCGGCGTGTACCGCGCGCAATGCGCGCGCCGCACCCTTGCCATCAACTACCACGGAAATATTGCGCTCGGAGGCTCCCTGCGCAATCGCCCGCACGCTGATCGCTGCGTCGCCCAATGAATTGAACACCTTCGCCGCCACGCCATGCGCGCCGGCCATGCCATCGCCGACAACCGCCAGAATACTCATGCCCAGCGCAATCTCCACGTGCTGAATCTGGCCGTCGCGCAATTCAGAATCGAATGCGCGGCGCACCGCCTCTTCCGCTCGTACCGCCTGCGCTTCGGGAATCGCAAAACAAATGGAGTGCTCGGAGCTGCCTTGCGAAATCAGGATGACGGAGATTCCCGAGTCGCGCAGCGCGCCGAACAAGCGATGCGCCGTGCCGGGCACGCCTATCATGCCGGCACCCTCGAGATTCACCAGAGCTACCGGATCGATGCTGGTAATGCCTTTTACGATCAGCGCCGAGACTGGATTTGCGCATATCAGCGTGCCGCGCTTTTGCGGTGCGAAGGTGTTGCGGATGTAAATTGGGATGTCGCGGGTCACCGCCGGCGCCATAGTCTGAGGATGAATGACCTTGGCGCCGAAATACGCGAGCTCCATCGCCTCGTTGTATGACAGTTGATCGATGACTTGCGCATTAGGCACCAGCCGTGGATCGGCTGATAGCACACCGTCGACGTCGGTCCAGATGATGATCTCGACGGCGTCCAGCAGTGCGCCGAAAATGGATCCTGAAAAATCGCTGCCGTTGCGCCCCAGCGTGGTTTGCTTTCCCGCAGTGGTGGTGGCGATGAAACCAGGCACCACCAGACGGCCAGAGAAATTTGGCGGCAGCAAACGCTGCAAATTGGTCTCGCTCGCCGGCCACTGTACCGCAGGTCCCAAGGAGCCCCATTCGACAATGATGACTTCACGTGCATCGATCCACAGAATGTCGCCCTTCATGCGGGCGCGCTCGCGTAAAAACGGTGCGAACACCCGCGTGCACCATATCTCGCCGAAACCCGCGATTACATCGCGCATTGAGTAGTTCGATGACTGAATCAACCGCACAGTCTGCAACATGCCCGCAATATCCAGGCAATCGCGCTCGAGCTGTGCTCGGTACTTTTCGTATGCAGGCTTCGAAATCAGCTCGGCGGCCAAGTCTAAGTGTCGCGCCTTCAATGCGCGAATGGCTGCACCGAATTCCTTGCTGGGTTGCTCGGCCAGTGCAACCAGCTCGAGCAGCGCATCGGTGACGCCGCGGCAGGCCGATAAAACGATCGCTTCGCGCGGATTCGATGAGGCTTCGACAATTTCGGCAACCCGCCGAAAGCACGCGGCATCCGCGACGCTTGAGCCTCCAAATTTATGTACTACCCACTTATCCATTCTGCACACGCGCCCCGACAAACCTGGGAGTTCTTTGCGCTCCTAAAGCGGTAACGTTGATGAAATGCGGCGGCAAGCCGCTGGACAGCCCAGAACTGTAATCGTACTAAAGGACGGTGAGCAAGCGATTCCGCTCGTGTTTTACCTTTTGCCTCGGCGGGAGCTGCCGGCCGCACGACCTGATTTTGGCAGTCCGGTGTGCTGCGTGCGAAACGCGTGAGTCGCCATCCCTGCCCTTCCGCCCACCGGCTGATATGCCGGAATCAGATGCTGCTTGCCGTTGCCGATCAAATCCGCGCGTCCCATCCGCTTCAAGGCATCGCGCAACAGCGGCCAATTCTCCGGATCGTGATAGCGCAGAAATGCCTTATGCAGGCGGCGCACCTTGATGCCCTTCGGGATCACGACTTCCTCACTCACGCGGCTAATCCTCTTCAGAGGATTCTTCGCCGTGTGGTACATCGCCGTGGCAGTCGCCATGGGCGATGGCAGGAAAGCTTGCACTTGATCGGCGCGAAATCCATTGCTCTTCAGCCACAGCGCCAGCTCGAGCATGTCAACATCGCGGGTTCCCGGATGCGCAGCAATAAAATAAGGGATTAAATACTGTTCCTTACCGGCCTCTTTCGAGTATTTGTCGAACAACTCTTTGAACCGATAGTAGCTGCCGACGCCAGGCTTCATCATCTTGGATAAGGGACCTTCGCCGATGGCTTCCGGGGCGATCTTCAAGTAGCCGCCGGTGTGATGCGTCGCCAGTTCCTTGACGTACTCCGGCGATTCGATCGCGAGGTCGTAGCGAACACCGGAGGCGATCAATACCTTTTTGATGCCCTTCACCGCGCGCGCGCGGCGATACAAATTGATCAGCGGCGCATGATCGGTATTGAGATTGGGACAGATTCCGGGAAACACACAGGAAGGGCGTCGGCACGCGGATTCGATCGCCGTGCTTTTGCAATGCAGACGATACATGTTCGCCGTGGGCCCGCCCAAGTCGGAGATAACGCCGGTGAATCCCTTCACATCGTCGCGAATCGTTTCGATCTCGCGAATAACGGAGTCTTCCGAGCGGCTCTGGATGATTCGACCTTCATGTTCGGTGATCGAACAAAAGGTGCAGCCGCCGAAACAGCCACGCTGAATGGCCACCGAAAATCGAATCATGTGATACGCCGGAATCTTCGCCTCTCCATAGGAAGGATGCGGGCGGCGTGCGTAGGGTAATTCGTAAATTGCATCCATGTCGGCTGTGCTCAAGGGAATGGGCGGCGGATTCAGCCATAGTTCCTGCGTTCCGTGCCGTTGCACCAACGCGCGCGCGTTTCCCGGGTTCGACTCCATGTGCAAAATGCGCGACGCATGCGCGTACAGCACCGGATCTTGATTGACCTGTTCGAACGACGGCATACGCACAACGCTGCGCTCGCGCTGTGCGTTCGGTACCTTGCGGTAGAACTTGACCACTTTCTGCGCCGCGGGCCGCGGCTCCGCTGCAGCAGTCGACGCCACGGCCGCTGGTGTGGGCAGCAACGCGCTCCTGCGCTCCTCCTCGCCGGCGTAAGGATCAATGCGCGGTTGCAAAGGACCAGGCGTATCCAATTCGCTTGAGTCGACTTCCACCCAACCAGCCGGCATACCGCGGCGCAGATACGCCGTGCCGCGCAAATCGGTGATGTCGCCGATGGACTCCCCTTCATGCAACCGTCGGGCAATCTCGCCGATCTGCCGCTCAGCATTTCCGTAGACCAGCAAATCCGCCTTCGCATCGACCAAGACCGAGCGGCGCACTTGCTCGGACCAGTAATCAAAATGCGCTATCCGTCGCAGGCTCGCTTCAATACCGCCTACAACGATGGGCACATTCTTGAATGCCTCACGCAGCCGCTGCGAATACACAATGACGCAACGGTCCGGACGTTTGCCGCCTACTCCGGTGGGCGTATAGGCATCGTCGCTTCGCACCCGCCGATCCGAGGTGTAGCGATTGACCATAGAATCCATGTTGCCGCCGGTCACGCCAAAGAACAGGCGCGGCGCACCCAATGCCTCGAATTCTTGGATGCCATGCCAATTTGGCTGGGCAATGATCCCGACTTTGAATCCTTGCGCCTCCAAGACGCGCCCGATGATGGCCATTCCAAAGCTGGGATGATCGACATAGGCATCGCCCGTGACGATGATAATGTCGCACTGCGTCCAGCCCAGGGCCGCCATTTCTAAACGCGAGGTGGGCAGGAAGGTCGCCGACGCCGCGCCGGCGACGCGAGCATTAGACTGCGAGAATAAGTCGGCGGCGTTTTGCACGCCCGCGATTAGGCCTGATTACCAGACTGAAGTACAACGAAACTCATCACCCGACATCAATCGGGTAATAGGTTTGCGCATCCTCGCGCTGCACCAGCAGAGCGACATTATGACCGGCGCGGCCAATCTCGCGCTTCAGGTCGGCCACCGTGGCAACTCCAACCCCGTTGACTCCCAACACGACGTCTCCGGGCTGTAAACCGGCAGCCAGTGCCGGCCCGCTGACATCCTCGACCAGCAATCGACCCTTGGTGTGCAACTCCTCCTGCTCACTCGGCTGCAGAGATCGCAACACGAGCCCAAGCTTGCCGCCGCCGTCCTCGCCTGCAGCACGCGCTACTTGCGTCGGTGTATCCTCCAGCAACACAGTCTTCACCAGCACTTCGGTCGCTTTCCGCTCGTGCCAGATTCCCAGTCGCGCCTGACTGCCTGGGGCCAGCTGCGAAATGATGGCAGGCAGATCCCATGAATGATCAATGTTGCGGCCGTTGACGCTGGTGATCACATCGCCCGCTTTCAAACCCACCTTCTCGCTCGGGCCCATGGGGTCCACAGAACTGATTAGCGCGCCGTGCGGCGTCGCCAGGCCGAAGGACAGCGCCAGTTGCTGGCGAATATCCTGTACCGACACCCCGATACGGCTGCGAACCACCTTGCCGTTTTTCCGCAGCTGCTCCTTGACGTTCAACGCCAGATCAATGGGAATCGCAAACGACACGCCCATGTAGCCGCCGGTGCGGCTGTAAATCTGGGAGTTGATGCCGATGACCTCACCGTCGATGTTGAAGAGTGGGCCGCCTGAATTTCCAGGATTCACGGCTGCATCGGTTTGAATAAAAGTTACATAGCGGCTGTTGCTGCCGTCGTTCAGGGGCCGCCCCAGTGCGCTGATGACGCCCGCAGTCACGCTGTTCTCAAATCCAAACGGCGAGCCTATCGCAATAGCCCATTGACCGGGACGCAGTTTGGACGGGTCGCCGAAACGTACGGTCGGCAAGCCGGTCGCAGCTATTTTAATGAGCGCCACGTCGCTGGCCTTGTCGATGCCGATGACTTTGGCAAGAAACTCGCGCCGGTCGGTGAGCGTGACGATGACTTCGGACGCATCGGAAACCACATGCGCGTTGGTCAACACGTACCCGTCCGAACTGACGATGAATCCTGAGCCGACGCCTTTGCTCGGCGGTGCCCGTTCAGGTCCGGGCAAAGGTGTTTGAAAGCGGCGGAAAAACTGCGACAGCGGATCATCTCCATCTCCCTGCCCCTGTCCATTGAGCCCGGAGATTCTCTGCGCCTTTTCCGTGACGCTGACATTCACCACCGCGCCTCCGGCTTCGGCAACCAAGCCCGAAAAATCCGGCAGGCCTGTTACACGAGCAGCAGAGGCACCGCCTGGCGGTACGGCGGCGAGCGATTGCGCAGCTAACTGAGCTGGCCCAGCGGCATCCGAGCGCTGATGCGCTACGACCACCACAAAGATGCCCGCGATCGCGGCGAGCGACCAGGTTCTGATGCTTCCCATGGAAATACGTCCTCTAGCCAAGAAAGATCCGGATTGAAATAACTGACCCTGAACTGGGGCTTTGGTTGCAATTTTCCAGGCTAAATGGGGTAATTTGCAAGGTATCTGCGTCCCTGGGGCGCCGAAATGTGAATTCCCCACGGGTAATCCGGGGGCAACACCCACTACCCTTGTCGGCATGGCAGACTTGGGTCCAATTCTGGTTGTGGTGGGGGGCGAGACGAAACGTCTGCAATGGCTGACGCATCACGTGACCAGCCACTGGCCGAGCGCGCAGGTAACAACGTTACGCGCCGGCGAATCGGCTCCCTTGAGCCGCCTCATTAGCGAGCGCACGCCTGACGCCGTTATATTACAAGCCGATTTTGCCAATGAAGCGCTGGCCAGTGCGGTACTCAACAACATGACCCAGCTTCTGCGGATGCAGCCCGCGCTGTATTGCATCGTGTTGGCCGACAATGGCAATGAAATGTCGGCGGTACGCGCGCTGAAAGGCGGCGCGAAGGATTATCTACCGCTCTCGCAAATCACCAGAGACCAGTTGCTGACGGCAGTCGGTGAAGCGTGCGCCAAGCGGCGTATCGCCGCCCAGTCTGCAGCCATGATGGCGCAGAGCGAAAATTCGACGATTATCGAAGTTCCCGGATATTCGATCGTCAAAGAGATTGCGACCAGCAATTTTTCGTCCGTGTTTCTGGCGCGCAGCGAACGCCTGCGCAGAAATATCGTGCTCAAAGTGATGACCCGCGGCGAGTCCGAGCGGGAATTGGGCGACGCTGAGCGATTTCAGCGCGAGTACGAGATCATTTCCAGCATCACGCATCGGGCGATCGCCGAAATTCATGACTTCGGCTCGCAACCACGTCATTTGTACCTGGCGATGGAATATTTTCCCTGCGGCGACCTGCGCGATCGCCTACGCAACCCCTTAAGCGTGGATGAGAGCCTCTACTACTTACGTGCCATAGCTGAAGCGTTGCGCGTCATCCATGTCTTCGGGATTTTGCATCGCGACCTCAAGCCTGCGAATGTCATGTTGCGCGAGGACAATTCCCCGGTGCTCATCGATTTCGGTCTGGCGCGCCGTTCGCTCGATGAAATCGGCAACACGGGCGTCGGCCAAGTTCTTGGCTCCCCCTATTACATCAGCCCGGAACAGGCGCAGGGTCAGCGCGTAGATGTACGCACCGATCTTTACAGCTTGGGCGTAATGTTTTATGAAATGCTGACCGGGCAAAGGCCATACAATGGGCGCAGCGCCGTTGCCATCATGTCGCAGCATGCCAGCTCGCCGGTGCCATCATTGCCGGAGGCTACCTCGATGCAGCAGCCGCTGCTTGATCGACTCATGGCGAAACAGCAAAGCGTCCGCTACGCATCGGCGGACGAATTGCTCGCCGACTTGGGGCCCATCGCCGCGGTTGCGTAATTGACGCCGCGAGAAGCGTGACGCGCGTCACAGGACCTCGCGACGACGAACAATAAGTAAATCGCCGCCCTTAGGCTGTGACACCCATCATGCCTCGCGCGCGTGCGCTTTGGCACCCTGCCAAGGCTATGTTCATCTCCGTTAAACGCCACGAACGCGAAAAACAGGAACTCATAAGCGCCAGCAATCGGCTGACCGACGCCATTCTGAAGACCAGTGCCATCGGGCTGTTTTTGATGGATTCCAAAGGCAAGATTCAGCCCCAGGTTTCCGCATCGCTGGGCGCGCTGTTGCGTCGCCAGGACTTTGCCAGTCTAACGGTAGAGAAACTCATCGGGCCGCTGGTCTCTGCCAAGACCTTGACTGTCGTGCGCACCTACATGACGCGGCTGCTCGATTCTGGACGCGGCGGGAACGAGGAGACCAATCCGCTGCAAGACGTGGAAGTGAAGTTGCCGAACGCAGATGGCAGCAACACTGCCGCCCACTACTGCTTCGAATTCAGCAGCGTTGATACAGCGCTTGAACCGCGCTCTTGGATGGTACGGGTCACCGATATCACGGCGCGAGCGCAGGAGCTGCGCGAATTGGAAGATTTGCGGGTGAACGTGCGCACCCAAGGTGAGATCCTGCGCGGTGTCTTGCAAGCCGGCGGGGCGCGCTTCGGGTCCTTCTTGCAAAAAACCGATGCGTCGATGAAAACCATCAACGGCGTACTAAAAAAGCACGCGCGCGAGGCTGGAGCCTTTCGCAACAAGCTCGAAGAGACTCTAGAGGAAGTCGATCGGATCCGCCGCGATGCTGCCGCACTCAAGCTGAGCGGATTGCAGCGCGCTGCGCGCGAATTCGAAGATGCACTGCAGGAATTGCGCAGCCGCGAAACCTTAAGCGGTAGCGACTTCTTGCCGCTCGCCGTCAAGCTCGATTCACTGTACGGACAATTTGCCCTGCTGCGCGCCCTGACCTCGCAGGCCGCACCGGCCCGCGAGGCTGAGCCGGCCGCAGCAGAAGCGCGGGTCACTGAAAACGGCACCCAAGTTATCGAGTCACCGCAATTTCTCGCCGAGATGGCGCAACACGCATCGCGCCCTGCGCAGCGCATAGCTGCCGTCGGCAGCCTCGAAAGCACTTTGGCCACGCTCACCGATCTGGTTGCGCAAGAAAATCAAAAGACCGTTGTCCTCGATTGCAATGGCTTGGACTTGCTGCCGTCGCGCTATCAAGCCACCGTGAAAAACGTTGCCATCCAACTGATCCGCAACGCTGTGTTTCACGGCATTGAAACTGCTGCCGAACGCGAGCAGCTCGGCAAGCCGCAAAATGCCACGCTGCTGCTGGAGTTCAGATCGGCTGCTGGCAATGGCTTCGAAATGTTGTTTCAAGACGATGGACGCGGCTTGGATCCGGACAAGGTTCGAAACGTCGCGGTAGCGAGAGGACTGTTGAGCGAAGCAGAAGCCAAACAGTTACGCGATCGTCAGGCAATCAAATTGATTTTCAAATCCGGCTTCACAACCATGGCGGATAGCCCTGGAGATGCCAAGCACGGCAGCGGCATGTCGCTTGTGCGCCGCTATGTACACGAGGCCGGCGGCAAGATTGCCCTTGCCAGCATCGTGGGCCAAGAGACTCGCTTCAAAGTGACGCTCCCGGCGCTCGAAATGGTTGCTGACAGCCAAGTCGCCTAACGTCGATCCTCTAAAGCGGCGCGAGTTCCACCAAAACGGCACCTGCCTGAACCCGATCCGCCAATCCAAAGGCAATCCGAGAAACGACACCGTCATAGGGCGCCGTCAGGGTGTGCTCCATCTTCATGGCTTCGACGGTAATAAGCGCCGCGCCCCGCGCAACTTGCTGCCCAGCGGCGACGTGTACCGCCACGATGGTTCCCGGCAGGGGCGTGAGCAATGAGCCCTGCTCTGATGTGCCAATGACTTGCAATGCAGCGTCGGTGCGGTCAAGGTTCAATACCACATGCTGTCCGTTGCGAAAAAGATGCAGCGCGGCAGCGGCCTCGACGACGCGCATGCTTTGCACCCCAGCGTCGCATTCGACACGAAGCGATGCCGCGTCACGTGCGAGAATTCGCACCGTCAGTTCCGTGCCGGCCAGCCGCGCCAAGTAGCAATCACTCGAAACGAGATCGACGCTCGCGAGGAATTCGCCAAATCGCCAATTCGTGCTTGCGGGCGCCGCCACGCGCCAGCCGCGCGTATCTTCCCAGAGTGCGTTGGCATCGGTGCGCCGAGAGGCACACCACACCGCCGCAAGCGCCAAGTCCATAACCGCGGCAGCCGGGTCGCCGAACCGCAATTTCTCCCGACGCGCACCGAGGAAATTGGTGGCGACCGCGCCGCGGCGAAACTCTTCATCGGCGAGCACGCTGGCAAGCAGCGCTCGGTTGGTCGCGACGCCCACGATCTCGATTTCACCGAGGGCGCGCCGCAAAAGATCAATGGCCGCGGCTCGCGTTTCTCCCCAGGCGATAATTTTTCCGAGCATGGGATCGTAATACGACGAAACTTCGTCACCCTGTTCGACGCCCGTATCCTGGCGCAGTCCCGGTGATTTCTCGGCCCAGCACAGATGAGAGATCCGGCCGATGCTCGGCAAATAGTCGCGCGCCGGGTCTTCAGCATACAAACGAGCCTCGACCGCAAATCCGCCTCGGCTGACCTGGGTGAGCGGCAGCGGCTCACCTTCCGCAACTCGCAATTGCCACTCCACCAGATCGATCCCGGCAATCATTTCCGTAACCGGGTGCTCCACCTGCAAGCGGGTATTCATTTCCATGAAGTAAAAATTCTGCGCATCGTCGACCAAGAACTCGACCGTGCCTGCGCCCACATAGTCGACGGCTTGCGCAGCTTTGATCGCAGCTTGTGCCATCGCAGCGCGCACGTCGTCGCGTAGGTCAGGCGCCGGCGCCTCTTCGATAATCTTTTGATGGCGACGCTGCACGGAGCAATCGCGATCAAACAGGCTTATCGTTTGCCCGCGCGAATCGGCAAAAATCTGAACCTCGACGTGGCGCGCCTTGGGAAAATAGCGCTCCATCAGCAAGCGATCGTCGCCGAATGCAGTGCGTGCCAGACGTTGCGCCGATTCCACAGCGGCCGACACTTCCGCGGCGGCATTGACGACTTGCATGCCCTTGCCGCCGCCTCCCGCGCTGGCCTTAATGATGAGCGGATATCCGACGCGCGCCGCCTCTTCGATAAGGCGCTGAACCGACTGCTCGCTGCCGTGATAACCGGGCGCCACCGGCACGCCAACGGCCGCCATTGCAGCCTTCGACGCACTCTTTGATCCCATGGCTCTGATCGCGGCCGCCGGCGGGCCGATAAAGATTAAACCCGCATCGACACAGGCTTGCGCAAAGCCGGCATTCTCGGAAAGAAATCCGTAGCCAGGGTGGATGGCATCAGCGCCCACGCGCTTGGCCAGCGCGATGAGCTTGCCGCTATCAAGGTAGCTCTCGGCGGCGGGAGCCGCTCCCAGATGGTACGCCTCGTCGGCGATTCGCACGTGCTGGGCATTGCGATCCGCATCGGAATACACCGCGATGGTCGTTACCCCTAGGCGCCGCGCGGTGCGCGCAATGCGGCAAACGATTTCGCCGCGATTGGCGACCAGTAGTCGTCGGATCATTGCCTCATCTCACATTCGAAACACGCCGAAGCGCGTGGCAACGGATTCCTGGGCGCGGGTCAGCTCGAGTGCCAGTCCCAAGATCCTGCGGGTGTCGAGCGGGTCGATGACCCCGTCATCCCAAAGCCTCGCAGAGGCGTAGTACGGATGTCCCTGCCGCTCGAACTGCTCGCGAATCGGCGCCTTGAGCTTCTCTTCCTCGACATCACTGAAGGTTTCCCCGCTACGCTCGAGCGCTTCACGTTTGATCGTTGCTAAAACGCTGGCCGCCTGCTCGCCGCCCATGACCGAGGTGCGTGCATTCGGCCACTGAAACAAAAAGCGCGGATTGTAGGCTCGGCCGCACATGGCATAATTTCCAGCGCCAAAACTGCCGCCGATCACGACGGTGTATTTGGGAACCGCTGCGCAAGCCACCGCGGTTACCAATTTAGCCCCATCCTTGGCGATGCCCCCGGCTTCAGCCGCTTGTCCGACCATGAAGCCTGCGATGTTCTGCAAAAAAACCAGCGGGATGCCTTCTCGACAGCACAGCTCGATGAAATGCGTGCCCTTCAACGCGCTCTCGGAAAATAAGATGCCGTTGTTCGCCAATATCCCAACCGTTGTGCCGTGGATGTCCGCAAATCCGCACACCAGCGTGATGCCATAGAGCGCCTTGAACTCATCGAACCAGGCGCCGTCAACCAGCCTTGCGATGAGCTCGTGCACATCATAGGGTTTGCGAGAATTCTGCGGGATCACCCCGTACAGCTCCGTGGGATCGAAGCGACATTCCGAGCCGCTTACCGGAGAAGCTGCTGTCGCAGCGCGCAAGGTGGTTGGACGCAAGCGCGCGACCGCACGCCGCGCGAACGCCAGTGCGTGCGTGTCATTCTCCGCGTAGTAATCAGTGACGCCGGAGCGGCGGCAGTGAACGTCCGCCCCTCCCAAGGATTCCGCGTCGATCTCCTCACCGGTGGCAGCGCGCACCAAAGGCGGTCCACCGAGAAAAACCCGACCCTGATTGCGAACGATGATGGCCTGATCGGACATGGCCGGAACGTATGCGCCGCCCGCGGTGCATGAACCGTGCACCACGGCGATCTGCGCGATCCCTTGCGCCGAGAGCCGCGCTTGATTGAAAAAGATGCGGCCAAAATGATCGCGGTCGGGAAATACCTCGTCTTGTCTCGGCAGGAAGGCCCCCCCGCTTTCGACCAAGTAGATGCAAGGCAATGCGTTATCCGCCGCGATCTCTTGCGCCCGTAGATGCTTTTTCACGGTCAAGGGATAATAGGTACCGCCTTTGACGGTCGGGTCGTTCGCCACCACCATGCATTCGCGCGAGGACACCCGGCCGATCCCCGTAATCAGACCCGCACCCGGCAAATCCTCGCCATAGACACCCTGCGCAGCCAACGCCGACAGCTCCAAGAATGGCGAACCCGGATCCAGCAAGGCATCGATTCGCTCGCGCGCCAGCAACTTACCCGCCTTCGTATGCTTGGCGCGCGCAGCCGCGCTGCCGCCGGCCGCGTTGCGGCGCAGCGAGCTGCGCAGGTCATCGACCAGCGCCTGCATGGCGGCGCGGTTGTCGGCAAAGTCCTGCGATCGGGTATCGATTTGCGAAGCTATCTTGGCCATTAGCTTTGTTGCCCTGAGCATGGCAGAATTGTCGGACAGTCCGATTATCCAACGATCCTGGTCCTATGACAATGGGGGGCCGGCAAAAATGGCCAATTCCGCTTATCGAGAGTTCACCTTCGGCCTCGGCGAGGTGATCGACACCGTCCGCGATCAGGTGCGCCGTTTCGCCGAGGAACGCATCGCGCCGCGCGCACAGGAGATCGACCGCAGCAATGAGTTTCCTCGCGACATTTGGCGCGAAGCGGGCGAGCTCGGCCTGCTGGGGCTCACCGTAAGCCCGCAACACGGCGGCGCGGGCTTGGGCTACCTCGCTCACACCGTGGCGATGGAAGAGATTTCGCGGGCTTCGGCCGCGGTCGGTTTAAGCTATGGCGCGCATTCAAATCTGTGCGTGAACCAGCTGGCGCTCAACGGTTCGGAGGCGCAGAAGCAGCGCTACCTACCGAAACTCATCAGCGGCGAGCACGTTGGCGCACTGGCCATGTCCGAGCCCAGTGCCGGGTCCGATGTGGTCTCCATGCAGCTCAGGGCAGTCCGCCGTGGCGAACACTACGTGCTCGATGGCCGTAAGATGTGGATCACCAATGGGCCTGAGGCCGATGTGCTGGTCGTGTACGCCAAGACTGCGCCCGAAGCCGGTTCGCGCGGCATCAGTGCGTTCATCATCGAAAAGGAATTCCCGGGTTTTACGCCGGCGCAAAAGCTCGACAAGCTCGGCATGCGCGGCTCGAGCACCAGCGAATTGCTGTTCGATCAGTGCGAAGTGCCCGCCGCCAACTTATTGGGCACCGAAAATCAGGGCGTCAACGTCTTGATGCGCGGTCTGGACTATGAACGCGTGGTGCTCTCCGGCGGCCCGCTGGGCATCATGGCGGCCGCGCTGGACGTCGCGGTGCCGTACGTGCGCGAACGCAAGCAGTTCGGTCAGCCCATCGGCACTTTTGAACTCGTGCAAGGCAAGCTCGCGGACATGTATGCCTCCTTGAACGCCTGCCGCAGCTACGTCTACATGGTGGCTTCGGCGTGCGACCGGGGCGATTACACCCGCAAAGATGCCGCGGCGTGCATTCTGTTCTGCGCGGAGGCTGCAACCCGTGCCTCGCTCGATGCGATTCAGCTGCTGGGCGGCAATGGCTACATCAACGATTACCCCACCGGTAGATTGCTGCGCGATGCCAAGCTCTACGAAATAGGCGCGGGCACCTCGGAGATTCGCCGCATGCTGATTGGTCGCGAACTGTTCGGAGAAGGCGCATGAGCGATCTGTTCGTGCCCTTGGATGATCACCCTGCCTACCGGCAGATCGCCAACCTGATTGAACAGCGCATCGTGGCCCGATCGTTGCGCACCGGCGATGCCCTGCCCTCGGAGACTGACCTCGCGCGCCAATTCGGCGTCAACCGCTCGACAATTCGCGAGGCCATCCGCGAACTGGAGGTGCATGGGCTGCTGGGACGGGAACGCGGCGAGAAACGCCTGCGCGTCACGCGCCCGGAACCGCGCCGTGTCAGTTCCGGCGTGAGCCGCGCACTGGCCCTGCACGATGTGACCTTCATGGAACTGTGGGAGGCCATGATGGCGCTCGAGCCTGCTGCAGCCCAGTATGCCGCTTCGCGGCGCACCGCGGCCCAGCTGCTCGGGCTCACGCGCGCCAGCGCGCGCTTCAAGCGCGACATCACCGATACCGCGGGCGCGGTTTCAGCCGTCGTGGATTTTTTTACTGCGGTCGCCGCAGCCAGCGGCAATCAAGTATTGGCGCTGTCGCAAGCGCCGCTCAACTTGCTGCTGGTGCCGACGCAGACGCGGCTGATTGATCGCGTGCCGCAGGCGCGGACGCGCATTCAAGCCGCACAAAGCAAAATTATCGAGGCCATCAAGCTCAAAAAGAGCGATCAGGCCCGAGGATGGATGGAAAAGCATATTCAGGATTTCAAGCGCGGCTACGAGCTTGATATTCCCAAAGGCGACGCAGGTGCCGCATCGTGACGCTCAAAGCGGATTTTTCCACAAGCTCCCGTCAAACATCGACGGTGCCGCGACGCACACCATCAAGGCGGCCGCGCTCAGCCAGATTCCCCGCTTAAACAAGCTGATATTTTTGAACGAGATGGCTTGCATCGAAATGCTCTGCCAGTGGACCTAGAGGATCTGCTCCCGCTGCGTATCGGCGCCTTCGGGATCGTGCAAGTTGGTGCTGAATGACACCAACACCATGGTGGAACTGCCGGTATTGTGAAATGCATGCGCGACACCGGGCGGTATGGTCAATCGCAGAATGTCTCCCGCGGCCACGTCAAGGTCCTTGATCTCGCCGTCTTCCTTCAGGCGCACCCGGCACGGGCCCACCACCGTGGTGGTTTCCACCGCGGTGCGATGCACGTGATTGCCGCGCACTTCATTGGGCTGGGTAAGGACGACATGCACATTCTTCTGCGTGTGCAATTCGGCATCTGTCAAGGGTTCGAATAAGGTGCCGCGCGCGTCGCGATGGGTCTTTACCGATTGAATCGTTGCACGCCGCAGATTGGGAATTGACATCGCGTGGATTATAACGTCATTGCCTCGCTGCGTGTTTTGCCCGCCCTAGTGCCGCACTCGCTTTGCAGCATGCCCTCGAACGATGAGCAGCACCCCGGTCACTAGCATGATATCCATCCAATCCAGAGCTCCGCCGCCGCCATGACCGCCGCCGTTGGCGGTCTGGGTGACACTGCCGCCCGGCGCGGTCACAGTGAGCGTCGCAGAGGCCGGCGCGGCGTTGGCGCCGGCGGGCCCGGTCATAAGAGTGTTTGAAGGAATGCTGGCGACGTAGGTACTCGCTGTGGTGCTGGTTACGCCGAAGGAAATGTCGCAGCTGCCATCGACAGGAATGTTAGCCGCGGACAATGTAACGCTGCTGGCCGTGCTGCTCAAGGACAACGACGCACCGCCGCAGGTACTTGCCGGAGTCGGCGAACCCAGCGTCAAGTTGGCCGGCAAGGACACGGTAATTCCCGATTGTGTCAATGCGAAGCCATTGGTATTGCCTAAAGTCACGGTCAGCACGGCAGAGGCATTCGCAGCAACACTGGACGGTGAGAACGCCGCAGCGACTGTGGGCGCCGCCGGGGTCACGGTCATGAGAGCAATGCACGCAGTCGCACTCGAGCCAGCCGAAGACGGCGCCGTGGTGCTCGCGCCGTTGGCGGTGAAATTGACGATGGCCGTGTCGGTATTGCCGGCCGAATCCGTCACAACGAGGTTCAGAGTTCCTTTGCCGGAGGAAGTGACATTCACTTGCGCATTCGCTGCGCCGGACACGATGCTAACCGCGCCTGTCTTAGTCCATGCGTAAGAGAATATCGTGGCGTGGCAGGCCGCCACACTGCCGCTGGCATCGAAGGTGCCGGCGCCGCCGATGAAACCCGCAGGAATTTTTACCGCTGAAATGGGATTCAGCGCGGCCTTGACGGCGCTAAACGCATTCACCATGCCGGCACCGCATTGGCCCGGCACGCAGGCGCACTCGCCGGTGGTGGAAGAAACCGCGGGGCACTGGGGAAGTCCGACCGGCTGTGGAAACGCCGTCGCGCTCGCTTTGATGCGTGCAATCAATTGTGGCGGCGTGAGATTTGCGTTGGCGGCGCGCATGAGTGCGGCAATTCCCGAAACAATGGGCGCAGAAAAGCTAGTGCCGAGATTGGAATTTGTCTGATCGGTGTAGGAATTGCTGCCGGGGACTGTCGCTCCCTGGTTGACCGTGGTGTCGATAGATCTTAGGCATGGAAGGCCGGGGCCATTCACGCAGTTGCCCGCCGGCGCGGCGATGCCTACCTCTGGGCCCAAGCTGCTGTAACCCACTTTGGTGCCGACATTTCTCAATCCGGCGACGGCTAAGACGCCCGGACAGTTGGCGGGTATGTCGACGGGGCCCTGTTGGTTGCCGGCGGATGCAACCACCAGCACACCCATGCCGGCGAGGGTGGTCACAAGGGACTGATAGCCGGATCCGGCGCAGCTTCCCGATCCGCCGAGACTCAAGTTGATGATGTCGGCAGGATAAGGATTGACCGGAATCGGATTGCCTGAATTGTCGGTCACCGGCATGCCGGCAGACCACATCATTCCGGCCATAATGTCGGAATCCAAGCCGCCGCACTTCCCCAATGCGCGCACCGGCAAGAGGTAGGGGTTCCAAGTCATGCCCGCGATGCCAATCAGATTGTCTGTATGAGCGCCGAGCACCCCCATGACTCGCGTGCCGTGCCACGAACTGTTTTCGGCGCTGCAGTTCTTGCTGGGGAACACCTTCGTGTTCTTCAAGTCGGTGCTGTCGATCCAATCGCCGGGATCCGACGGGTCGGGATCCCAACCGTCGCCGTCGTTTGCCACCAGGAAGCTCCCCAATGGGGTGCTGTTGGATGAGTCGAGGTCTTGGCCGACAAAGTCGTAGCCCGGCAGCAACCGCCCGCCAAAGCCCGCCCGGAGTAGATCAGGATGGTCGAATCGTATGCCGCTATCCACATCGGCAATCACTGTGCCGGAGCTGCCTTGGGTAATGTCCCACGCGGAGACCGCGTCGGTGGCCGAAGCATCGCCGCTAGGCGTAGGCGTCAGCATGTACCACTGACCGGTGGCAATGCCGGGGGTGGGCAGGAATAAAGGATCGTCCGGCAGCGCATGCGGGTAGCGCCGCTCATCGACGTCTGCAAAAGCGACCGCTGGGTCGGCTCGCAACTTATCGAGCACAGCCGCCACGTCCGCGCCGTACAAAGTATTCTGAAGAATCACGACATGCATGCTCGGTGCAAACTGGCGTGAAGCCGTCATGCCGATGCCAGTTCGCTGAATCAGGGCGCCGACGTCCGCTCGCGAGGTCTGCGCCTGCGTGACACGGACTACCTGGGCTTTGATGCGCGACTTAATCAGCTGGGTGGTCGAATTTGCCGGCGTGGCCCGAAAGCCCACGATCAATCGGCTTGCCTGCGCTCCGATTTCCACCGGGTGCGCGGGAACCGGATTCCATTCCATCGCGGCGGCCGCCGAGAGGACCTGTGCCAGGCCCAAAAGACCGGCCAAGGCCGTTACACGAACCCGTGCGCTGATATCTCTCATAAACGGAAGCCTAACAACAATATCGGCGCCAGAATGCGAACCATGGCCACAAAACTTGAGCGGAATCATGCCTGTTGGTGCCGGCCACAGCGACAGTCGGCGACCGGAGACAATCATTCAGCTTACGCCCTGCGCCATAACCGAGGCGCGGTCGGCCAATCGTCCTGCGAATTGGCCGGTCAGCAGGTAGAATGCGTTTCAGAAAGTAATCGCATTTCAAGGGGCTTGCAATGACATATGACAACCGGCAGTTCTACATCGACGGCGCATGGGTCGATCCAGTCGAACCCAAAGAACTCAAGGTCATTAACCCGGCCACAGAAGAGGTCGCGGGCGTCATATCGATGGGCAGCAGCAAAGATGTCGATCGCGCCGTGATGGCAGCACGCCGCGCGTTCGACAGCTACTCACGCAGTTCCCCGGCTGAAAGACTGGCGCTCATGGAACGTATCCTGGCCGCCTATAAGGCGCACTACGACGAAATCGCACAGGCCATTTCGATTGAAATGGGCGCTCCCATCACTTTGTCGAAAGGCTCTCAGACCGGCGTAGGTGTGGGCCACATCAGCGCCATGATCGAAGTGCTCAAGAACTTCAAATTCGAGGAGATGCACGGCACCGTCCGCTTGGTCCAGGAACCCGTCGGGGTTTGCGCCTTGATCACTCCTTGGAACTGGCCGATGAATCAAGTGGCCGCAAAGGTGGTGCCAGCGCTCGCGGCAGGATGCACGATGGTGCTCAAGCCTTCCGAGTATTCGCCCTTCAGTGCCATCATCTGGGCGAAGATCATGCATGAGGCGGGGGTTCCCGCCGGCGTATTCAACCTCATCAACGGCGACGGCAATGGCGTCGGCGCGCCGTTGTCTTCCCACCGCGAAGTCGACATGGTGTCCTTTACGGGATCCACACGTGCCGGCACCGAAGTCGCCAAGAACGCCGCCGCCTCGGTCAAGCGCGTGCACCAAGAGCTCGGCGGTAAATCGCCCAATGTGCTGCTTGACGATGCGGACTTTGAGCGCGCCGTCACAAAGAGTGTGCTCCATGTATTTCAAAATTCCGGCCAATCTTGCAATGCGCCGACGCGCATGTTGGTGCCCGCTGGGAAATTGGCGGAAGTAGAAGTGATCGCGAAGCGAGTGGCCGAATCGGTGATCACCGGTGATCCCACTTCCGAGAAGACCAACTTGGGTCCGGTCGTTTCGAAACTGCAGTTCGAGCGTGTCGAGGGGTATATCGCCAAAGGCATCGCCGAGGGCGCAAAAGTGGTCACCGGCGGTTCGGGGCGTCCCGACGGGCTCACCAAAGGCTACTTCGTCAAACCGACCATATTTTCCAATGTGAGGAATGACATGACCATCGCGCGCGAAGAGATCTTCGGGCCTGTGTTATGCATTCTGCCGTATGACAACGAAGAGCAAGCGGTGCAGATCGCGAACGACACGCCTTACGGCCTGGCTGCTTACGTGTGGTCCAAAGACAATCTACACGCGCGCCGCATCGGCGCTCGGATTCGCGCGGGTCAAGTGACGCTGAACGGCGCGTCAGGCAACATGAATACGCCGTTTGGCGGCTTCAAAATGTCGGGCAACGGTCGCGAGTGGGGCGAACACGGATTGCGCGATTTCTTGGAGGTCAAAGCCGTGATCGGAGTCGATGCCGCTTAAGGCCTGCGGGCCGCGGTGACTGACTCCATTGTTAGGCTTGAGAACTTAGGCAAGCGCTTTTCCAAAGACCGGTTGCCGATTTTTGAGGGCGTGGATCTCGAGGTTTTACCGGGCGAATATCTTGCCGTAATGGGCGAATCGGGCGTCGGCAAATCGACCCTGCTCAATTTACTGGCAGGTCTCGATAAGACCGACAGCGGCCGCGTGCTGCTCGAGGGTATCGACCTCGCGACCTTGGACGATGACGCCACGACGCTATTGCGGCGGCGTACCATCGGCTTTGTGTTTCAGGCCTTTCATGTTCTGCCGTATCTGTCGGTAGAGCAAAACGTTGCGCTTCCCTTGGACTTGCTCGGCATCGGCGAACCTGAGCGCAGCGTGCGTGCTCGGGAAATACTCATGGCGGTCGGAATCGAAGCGCTGGCTCGTCGTCAGGCACGAGAGCTCTCCGGCGGCGAGATCCAGCGCGTTGCGATCGCGCGCGCTTTGGTGCATCGACCGCGCCTGGTGCTCGCCGATGAGCCAACGGGAAATCTCGACACCCGCAGCGCCGCGCAGATTCTTTCGTTGCTGCGAGGGCAAGTCAAAGCGAACGGCGGCGCCGGGATTCTCATCACTCATTCAAGAATGGCGGCGGACACTGCCGATCGCATCCTGGTGCTTGATGCGCGCGGCCTGCACAGCTTGGAACCCACGCGGTGAATGAAACCCGCTCGTTCAGCCTATGGCGGATGCTGCTTCTGGCTCAGATACGTGAGCAACCAGCCCGCTTCCTAGTGACGGTTCTGGCCTTGGCGCTGGGGGTCTCTCTGGGCTCGTCCGTGTACCTAGTCAACACCTCCGCACTCAATGAGTTTGGGTTGGCCACAAAACGGCTGGTTGGCGAAGCCGACATCGTCGTTCGCAGTCCGGAAGGTTTTACGGAACAGGTGTTCGTCGATTTGGCGCACAACGCCGCCGTGAGCGCCTTGAGTCCCGTGTTGGAACTCGACGTCGCGCTGTCAGGACGCAATGACACTCTCAAAGTATTGGGTCTAGATCCGTTCCAGGCCGCAGCGTTGCAACCGACGCTCATCGGCGATATCGGCGATGGCATCTTTCAGCTATTCGATTCCGATGCCATTTACTTAAGCAGCGCGGCTGCGCGAGCGCTGCAGCTGCGCCGCGGCGATCGATTGGCGGTGACGGTCGGAAGTTCGAGCAAGACGCTGCGCGTCCTTGGAATATTGTCGGAAGGCGCCTATCCGCGCGCCTTGGGATTGATGGACATCGCGTCGGCCCAGTGGACTTTCAATGCGGTAGGCCGCTTGAATCGCATCGACTTGCGCCTGCTGCCCGGGACGGATGTGGACTCCTTTCGCCGCGATCTCGGCAAAGCCCTTCCCGCAGGCGTGCTCGCTATCGCGCCGCAAGTCGAACGCGACCGTGCAGTGTCGGTGACCCGAGCTTATCGGGTGAACTTGAACATGCTGGCTCTCGTTGCGCTGTTCACCGGCGCGTTCTTGGTATTCTCCACTCAGTCGCTCTCGGTACTGCGTCGACGTCGATCACTCGCGTTGTTACGCGCGCTGGGAGCTACGCAGGGCCAGTTGCGTGGCGCGCTGGTGGGTGAGGGATTAGCGCTCGGCACCCTCGGATCACTGATCGGAGTGATGCTCGGCGTTCTCATCGCGGCTGGGATACTCAAATATCTAACAGCCGATCTTGGCAATGGGCAGTTGCGCGCGGTGGGTGCTTCGCTTCAAGCCGCGCCGGTACAATTGTTGGCGTTCTTCGCGATTGGCGTCGTAGTGGCGTGCATCGGTGCTTGGGCTCCGGCCCGCAACGCCGCGCGCCAGCCTCCGGCCCGCTCACTGAAGGGCGGCGATGGCGACTATCAGGTCGTCGCTCGCAGCAACTGGCGCATCGGTCTCGCATTGCTGATTCTGGGTACCGCGCTGGCGTGGCTGCCGCCCATCGGCGGGTTACCGGTTTTTGGCTACACTGCGATCGCGGCGCTGCTGTTGGGTGCAGTGCTGTTAGTACCCACCCTGACCCTGAAAGGCTTGATGCTTGCACCCCGCACTCGTCGCATCGTCTTGGACACCGCGGTAGCGCAGCTGCGGGAAAACGTCGGCCTGTCGGCGCTGAGCCTGGCGTCGATCATAGTCAGTTTCAGCTTAATGGTCGCCATGGCCATCATGATCCACTCATTCCGCGTGTCCTTCGACCACTGGCTTGGCAAACTGCTGCCGGCTGACCTGCAACTGCGTGGGCCTTTGGGCAATGACACTGCGTTTTGGTCAAGCGTTGATCAGGCAAAACTCGGGGCGCTACCCGGTATTTCGCGCATTGAGTTTCGCCGCACACGGCAGCTGCTGCTTGACCCGAAGCGCGCGCCCGTAACGCTGATCGCACGCGGAGCGACCGATACGCAAACTGCCGCCGAATTGCCGCTGATGCAAAGTGCGCCGGTGCTGGGCGAGAACCCTGCGGCATGGATCTCGGAAGCATTCCAAGATCTTTACGGTTACAAGCTTGGCGATACGATCAAGCTGCCGTTGGCTGGGCGCCTGCGGTCGTTCTCGGTCGCCGGGGTCTGGCGCGACTACGCGCGCCTCTCGGGTTCGATCGTCGTCTCAAGGCAGGCCTATCAGGCCGCCAGCGGCGATGTGAGCGCCAATGAGGGATCGATCTGGCTAAGTCCCGGCGCCGATGCGATATCCATGGAAAAGCTGCTGCGCTCGCGCTTGAGTAACGGCGATGCCGTAGAGATCACGAGCACCGTGGCGCTGCATGAGAGATCGATGCAGATCTTCGATCGCGCCTTTGCCATAACCTATGCGCTCGAAGTCATCGCGGTCATCATTGGGCTCACCGGCGTGAGTTTCGCCGCCGGTTCAACCGCCCTCGCCCGCCGCGCCGAATTCGGCATGCTCAGGCACGTCGGCATGCTGCGCAGTCAGGTCATCGCCATGTTGGCGGACGAGGGAATTCTCACCAGCACCTTCGGCGTAATCTACGGGCTGGCGCTTGGCATTGCGCTAAGTGTGGTGCTGGTCTACGTCGTCAATCGGCAGTCTTTCAACTGGAGCATTGATCTCAATGTGCCCGTGTGGCCGTTGGCTCTGCTGAGTCTCGTATTGATCGGAGCGGCGGCCATCACTGCAGTCTGGAGTGGCCGCGCCGCATTGAGTCAGGATGCCGTACGTGCTGTCCGTGAGGACTGGTGAAGAAAGCTCTCGCGCTGCTGGCACTTGGCCTCTGTTGCGTGATGGCTGCGGCGGGAGCCGTTTATGCGCCGGTTACCAGGGACCATCCGTTGAGGTTTCCGCAAGACTTCGGCAGCCATCCGCAATTTCGAACCGAGTGGTGGTATGTGACCGGTTGGCTCGGGACGCAGAACGGCGACTCGCTTGGATTTCAAATTACCTTCTTTCGCACCAAACCCGACATCGATGCGAATAATCCCAGCAACTTCGCGCCGCGCCAAATCATCGTCGCGCATTGTGCGCTTAGCGATCCGAAGCGCGGCACGTTGTGGCAGGACCAGAAAATTCGCCGCGCATCATTGGGTCTTGCCGGTGCCGCACAGGGCGATACGCATGTCTGGATCGATCGCTGGTCTCTTGAACACGAGGCGCAAAGCTACCTCGCAAAGATTGTTGCGGAGGACTTTTCAATCGACCTTGCGCTGACGGAAACCCAGCCGCCGCTGATTAATGGCGCGGACGGCGTGAGCAGCAAGGGACCGCAGCCGGCAGCAGCGAGCTACTACTACAGCTTGCCGCACATGCGGGTTAGCGGCACAGTCTCGCGCAAGGGATCCGCGACTTCGGTTACGGGCGAAGCTTGGTTCGATCACGAGTGGTCGAGCGAATACCTTGACTCTCAAGCCGCCGGATGGGATTGGACTGGCATCAATTTGCAAGACGGCGGCGCATTGATGGCATTTCAGATTCGCGGCATTGACGGCAAGCCGCGCTGGGCCGGCGGCACGATTCGCAGCGGCACAGGCACTGTGCAGATATTGAAACCTGAGAACGTGGAGTTTCTGGCCAGCCGGAGCTGGACATCGCCCCGCACAGGCATCGCATACCCGGTGGAATGGACGATACGCGCCGGCGGCCACGAATTTAGGCTGGTACCGCTATTCGACGATCAGGAGAACGATACCCGGCTATCAACCGGAGCCATCTATTGGGAAGGCGCCGTCCGCGCCTTCGACCAGGACCAGCAAGTCGGCCGCGGCTATTTGGAACTAACCGGTTATGGCGAGCGGCTGCGGCTCAGGTAGCGTTCTTTGATGTTGCGGAGGTTATTCCGCCGGCCCGTCATTCTTGGAGAAGAACTGCGGCTGGCGACCGGTCATCCATTGATTCATCAGGGGAACCGCTGAACGTCGCCGTTCGAGTCTTCAACCCAATTCAGGACCATCGCTTTGTTGGGAAAATGCAGCTCCCAGACCCCATTGTGCAGCATGCCAGCCGACCCCTCAGCGGCACGCGCCCTTTTTATGTTGTCATCGAGACGGCGCATGGCAGTTTCTCGGGAATCGCAACTTTCCTTGCCGGCGGGGCGCGAGCTGCAAATACTGAAACAGGTGCTCTCGATTTCCATTAGGACCTCCGCTCGGTTGCACCGAGTGTGCTAAAGCCTTGTGCAGTCTAACGACATCCAATCAAGTATAGCCCCTGGGTTTTCTTGCCAGTGCCCGCTCCCCTTCCGCTGCGTGCCAGATCAGCAAGATGGGCACTCCCAAGGCGATGTCCCTGGCCCTTTTTAGCAGCGAAACGGCAAGCCCAAATTCCGCTCCCACACCGAACAGCGGCGCGAGCACAGCGTATGCGGCTTCCTGCACGCCGAGCGCATTGGGAATGAATACGGCGACGCTGCGAGCCGCGCTGATCAGACTCTCGATCGCCAGCACGGATACCAGCTCGACACGAACTCCTATCAGGCGAAAAGCGATCCATGTGCCGATGGCGCTCGCCGCCCAACCGGCCAGGTGCAGTGCCGAGGATAAGGCTATGCGCCTGGCAGAACGATAAATTTCATCAAAAGTCGCGGCGACCGCGGCACCGGCAGCGCCCGCGCCGCGCAGCAGTCGCGCGGCGAGCTTTTCGATTACCCACAGGCTATGGCGTTGCAGCGCCAGAAATAGCGCGCACGCCACAGCTGCCGCGCTCAAGCCTATGCCTATCCCGGTGATCAGTGACGCGGCGAAAGTGGTGTGGGGCCCGCGGACGCTTAAGATCGCCAGTCCGAGCGCCACAAAGATAATCTGCGCCAACATCTCGGTCGTCACATCGACGACTGTCGATGCGAAGGCGACGGCCGGCACTACTCCTCTTAAGATCGCCGCGCGCGCGCCGAACACAATCCCTCCCAACTGCGAAAACGGCAGCACTTCAGTGGCCGCATCCCGCACCATGCGCGCGCCAACAAAAGGCCAAATGCTCTGCGGCGCGTCTGGCAGCAATACATACCAAGCTGCTCCGAGGATAAGAAACAGCGCCAGCGCATACAGGCAGAGGATTGCGAATCCGCTCCATCCGACCGCGGCTGCAGCCGAAAACACCGCATCGATGCCGACGAATGCAACGAGGTAGAGGGCCAGGGCGGCGCCCAAAGCCGCGATGACAACGATGCGCATTTTCATAGCGGTGCTACGCGCGGATTTGAGGCTTCGGTCTCGATCGCATGAATCGGCGCGCGAATTTCGCCACAGCCGGTACCGCGAAGGGCCGCAATAAGCGCTGGTCGTAGTAACTCATGCGGCGCTCATTTTCAGCGAGACAGATGTCGATCAGTTCGGCAATGTCGATGTCATCGCCAACTGCCTTGGCGCCCGTGACGGTGAAGTTATTGTCCTGCACCCCGCTTCCGACATCGCGCGCGATGCCGATGCGCTCCCAGATCAAGAAGATCCAGACTGCGAGAACCTTTAACTCGAAGAGTGGCCGTCGCCAAAGCGGCATATTTCTGCGATGCCAGGCCGCCCAATTAACGAAGAAGAGGATGTGCCGGCTTTCTTCATGGATAACCGGTTCAAAGGTTTCTACCAACTCTGCGGGAAAGAATCCGGAGCGCTTAGCGGATTCGAACAGCCCGAAGGCGAAAAAGCTATCGATGCACTCGCTATAACCCGTCACCATGAAGGCCCATTCCGGATCGCCGCGCACCACGTATTCGGGCTCCGGCGCCAGTGCAATGCCATACGCGGCGACGAGATTCGACAGCACGTGCTTATGGCGCCCCTCCTCAAAAGCGTTGAGCTCGATCGCCGCGCGCAACAACGGATCCGAGGTGATCGCGGCATAGGAGGCGACATTAAGCCGGGCTCGCCCTTCGGTCTGTACTGCTATGTCCCAAATAGGCAGATCAATCAGCCGATTGCGGGTGTCGGTATCCAGCGCGGGCCAATCGATCACCGCCGGTTTGTACGGATCAAAGGTGTCGAGCAAGGTTCGGCAAAACAGTGTCTTGTGCGCCTCGCTGCCAAAACGAATCGGCCCTTCAGCGAAGGACTCCCGGCGAGAATCATTCATTGTGGACGAGGAACTCACGCTATCAAGCCTAAGTTAGGCCGCATCGTGCCGCGATCGAAGAAAATGAAAGAATTCCACGCCCTCGCGCAGTCGGCGCCCCATCATTTCCGGGCTCGCGATCATCTCCGCAACAATGGATGCGATCTTGGAAGGCCGGAAATAGAATTTCTTATAGAAATCCTCGACGGACTTGAAGATCTCTGTATGACTCAGGTGCGGGTAGTTAAGGGGCGCGATCTGCGTACCTTCTTGCGTGAGAAGATCGATCTCCTCGTTATAAAGCCAGCCGTTTTCCTTAGCCTGCCGGTACAGAAACGTGCCCGGATATGGCGCGGCCAGGGAAACCTGAATCGTATGGGGATTGATCTCCTTGGCGAAATCCAACGTCTGCTGAATTGTTTCCTTGGTCTCGCCGGGCAGGCCGAGAATGAAGGTGCCGTGGATGACGATCCCCAACTCATGACAATCCTTGGTGAACCGACGCGCAAAATCCACGCGCATGCCTTTTTTGATGTTGATCAAGATTTGCTGATTGCCCGACTCGTAGCCGACCAGCAGCAGACGCAGACCGTTGTCCTTCATGACTTCCAGCGTCTTTCGCGGAACGTTGCCCTTGGCGTTGCAGGACCATGTCACGCCGAGCTTACCCAATTCCTTCGCCAGGGCTTCGACCCGCGGCAGATTGTCAGTCAACGTATCATCATCGAAAAAGAATTCCTTCACCTGCGGGAACGCATTTTTGGCCCATTTCATTTCCTCGACCACGTTTTCAACCGAGCGCACGCGATAGCGGTGCCCGCCGACGGTCTGAGGCCACAAACAAAAGGTGCAGCGTGATTTGCAGCCGCGCCCGGTATAGAAAGAGATGTAGGGATGCTTCAAATAGCCGCCGAAATATTTCTGCACATCAAGATCGCGCTTATAAACCGGCGTCACCCAAGGTAGGGAATCCATGTTTTCCAAAACGGTGCGGTCCTCGTTATGCACGATGATGCCGTCGGAGTTGCGGTACGAGAGGCCCTTTATGCCGCCCCAAGGCATGCCGTCGGCCACCTCTTTGATGGTGAAGTCAAATTCATTGCGGGCAACAAAATCGACGGCACGTCCCGCGATCAGGCTCTTCTCCGGTTCAACCGCGACCTTGGCACCGATAAAACCGATCTTCACATCGGGGTTAACCGCCTTGATCATCTCCGCGGTCTTGACATCTGATTTGAAAGATGGCGTGGAGGTATGCATCACCACGAGATCACGATTCTTCAATTCCGGCAGGATGTCGTTGAAACTCAGACCATGGGGCGGCGCATCGATGAGCTTCGAGCCCTCCACCAGCGCCGCGGGTTGCGCGAGCCAGGTGGGGTACCAGAAAGAGCGCACCTCGCGTTTCATCTGATAGCGCGCCCCGGCCCCCCCGTCGAACCCGTCGAAGGAAGGCGGATGCAGAAACAAGCTTTTCATCGCAAAGCTCCTCGAAATAAAATGAGTCTAGCGCTTAATATACAGTATGCACATGGTAGCGACGGATCCACGCGGGCGCCGCGCTTGCAGGAGTCCTGTCACGCACGCGCAGTACGCGCAGATCTACCCTGATAGCGCAATCGAATTGCAGCGATTCCCCTGCACAGGGGAATCGCTGCGAACACCGCGAGAATCGGCACGAGCGGCGCGCTGTAGCGTGCGAGTGCATGGATGAGAGCGTACACGCACATCGTGTAGGCTACGAATAGCAAGCAGATCCACAGAGTCGAGCGGTCGAGCCTGCGGCCGCCGATAGCGATGCCTGCAGCGGTGAGCAGAAGAAAAGGCAGCTGAATGCAGATGTCGAGAATTGTTGCTCTCCAAGTCTTTCCTGCAAACCAAAAATAGAGCAGATTTCTCGCCGAGCACCGTGCAAATAGGCTCGGCGAGCGGCGATAGTCGGAGATAACTTCTGCCGCCAGAGAATCGTTGAACTTGACCTCGTCGCGCGCATCGTAAAACATCTGATAATAATCCGGCTTGAACCGATAGCCCGCGGCTGCCGCTTTATTGTTGCGTTCCGCGGCTGCCGCTAGATCGAGCTCGCCCAGTTCGACGCCGCTGCCGACGTGAGTGCAGACATACTCACTCGACCTGCATCGAGACTCCTTGCACGCTCGCTGTGGCGATCGGCCGGCCGACCAGACGTTCGTTGCGTAGCATCCACGGCGTGAGCGCTCCGAGTGCACACACCAGCACAAGCACGGCACCTAGCCATGCGCGCACTGCCATTCGCCGCGGCATTTTTAGTATCGGAGGCAGGAACAGCAGAAATACCGGAAAGAGCAATGCAGTGCTTCGCGTGTACGACGCAACGCCGAGCATGACTCCGGAAAGGGCAAACGCCCGCATCGTGCGGCGCTGTACAGCGCGCAGCAGAAGCAGTAGAAAGCAGAGCAGCAAGAACGTGAATATCGCCTCAACACCGATGCGAAGTTCGATTCCGAGGGTTGCCGGATAGACCACGTAGATAATCCCTGCCAGCGCCGGCGCGCAACGCAGCCCAGATGCCTTGCGCGCCAAAAGATGCACGAGAAACGCGGACAGCGATGTGAGCAGGACGTTGGCGGCGATAGCGGCCTGCTGATAGCCGGTGTCGAATAGAATCCTCAGCAACGTTAGGAACAGCGGATAACCGGGCTCGCGCTCCAGAGTCAGCGCCGTATCCGCTGAAAATCGGTATCCGCGGCCGAGCTCCAGAGACTTCGAGAGGGTCGTGTAGTCGTCTGCAGGACCGATGGACCAGAAAGTCCAGACTAGGTGCTAGTAGCGCGGAACGATCAGAAGATAGACCACCAGCTTGCAAAGGCAAATTGCAAGCACCGCAATGACAAAACCCCGTTCGAAACCGCCGCGCATGGAGAGCGATGATGAGCCGGGGTCCCCGACCGAGGAGGAGTGAATAGTCACATTCATGGTCCTCCCTATCGGTCTCAGATTAATTGGTCGGGGCGACAAGATTCGAACTTGCGACCCCTTGCACCCCATGCAAGTGCGCTACCAGGCTGCGCCACGCCCCGACCGGAGGTAAATGATAGCCGAATTAGGCCGCGAGAGTTTGCTTCGCGCTCAGCTCTCAGCGACGCAGAATCTTGATCAGCTCTTCGAGCTCCAAGCGCATTTGGTGAATGAGCTGCTGGCTCTGGTTGAGGTCTACCTGCGCATCATCGCCAGTGAGGCGATTGCGCGCACCGCCGATCGTGAAGCCCTGTTCATAGAGAAGGCTGCGAATTTGCCGAATAATCAGCACGTCTTGCCGCTGATAATAGCGACGGTTGCCGCGGCGCTTCACCGGTTTGAGCTGCGGAAATTCCTGCTCCCAGTAGCGAAGTACGTGCGGCTTGACGCCGCACAAATCGCTCACTTCGCCGATCGTGAAGTAGCGCTTCCCTGGAATCGGCGGCAGCTCGCTATTGTTGCTTGGTTCCAGCATATGCCTCGACGCGCGCCTTCAGTTTCTGACCAGGACGGAATGTGACAACGCGCCGCGCGCTGATGGGAATTTCTTCGCCGGTTTTCGGATTGCGCCCAGGGCGGCGATTCTTGTCCCGCAAATCAAAATTCCCAAAACCCGAGAGTTTTACTTGCTCTCCAGACGATAGCGCCGCGCGAATCTCTTCGAAAAACAGATCAACGAGTTCGCGAGCCTCGCGTTTGTTGAGCCCCAATTGATCGAACAGGGCTTCGGCCATTTCTGCCTTAGTTAGGGCTGCCATGCTTATTGATCTCTTATTGTGGCACTCAATACATCCCGTAGCCGGGTAGCCACTGCGGCCACCACGGCATCTGCTTCGACGTCAGTTAGAGTGCGTGAAGAGTCCTGTAAAATCAAGCCTAAAGCGATACTTTTTCGTCCAGTTTCTATAGTGGGGCCCCGATAGACATCGAATACCCGCAACTCGCTTAATAGACCCGACGCGCTAACAGTAACATTTTCCTGCAACACTGCGAGAGGGACGCTTTCGTCCACGACTATGGCCAAATCTCGCCGTACGCTGGGAAATTTAGATATCTTTTTATATTTCAATGGATTACGAATGAATGCTAATTTAATATCTAGTTCGAATAAAAATGCGGTTGTCGGAAAATTCAGCGCCTTGACGATCTGCGGGTGCATCTCTCCCAGCCAGCCGATCGGCGTTGCATCGCGATAGATGCGCGCACTGCGGCCTGGCCGCAACGCCGGCAAAGCGTCGGGTACAAATCGCACGCTGCATACTTCACCAGTTAACGTGAGCAACTCCATAAGGTCGGATTTCACGTCATGAAAATCCACGGGCTCGCTGCTGCTGCCCCATTGTTGCGGCCAGCGTGAGCCGGTCGCGATGGCGGCGAGCGACTCAACCTCCTCAAGTGCATTGCTCTCGGAGGAAATTGTGAATCTGCTGCCGATCTCGAATAGGCGGACGCGGGCCTGCTGTCGCCGTAGATTTTCGCGGCAGGCATGCACGAGACTCGGCCATAGCGACACCCGCATCTCGCTCAAGTCGGCGGAAATAGGGTTTGCCAGCTTAAGGCTCGAGGTCTGCGGGAACAGCTGTTGCTGAAGAATCGGATCCACGAACGCGTAGCTGATCATTTCACGATAGCCCCGATCGGCCATTGCCGTAAGCAAACGATCGCTCGAAACCCTGGCTTCGCTGTCTGTGCCCGCGATCTGCGGCGCGATCGCGTGAATCTCGGCGATTTTGTCGAATCCCCTCAGGCGCGCCACCTCCTCAATCAGATCTGCTTCGATGCGGATATCGAACCGATGCGCCGGCTTCTGCACCCGCCAACCCCCGGACATGGCCTCGACCCGTTCGCTAATCGCGCTGATGACGGCGTGCACTTCGTTGTCAGGAACCGGTGCGCCCAGTAATCGAGTCACGCGATCACGGCGCAAGCCTACCCAGTTATTCTCAAGCGCAACCTGCGCGGGAAACCGGCTCACTTGCACCGGTCCTGGTTCGCCGCCAACACAATCCATTAGCAATGCCGTTGCCCGCTCGATAGCGATCGCCGCCAAGCCGGGGTCGACGCCACGCTCAAAGCGCTGCGCGGCGTCGGTGAAAAGCCCTAGGCGCCGCGCGCGCCCAGAAACAGCGTCGGGCGTGAAATGAGCGGACTCCAACAATACATCCGTGGTGGAATCAGAAATCGCGGTGCGCCGCCCTCCCATGATGCCGGCGAGCCCAATTGCACCACTCGCGTCGGCGATCACCAAAAATTCAGGATCGAGTTCATACTCCTTGTCGTCCAGCAAGGTAATGCGCTCTTTGAGCCCCGCCGCCCGCACGCAAATACCTTTGCTCAACTTCTCGACATCATAAGCGTGCATCGGCTGGCCCAATTCCGTCATCACATAGTTGGTCACATCGACAATGGCTGAAATGCTGTTGATCCCTACTCGACGCAAACGCTCGCGCAACCACGCGGGCGACTGCACGTTCTGTTTCACGCCGCGGATGACTCGGGTGGCAAACACCGGACACGCCGATGATTCGAGAGACACTGCGAATGTTGCCTTCTGCTTGGCGACAATGGGTGTTGTCGCGTATTTGAGATAGCGGTGCGCGCTGGCAGCAGCGTAGTCGCGGGCAATGCCGAATACGCTCATGCAATCGCCGCGATTCGGTGTCGCATTGACTTCGAGCACGCAGTCGCTCAGATCCAGGGCTTCACGTAGATTTTGGTTCAAGGGCAGAGAAGCGGCCAGCTCCATGATGCCATCGTGTTCGTCGCCCAACCCCAACTCGCGAGCTGAACACAGCATGCCGTTCGACTCCTGACCGCGCAGCGTTGCACGTTTGATGACTACGTCGTTCGGCAGTTGCGCGCCGACCGTTGCTACCGCTACCTTCAAGCCTTTGCGGACATTTTTCGCGCCGCAGACGATTTGCATTCGATTCTTGCCATCGGTCGTGACCTGACACAGTGACAATTTTTCCGCGTCCGGATGAGGACCTGCCTCCAGCACTTCGCCCACCACGACGCCCGAAAACGGCGGCGCCACCGGCGCCACCGATTCTACTTCAAGGCCTGCCATGGTAAGTTCCGCGGCCAGCTCCGCGGGCGTTGCCGCAATCGGTGTAAATTCTTTTAGCCAGCGATAGGTAACTTTCACGGGAAATGCTTCACATTCACGGGAATTGTTTCAGGAACTGCAAATCGTTCTCGAAGAACAAGCGCAAATCATCGACCCCATAGCGCAACATGGCGAGACGATCGATGCCCATGCCAAACGCGTAACCCTGCCATTGTTCACTATCGATATCTGCGGCGCTCAGAACATTGGGATGGATCATTCCGCAGCCCAAGATCTCGAGCCAGCCAGTTTGCTTGCATACCCTGCAACCCTTGCCGTCGCAGAACACGCATTCGATGTCGGCTTCTGCGGAAGGCTCGGTAAACGGAAAATAGGAAGGCCGCAGCCGCATGGCCAATGATCGCTCAAAAAACCGTTCGAAGAAGCTATGCAGCATGGCTTTTAGATTGGCGAAGCTGATGTTCTCCCCGATGACCATGCCTTCGACTTGATGAAACATCGGCGTGTGGGTCATGTCTGAATCGATGCGGTACACGCGGCCCGGCGCAATGATGGCCAACGGCGGCGGTTGCGAGCGCATCGTTCGTATCTGCACCGGTGAGGTATGCGTGCGCAACAACCGCCCGTCGGGAAAATAGAACGTATCGTGCATGGCGCGCGCCGGATGATTCTTAGGGATGTTGAGGGCTTCGAAGTTGTGGAAGTCATCTTCCACCTCGGGCCCTGTGACGACCTCGAATCCTGCCTGTCCAAAGATCTTCTCGATCCGCAAACGTGTGCGCGTCACCGGATGCAGACTTCCGGCTTCCTGGCCGCGGCCGGGCAGCGTGACATCAATGGTTCCCTTGGCAAGCTCCCACTCCATCGCCGCCTGCTCGAGACGGATGCGATGCATTTCGAGCGCAGCATGGATCGCCGCCTTCGCATCGTTGATGCGCTGGCCGGCGCCCGGTCGTTCCGCGGCTGAGAGTGCCCCCAACCCTTTGAGTTGCTCCGTGAGTTGCCCCTTCTTGCCGAGCAGCCGCACGCGCACCTCGTCGAGCGCGCCCAAGTCCTTCGCGGCGTCGACATCGGCGAGCGCTTGCTGCACAAGCGCGGACAAGGATTCCGCTGCGCTCACAGGTCTTACGCCGCGAGGCTGGCTTTGGCTTTTTCCGCGATCGCTGTAAAGGCCGGCATGTCATGCATCGCCAGATCCGCAAGCACCTTGCGATCAATGGCGAGGCCTGCCTTATTCAGACCATCGATGAGCGTGCTGTATGTCATGCCGCATAGACGCGACGCCGCGTTGATGCGCGTGATCCACAACGCGCGGTACTCGCGCTTCTTTTCACGCCGGCCGCGATAGGCGTACTGGCCAGCCTTGATGACCGCCTGCTTGGCGGTGCGAAATACCTTGCGGCGCGCATTGAAGTAGCCTTTCGCTTTCTTGAGAATCTTCTTGTGCCGCCGACCTGCGACGACACCGCGTTTTACTCGTGCCATGGTTATCTCCTGACTTTAGGCGTTCGGCAAGCATTGCTTGATGCGCTTTACGTCGGACTCGCTGACGTGCATCTCTCGGCGCAATTGGCGCTTACGCTTGCTGGGTTTCTTCGTCAGGATATGACGACGGTGGGACTGACCGCGCTTGAAGCCATTCGCTGTTTTGCGAAAACGCTTCGCCGCAGCCCGCTTAGTTTTCAACTTGGGCATGATCGACTCCTAATTTATAGCCCTGCTCACAAGCGCACCTGCTTCCAGCAAGAGCGCCGCTACAGGCGGGGAGGCACAACTTCTAAGCTGTACCGCTCACTTCTTTTTGGGCCCGAACACCATGACCATCTGTTTTCCTTCCATCAGCGGATTCTGTTCCACCACCGAATACGGTCCGAGGTCTTCAGAAATCCGCGCGAGTAGTCGTCGACCGATGTCTTGATGCACGAGCTCACGGCCGCGGTAACGCAAAGTTACCTTGGCCTTATCACCCTCGGTCAGGAAGCGAATGATGCTACGCAGTTTGACCTGGTAGTCCGCCTCTTCCGTCCCGGGACGAAACTTTACTTCCTTTACTTGGATCTGCTTCTGCTTACGCTTCGCCGCATGCGCCTTCTTGTTCTGTTCGAACAAGAATTTGCCGAAATCCATGACTCGTACCACCGGCGGCTCCGCCATCGGCGAGACCTCGACGAGGTCCAGAGTTTGCGAGAGGGCCATTTGCAGCGCTTCCGCGCGTGTCATTACCCCTGCTTGGCTTCCATCGGCTGCGATCACCCGCACCGATGGTGCTGAGATCTCCTCATTGCGTCTTACCCGCTTCGACGTTGCGATACACGATCCTCCAAAACAAGACGGCCGCGGCTCGCGACTTCGTCGCAAAGCAAGGTGTTGAGCTCGGAAAGCTCTAAAGTACCTAGGTCTTTGCCACCGCGCGTGCGAACGGCCAGGGTGCGTCCCTCAACTTCCCGCTCACCCGCGATCAGAAGAAAAGGAACACGCTTTAATGTGTGCTCGCGGATTTTAAAGCCTACCTTCTCATACCTCAAGTCCGTTTCGACCCGAAGCCCCTGATTTTTCAGGTTTTCCGCTACTTCCAGGCAATATTTGTCTTGAGTGTTGGAAATTCCCATCACTACGGCCTGTACCGGGGCCAGCCAGGTAGGCAGCTTCCCAGCATGGTGCTCAATCAAAATGCCGATAAACCGCTCCAACGAGCCAAACATCGCCCGATGCAGCATGACCGGCGTGTGTCTCTGACTGTCCTCGCCGATATAGCTCGCCCCAAGGCGCGCCGGCAGATTGAAGTCCACTTGCAAGGTTCCGCACTGCCAATCGCGCCCGATGGTATCCCTCAAAATGAATTCCAGCTTGGGCCCATAGAACGCGCCTTCGCCGGGATTCAGGGCCGTTTCGATGCCCGCGGCGGCCGCGGCATGCCTCAAGGCTACCTCAGCCATATCCCAAATCTCATCCGAGCCCACTCGCTTCGCCGGCCGGTCCGAGAATTTAATGCGCACATCCTCAAATCCGAAGTCGCTGTAGATCCCCAATATCAGCTGCGTGACCTTGACTGACTCGGCAGTGATTTGTTCCGGAGTACAAAAGATGTGCGCGTCATCTTGGGTAAAGGCTCGCACTCGCATGAGTCCGTGCAGCGCACCGGAAGGCTCGTAGCGATGCACAGCGCCAAACTCAGCAAAGCGCAGCGGCAACTCGCGGTAGCTGCGCAACCCTTGCTTAAACACCTGGATGTGCCCCGGACAATTCATCGGCTTTAAGGCAAACACCCGCTCATCGGGGGTCTGCGTCATGTACATGTTCTCGCCGAAGGTCTCGATATGCCCCGACTTGACCCAAAGCTCGCGGTCCATCACCTGTGGCGTGTTGACCTCTTGGTAGCCCGCTTCCGTTTGGCGCCGGCGCATATACGCAATCAGCTGTTGAAACAGTGCCCAGCCCTTGGGATGCCAGAACACCGCGCCTGGCGCCTCTTCCTGCAAATGGAATAAATCGAGTTCCTTGCCGATGCGCCGATGATCGCGCTTCTCGGCTTCTTCCAACCGAGTCAGATATTCCTTGAGCTGTTTTTCGTTGGCCCAGGCAGTGCCGTAAATCCGTTGCAACATCTCGTTGCGCGAGTCGCCGCGCCAATAGGCTCCGGCCACCTTCATCAATTTAAAAGCTTTGAGCTTTCCGGTACTGGGCACGTGCGGGCCGCGGCACAGGTCCTCCCAATCGCCCTGGCCATACAGGCTGATCGATTCCCCGGGCGGAATGGCCGCTATGATTTCGGCTTTGTAGTGCTCGCCGATTTTCTTGAAATGCGCCGCGGCTTCATCTCGCGGCAGCACCCGGCGGTGGACTTTCAAATCCTTGGCGGAGATCTCGGCCATCCGCTTTTCGATCGATGCCAAGTCTTCCGTGGAGAACGGGCGCTTATACGCGAAGTCATAGTAAAAACCGTTCTCGATGACAGGACCGATGGTGACTTGAGCATCGGGGAAGAGCTCTTGCACCGCATTCGCCAACAGATGCGCAGTGGAATGCCTAATGATGTCTAAGCCTTCCGGATCCTTGTCGGTCACGATACTCAAGGTGGCATCCTGATCGATGGCAGCCGAGGTATCGACTAGCTTGCCGTTGACCTTGCCGGCGAGCGCCGCCTTTGCAAGCCCGGGACCAATGCTGGCAGCCACTTCAGCGACCGAGACTGGGTGATCGAAATGTTTTTGGCTACCGTCGGGAAGAGTAATCGCTGGCATAAAAGCATCTTAACAAAAGAGGCCGGCATCCCGAGTCTGAAAGGGATGGTGCGCGCTAGTGGGATCGAACCACTGACCCCCACCATGTCAAGGTGATGCTCTACCGCTGAGCTAAGCGCGCGGCGTAAGGGCGCGAAAGATACCGGATTCGTCGGCACCAATAAAGCAAAAGTCGCCGAATCGGGCGAAAATCATGACTTGGGGGCTGATTGCACCGGTTTTGCCGCGAATCGGAATTGAATCTCGCCGATGGTCAGGATATCTCCATCGTTTAGGACCTGCCGGGTCACCTTGCGTCCATTCACGATCACGCCGTTGGTACTATTCAGGTCCTCTATGATGGCTTCGCGCGTTCCGGCAAGTAGCAGCGCATGGTGGCGGCTCACGGATGTGGAGTCGATGTGCAAATCGCAACCGGCCGCTCGCCCGATACGAGTACGGCGCCCCAAGGCATGGCTGATGCTTCTATCCCCGTCGATTCTGACCAGTTCCGGCTGCCATTCCGCTACCGGCGATCCGTTTACGCCGGGCGTAGCTGATGATCCCAGTCTTTCCATGCTGGTCTGAATTCGTCCCAGGACATTGGCATTGTTGCTCTCGCTGCGCTCGAGCCGTCGAATGAGGAATTCGCGTTCCTCGAGTTGACCTCGCGTCCGCTCGAGCGCCGAGCGCAATTTCTCTGTCTCCTGCGTGAGATCGTTGATGGCAACGCCCTTGAGGGCCAGCTCGTCTTTCAAGCGTCTCACTTCCGCTTCGATCGTCTCGATGGGCCGGCGTGCTTCCTGCAGATGCGCCATCAGGACCGTCATTTCCTGCTCCTGAGTTTGCGCAGCGGTTTCGAGCTCAGCAATTTTCGCGGTGTGCTCGGAATGCATCTGTGCGATGCGCTGCGCGCCACTCTCAGCACTCGCCTGCGCTTCCGCCAGGGATTTATCTCGAGCTGCAAGCTCAGCACGCAGCCGCGTCCGATCGGTCTCTAATGTCGAGATCTTTGCGCTCGACTCGACTCGGTGCTGCTCCGCTTCCTTCAGGCGCCTCAACTGTTCGGCCATCGAGCTGGTCTGGGCTGCCGCGGCGTTCTGCAGCAGATCGATCGTCGCGTTGTGTGAGGCAATCGTCGCTTCATAGGTGGTCACTTGGCCCTGCATCCGGTCTCGCTCGGCCTTAAGCGCCTCGCGGCCTGCATCCGCGGCGCCGACCTTCGCGTCCAAATCGCGAAATAGGTTTTGGTGGAAATTGCTGCGCCAATCTCGAGTTCGCAGCAATTCCATGTAGGAACTTGCCTGAGTTTTCGAGTCCGACAGATCGGCTCGCGCGACCTTGATTTCTGATTCGTTGCGTTTGGCCAGAGCGCTGAGTGCGTTGGCCTGCTGTAGGCTACTCTTCAGTTCGGCGGATACGGTACTGAGTTGCGCGCGCATAGCAGTCAGTTCGTCCTCCAGACGAGTACTGATCTTCGCGCGCGCTTCCAACGGCGGCAAAACTCGTGCATGTTCCGACTGCAGCGCAGAGAGCTGCGCATCTCGTTCGCTCAAAGAATGCAGCACCTGCACGATGGTGCCATCGCGCGCTGCCAAGGACTCGCGCAGGACACGCGTTTCCGCCTGAAAGCGCTCCGACTCGCGTGCGGCTTCTTCGGCGCGCGACCGCGCGGCCTCGATCGAACTTGCCTTCTCAGCCAGTGATTTTTCGTGCTCGCGCGCACGGATTTGCTCAGCCTCGAGCGCCGCGCGGGCTGTGCTCAGGTCCCTTTCCAGGGTATTAGCGCGCGACGTGGCAAGCCCTTCAGCATCACGGGCACGCTCGTAGGAGCGAGTCAGCGCGTCATATTCTTCATTTTGCCGCGCGATGCGTTCTTCGACGGTGCGTAGGCTCTCGGTAAGTGATGGCAGGTCGATGGACGATCGAACGAAATCGTTCTGAGGACCGTTCGCAGACATGGAGCTGCCGGACGCAGGACGATCCATACGCACCGCATCGTCCACAACATCCGGATCGAAGAGCACCCCCTCGAGAATCGGAAGCCTGTCGGTTCTATCGAGGTCGATCTCTTGGGTCTGACCATTTTCGACTGCCATAGGTACCTATCCTGCCCGACTGCTCGGCAAACCAAATGCCGAAGCCCGTAGCTTTTGAATTTCGTCGCGTACTCGCGCGGCCTGTTCGAACTCGAGATTGCGCGCCAATTTCGTCATTTCGATTTCTAGTTTCTTGATGCGCTTCACCGCTTGTTCAGGCGCCAACATGGCGACATCGCCGCCGGATCCGTAGCGTTCGCCTTCTTGCACGGCGCGCGCGCCTTCCATCACATCGGGAACTGATCTAATGATGCTGCGCGGCGTAATGCCATGTTCAACGTTGAACTGAATCTGTTTGTGGCGGCGCCGGTCGGTCTCAGCGATGGCGCGTTCAATCGAGCCGGTGCGCACATCGGCATACAGAATGGCTTTACCTTGCAGATTACGCGCGGCCCGTCCGATCGTCTGAATCAACGAGCCTTCCGATCGCAAGAAGCCTTCCTTGTCGGCATCGAGAATCGCAACCAGCGAAACCTCGGGCATGTCCAGCCCCTCGCGCAGCAAATTGATGCCGACGATGACGTCGAATTTGCCTAAGCGCAGGTCGCGAATGATTTCCGAACGTTCGACCGTTTCGATGTCCGCGTGCAGGTAGCGCACCCTAACGCCGTGCTCGCTCAGATATTCGGTCAAATCCTCAGCCATTCTCTTAGTCAGCGTCGTAACCAATACGCGCTCTTTAACCTGGGCCCGCAATCGAATCTCAGACAATAAATCGTCCACCTGCGTGCGCACGGGCCGAATCTCGACCGGCGGGTCGATCAGACCAGTGGGCCGCACCAACTGCTCGATGATCTGGGCGGAGACTCGTTTCTCGTAGGCCGCAGGCGTTGCCGAGACGTAAATGGCCTGCGGAGCCAGGTGCTCAAATTCCTCGAATCTCAATGGTCGATTGTCGAGCGCCGAAGGCAATCGAAAGCCGTACTCGACCAAAGTCTCCTTGCGCGATCGATCGCCCTTATACATGGCGCCGAGCTGCGGAATCGTCTGGTGGCTTTCATCGATCACCAGCAGCGCGTCCTTGGGCAGGTAATCAAATAGACAGGGCGGCGGCTCCCCTGCAGCGCGTCCCGACAAATAACGCGAGTAATTCTCAATGCCGGCGCAGTAGCCCACCTCATGCATCATTTCCAAGTCAAATAGGGTGCGTTGCTGCAGCCGCTGTGCTTCCACCAGCTTGCCACCGGCATTCAAATCGAAAAGCCGAGTGCGCAGTTCATCGCGGATTTGGTCGACCGCCGAATGCACTCGTTCCTTGGGCGTCACATAGTGCGAGGAGGGATAGATGGTGAGGCGCGGCACCTTGCGCATCACTTCGCCGGTGAGCGGATCGAAAAAGCTCAATGACTCGACGTGATCATCGAACAACTCGACCCGGGCTGCCTCGCGTTCGGATTCCGCCGGAAAGATATCGATGACATCGCCGCGTACTCGATACGTGCCCTGCTGCAGATCAATCTCGTTGCGCGTGTACTGCATATCGGCGAGTCGCCGCAGCAGCTTGCGCTGCTCAAGAATGTCGCCGCGCGACAGGTGCAATACCATGCTCAGGTAGGCGTTCGGATCGCCCAAGCCGTAAATTGCCGATACCGTCGCTACAATGATGGAGTCGGGCCGTTCCAGCAGAGCCTTGGTGGCTGACAAGCGCATCTGTTCGATGTGCTCGTTGATTGAGGCATCCTTCTCGATAAACGTGTCCGAGGCCGGCACGTAGGCTTCCGGCTGGTAGTAGTCGTAGTAGGAAACGAAATATTCCACCGAGTTCTTGGGGAAAAAGATCTTAAACTCGCCGTACAGCTGCGCAGCCAGCGTTTTGTTGTGGGCCAGCACCAGCGTGGGGCGCTGCACCTGTTGAATGACGTTGGCGATGGTGAAGGTCTTGCCCGATCCGGTCACGCCTAACAGGGTCTGATGCGCGAGGCCGCTGCTCAAGCCATCGACCAGCTTTTCAATTGCTTGGGGCTGATCGCCTGCAGGCAGGTAATCGGAAAACAGTTCAAATTTCATTCGGTATATTCTCTCACGTTGCCAGGATTCCAGGCATTCGCAGCGCAGCGCAGTGCAGCGGTGCGCGGTTTCGAATGAAATATGTCACACGCCCAAGGCCCGAGTTGCCTGGCGCGGAGTGGTCTTTTTTCGTACACTGAAGCCTCCGCATTTAACATAGGAATCCGCCCTTGCCCGTGTCCCTTTCGAAGCGTGTTCAGAAGGTTAAGCCCTCTGCGACCCTCGCCATGACCGCCCGAGCCGCTAAGCTCAAAGCCGAAGGGAAGGACGTGATCGGGTTGGCGGCAGGGGAACCGGATTTCGATACGCCTGCGCATATCTCAGATGCGGGCATCGAGGCCATTCGCAAGGGCATCACGCGCTATACCGCGGTCGACGGCACGGCGGAACTGAAAGACGCCATCATTGCCAAGTTCAAGCGCGACAACGCACTCACCTATGACCGCAGCCAAATCTTGGTCTCCTCGGGGGCCAAACAGACTTGCTTCAACGCCTGCGCAGCACTTCTGGATCCGGGCGACGAATGTGTCATTCCTGCGCCCTACTGGGTGTCGTATCCCGACATGGCGCTGTTGGCGGACGGCCTGCCCGTCAGCGTCTATGCAGGGCCTTCTCAGGGCTACAAAATCACGGCCGCACAGCTCGCAGCCGCGATCACGCCGCGCACCAGGCTATTCATCATCAACAGTCCGAGCAACCCTACAGGAGCCGCCTACAGCAAATCGGAGCTGCAGGCTCTCGGACAAGTGCTTGCCAAACATCCGCAAGTCGTGATCGCCTCGGACGAGATGTACGAGCATATATATTGGGCTGCAGAGCCCTTCACCAGCTTCGCACAGGCCAATCCGCATCTCTACGACCGCACCATTACCATTAACGGTGTTTCCAAGGCGTATGCCATGACCGGCTGGAGAATTGGTTACTGCGGTGGGCCGAAAGAGGTTGTTGCGGCAATGTCCACGGTTCAGGGCCAATCCACATCCAATGCCTCGAGCATTTCACAACGTGCTTCGACGGTCGCTCTCAATGGGGACCAGTCCTGCGTCAGCGAGATGAACAAGGCCTTCAAGGCGCGGCATGATTTCGTGGTCGCCGGCTTGAATGCCATTCCGGGTATTTCCTGTTTACCGGGGGCCGGAACGTTCTACGCATTCGCCAACGTCGAAGGCGCTATGCGCGCTTTGGGACTGAAAGATGACAACGAATTCGCCGAGTACTTGTTGGCGAACGCCTTAGTTGCGGTGGTTCCCGGATCAGGGTTTGGCGCACCCAATCACGTGCGCCTCTCTTTTGCGTGCAGCATGGACACCCTCAAAGACGCGCTGAACCGCATCGCGCGCGCTGTTTCCCCCGCGGTCGCTAAGCGCGCCTAAGCTTTGGGCAAGGGTGAAGCTAGCCCGCACGCGCCCGTCAAGAACAGGCATTAGAGTTAACATTCATTATCTTTTATACAACATTGTTTTTATTAATTTTATTAATTAATGAGATACAAAAATCTGGCCAGCACCGGGGCGAAGTCTCCCATGCAAAACCACTACAACCTGTTGTATCGCGAAGAGGAGCGCGAAATGATGCCTCTGTGCGTCGATCAAGGCATCGGTGAAGAAACGGCGAGGACACGCACCGACAAATATGGCAGCACGTTGTACGTCTCCGATATCGAAGCCGACCCGCGGGTCATTGAACAAGTCGGCGCGATCGCCGCCGCCGGAGGAGTTTCCAGGGGCCAGGTTGCACTCGCCTGGATTACGCAAAAGCCCTTTGTGACGGCTCCCATCATTGGCGCCACCAAGCCTCAGCATCTCACCGACGCCGTCACCGCTCTGTCATTGAAGCTCGACGAGCGCGAAATTGCGCAATTGGAGGCACCCTACGTGCCGCATGCCATCGCGGGTCATGCCTGATTGCGGGCGAGTTTCTTGACTTAAACGCGCGGCTTCCCGACAATCCGCGCCTCTTCCGATTCCCCGGTAGCTCAGTGGTAGAGCGACGGACTGTTAATCCGTTGGTCGGCGGTTCGAATCCGTCCCGGGGAGCCAATTAAACAATCACTTACGACGGCTTCCCCAGTAATTAGATCGTCGATTGTTTCCCGATTGTTTCCCAAGTCACTCGATGGCGTCGAAAGGCCTGCCAAGGCTGCAATCTTGTCGGCCGTGTCATCGTGATGGCGGTGCATCGTGTGGGTATAAATCGCGAGGGTAGTTCGCTCGGAGGCATGGCCAAGAATCTCTTGTGCGCGCTTCACCGAGACCCCCGCCTCGACCATCAGGCTCGCCGCCATGTGGCGCATGTCATGAAATCTTAACTCGGTCGGTAGTCCCGCCTTGCGTAGCGCGCGGCGCAGA
Source organism: Gammaproteobacteria bacterium (assembly GCA_041690895.1). Lineage (GTDB taxonomy): Bacteria > Pseudomonadota > Gammaproteobacteria > Steroidobacterales > Steroidobacteraceae > Bog-1198. The sequence continues at coordinate 104,845 of JBEPVT010000006.1, forward strand.
ATGTGGCGAAGGAGTACGTCTGCATCGATCGGCTGGCCGACCCTACCAGGGAACACAAGTCCGCGGTCAGTGATGGGGCACGCCAGCTTCCAAGCCTTGAATGAGGGAATGAGATAGGCAGGTAGTGGCACAGTGCGCACGGAGCGCTCCGTCTTGGTGCTCCCCGCCTCGCCTTTGCGATTCACAGCCTGCTCGACGTGGAGGCGGCTGCCCTTAAGATCAAGAGAGTCCCACACGAGCCCGCGGATCTCGCCGCTGCGCAAGCCGGTCGTTAGCGTCAATTCGATCAGTAGGCGCTCCATAGGCACATCGAGCGCTTGGCGCAGCTTCGCAACGTCCTCGACGGTGAGCATATAAGGAGTGTGTTTCGCGGGGCGTGGCTTCCTCACGGCTGCGGCTGGGTTTGAGTCCATCAACTCATGGCGCTGGGCGAATCGAAATACCGTGCCCAGTAGCGTGATGAGCTTAGCCACTGAGCGGTCGGACAAGGGCTTCTGGCTGCCCTTTGCCGCCTTTACGCTGGCGGTGGCCTGCCAAAATTCCTTCAGTTCCTCGATGACGCGGACGCGAACATCCGAAAGCATGTAGCCGCCAATCTTCGGAAGCAGGTAAAGCCGGCCAAGCGTCTTGTAGTCTGCTGCGGTCGATGGCTTGAGGCTCGGCAGATGGAAGCGCAGGAAATCCTCCCACAGCGCTTCGAACGTCGTCGTCTGCCGTGCGCGGAAGCTGCCTGAATCTAGTTGCTTGCGCGCCTCGGTTGCGTATGCCTCGGCCTCGAGCTTGCCGGCGCGGCCTGCTCCGAATGATTTGATTGTGCGTTGCCGCTTACCCGCGACTGCGGTCGATATATCGACAATCCAAGCATCTCGGGAGTATCGAACGTTAACGCTGCCCATTACTTCGCCCCTTTGAATGTGCTTGTTGCTTCTGTCGATCGCGAAACGCGCGCACATGCGCGGAATTCCCATGCTCAGGTCCGCAGTACATCGGAACACGTCCGCGTCGCGCCTCTGGACGTAAAAAGTATCGGCCGCAACCCTTCAGCGAGCATTGACCGAGGCGGCTCGATGGCCAACCATTAGGTAGCAGAAAGGGTAATAGGCCCCGTACGGTCGCGCCGAAAATTGAGTCCTGAGGCAATATCATTGCTAAACCATTTGTAGTTAGCTGCAAGTGAAATTGAGCTATCAGCGATAGATAGCTATTTACTTGATAAATAAACGCTCGGCGCGCTGCGACACTCATTGATTCTAACTTTGCAATCTTTGGTAGCCATTTTTGAGCTATCTCCCGTCCGGCAGCCCAATCCGCAGTAAACAATGTCCCTTCCATTCCGGGGTCGCTGCGAGGCAAATTCGGGAGCGGAAACCTAGTCGACTCAATCTTGCTTTTGACGAACGAAAATATCGTTTCCGCGCGGGTGCGATCCCGGAGGGATGCTGCAAGGGCGCGAGCCGTCTCGGGGTCGGCTGCTGCTAAGGCGCGAGCCATGTCCCAGTCCGCTGCTTCTAGGGACGCTCGAACCTTTTCTGTGTCGTAGTTAATATCCTCGTCCTCCATGTTCGCGAGTTCGATCGCTGCGCGAGTGGTGTCCTCGTCGAACAGTAGAGCCACCACACCGCTACCGGCGGCCGCCTTCCTGCGATTATGTAATGTTTTTGAGCCCATTTTAGTTTTAGATGACAGTTCTATTAGTGCAATATACCTTACAACCATTGCACTATTGATGCAATGGAGTTAGCTAGGAGAGTGTATGCGCAGTGAAATGGTGGGACGCAAAGGCTTGGCCAGAATTCTCGATGTGTGTGAAGGGACAACGCGAAATCTGGAGCGAAACGGGCTGATCTACCGCGAGACCGTAATTGATGGCAGAGCTTTATTTTCAGTGCAGAAAGCGAAGAAACTTCGTAAAAGTCGTGACGCTAGAAGCATCGCAAGTTCTGCGGTCGTAAACGCGGGCTCAGAGTGCAGCAATTGCTAATCGTATCGTCGTCGCTTTACCTGATGGCCGGTGGCTTGCGCTCGACCAAGACACTTTCGAGGCTGGCCTTGTCGCCGGAGCAAACGTCATAACCGGTGTGCCGCAGTCGTCCGTAACCGTTGAGCCGCTGCTCGATCCTGGGCAGGCTGGCTCATTGCTAGGAGTCACATCACGATGGCTTGAGGATTCCGTCCGCGCTGAGGCCATTCCGCACTACAAGCTCGGCCGATTCATCCGCTTCCGTGTCACAGAGATTGCCCAGTATTGCCGCGCGCGCAGCGTAGAAGTCCCAAAACCAACGGATCACCAATCCGTAGCGCCAAAAAACAGGTTTATGACTCAATGACTTGCAATCGCTGTTTCCCGAATGTTTCCCGCGCGCTTCGGCCACTGAGGCGAGGAGGCTTGATCAGCTCGCTTCGTATCATTCGGGTCGCGATCCCACAGCTTAGAGTAACGCCGTTCCACTTCAGTCGACTATTAGTGACGACCATTGTAGGGGCCATCTCAACGGCGTTCCGGTCGAAACTAATCGACGCGGCTACAGCTTATGAATGTTGGTATCCACTTTCATGCTCTAGCAGGCGCCGATGAGGCCGCCGACTCGGCAGCTAAACACCAAGCAGGAGTTTGGCTTTTACCGTGAGCTGCTTCCGAGGGCGGTGACCTATCTTCAATCGCAAGGGATAAAACTGATCGGCGCGGGCGACTGGAAAACAGCGCTGTGCCCATTTCACAAGGATTCCCGGCCGTCGCTCCGGATCAGGTTGGATACCGGGGCATTCAGGTGCATGGCTTGCGGCGCTCATGGCGGCGACGTGCTGGCGTTTCACATGCAAAAGCACGGCCGCAAATTCATTGATGCGGCGATGGATCTCGGAGCGTGGAGAAGACGCACATGACTCGCATCCACGAGACTCCGGAGCAGGCGGCGAGGCGGCTAGCCTCCGGAGCAATCGGCGATGGGTTCAAACCTGAAGCGCTCCATGCTTATACAACTAAAGACGGCGAGCCCCTGTACTGGCGTATTCGTGCAAAGAATCCGCAGACCGGCGATAAATGGATTCGCCCCATGAAACACGATGGGGACGGGTTTGCCCTCGGTGAACCCGCGTTCGCGAATGGAAAACCGCTGTATAAGCTTCACGCCGTCCGTGCGAATCCTAACGCTACTGTTGTGGTCACGGAGGGTGAGAGCTGCGCAGACGCGCTGGCAAAGATTGGCGTGCTCGCGACTACTTCAGGGTCTGCCGATTCTGCAGACAAGGCTGATTGGCAACCCCTTCAGGGTCGGCCTGTGCTGATCTGGCCGGATCATGACGATGCCGGTGCGAGATATGGTGCGTCGGTCAAGCAAAAGCTTGCCGCACTCGGCTGCTCTATCAGAATGATTGATGTTTCTAAGCTCGGTATACCCGTAAAGGGCGATGCAATTGAGTGGCTCGCGACAAACAGAGCTGCCACGGCTTCGGCTGTTCTCGCGTTACCGTGCACTGACGATTTGCAAGATTCGCAGCTGGGCGCTGCGGAATATCACGCCTTGGTTCTGTCTGAGCCCGAACCCCTACGCCGGCCGCTGCCACCTGCCGAGCCATACCCGCTAGAAGCATTGGGTGACGTGCTCGGAGCCGCGGCAAAACGCATATGTGACGTTCTTTGCGTGCCCGAAGCGATGGCGGGGCAGTCGGTGCTGGCGGCCGCAAGTTTAGCCGCGCAAACCCATGCTGATATCGATATCGATGGCAGACGCGAACTATTGAGTCTGTGGCATTTAACTATCGGCGTTTCGGGCGAGCGCAAAAGCGCCTGCGATCAAGTCGCACTGCGGGCACACCGCGAGCACGAGCGGTTGGCGCTCGAGGGATATACCAACGCGAAAGCACTCCACAATATCGAAATGACCGCCTATGAGGCAGCCACCCGATCGGTGAGCAAGAGCAAAGACCCGGAAGCCATCCGAGAAGAAATAACTCGGCTCGGCTCTGCGCCGGAAGCTCCTCTGAAACCACTGCTTCTGGTTGGTAGCCCTACCATCGAAGGCATACATAAGCAACTCGTGGCCGGTCTGCCGAGTATCGGGTTATTCCACGACGATGCCGGGGAATTCCTCGGTGGTCACTCGATGAGTCAAGACCATCGGACAAAGACGGCGGCTGGGCTCTCGAAGCTATGGGACTTAGGCGAATTTGACCGCGTGCGGGCAGGCGATGGCGCCGAGAAGTACTGGGTCTTCCGGTAAACGTGTGGGTACTTTTGGGGTAGAAAGTGATTGCGAGGCC
>JBEPVT010000007.1:0-108854 GCA_041690895.1 Gammaproteobacteria bacterium
ACCCAGGACCAAAGCCTTAAAAGGGCCTTGCTCTACCAACTGAGCTACCGTCCCATTTGCAGGCGCGCATCATAGCCGAAGTTCGGCGGTAGATCACCGCCAAACGGGTTGGCGATATCGGGAACGAGCTAGCGATATCGGGTGGGATCGGGGGTATTTGCAGCCGTGAACCCTGCCGCGCGCAGCCGGCAGGAATCGCACTTTGCGCAGGCCCTTCCCTCGGCGTCTGCCTGGTAGCAGGAAACTGTCGTGCTGAAGTCCACGCCCAGCCTCAATCCCGCACGGATGATATCTGCCTTGCTCATCTCGATCAGCGGCGCGTGTATCTTAAAACGAGTGCCCTCGAGTCCGGCTTTGGTGGCCAGTTGCGCCAGTTTTTCAAATTCCTGTATGAACGCGGGACGACAGTCAGGGTACCCGGAATAGTCGACGGCATTGACGCCCATAAAAATATCGCTTGCGCCTATCACCTCGGCCCAGCCCAGCGCCAGCGATAAAAATAAGGCATTGCGGGCAGGAACATAGGTCGAGGGGATACCGGTCTGCGGCGTCTCCGGCACGGCAACGCTTGAGTCGGTCAACGCCGAACCGCCGATGCCCGCCAGATCAACCCGCATGATTCGATGTTCATGGGCGCCCAGCAACGCCGCGACTCGTTGCGCAGCGTTCAGTTCGGCGCCATGGCGCTGGCCGTATTCAACACTGAGTGCATAGCACTGATAGTGCTTCGAGCGCGCCATCGCAAGTACGGTTGCAGAATCGAGACCGCCCGACAGCAATACAACGGCGCGCGCATTAGTGAGCATCGGGCATCACTTGCCTGGCACGTCGCCCCACAAAACCTTGTGCAGCTGCATTTGAAAGCGCACCGGTAAGCGCTCCGCGAGAATCCAGTCCGCCAGTATCGTGGGCGACTGCTGGTTGTAGCTCGGGGAAAAAAGAATGCGACAGCGGTCGGTCAAACCATAGGTCTGCAAAAACGTCTTGCTCCAGTCATAGTCGTCGCGCGAACAGATCACGAACTTAAGCTGGTCGCGCTGCGAAAGATGCGCAAAATTCTCGATACGGTTGCGAGAGGCTTCGCCCGATCCAGGGGTCTTTACATCGATTACGCGCGAAACGCGCGCATCCACTGCCGACACATCCAGTGCACCGCTGGTTTCCAGCGATACCGCAAAACCAGCGTCGCACAGGTGCTCGAGCAATTTCAGGCAGTTCGGCTGCGCTAGCGGTTCGCCGCCCGTCACGCAAACGTACCCGGCGCCCAGCTCGCGCACGCGGTCGAGTACGGCTCCAACTTCGAGCCACTCCCCGGAATGAAACGCATACTCAGTGTCGCAATATTGACAGCGTAGCGGACATCCTGTCAGGCGCACGAACACCGTGGGAAAGCCGACGCAGTCAGCCTCCCCCTGCAATGAAAGAAATATTTCATTGATGCGCAATCGCTCGGATTTGGCCGCCTGCTCACTCAATGTTTCTCGGCCGACATTTTATCCAGTCGTTGTTGGGCCAAGCGTGCCGCGGGCGTATCGGAATAGCGCGCCACGACTTGGCCGAGCACTTCCCGCGCGGATTCGAATTGCTTCATCTCATAGCGGCAATAGCCGATTTTGAGCAGCGCATCCGCGAGCTTGCGAGATTGCGGGTACTTGTCCACGACACGCTGAAATGCTGCCTGCGCCTCCGGATAGGCCCGGGTCACATAGTAGGCCTCACCCAGCCAGTACTGGGCGTTGTCGGCCAAGGAACTGTTCGGGTAGGTCGTTAGAAATTTTTGGAAAGCAACAATGGCGCGGTCGTATTGGCCATCTTTCAAGAGGTTAAATGCCGCCTGGTAACTGCCCTTGTCCTCGACGCTCGAAGTATCAGCGGGACTCGCCCCAGCCGCAGAGGCTGCAGCATTGCCGGCCGCCGCAGCGGCGCTCGCGGAACTGCCGGCGCCGCCGCGCAATTCGAGGTTTTTCAGGCGCTGATCCAGGTCAGCGTACAGGTCGCGCTGCTGTTTTCGGCCCGATTGCTGCGCATTGCTCAATTGGTCAACGTCGTTGTGCATGGCCCGCACGTCACTGCGCAGCGCTTCCAACTGATTGGATACTTCCAGCAAACTCGAATTTGCCATCACCCGCTCAATGCGCACGAGACGAGTATCCAGATCCTTCAATTTGATTTGCACCGGATCTTCTTCCGGCGGTGTCGATGCGCAGCCGCCCAACGCCGAGGCAACAAGGCAGGCTGCGCTCAGAATGAATGAAGCGCGCGCGCTCACGGCAGATAAACCACTTCCACGCGGCGATTTTTCGCCCAGGCGGCTTCATCATCTCCCTCCGCCGCGGGACGCTCGGCTCCAAAGCTGACCGTCGTGACCTGCGATTCGGCAACGCCTTGCAGCATCAGGGCACGACGCACAGCCTGTGCGCGCCGCTCGCCTAACCCGATGTTGTACTCTCGCGTGCCGCGCTCATCGGTATTGCCCTCGAGCTTCATCTTGTATTTCGGATTGTTGGTCAGAACGTGCGCAGCGGCGGTCACGATCTCCGCATACTCTGGCTTGATCTCCGACTTGTCGAAATCGAAATAGATGATTTTGCGCGCGAGCGGGCCGGTGCCCTCGCCATTCAAACCCCGCACGCTGCTACTAGCGTCGCCATCCAGGGGGCTGGTCGAGGTCGATGCGCCCTGGGCGGAGCTCGCACTTGAATCCGGAACCTGGGTGCCGGCGACGGGTGCGTCATTCACGTTGTGCTTTTTCGGGCAACCGGCCAACAGTGCGGCTGCGGCGATAAGCACGGTGATCGATAGGATGCGTTTCATTTAATTCTCCGTCCGAGGTCCGAGTGGATTGCAATGGGTTGTAAGGGTACCGACGATGGGTCTATTTGTGTATTAGTTTGTAAAATCAGAATGGAGCCCACGCCGGCTCTTGAAGCTCGCCTTCGCTCGAGACGAGTCGCTGCTGCACCCTGCCATCGGCGCTAACCAGCGCCAGTACACCGCGCCCCTTGTCGCGGCTCGCGTAGATCAGCACCGCGCCGTTGGGCGCATAGCTGGGTGAAACATCGAAATGCCCCTTGGTCAGCACTTGGACGTCGCCGCGCCCACGAAGATCCAAGGTTGCTATTCGATAGGCGCCGTCTTCTTGGGTGACAAACGCCAGCTGTGATTCATCCGGGGAAACCCGCGGCCGTGCATTGTAGCTGCCCTGGAAGGTGAGGCGTCGCGGCTTATCGCCTGGCCTGATTCCGACCTTGTAGATCTGTGGACCCCCCGCTCGATCGGAGGTGAAGTAAATATTTTGGCCGTCCTTGGACCACTGTGGTTCGGTATCGATTCCAGGATCATCCGTGATTCGTGACAGCTGCTGAGTCGCCAAATCCAAGACGTAGATGTCCAAATTCCCGTCGCGCGTGGACAGCACCAGCGCCAGCTTCTTGCCGTCTGGAGACCACGCCGGTGCCTGATTCACGCCGGCGTGCGACGACACGATGCGCCGATCCCCGCTTTTTAGCGTTTGCACGTACACCGAGGGGAACCGCTGCTCGAAGGACACATAGGCCAGACTCGAGCCGTCGGGCGACCAGGATGGCGACATCAACGGCTCGTGCGATTGCATCACAACACGAGGATTCTCGCCGTCCGCATCTGCCACGATCAGCTGAAAGGTCTTGTTGGGCAGGTGCCCCAGCACGGAAATGTACGCAATACGGGTGGAAAATGCGCCGCGGATTCCGAGGATTTTTTCAAACACCGCGTCGGCGATTTGATGGCCTGCGGATCGCAAGCCCGCCCGATTGGAGCTGATCTGAAAGCCCAGCAGGCGCTGCTTGGTCAGGACATTATAAAGCTCGTATGTGATGCTGTAGTGATCCGTGCCGTCCGCCAGCATGGAACCCACGACGATGTAGTCGTTGTTGAGCCTGCGCCAATCGTCGAATCCGATATTGGCGCCGGTATGCGGCTGCTCGATCATGTCCTTGCGGTCCATGGTCTTGAACCGGCCGCTGCGCGCAAGATCATCGCTCACGAGCTGCGCGACATCGAATGTGGCTGCAATCAATTGCGCCGACGCGAACGGCACGACGGCAATCGGAATGGCTTCTGTCTGCCCCTTCGTCACCTCGACGACGAACTCGGCGTGCGCTAGCGGACACGCCAATGCCAGGGCAAGGAGAGCCAAACGCGAAAGCTGCTTGTACATGAATGAACTCTATTCTTCTGGATGAAAGTGAATCACAAGATTCCGCTCAAACAATGCCGGATCTGGCGGCGCCGGCAAGGGAGAAGCACGATACACCGCATTCTCGATCGACTGACGCGCCGCGGCATCGCCGTTGCACTGGCTCACATGCGCGCTCGTCACTTCGCCGCCCGGAATCTGTGTAATGTTTACAACGCAATCGAGCCCGGCGCGCGCCGATGGCGGCTTGATCCAGGCATTCTGAATTCTAGCCGCCAGTCGCGCAATGTATTGTGCGCGCGCAGGGCTGGCCTCTACGGCGCTCACATGTTCCTCGTCAGCGAGCTGACGGCGCAATTCCGCCTCGCGTTCGGCTTTTGCCTTGAGATCCGCGGCATGCTTGGCATCCTCAGCCTGCTTCGTCTCCGCTGCACGCTTCGCTTCGTCGGCACGCCGGGCGTCTTCAGCCCGCTTCGCGTCTTCGGCACGTTTGAGCTCTTCGGCATGTTTAGCGGCGGCAACCTTCTGCGCTTCCGTCGTCCTCGCCGCCTCAGCTTGCTTGCTGCGCTCAACCTCCGCGGCCGCAACCTTGGCCTGATCCTCCGCCCGCTGCTGCTCCGCGGCCTTTTGCGAATCCACGACGGCCTGCGCGGCAACCGCCTCCTTCGCCGCTTTCTCCTCGGCCGCCGCGCGAACCCGCACCGCCTCTTGTTCGGCTCGCTCCACCAGCGTTCGCTGCGCGGCGTGAAGCACCTGCGAATCGATCACGACGGCATCCACGGGAATCGGCTGCAGCGTGGGGATCACGCTTTTAATGGAAATCAGTGCTGCCGCCACTAGCGCCGCCGCCAGCAAACCGTGCAGAGCGACGGAAAATACAATCGGCCACGAGTGTTCGCGCAGAAATCCAGGCATCTAGCGCGCTCCGCTGGCGGCTCCATTGCCTGCGCCGCGCGGCGCCGGCACATTGCGCACCGGATCCGTCAGAAATCCCACTTTAGATGCGCCCGCCTTCTGCAGCAGCACCATCGCGCGCACCACTGTGCCGTAGGGTACGGTGGTATCGGCTTTGACCAGAACCGGGGTCTGAGGATCGCGGCGCAGGAGCGCAGCGGTGCGCGAGCTGACGGTCGATTCCGCCACGGGCTGATCTTGGTTTTGGCCAAAGTTGATGAACAAGCGTCCTGCCGAATCGATGGTCAGGATGAGGGGCTCGTGCTTTGCCAGGAAATCCGCATCGATCGGCTTCGCGCCGGCATCGGGCAAATCGACCTTGACACCCTCCTTGAGCAACGGCGCCGTGATCATAAATATGATGAGCAGCACCAGCATAACGTCGATGTACGGCACGACGTTGATCTCGCCCATCAACCGTCGACGACGATGCGGCGCCGGCATCGGCTATGCCTGCGCCCGGGTAGAGCCGTGGCGTTGCAAAATTGTCGAGAACTCCTCAACGAACGTATCGAAGCGCAGCTCCAATCGGGTGACTTGATCTGCCAGCCGGTTGTAGGCCACGACGGCAGGTATGGCCGCGAACAAGCCGACTGCCGTAGTAATCAGCGCCTCGGCAATGCCGGGCGCGACCGCGGCGAGAGTCGCCTGCTGCACATTGCCGAGGTTGTGAAACGCACTCATGATGCCCCAGACCGTGCCGAATAATCCCACGTACGGACTCGTCGAGCCGACCGTGGCCAAGATCGCCAGGTTTTGCTCCAGCCGATCCAGTTCACGCAATTGCGCCACGCGCATGGCGCGCCGCGCGCCATCCAACAGTTGCTCGGCCGGTATCCCCTGTTGACGCAGCCGGCTGAACTCGCCAAAGCCGGATTCGAAAATACTTTGCAGTCCCGTGCCCGCGCGGCCCTTGGTTTCAATGTTGCGGTACAAAGTTGCTAGATCGCCACCGGACCAAAAAGCAGTTTCAAATTTCTCCGCCTGCCTGCGCGAGCGGCCAATCACCTGACTCTTGCGGAAGATGACTGCCCAGGAGGCCACCGACGCGATCAACAGCAGCGCGACCACCACCTGCACGATGGGACTCGCATCCAGCACCATGCTCCAAACCGATAAATCATTGGGCATTCCGCCACTCCGTGAAAAGATCCTTGGGGATGGCGCGCGGCTTCAACGCGCCGGAATCGAGGCAGGCAACTCGGACCGTGGCATCGATCAGTTGCTCACCGCCCCGCATAATTGTTTGCTTGAAATGGATTGTGGCACCCGCCAGACGCTCAAGTGTGGCTGTGACGAGAATTTCATCATGCAACATCGCGGGGCGCAGAAAATCGACGGTAATATTTACCACCACAAACTGAAGGTTCCGATCCACGCGCAATTGCTGCTGGTCAACGCCCAGCGCTCGCAGCCAATCTGTTCTGCAGCGTTCCAGGAATTTTAGGTAGTTCGCGTAGTACACCACACCGCCTGCATCGGTGTCTTCCCAGTAAATATTGAACGATGCGGCAAAGCTCGGCGCAGAAGGCATTTACTGACTGTCCCGGAACAACGGCAGATTCAAATCCCGATCGATCGCAGGGGCGGTCAGGCCAAAATGCGCATAGGCAGCGCGAGTAGCGACACGACCGCGGGCGGTGCGCATCAGAAACCCCTGCTGAATGAGAAATGGCTCGATGACATCTTCGATGGTGCCGCGCTCCTCGCTCATCGCAGCGGCCAAGCTGTCGACTCCCACGGGCCCGCCTTCGAATTTCTCAATGACCGCCAGCAGCAACTTGCGATCGAGCATGTCAAAGCCTTCGGGATCGACCTCCAGCATCGTGAGCGCCGCCAACGCAACCTCGCCGCTGATGATGCCGGATGCTTTGACTTCGGCAAAATCGCGCACCCGGCGTAGAAGCCGATTGGCAATGCGCGGCGTGCCGCGCGATCGCTCTGCAATGCGATCGGCGCCGTCCGGTTGCAAATTCAACTGCAGAATCGATGCACTGCGGATCACGATCTTGGTCAAGTCCTCGGTGCTGTAGAACTCGAGTCGCTGCACGATCCCGAAGCGGTCGCGCAGCGGCGATGTCAACAGGCCGGCTCGAGTGGTGGCGCCCACCAGCGTAAACGGCGGCAGATCCAGTTTGATTGACCGAGCACCGGGGCCCTCGCCGATCATCAGGTCGAGTTGCGAATCTTCCATCGCCGGATACAGCACCTCCTCGACGACCGGGCTTAGGCGGTGTATTTCATCGACGAAAAGCACGTCGCGCGGTTCGAGATTGGTGAGCAGTGCCGCCAAGTCGCCGGCGCGCTCGAGCACCGGTCCCGAGGTCTGCCGCAGATTCACCTGCAGTTCATTGGCGATGATGTGCGCCAGAGTGGTTTTGCCGAGCCCCGGCGGTCCAAATATTAATACGTGATCCAGGGCCTCGCCGCGCTTGCGGGCCGCCTGAATGAAAATGTCCATCTGCATTTTGACGTTGGGTTGTCCGACATAGTCAGCGAGGGTCTTCGGCCGCACCGTACGATCGACCATTTCATCGTCGTGGCCGCGGGTGCTGGCAATAATCCGATCCGGTTCGATGCTCATGCGCGATATTAAGCTTTTACCGCAGCCTTGAGGGCGCGCCGGATGATTTCGGTGGTCGACAATCCAGGCTCATCGGCAGACTTCAAGAGCCGTGAGACTTCCGGCGGCTTGTAACCCAAGGCGATCAGCGCGCTGAAAGCCTCGCTCTGCGCGGACTGTGCGGCACCCGGGTTCAATGGGTTCCCGGCGAGAGTCGGCAGCGCGAGTTTCTGTACGCTGTCGCGCATCTCGATGATGATTCGCTCCGCGGTTTTTCGGCCGATGCCGGGAATTCGCGTCAGCATTGCCACATCCTCGGCCTCGACTATCCGCAGAAAATCCTCCACGCTCGCGCCCGACAGCACGCCCAATGCGAGCTTCGGGCCGACACCCGACACTTTGAGCAGCCCGCGGAACAAGCGCCGCTCGCTGTCGGTACCGAATCCGAACAGGATGTGAGCGTCTTCGCGCACCACCAAGTGCGTGAACAGCGCCACGGACTCGCCGGTGGATGGAAGTCCGTAAAACGTCGACATCGGCGCTTCCAGTTCGTAGCCGACACCATTGACATCCAGCATCAGCATCGGCGGCTGCTTCATTGCCAGCCGGCCCTTGAGGAAGCCGATCATCCGCCCAAGCCCGCTCGCAGCAGCAGCGCCCGCCCGCGCAGTGCGTGGCACACAGCCGTCGCCAGCGCATCGGCGGCATCCGCAGACACCGGGCCCTCGAGTTGCAGCAGGTTTCTCATCATGAGCTGTACCTGGGCCTTTTCGGCGTTGCCTGAGCCCACCACCGCTTGCTTGATCTGACGCGTGGCGTACTCGAAAATTTCCACTTTCGCATCTGCCGTGCCGCAAATGGCAGCACCGCGCGCCTGTCCCAGCTTCAAAGCACTATCGGGATTGCGGTTCACAAAGACCTTTTCAATGGCCACTTCTCGGGGCTGATATTGCGCAACAATGGTTTGGATGCAGCGGAATATTTCGCACAGCCGCGTTGCAAAATCGACTTGGCCGGTGCGGATGACGCCGCTGGCCACGTAAGTCAAGCGACAGCCTGTGACATCCAATACGCCGAAGCCGGTGCGCTGCGAGCCCGGATCGATGCCGAGCACGCGGATCGTCGCCACCTTACGCTCGCGCAACTTGATTCATCGTAGGAACTGCCATGGGCTTAGTATGATACCGGCAATAGGCGCCTAAACCCACCCACAGCATGGAAACCACCGCATCCCTCCGGACGGCCAGCAGCCGCATGCACGCCGCCATCGCGGCGGTGCGTGAGATCGAATTGCCGACGGAAGGCCAGACGGTGCGCGACACCGCCCTGCAGGTCGCAGAAATTGTACGCACTCTGGATGCGGACGACGAAGTTGCCATTGCTGCGATGATCCAGCCGCTCCTCGACGGCGGCTACATCGAGCGCGAGACAGTCGCGAAGCGTTTTGGCGACGAACCACTACGCTTGGCCCGCGCGTTGAGCCAACTGGGGCGGTTTGGTTTGCCTGTCGACTGGACTCCAGAGCGCGGCCTCGAGTCGGCTCAAGCCGAAGCCTTGCGTAAAATGCTGCTCGCCGTGATCGGCGATGTGCGGCTGGTGGTGGTGCGGCTGGCAGAACAGCTGCAAAAAATGCGCGCCGCAAAAAACGTCGGCGTCGCTCGACAACGCAAGCTCGCGGTTGAGTCTCGCGAAGTGTATGCGCCGCTCGCGAATCGTTTGGGCGTGTGGCAGGTAAAATGGGAATTGGAAGACCTGGCTTTTCGCTATCTAGAACCGCTGCAATATAAGCATATTGCAACGGCGCTAAAAACGCGCCGTTCCGAGCGCGAGCGCTACATCGACGAATTGAAAATGCTGTTGCAGGATGCCATGCGCAGCGCCGGCATTGAAGCGACCATCGAAGCGCGGCCGAAACATATCTTCAGCATTTGGCGCAAGATGCAGGCCAAACAGCTGGCCTTCGAGCAGCTCATGGATATTCGCGCGGCGCGCGTGCTGGTGAACAATATTGCCGATTGCTATGGGGCGCTGGGGGTCGTGCATTCCCTGTGGCAATTTATTCGCGGCGAGTTCGACGACTACATCGCAACCCCGAAGGACAATCTCTACCGATCGATCCATACCGCCGTCATTGGCCCGGGCCAGGAACCGGTGGAAATTCAGATCCGCACGCATGAAATGCATGCCGACTCCGAGCGCGGCGTGGCCGCGCATTGGCGCTATAAGGAAGGCGGACGCAGCAACCAGGCATATGCGAGAAAAATTAACGAACTGCGGGCTCTGCTGATGCCCGCCGAGGGCACCGGCGGGAGCCGCGATTTTCTCGATCGCGTCCGCGTGGATCTTTTTCAAGACCGTGTTTATGCAGTATCGCCGAAGGGCGAAATCGTCGACGTCCCGGTTGGCGGCACGCCGCTGGATTTTGCCTATCAAGTGCATACGGACTTAGGCCATCGCACACGTGGCGCGAAGGTCAATGGCCGCATGGTGTCGCTCGACTATCGGCTCAAGAACAGCGAGACGGTTGAGATTATCACCGCTAAAACCGCGCAGCCCTCGCGCGATTGGCTCGCCCCGCAATCGGGGTTCTTGGCGAGTCCCCGCCATCGCAACAAGGTGCGGGCATGGTTTCGCAAACAGGATGAGGTGCAGAACAAGGTCGAAGGCCGCGCCATGCTGGAGCGCGAACTGCAGCGGCTCGGGATCAAGAGCCCGCCCATGGTGGAGCTGCTGCATGAGCTGGAGCTGGGCAGCGCCGAGTCGCTGCATGAAGCGCTGGGATTAGGCGAAATTACCGCCGCCCAACTCGCGGGTGCAATGCAGCGCCTGCTGCACGTGCGAGACACTCGCTCCGAACCTCGTTCACGCGACAAAGCCAGCCGCGCGCCCGAAGTCGAAGTACAGGGGATCGGCGAGCTCTTGTCCAGCTATGCAGGCTGCTGCAAACCCGTGCCGCCGGAACCGATCGTGGGTTACATCACAGTCGGCCGCGGTGTCAGCATTCACAGCCAGGCCTGCGGCAACCTGGCGCGACTCAGCATCAAGTCGCCGGCGCGCGTGCTGGCGGTCGATTGGGGAAAGATTGCTGGCAGCGAATTTCCGCTCGATATCGAGGTGCAGGCTTTCGATCGCCGCGGCTTGGTGCGCGATGTCAGTGCCGCGCTGGCAGACGAGAAAATCAGCATTCAGGGGATGACCACGCTCACCGATAAGCGCGATAACGTTGCGCACATGCGCATCGGCATTTCGATCTCAGGATTGCCGCAGCTATCCAAAGTCCTGTCGCGCATCGCGCAGTTGCCGAACATCATCAGCGCAAGACGAAGAAAATAGGCTATGGCGCAGCCGTGTACGGAATGGATACGGTGCCTGTCATACCCGTGCCTGCGCTGTTCACATAGCTGTAACCGAAAGCCAGCGTGCCGCTGTCCGCGACCAGCGCCGCAGGAGCGTACGTCAGCACCACTTGGCAAGCGGTGCCCACGCTCACGCTTGCGCAGCTAAGGCGGCTCATCGGCGCAGTCCAGCTCACCGGCAGTGCGGATAGATCCGCAGTCAGGCCGCTGGCAAAATTCCCGTCATCGGTTATGAAGGTCACGGTCACGGGATTCGTGCTGCCGCTGGCGACAGCCACGGGATTCGCGCTGGCCGTCCAGATCACGTTGTCGTTCGTCGTGGTTTGGTACGGGATGGCCACCGTTGAGGCCTTGGCTTCGCCGGCGTTGTTCACATACGAGTAGCTCAAGGTGAAAGTG
The DNA here is from genome assembly GCA_041690895.1 of Gammaproteobacteria bacterium. GTDB lineage: Bacteria > Pseudomonadota > Gammaproteobacteria > Steroidobacterales > Steroidobacteraceae > Bog-1198. The sequence continues at coordinate 11,450 of JBEPVT010000007.1, forward strand.
CCGTTGTCAACGCCGGTCGGCGCGTAGTTCAACATGAGCTGACATGCGCTACCGACGGTCACGGTGGCGCAATTGAACGCGCTGGCGGTGCTGCTCCAGCCGGCAGGCAAGGCCGTTAAGCCGCTGGTGATCTGCAACGAAGTCGCGAGACGGGTATCGTCGGTGGTGAAAGTAACCGAGACCGGCTGGGCGGGCGCGCCCAGCATCGCAGTGAGCTGGCCTGACGGTGCGACCGTGCCTACGGCGTTGTCGTTGGTGGTGGCGGTGTAAGGAATATTGATCACGCCAAAGTTCGGCATGCCGTTCGCGTCAGTGTACTGATAACGCAAACTCAACGTGCCGGACGTCAGCGTCGCGGGCGCATATTGAAGCTGCAGCTGACAACCATTGCCCGCGCTGACGCTGGCGCACGTGAACGGAGTTGTTTTCGCACTCCAGCCGGGCGGCAGTTTGGTCAAGTCCGCGATGACGCCCAACGCCGCGGCGGTCTTGCCGCCGGTGGTGCTAAAGGTGACGGCCACGGACTGTTTACCGCCGGCCTGGGTCGCGGTGACCTCGCCGCTCGGAGAAACGCTGCTCGCGACGCTGCCGTTGGCGGTCGTCGCATACGGGACATTGAGCGCACCGCTGCGCGAGGCACCGGATCCGTCGATGTAGCTGTAGCTTAAGCTCAGCGTGCCATTGACCGCTGCGGCAGGCGCGAACACGAGGGGCAGCTGGCAGCCATTGCCGGTGCTGACGACGGCGCACGACAACCCGCTCGCCGTGCTGCTCCAGCCGGCGGGCAATGAGCCCCAGGCGACGTTGAGCGCGGTCGCCGCGTTGCCGTCATCGGTGTTGAAGTTAATGCTGACCGGCTGTTTTGCGCCTGCAGCAGCATCGATTTCTCCGGCCGGCGAAACGGCGGCAACCACATTGTTCGGCACGGCAGCCGCATAGGACAGCATCATGCATTGTCCCGGGGTGCTCGGCAGACGCGCGTTATTAACGTAGACGCAGTCCAAACTCAGCGTGCCCGTTTCCACGACGGTCGGCGTGTAGGTCAACGTCAGCACGCAGCCACTGCCAGGTTGCACGAGCGCGCAGGTAAGGCTGTTCGGCGCGGTCCACCCGGGCGGCAACGTCCCCAAACTGCCGTACACGGAGAAGGCCGTGATCGGCAATCCATCGGAGGAGCTGAAGGTAACGCTGATGGTCTGGCTGGCACCTAAGGCAACGACTAGGTAGCCGACGGATGCCGTCGCCGTCACCTTGTCATCGGTTCCGCTCAGGCCCCCGCCGCCCACAGGCCCTGCTTTTGGCGGTGTGACCGGTGCGACGGGCATGGTGGTACCGCCGATGCCGGTGGGTTCGACGGTGCCGCTTTCGCTGCCGTGAGAACTGGAACCGCAGGCGCTCAAAACCGGCAGCGATAAGAATCCCAGCAGAATCAATCGATGGCCCAGTAGCATTTTCTCCCACCTCAGCCCAGTGTCGTGCAATTCAAACGTCGCGGACCTGCGACGCCGCTCTAAGGGATAGGAAGGTATGCCGGGGGTGGGTGGGGTGGCGTGAGCTACGTCACGCGGCGCCGCGCCATTCGCTTATCGTCAAATGAGATTTTGCTGACTCTCGCGAAGTGCTCCGACAGCGACAGCGATTGTTGGACAAAAGCTACAAGCTATCGATTTATTGCGTCAATTGCCTTTTTATCGACAGCAAGCGCGGCCCCATGAATCGCCTCGGACAGGGTGGGATGCGCATGAATCGTGCGTTGAATGTCTTCGGTGCTGGCCGAATATTCCATCGCGAGAACCGCTGCAGCGATCAATTCGCCTGCCATGGGCCCGATGACATGAACGCCGAGCACTTCATCATCGTCCTTCGCGGAAACGATCTTTGCGATGCCCGCGCCTGCTTCCATTGCACGAGCACGACCGCTCGCCGCAAAGGGGAAGGTGCCGGTTTTGTAAGGCCGCCCGCTCCCCTTGACCTGCTCCTCGGTCTGTCCCACCCAGGCTATTTCTGGAGCGGTATAGATCACGGAGGGAATCACTTTGTAGTTTACTTCACCATAATGGCCGGCAATTAGATCGGCGACCATGACGCCCTCCTCCTTGCCTTTGTGCGCGAGCATGGGACCTCGCACCACATCGCCGACGGCCCACACATTGGGCGCACCCGTGCGGCAGTGCTCATCGACAGTTATGAAACCGCGATCATCGAGCTGCACGCCGGTGTTCTCGGCCAGCAATTCTTCCGTAAACGGTCGGCGCCCCACGGCGACGACGAGCTTGTCGACTTGCAGAGAATGTTCGCCCTGTGCATCGCTGTAAACGACATCGACGGCATCGCCTGAGAGCGCGGCGCTCAAGACTTTGGCGCCCAATTTGATCTCCAGCCCTTGCTTCTTGAAATGCCGTTGCGCTTCCTTTGCGATCGTTTGGTCCACCATCGGCAGGAATTGTTCCAGCGCTTCGAGCACGACGACCTCGCTGCCCAGCCGGCGCCAAACACTGCCGAGCTCCAAGCCGATGACGCCGGCGCCGATGACGCCGAGGCGCTTAGGCACGGCGTTGAATTCCAGCGCATTCCACGAGTCGACAATGTGCTTTGCATCATGCGGGACGGATCTTAAGCGGATGGGTGTGGATCCGGAGGCAAGGATCACGTTCTTGGCCTCGAGAGTTTTCTCACCCACCGCGCTCTTCACCAAGACTCTATTGCCGGGAAGCAAGCGGCCATGTCCTTGAATACCGACCACGCCATTGGCCTTGAAAAGCGCGTTGATGCCGTTCGTCATGGTTTTGACCACCGAAGCGCGGCGCCTTTGCATTGCGTCCAGGTCAAGGGTGAGCGCACCAATTTTGATGCCATGCGTCGCAAACTCATCCTTCGCACGTTGGAACAGTTCCGAGGATTCCAACAGTGCCTTGGAGGGAATGCAGCCTGCGTTGAGACAGGTACCGCCAAAGGCATAGCTGCCGTCGGTGTTCCGCCACTCATCGACGCAGGCAACCTGCAGTTTGTTTTGCGCGGCACGAATCGCGGCCGGATACCCCGCAGGGCCCGCGCCGATCACAACGACATCGTAGACATCACTCATATATGCAGCACCATCCGCGCCGGATCCTCGAGACACTGCTTGACCGTCACCAAGAACTGCACAGCTTCGCGCCCGTCGATGATGCGGTGATCATAGCTCAGGGCGATGTACATCATGGGCCTCACCGCGACCTGGCCCTCGATCACGACCGGCCGATCCTGAATCTTGTGCATGCCCAATATGGCGCTCTGCGGCGAATTGACAATGGGCGTCGACAATAGCGAACCGAAGACGCCGCCATTGGTAATGGTAAATGTGCCGCCGGTCAGCTCTTCGATGGTGATGGAACCGGCACGTGCGCGCGACGCAAAGTTTGCAATCGACTTCTCTAACTCCGCAAAACTCAGCAGATCGGCGTCACGCAGCACCGGCACGATCAGTCCGCGGTCGGTTGAAACCGCCACGCCGATATCGAAGTACTCGTGATAAACAATGTCATTGCCGTCCACCGAGGCATTCACGGCAGGAAATTTCTTGAGCGCCTCGACGCAGGCCTTGGCAAAAAACGACATGAAGCCGAGCTTCACGCCGTACTGCTTCTCGAATTGATCCTTGTAACGCGCGCGCAGCTCGTTGACGGCCTTCAAATCGACTTCATTGAAAGAAGTCAACAATGCCTGGGTTGCTTGCGCCTGCACCATGCGCTGCGCGATGCGCGCGCGCAGACGCGTCATCGGCACGTGTTGCTCGGCTCTATTGGCACGCGCACTCGGCGCGGGAACGAATTGCGCCGGCGCCTTCCCTTGAGGACTTGCTGCAGGCGCCGCGGGACTCGGCGCCGCGGTCTGCTTGCTCGACAAGTAATTTACGACATCGGTCTTTGAAACGCGCCCGTCACGGCCAGATCCGGCGACCGTTCTCGGATCAACCTTATTTTCTTCCGCCACGCGCTTGGCAGCAGGACTGAGTTTGCCGCCCGCGGACTCAGGCTTCGCGGTCTCTTTCGCGACGGTGTCCTTTGCGGCCGCTGCCTCCTCGATGATCGCCAGCAGCTGACCGCTGGTGACGGTGGTGCCGTCGGTCAATTTGATTTCCTTCAGCACCCCGGCTGCTGGAGCAGGCACTTCAAGCACAACCTTGTCGGTTTCCAGATCGACTAGATTTTCATCCCGCGCGACGCTGTCGCCGGGCTTCTTGTGCCATGCCACCAGCGTGGCGTCAGCCACCGACTCCGGCAGCTGCGGCACGCGAATTTCGATTGTCATCAGGCAGTCCTAGTTTGAGCGGCGGCCGGGACGCGCATGGTTTGTCGGGATGTCTCTTCCGGCGGCTCACCTTGCAGCGCCGCAGTAACCAAGTTTTGCTGTTGTTGCTCGTGCAGAGCAGAGATCCCCGTCGCAGGCGCAGCGGCGCCAGCGCGTCCCGCGTACAGCAGCTCGTGCTTCGCGTCGAGCTTCGACTGCAAACGGTGGCGGATTTGATACCAGCTGCCCTGATTTTGCGGCTCTTCCTGACACCAAACGATCTCGCGCGCATTCGAGTACTTGTGCAGTATCGTCTGGTATTCTTCGGACGGAAACGGGTATAGCTGCTCGATTCGAACGATCGCGACGGTCTCCACTTTCGATTCACGCCGCGATCTCAGCAGGTCGAAGTACACCTTGCCGCTGCAGAATACGATGCGCGTTACCGCGGAGGGCCTGACTTCGTCGATCTCATCGATCACCGTTTGAAAACCGTTGCCGGAAAGCTCTTCCAGGCGCGACACCGACAACGGATGACGCAGTAAGCTCTTGGGCGTCATGATAATGAGCGGCTTGCGCAACGCGCGCAGCATCTGCCTGCGCAACAAGTGGAACATTTGCGCCGGCGTCGATGGAACGCAGACCTGCATGTTGAACTCGGCGCATAGCTGCAAGAATCGCTCGAGGCGTGCCGAGGAGTGTTCCGGCCCTTGGCCCTCGTAGCCGTGCGGCAGGAACAAAGTGATGCCGGACATCCGGCCCCACTTGGCCTCTCCTGAACTGATGAACTGATCGATGATGACCTGTGCACCGTTGCAGAAATCGCCGAACTGGGCTTCCCAGATGGTCAGGCAACGTGGCTCTGCGGTCGAAAATCCGTATTCGAATCCCATCACGGCTTCTTCGGACAGCACCGAGTCGGTTACCGTGAATTGCGGCTGATTGGTGGCGATGTGCTGCAGCGGCTCGTAAGTGCGCCCCGTGGCTTGATCGTGCAACACGGCGTGACGATGAAAGAATGTTCCTCGGCCGCTGTCCTGCCCGGTCAGGCGAATGGGATAGCCTTCCTGGACCAAGCTCGCGTAGGCAAGATTTTCAGCGCAGCCCCAATCCAATGCGAGATCGCCGTTCACCATCTTCTCGCGCGCCTTCATGATGGCCAGCACCCGGGGATGCAAGATCCAGTCGGTGGGATAGGTCGTGATCGCCTTCCCCAGGACTCGGAGCCGCGTCATGTCCACGCCGGTTTTCACCGGCTCCCAGTCAGCGCCTAAGTATTCGCTCCAATCCACGCTGTAGGGATGGCCGATTAGGCCGAGCGCCGCTCGCGCCTGGGGCTTGCCCTGATCCAAACCGCTGCGGTACTGCTCCAACATCGCCGAGGCTTCCGCGGCGCTTAAAACCCCTTCCGCGGCGAGCTTGTCGGCGTACAACTGACGCACCGTAGGCTTCTTGCGGATGATCTGATACATCAGCGGCTGCGTCGCGGCCGGCTCATCGCCTTCGTTATGGCCGTGTTTCCGATAACAGACCAAATCGATGACCACATCCTTGTGGAATTTCATGCGGTAGTCGAGCGCGAAGCGCGTGACGAAGCATACGGCCTCCGGATCGTCTGCATTGACATGCAGTATCGGGGCTTCGACCATCTTGGCGACGTCTGAACAATACATGGTCGAGCGGGCATCATGCGGATCGCTGGTCGTAAAGCCGATTTGGTTGTTGATGATGATGTGAACGGTGCCGCCCGTGTAAAAGCCGCGCGCCTGGGACAGCTGCAAGGTCTCCATGATGACGCCTTGCCCGGCAAATGCCGCATCGCCATGAATCTGCACCGGCAACACCTTGTCGCCCATTGCATCGTTGCGCCGCTCTTGGCGTGCCCGCGCCGAGCCCTCGACCACGGCATTCACGACTTCCAAATGCGAGGGGTTAAACGCCAGTGCGACGTGGACGTTGCCCGATCCGGTTTTCAGGTCTGCGGAAAATCCTTTGTGATACTTGACGTCGCCCGAGCCGCGTAATTTTGCGAGGTCGTATTGACCTTCGAATTCGTTGAACAGATCTCGCGGCGACTTGCCCAGCAAATTGACCAAGACATTGAGCCGGCCGCGATGGGCCATGGCGATGATGGCCTCCTCGACACCGGCTTTGCCGCCGTACTGCACCAGATCATCCAGCAAAGGAATCAAGCTATCGCCACCCTCCAGCGAGAATCGCTTCTGACCGACGTACTTGGTATGCAGGTAGCGTTCCAGGCCTTCGGCCGCAGTCAATTGCCACAAAATGTTCCTCTTCTGATCGACGCTGAAGCGCTGTTGCAGCCTGCCAACCTGGAAACTGTCTTGCAGCCACAAGCGCTCTTCGGTATCCGAGACATGCGCAAATTCTGCACCGATGGTGTCGGTGTAAATGAACTTAAGATCTTGGAGAATATTCTTGAGAGTCGTGCGCTCGGGAATCGCGTGATTGCGGCTGCCGGTAAAAAATTCGGTCGCGAGATCGGCCCCGCAAAGACCGAAATACTCCAGGTCCAGAACATAGGGTTTCGCCCGCTCTTGCAGTCCCAAGGGATCTAGATTGGCGATCAGGTGCCCACGGTTGGCATAGACCTGAATGAGGCGCGATACCGCGCCCTGTTTGGCGCTGGCCCCGTCCGAGGCGGCGGCGCCGCGGGATACCCTCGCGGGAGGCTCGTGCGCGCGGGCCGATAAGCGCTCACGAATGGGGCCATGAGCGATCTCAACGCCGCTCCCCTGCAAGCCCTTAAAGTAGTTGACCCAGGCCGGGGTGAGGCTGCCCGGGTCGCGCAAGAACTGTTCGTAGAGGTCCTCAATGAAACCGGCGTTTCCGCCGGACAGCGCCGTGGTGGCTAATTGGTCGGCAAGTGATTGACTCATGATCGAAGCGGTTTGCGAAAAACCTCAAGTACATCAATGCGATGAAGGGGGGAAAGAATTCCAGACAGGCACGTCAGTTTAGCCGAAGGCGACACAATATGGAATGTGACGGCGGTCCGGGAATTTACAAGCCCGGCAGGTCTCCCGAGCCTTTTAACATCCAAATCTCATAGCCGATGAGCCAGGCGTATATCACCAAGACAGCGTAAATCACGAGATCGACGCGTATCACGCGCAAAAAGCGATAGCGCGCCAGAAATACCATGACCACGATGCCGATGCCGGTCATGGCCATTTTAAACGCTGCGAATACGGCAACGCTGCGGTACACGAGCGCCGCCATGATGGGATTGACTTCATCCGCCCCATTCAGAAGCAATATGGCGGTCAGAAATGCATCGGTTGCGCTCAGCAGCAAGATGCCAACCGACACTGCTAACAAATGCGCGGAATACCAATCGATCGGGTGATATCGAGAATCGTTCATTCGACGCGCGGGCCGCCTGCGACGCGGATTGAAGCTGCCGTAAACAACAGACCAGAAGACTCGATTCCGCCGATCGCTTCGGATACGCCGATCGGAGTCCCAATCAGGCGGCCGCGGCACAGTTCCTTGTAGTTGTTGGCTGACCCAATCGTTTATCTGCCGCGAACGGCTCGGCTCCTTCATCCACGCCACTATCCAGACTTGGAGCCTTGCTAGGCAAGCCCGATGCGTCATAATCCGTGCGCACGGTCTACTATTTTTTCTATGCAGCAGTCACCAGCTTCGCCACAAACTCGCTGACCGGCATCGCCGCCAATGCCTTTCGATCGCTAAACATCGCTTTAATCGATTCGGCCTGCTTCGGTTGGAAGTGAGCGGCGACGCTGCTCTCGAACTTTTTGACGAGCACCGGCATACCCTCGACACGGCGCTTGCGATGTCCGATCGGGAAGTCCACCGCCACCCGTGGACTGGCCGAGCCATCCTTGAAGAACACCTGTACCGAATTGCCGATATAGCGCTTTTCAGGGTCGTAGTAATCTTTGGTGAATGCGGGGTTTTCCTTGACTTGCATCTTGGCGCGCAGCGCATCGACGCGCGGATCAGTCGCGACGCCATCCTCGTAATCTGCGGCTTCCAACCTACCGAACAATAGCGGGATTGCCACCATGTACTGAATGCAGTGGTCACGATCGGCGGGGTTCGCGAGCGGGCCGGTCTTATCGATGATGCGCACGCCCGGTTCTTGGGTCTCGATCACCACCTGATCGATCTGATCGAGCCTTGTCGCGATCTGCGGATGCAGCGTCATTGCGGCCTCGACCGCGGTTTGCGCGTGAAATTCGGCCGGGTACGAAATCTTGAACAAGATGTTTTCCATCACGTAGCTGGCCAGCGCCTGCGGCAACACAATGGGCTTGCCCTTGAACAACACGTCTTGGAATCCCCAGGTTTTAGCGGACAGCGCCGAGGGATAGCCCATCTCGCCTTTAAGCGCAAACAGTGCATGACGCACGGCGCGGCTGGTTGCATCGCCCGCCGCCCAGCTCTTGCGAGAACCTGTATTGGGCGCGTGCCGATAGGTTCGCAGCGCGCCGCCATCTATCCAGGCATTCGACACCGCATTGATGATCTGTTCGCGCGTGCCGCCGAACATGGCAGTGAGCACGGCGCTCGAGGCGACGCGCACCAGCAGCACGTGATCCAAGCCGACGCGATTGAAGCTGTTCTCCAAGGCAAGCACGCCCTGTATTTCATGCGCCTTGATCATGCCGGTGAGAACATCTCTCACCGCGACGCGCCTGCCCGAGCGCGACAGGTAATCGGCAACGGCGAGTATGCCGCCGAGATTATCCGAAGGATGGCCCCACTCCGCCGCCAGCCAGGTGTCATTGAAGTCGAGCCAGCGAATCATGGCGCCGATGTTGAAAGCCGCGGTGATGGGATCGAGCTCATAGGCCGTTCCAGGAACTCGTGCGCCGCCCGTCAAGGTCGCGCCCGGGACCACTGGTCCCATCAGCTTGGTGCAAGCGGGATACTTCAGTGCCTGAAAACCGCAAGCCAGTGTATCCATCAGGCAATACGCGGCAGTCTCATACGCCAGCGCGCTGCCGATCTCGTAGCCCAGCGCATAATCCGCGATTGCATTCAGCACCTGGTCCGGAGCCGCTCTCTCGGCGGACTTGATATCGTGGGACATGTATTAGGGTCGCTCCGCCAGTGGCACAAAGGATAAGTTTTCAGGTCCCGTATAGTTCGCGCTCGGCCGGATGATTTTGCCGTCCTCGCGCTGCTCGATGACGTGCGCCGCCCAGCCGGAAGTGCGGCTGATGACAAACAGCGGCGTGAACATGGCAGTGGGAACGCCCATGAGGTGATACGAAACGGCTGAGAACCAATCCAAATTGGGAAACATCTTCTTGATGTCCCACATGACCGCTTCAATTCTCGCCGCAACCTCAAAACCCAAAAGGTCATTCGCCTGAGCTGCGAGGCTTCTCGCGACTTCCTTGATCACTTGATTGCGGGGATCCGAGACGCTATAGACCGGATGCCCGAAACCAATGATCACCTGCTTGTTTGCCACGCGCTGGCGTATGTCGGCCTCGGCGGCGTCCGGCGTCGCATAGCGGTTCTGGATCCCGAAGGCCACTTCGTTCGCACCGCCGTGCTTGGGACCGCGCAATGCACCGACGGCGCCGGTAATGCAGGAGTATATATCCGACCCTGTGCCGGCGATGACTCTGGCGGTAAATGTCGAGGCGTTGAACTCGTGTTCGGCATATAGGTTCAATGAGGTGTGCATGGCACGCACCCAACTAGCCGATGGCTTACGGCCGTGAAGCAGATGCAGGAAATGCGCGCCAATAGAATTGTCGTCGGTCTGCACATCGATGCGTCGCCCGCTCTTCGAATAGTGATACCAGTAGCACAACATCGATCCCAAACAAGCCAAGAGACGATCCGCCAGATCGCGCGCCGCCGCGCTTTTATGATCGTCGGCTTCCGGCACGCTGCACCCCAGAGCGGAGATCCCGGTGCGCAATACATCCATCGGATGACTGGATGCCGGAAGCTGTTCCAACACCGTGGTCACGGCAGCGGGCAGCACGCGCAGGCCCTTTAGCTTCTCCTGGTACGCTGCGAGCTGCGTCTTGTTCGGCAATCTTTCGTGCACCAACAAGTACGCGATTTCTTCGAATTCGCATTGCGTCGCGATATCGAGAATATCGTAGCCGCGATAATGCAAATCGTTGCCGGTTCTGCCGACCGTGCATAAGGCGGTATTGCCCGCCACGACGCCGGACAGGGCGACGGATTTCTTCGGCTTGAATGCGCCCGGGGCCGGGGTCTCGGAGTTGCTGGTCACTTTTCCCTTCCTTCAGCGAATAACTCGTCCAATTTGGCTTCGTATGCGAAGTAATCAAGGTATTTGTACAAATCTGCGCGCGTTTGCATTGTGCCAAGCACATTCTTTTGGGTGCCATCGCGGCGAATCGCCTGGTAGGTGTTGAGTGCCGCGGCGTTCATCGCGCGATAGGCGGAACAGCAATGCAGCACGATATCGACCCCGACGGTCGCCAGCTCGTCCCGTGTATACAAGGGCGTCTGGCCGAACTCGGTGATGTTGGCCAGAATCGGCACTTTCACCGCCTGCTTGAATTGCCGGTACATGGCAAGTTCAGTGATGGCCTCAGGAAAAATCATATCGGCACCGGCCTCGACGCAGGCGAGCGCGCGCTCCAGAGCCTTCTCCAGCCCCTCCACGGCTAGCGCATCGGTGCGCGCCATGATCACAAATTGCTCGTCTGTACGCGCATCGACTGCAGCCTTGACTCGATCCACCATTTCTTCTTTGGAGACGATTTCCTTGCCGGGCCGATGGCCGCAACGCTTGGACTGGACCTGGTCTTCGAGATGCATTCCGCCGGCACCAAACTTAGTGAAGGACTTGACGGTGCGGGCAATATTGAATGCCCCACCCCAGCCAGTATCGGCGTCCACCAGCATTGGCAACGAACAGGCATCGGTAATCCGGCGGATATCAATAAGCACATCATCCATGGTGCTTATCCCTAAATCCGGAATTCCCAAGGAGTTGGCGGCGACGCCGCTGCCGGCTAAATAGACGGCCTTGAACCCACAGGCAGCGGCCATGCGCGCGGTGTAAGCGTTGACGGTGCCGACCATCTGCAGCGGATTCTCCGCGGCGATCGCCGCCCGCAAGCGCGCGCCGGCTGAAGACTGGATGGAAGTCATACTCGCCCCACGAGGGGAATGAGCGCCCCGGTAACTGCGCTCGCCTTGTCGGACACCAAAAAAGCGATCACCTCTGCGGCCTCATTTGTAGTCACCCAACGCTTGAAATCCGCCTGCGGCATATCCTGACGATAATTGTCTGCGCCGAGTTTTTCCCACTTTAATCCTCCGGCGATGCCGCCATAATGCCACGCAGCAGCGCTCTGCAGGTTCGCAGTTGCGGGAGAGTGCGAAAGCAGCGCTATTTTTGCACCGTATCCGCGCAAGGTCGCAACCACGGCCTGACCCAGGGCGCCGCCGGCGCCCGTCACTACCAAAACTTGTCCCGATAAATCCATAGCGCAATTGTCCTCGGTTCCTTAAAGCCTCAAGTCTGTTGCTTTCTGCGAAATTCGCCCGGCGCAGCGCCGGTCCATTTCCTGAACGCACGGTGAAATGCGCTGCGCTCGGAGAAGCCCAATTCCACAGCGATATCCATGACGCTGCGGTTGGAATGGCTGAGGAAACTGATCGCCAAGTCCCGGCGCAACTGATCCTTGATCGATTGATAGGATTCACCCTCCTCGTGCAAGCGGCGGCGCATCGTGGCAGACGTCATGCGCATCTCATCGGCGAGCTGCTCGAAATCCGGTACCGTACCCGGCAGGAATTGGCGCAACCGCCGCCGCACGCGGGCCGTGAGGCTACTGCCGTTTTTATATTTCAACAAGATGCCCTCCGGTGCAGTTCGCAGAAACTCCTTGGCCGACCTTTCATTCTGCAGCACCGGAAGATCGAGGTAACTCGCCTCAAAGGCCAGCAAGGTGTTCGGCCGGTTGAAGCGCAAATCCATGCAGTACATCAACCGGTATTCAGCGCTGTGCGCAGGTTCTGCATAGCTAAATTCAGTGCGCAGGATGGGTATGCGCCGACCCACCAACCAACAAGACACCCCATGGAGCAGCATCAACAGGAGTTCGTGGGCAAAGACTCGAGGACTCGCACCCGCCACGCGCTCATGTAAGACGATTCTGGCCTCTTTCGCGTCACGCTCTGCGGTCCCCGAAATGTCGTCCAAAATGAGCGCGTAAAAGCGCAGGCTGCGCTGCAGCGCCCGGCCTAATGTCTTGCAGCTCAAGACCGAGTGGCACAGCATCGCGAAACTCCCGACTTTCATGCGCCGTGAATCTTGTCCGAAGAATTCATCATCGAGAGCGGCGGCAATGGCGCGCCAGAGCGCGCCGTAGTGCTTGGCAGAGACGCGCGCCTGGGGTACTTGCAGCAGGCTAGACGACAAGCCGACGTTTGCCAGCAGCTCATGCGCATTCAGGTCGCGACCATGAACACTTTGCAGCGCGGCGGCGACAAAGCAGATGGCGATGGTCCCTGGTTCCGCAGTCACGTTTTGCACGCCAATAGTTTACGCGATACGGCCAACTCCAGGATCACGTATCAGCTAAACTACGGCCTCGCCTAAGATGGCGCGCTTCACGACCCCAAGAGGCACTCTCATGACAAGCAAACCTGCAGTGCTGGCGAATCATGTGCCCACTGTCAAAATGCTGCTCGACGGCAAGTTTATCGAATCGCGATCCCGGGAGTGGCACGATGTCGTCAATCCGGCCACTCAAGAGGTGTTGGCGCAGGTTCCCTTCGCCACCGATGAAGAGATCAACGCCGCGGTAGTTTCAGCCAAGCAAGCCTACAAAAGCTGGAAGAATACGCCGCTGGCCGCGCGCGCGCGGATCATGCTCAAGCTCCAGGCACTGGTGCGGGAGCACATGGGCCGCATCGCGCAAACCTTGAGTGCCGAACAAGGCAAAACCCTGGCCGATGCGGAGGGCGACGTGTTCCGCGGACTGGAGGTGGTGGAGCATGCCTGCTCGATCGGCACGCTGCAGCTCGGAGAGTTTGCCGAAAACGTTGCCGGCGGCGTCGATACTTATACCCTGCGCCAGCCTATCGGCGTGTGCGCGGGAATTACGCCATTCAATTTCCCCGCCATGATTCCGCTTTGGATGTTCCCCATGGCGGTTGTATGCGGCAACACCTTTATTCTCAAGCCCTCTGAGCAGGATCCCCTGACGCCTATGTTGTTGGCCGAACTGGCGCTCGAGGCCGGCGTGCCGCCTGGGGTCTTGAATATCATTCATGGCGGCAAGGGCGTGGTCGACAGGATTTGCACCCATCCCGCCATTGCCGCCGTTTCGTTCGTGGGATCAACGGCTGTGGGCACCCATGTTTATAGTCTGGCGTCGCAGCATGGCAAGCGCGTGCAATGCATGATGGGCGCCAAGAATCATGCGGTCGTGATGCCGGACGCGAATAAGGAGCAGTCGCTAAATTCCTTAGTCGGAGCGACCTTCGGCGCCGCCGGGCAACGCTGCATGGCCACCTCCGTCACCGTGCTGGTCGGCGAAGCTCAACAGTGGATACCCGATATTGTCGCCAAAGCCAAGGCGTTGAAGGTAAATGCCGGCGCGGAGAAAGGCACTGACCTAGGCCCAGTCGTCTCGAAGAATGCAAAGCATCGCATCCTCGGGTTGCTGGATGACGGGATTAAGGAAGGGGCCAAGCTTGAGTTGGACGGCCGCGGCATCAAAGTGCCGGGCTACGAGCACGGCAACTTCATCGGTCCCACGATTTTCTCAGGTGTCACGCCGGAAATGAAAATCTACACCACCGAGATATTCGGCCCGGTGATGGTGATCTTGAGCGTGAATACTTTAGATGAGGCGATCACGCTCATCAACAACAATCCATTCGGCAATGGCACCGGAATATTTACCCAGAGCGGCGCTGTCGCCCGTAAATTTCAGAACGAAATCGATGTCGGCCAAGTCGGAATCAACGTACCGATTCCGGTGCCGGTGCCATTTTTAAGCTTTACCGGATCGCGCGGCTCCAAGCTCGGCGATCTTGGCCCCTATGGTAAACAGTCGGTGCAGTTCTACACGCAGACTAAAACCGTGACCTCGCGTTGGTTCGACGACGGTCTTGCAGCAGCCGACGTGAACACCACTATCAGCCTGAAGTGAAGATCGTGCTTCGTGGAAGTACTCAGCGAAATTCGCAATCACATTGCGCTCATCACACTGAATCGACCCGGCGCGCTTAACGCTCTGTCGTTCGAGATGATCCTGCGGCTGCGCACGCTGTTCGGGGAATACGCAGCCGATCCTGAAATTTATGCGGTCCTGATCCATGGCGCCGGAGACAAAGCCTTCTGCGCCGGAGGGGACATTCGCGCGCTGTATCACAGTTTCAACAACGCAGGATCTTTGCACCGCGAGTTCTTCGCGGCGGAATATCCGCTCGATTACCAGCTGTATTCGTATCCCAAGCCTTACATTGTCTTGATGGACGGCATCACCATGGGCGGCGGAATGGGCATTGCCCAGGGCTCGAAACTACGCATCGTCGGCGAGCGAACGCGAATGGCAATGCCGGAAGTGGCGATTGGATTTTTTCCCGATGTAGGCGCCAGCTATTTCCTGTCGCGGCTCCCGGGCAAGCTTGGGCTCTATCTGGCCTTGACCGGCGTGCAAATCGGCGCCGCCGACGCCCTCTACAGTCAATTGGCGGATGTATACCTGCCGGCCGCCGCCATCGAATCGATAACCCTGGATCTGTCGGACCTGCGCTGGAGCGATGATCGATCAACGGATTTGAATAGATTCATGCAGGCGCGCGTTGCGACAGGAATCCCCGCGCCCGCACTGGGCGCGTTGCGTGAGGCGATCGATGTGCATTTCTCGCAGCCTACGGTCTTGGCCATCGTGGCATCTCTGGAAACGGAAACCGGCACCGCGTACGCGGAATGGGCTCGCCAATCCGCAGCGCTCATGCGCAGCCGCTCGCCCACGCTGTTGAGCGTGACGCTGCGTCAATTGCAGCGCGGTGCGACGTTGAGCTTGGCCGAGTGTTTTCGGATGGAACTCGCCATGGCTGCGCACAGCTTCGAACAAGGCGACTTTATGGAGGGCGTGCGCGCGGTTCTCATCGACAAGGACAACTCTGCGCACTGGCGGCCGAGCCGGATCGAGGCTGTGACGGAGACGATGATCGAGGACTTCTTTCGCGAGCGATGGGCCTCCGGCGTGCATCCCCTGGCAACGCTGGAGAACTGCGCATTCAATCCAGAGACAATCAGCCGACCGTCCGCGACGT
The DNA here is from genome assembly GCA_041690895.1 of Gammaproteobacteria bacterium. Taxonomy (GTDB): domain Bacteria; phylum Pseudomonadota; class Gammaproteobacteria; order Steroidobacterales; family Steroidobacteraceae; genus Bog-1198. The sequence continues at coordinate 27,014 of JBEPVT010000007.1, forward strand.
GAGCTCCCTCAAAATTTCGAGGCGGCGCGCGTCGCTGGCATGCGGCCACTCGGAGATTTCGCCGAGCGTACGCCGGCATCCGATGCACAGCCCGTGCGCATCGACTCGGCAAATATTGACACAGGGCGAGCGCACCGGCGTGCTTGTCAGTGATGCGTCGACCATTGCCTCAAGACTCGGTGTATGGCATCGAGCCCGTCGGTCAACGCCGCAGGGCCCGGCTGCAGAATGATGGGCGATTTGATTTCATGCAATTCCCCGTCGCGCACTGCAGGCACCGCGTCCCAACCTATTCGGGCCGCCACTTGATTGGGGCGGAAACGCTTGCCGCACCAGGATCCCAGAATGACATCCGGTGCGCGCCGTATAACCTCACTCGCATCGCCTAGGATGCGATCCTTGCCAAGCGCGCATTGCGCGCGCTCTGGGAAGACATCATCGCCGCCGGCGACGCCGATGAGCTCGCTCACCCAACGAATCCCCGTAATGAGCGGCTCATCCCATTCCTCAAAATAGACGCGCGGACGACGCGGCAACAATGCGGCTTCCTGCCGTACGCGCTCGATGTGGGCTTCGAGCTCGAGCGCATAAGTCTCGGCCTGCTCCGCAACACCCACGAGCGCTCCAAGGCGCCTCACGTAGCCGAGTATCCCCTCGACCGAGCGATGATTGCTGATCCACACCTCGATACCGCTCTTGATCAATGCCTGCGCGATATCGGCTTGAATGTCTGAAAAGCCGATGACGAAATCCGGCTGCAGCGCGAGAATGCGCTCGAGCTTGGCGCTAACGAAGGCCGAAACTCGCGGTTTCTCACGTCGCGCACGTGGCGGCCGCACCGTAAAGCCCGAAATGCCGACGATCCGCTGCTCCATTCCAAGGGCGTACAGGACCTCAGTGGGCTCTTCGGTGAGGCAAACGATGCGCCGCGGATAACGACGGTCCATTTGGTAGCTCAACTAAAGCGCGCCCTCGGCGAGAGCCGCGGCGGCGCCGCGCATGATGGCGTGCGCCAGCCCTGCTGACTGTGATAGCAGGTAGTCCGTATAGAAGCGTGCGGTCAAAATCTTCGCCTCGTAAAAACCGGCATCGGCCGGGCCCGCCCCGGATGTGGCCAGACGTTGTTGCGAGATCAACGCTGAGCGCAGCAACTGCCAGCCGCCGGCCACGATCCCGAACAATTTGAGCATCGGCACTGCGCCCACGGAGACCGCACGGATGTCGGTCGCGTAATTTTCCACCACGTAGCGAACCGCCTGCTCCAAGGCGTCCACTGCGGCTGAAAAGGCCGGCGCCAGTCCTGACAAATTCGATTGGGCACTCAAGGCGCGCGTCAAGGCGCGCATCTCTGCCACGACAATCTGCGCGGCGCGGCCGCGGTCGCGCGCGAGTTTGCGGCCGATCAGGTCGTTGGCCTGAATGGCGGTAGTGCCCTCGTAAATCGGCGTGATGCGCGCGTCGCGCAGATATTGTGCGGCGCCGGTCTCCTCAATGAATCCGACTCCGCCATGCACCTGTATGCCCAGGGAGGCAATATCGACGGAATTTTCCGTGCACCAACCCTTGACGACGGGAATCATCAAGTCGGCAAAGGCCTGGTGCCGTTCACGTTCCTCCGCGCTCGGATGCAGACGGGCGGCATCCAGCGAGACCGCGACTACGCCGGCGAGCGCTCGCATGGCTTCGGTCTGCGATTTCATCAGCAGCAGCATGCGCCGCACGTCGGGATGGCGGAGGATGGCCACGCGCGGACCGCCGCGTATCCCCGCCTCCGTGCCTTGGACTCGCTCGCGCGCATAGGTCAGTGCGGTCTGGTAGGCGCGCTCAGAGAGACCGACTCCCTCGATGCCGACGGAGTAGCGGGCGGCGTTCATCATGATGAACATGTACTCCAGGCCGCGATTTTCCTCGCCGATGAGTTCTCCGACAGCCCCGCCGTGCTGTCCGAAAGCCAACACGCAGGTGGGGCTCGCATGGATGCCGAGCTTGTGCTCGACCGACAGGCAGTGAACATCATTGCGCGCGCCCAGGGAACCGTCGGCATTGACCAGGAACTTCGGCACCACGAACAACGACGTGCCCTTGACGCCGTCCGGAGCCCCAGCCACTCGCGCCAACACCATGTGCACGATATTGCCGGCGAGATCGTGCTCGCCGTAAGTGATAAAAATCTTCTGGCCGGTGAGCAGGTAGCGGCCATCCGCTGTGGGCACGGCACGGGTTCGCACCGCCGACAAATCGGATCCCGCCTGCGGTTCGGTCAGGTTCATGGTGCCGGTCCACTCGCCGCTGACCATCTTCGGCAGGTATAGCTCGCGCTGAGCCGCTGTGCCGCGCAGTTCCAGCGCGTCAATCGCGCCGCGCGTGAGCATTGGACACAGCGCAAACGCCAGATTGGCGCCGTTCCACATTTCCTCGATCAGTGCCGACAAGACTCTAGGCAGATTTTGGCCACCGAACTCGCTCGGACAGGACAGCGCGTTCCAGCCGTCAGCGGCGAAGCGCGCGTAGGCTTGTTTCCAGCCGCCGGCCGTCAGCACCTGACCGTCTTGCCAGCGCACGCCTTGCAGATCGCCGCTGCGATTGAGCGGCGAGAGCACCGCAGCGGCAAACTTCGCCGCTTCATCGAGCACCGCGTCCGCCACATCGGGCGTCACCTCGCCGCAGCCCGGCAACTGTGCCAGCAGATTCACGTCCACCAATTCGCGCAGCACGAACTTCATGTCCATCAGCGGCGCCAGATATTCGGTCATCTAGGATCCTACATGTTGCGGCGGTAACGGCCGCCGACTTCATACAGAGTGTGTGTGATCTGGCCCAGGGAGCAGTGGCGCACGGCATCCATCAGCACTTCAAAGGTATTGCCGTCTTCAATCACCGTGCGACGCAGGCGCTCGAGCAGCAGCGTCGCTGGTTGAGTATTGCGCTCGCGAAATTGCTCGAGCCGCTTGAGTTGCGACTGCTTCTCTGCGTCGGTGGACCGCGCCAGCTCGATCGCCGCCGGCGTGGCATCGCTGTGGGGGTTGCGGAAGGTATTGACGCCGATAATGGGATAGGAGCCATCGTGTTTTTGGTGCTCGTAGAACAACGATTCCTCCTGAATTTTTCCGCGCTGGTAGCCGGTTTCCATCGCGCCGAGTACGCCGCCGCGGTCGGATATGGCGTCGAACTCCTTGAGCACCGCTGCTTCGACCAAGTCGGTCAACTCCTCGATGATGAAGCTGCCCTGGTTGGGATTCTCGTTCTTAGCCAGGCCCCATTCGCGGTTGATGATCAGCTGGATGGCCATGGCGCGGCGCACGCTCTCCTCAGTTGGCGTCGTGATCGCTTCGTCATACGCGTTGGTGTGCAGGCTGTTGCAGTTGTCATAGATCGCGCACAGCGCCTGCAGCGTGGTGCGTATGTCATTGAACGCCATCTCTTGCGCGTGCAAGGAGCGGCCGGAGGTCTGCACGTGGTACTTGAGCTTCTGACTGCGCTCATTTGCGCCGTATTTGTTTCTCATCGCCAGCGCCCAAATACGGCGCGCGACGCGGCCAATCACGGAGTATTCCGGATCCATGCCGTTGGAGAAGAAAAACGACAAGTTTGGCGCGAAGTCATCGATGTGCATGCCGCGCGCCAGATACGATTCGACGAAAGTGAAACCGTTCGCGAGCGTGAACGCCAGCTGCGAAATCGGATTCGCGCCAGCCTCGGCGATGTGATATCCGGAAATCGAAACGGAGTAAAAATTCTGCACGTTATGGTGCACGAAGTACTCCTGCATGTCGCCCATCATTTTGAGCGCAAACTCGGTGGAGAAAATACAAGTGTTCTGGCCCTGATCCTCCTTCAAGATATCCGCCTGCACCGTGCCCCGCACGGTCGATAAGGTCCAGGCCTTGATCTTCTGCTGTTCATCAGCGGTAGGATCGCGGCGGTTCTCGCGCTGGAACTTCTCCACTTGCTGCTCGATCGCGGTGTTCATGAACATGGCCAGTATCATCGGCGCCGGCCCGTTGATGGTCATCGACACGGACGTCGTCGGCGCGCACAGATCGAAGCCCGAGTAGAGCACCTTCATGTCATCGAGCGTCGCGATCGAGACGCCTGAATTGCCGACCTTGCCATAGATGTCCGGCCGCAAATCAGGATCCCAGCCGTACAGCGTTACCGAATCGAATGCGGTGGATAGCCGGTGCGCCGGCATGCCTTCAGAGACACGCTTGAAGCGCTGATTGGTGCGAAAGGCATCGCCTTCGCCCGCAAACATGCGCGTCGGGTCTTCGCCCTCGCGCTTAAAAGCGAATACACCGGCCGTGTAGGGGAAGGAACCCGGAACATTTTCCTTCAAGAGGAAACGCAAAATCTCGCCCTCATCCTCGAAGCGCGGCAGCGACACCTTGCGTATCCGGGTGCCGGACAACGAATCGTAAGTGAGCTTGGTGCGAAGTTCCTTGTCGCGAATCTTCACCACGTATTCAGGCTGTGCGTATAACTCCAAGGTCTTCGGCCATTGCTCGAGCAGCTTGGCGGAAGCCGGGCTAAGTTCGCCTTGTTTCGCGGCAATCAACTCATCGAACCCCGCAACCGACCTGCCGGACTCGGCAAATAAAGTCTTGGACAGGCTAAGTGACTGGCGTTCGCGCGCAATTCGCGACTGACGCGCCTGGGATTGGTGAAATTCACGCAAGACCGCGGAGATCTCCGCCAAGTACCGCACGCGTTCCGGCGGCACGATGGCGCGGCCGCGCGAGGAAGCCTTCACCACGACCGCCGGCAGCTTCCCGGGGGATGATCGCAGGCCTTGCTGCTGCAAGCGCGGCATGATGGCCTGGTAAAGCGCCGTCACACCGTCGTCGTTGAAGCGCGAGGCCATGGTGCCGTAAACCGGCATCGATTCTGTGGCTTGCGTGAACCATTGGCGATTGCGCTGATACTGCTTGCGCACATCGCGCAGCGCGTCCTCGGAACCCTTACGGTCGAACTTATTGATGGCGACGAAGTCGGCGAAATCGAGCATGTCGATTTTCTCCAACTGCGAGGCGGCGCCAAACTCAGGTGTCATGACGTAAACCGAGGTGTCGACCAACGGAACAATGGCGGACTCGCCTTGGCCGATGCCTGAGGTTTCCACCACGATCAGATCGAAGCCGCTGATCTTGCATGCGGCGAGAACTTCCGGCAGGGCCGCGGAGATTTCCGAACCCGTATCGCGCGTCGCGAGGGAGCGCATGAAGATTTGGTCGGATTCGATCGCATTCATGCGAATGCGATCACCAAGCAGCGCCCCGCCGGTACGCTTGCGCGATGGGTCGATCGAGATGACCGCAATGCGCAAGCGATCTTCCTGATCGAGACGCAGCCGCTGGATGAGTTCGTCGGTCAGCGAGGATTTGCCGGCGCCTCCGGTCCCGGTGATTCCGAGCACCGGAGTCTTGATGCCGACGGCGGCCTGTAGCAGACTTTGGCGCACCCGCATGGAATAGGTTCGATTTTCAACCGCGGTGATGATCCGCGCCAACTGGCGCCGATTGCCCGAGCGTAGCGCCTCGAGGGCCTCTGCTTCGGCGGGCGCCAACGCACTCAGGTCGTAGTCGCTGGTGCGAATGACATCATCAATCATGCCCTGCAGACCCAACTTGGCGCCGTCTTCCGGTGAATACAGACGCGTCACCCCGTACGCCATCAGCTCGCGGATCTCGGACGGCACGATTACACCGCCGCCGCCGCCGAACACCTTGATGTTCTCGCCGCCGTTCTGGCGCAGCAGATCCATCATGTATTTGAAAAATTCGACATGCCCACCCTGATAAGAGGTGATCGCGACCGCCTGCACGTCTTCCTGCAGGGCGGCATTGACGATCTCCTGCACCGAGCGGTTGTGACCCAGATGGATGACCTCGGCCCCCGAGGCTTGCAGCACTCGACGCATGATGTTGACGGACGCATCGTGACCGTCAAACAGAGAGGTAGCAGTCACGAAGCGAACCTTGTTCGTGGGCTGGTAAGGACTGGACTTGGCGGCGATGGAAACGGCGCTCATAGGATCACCTCATTTTAGAGAAGCGGCGCCGCGAAACAAATGCCCAAATCCCTCGCCGGTGGTGAGCGAATTTGCAACATCAAGACATTATCCGGGGCCCCAATTTGGGGTGCGCTTCTCGATGAATGCCGCCACCCCTTCCTGCGCGATCTCATTGATCATATTGCATGCCATTGCTTCCCCGGCGAGCCGGTAAGCCGACTCGATGTCCGACTCCAGTTGTCGATAGAACAACGCCTTGCCGGCCGCGATGACAGACCGCGGCTTGGCAACGATTGCTGCGGCCAACCGATTGATCTCTTGATCGAGGCGCTCGGCGGGCACGCAGCGATTGATGAGACCACGCTGCTGCGCGGTCGCGGCATCGATGAACTCGCCGGTCATCAGCATTTCAAAAGCTGCCTTGCGCCCGACGTTGCGTGACAGCGCAACCGACGGCGTGGCACAAAACAAGCCCACGTTAATGCCAGAAACCGCAAAGCGCGCCTCATCCGCCGCGATCGCCAGGTCGCACATGGCCACCAGCTGACACCCGGCGGCGGTCGCGGTGCCGTGTACGCGCGCTATCACCGGTTGCGGCAAGCTCTGGATCCGCATCACCAGGCGGCTGCAATCCTCGAACAGCTGCCGGTAATACTCGAGGCTGGGGTTGGCCTTCATCTGCTTAAGATCGTGGCCCGCGCAAAACGCCTTGCCGGCACCGCCCAACACCACCACGCGCACCAATGGATCGGCAGCGAGTGCATCCAGCGTAGCCTCCAGCGCTGCCAACATCTCCTCCGACAGGGCGTTGTAGCGCGCCGGACGGTTCAGGGTCAGGAACGCGATGCCGCCCTTGCGCTGCTCGAGAACCAGAGGCGCAACATCGCTCGCAACATTCACGGTACTCATCGCGGCTCCCACCTGAATTGGCTGTGTCCTATGCTCTCACCGACACAACCGTTCCCGCAATGTTCTATCATCGAAAGACAAGAACGCCGCATCCGCAGCCAATTCGTAGGAGTCCTCGCATGCAATTGAAGGAAGTGAATGCCATTGTCACCGGCGCAGCCTCAGGCTTAGGACTGGCGGTTGCGAATCGACTCGTGCATGCGGGCGGCAAAGTGGCGATTTTCGACCTGAGCGTGCCGCAGGGCAGCGCCGCAGCGGCGACACTCGGCGAGCGCGCGACCTTCAGCAAGGTCGATGTCAGCGATGAGTCGGCGGTCGATAAAGCTGTCGAAGAGGCGAAATCCGCGATGGGCGGCGTCAATGCAGCGATCAACTGCGCGGGAATCGCGACTCCGGGCCGTCTCGTGGGCAGGCAGGGCCCGATGGCGGGAAGCTCCTTTCGACGCATGATCGAGATCAATTTACTCGGCACGGTATTGGTCGCCAAAGCGGCCGCCGCGGCCATGCAATCCAATTCACCCAACGCGCAGGGCGAACGCGGGGTCATTGTGATGACGGCATCGGTTGCCGCATTCGACGGCCAAATCGGGCAGATCGCCTACTCCGCCTCCAAGGGCGGCATCGTTGGCATGACCTTGCCCATGGCACGAGAGTTGGCGTCGAGCGGAATTCGCGTCATGACCGTTGCGCCCGGACTCTTCGCAACGCCCATGATGAAAGGTCTGCCGCAGGAGGCGCAGGATTCGCTTGGCAAGCAGACCCCCTTCCCGCCGCGTCTGGGCGAGCCGGATGAATTTGCCGCGCTGGTTATGCAAATCATCGAGAACGTGATGCTGAACGGAGAAACCATCCGTCTCGACGGTGCGGTCAGAATGCAGCCCCGATAAATGCCGGCTCTGGGCTCGAAATGCATCAATACAAAATCCTCAATTGGGTATCTGCAACCGTGTTGCTGCTCGGCGGTTGCGCCGGCGAAAAGCCCGCAGTCACTCCTCCCCTGAACACGGCTGACGCCAAGGCGCTTATTGAACGGTCGCTGCCTCGCAATGTGCCGGACAGAGCGGGATGGGTCACCGATATGTACGGTGCGTTCACGGTATTGACCATCACTCCGACGCGCGAAAACATTTGCGCGGTGGTCGCGGTGATCCAACAGGAGTCGGGATTTCGCGTCGATCCGGTGGTCCCGAATCTCGGCGTCATCGCCCGCAAGGAAATCGAGAGCCGCGCGGCACGTGCGCATGTGCCGCTGTTGATCGTGACTGGCGTGCTGGAACTGAAGTCCTCGGATGGGAGGACCTATGGCGAGCGAATTGACGCCGCTCGAACCGAAAAAGATCTGAGCGATGCGTATGAAGACCTGATCGCAGCCGTGCCCCTGGGCCGGACACTGTTCGCGGACCGCAATCCGATACGCACCCGCGGCCCGATGCAGGTCAATGTGGCCTTTGCCGAGAAGTTCTCGTCTGCCGCGCCGTATCCGTATCCTGTCCCACAGAGCATCGCCGATGAATTATTTACGCGCCGGGGCAGCGTGTATTTTGGCATCGCGCATCTTCTGGACTATCGCGCGCCCTACGATATCTACCTGTACCGATTTGCCGATTTCAATGCCGGCCAGTACGCGAGCCGCAACGCGGCGTTTCAAAACGCGCTTAGCGTCGCCTCAGGTATTCCGCTGATCCCCGATGGCGCGCTGCTGCCGCATGATAGCGACGCGAACGCTCCGGGCGCCACAGAACTGGCGCTGCGCGCATTGGCGACACAGTTGAAAATGAGCAACGGTGCCATTCACAGCGCATTGACCGAAGGGAAAACCATGGGGTTAGAATCGACGCCGTTATATCAGCGCGTTTTCGCCATGGCCGATCAGCGCTCGGGCCTTAAGTTGCCGCGTGCAATGATGCCGCGCATTAGGCTTGGCGGGCCAAAAATCAAACGTAACTTAACAACGGACTGGTACGCGCATCGCGTCGATGATCGATTTAAACGCTGCCTGGCGGCTCAGTAGTATCAGCGCGCGACAACGGCGGGGAAACTTCCGGCCTTGCTCACCATCCCGGGCAGTTCGCGTCCCATGTTTTCGGACAGCCACCCCGCCGCTTCGATGACGCGCTCCAGAGCGAGCCCGGTGTGATATCCCGAGCGCTCCAGCATGTAGACAACATCTTCCGTCGGGACATTGCCGGTTGCGCGGGGAGCGAACGGGCAGCCGCCCAGGCCCCCCAAGGAAGCATCTACCGTTGTGGCGCCGGCAGTGACCGCGGCCCAGACATTGGCGAGCCCCGTGTTTCTCGTGTTATGAAAATGCACCCGCACCGACAGCGGTGCAATTGCCGCCTTGACCCGCATCACCAGGTCGGCAACATCGCGCGGGCCCGCAACGCCGATAGTGTCTGCAATCGCGACCTCGACCGGGCCTGCTGCAGCGGCAAGCTTGGCCATGTTGACGACACGCTGAGGGTCGACCTCGCCGTCGAATGGGCAGCCAAACGCCGTGGAAATAGTGATCTGCGCACGCCGGCCTTCTTGACGGGCCAAGCGTACCACCTCGCAACACATGGCCAACGATTCGTCAGACGTTTGGCCCTGGTTGCGAAGGGCAAATCCATCGGACGCCGCGCACACCGCGCCAATCTCGTTCATTCCGGCCTCGATGGCACGAAGTGCGCCGCGCTTGTTCAATACCAATCCGATGTAGATCACATCATCGCGCCGCTCCAGACCGGCGGAGACGGCATCGGCGTCGGCCATCTGTGGCACCAGCTTCGGGCTAACAAAGCTCGCAGCTTCGATTCGCCGCACGCCCGCAGCGATCGCGCGTCGGATCATCTCCAGTTTCTGCTGTGTGCTGAACAGCACCGATTCGTTTTGCAGTCCATCTCTCGGACCCACCTCGACAATTTCGATCTCGGACATCTTCAGCCCTCTGTCAGCAATCATACGAACCTAGAAATCACTTTAAGTTGCCGTTACGGTCTACAGAATTACAAATATACATTATGTGTTTCAAGCAATTAGAGAGATAATATAAACTCATTTATCCGTAATGTTTTCCGTAGTCTGGTCTTCCCTCCCGTAGCCGCCGCCCCCAGGCGTGCAGATCACCATCACATCATCGGCGTTCACCTCGACTTGGCCAATATGCGCCAATTTCTCGAGCCTACCGTCAGCGCGTTCCACATAGTTCTCACCCACCGTCCCCGCCTCGCCCCCGGCCATGCCGAATGCACCGACTTTGCGGCCGTTGCTCAAGATGGAGGCCGTCATGCGCGCCAGAAAACGAACACGCCGAATACCGCCGTCGCCTCCCTTCCAGCGTCCGTGGCCGCCTGTACCGACGCGAATTTCATACGAATCGAGGCGTACTGGAAATCTGAATTCCAGCACCTCGGGGTCCGTCAGGCGGGAATTGGTCATATGCGTTTGGACCACGCTGGTGCCTGTGAATTCAGGTCCCGCACCGGACCCACCTGCGATGGTTTCGTAGTACTGATACTGGCCGTTGCCAAAGGTAAAATTGCTCATGGTGCAGCCGCTCGAGGCCATGACGCCGAGCGCACCATACAAGGCGTTGGTCACGCACATGGAAGTCTCGACGTTTCCTGCCACTACTGCCGAAGGCGGTTGCGGGTTTAGCATGCAGGCGTCGGGCAAGATGATCTGTAGCGGTTTTAGACATCCGGCATTCAGCGGGATGTCATCATTGACCAATGTGCGAAACACATACAGGACGGCGGCGGTAGTGACGGCGCGCGGTGCATTGAAATTATCGCGCAGTTGAGCGCTGGTGCCGGTGAAGTCGATGCAGGCACTTCGGGTAGTGGCATTGATGCGCACTGCGACTTCGATTCGCGCGCCATTGTCCAGCGGCAAGGTGAAATGGCCGTCCTTGAGGGAAGTGATGACGCGGCGCACGGATTCCTCCGCGTTATCCTGCACGTGCTTCATGTAGGCATGCACGGTGTCCGCACCGAATTGTGCGACCAGTGCCTTGAGTTCCGAGCTGCCCTTGGCATTGGCGGCGATTTGCGCGCGCATATCGGCGAGATTTTGCGCGGGGTTGCGCGAGGGGTGAGGGCCGCTGCTGAGCAACTTGCGCATCTCAGTATCGCGCAGAGATCCGCCATCGAGCAGCTTGAAGTTGTCGATTAAGACGCCCTCTTGGTCGATGCGGGAGGAAAACGGGGGCATCGAGCCCGGCGTGATGCCCCCGATATCGGCGTGATGGCCGCGTGAGGCCACAAAGAAACTGGGCGCCGCGTCAGCGGCATCCACATAGACCGGGGTCACCACGGTGATGTCAGGCAGATGCGTGCCGCCATGGTAGGGATCGTTCAATACGTACACATCGCCGCTGCGCATCCGCGGATTGCGGTCGATGACCGTGCGAATCGACTCGCTCATCGAGCCCAAGTGGACGGGCATATGCGGCGCATTCGCAATCAGGGATCCTGCGGCATCAAACAACGCGCAGCTGAAGTCCAAGCGCTCCTTGATATTGACCGAGTATGCGGTGTTCTGAAGACGCAAGCCCATTTGCTCGGCGATGTTCATAAAGATGTTATTGAACAGCTCCAGCATGATGGGATCGGCATGTGAGCCGAGCGCCTGCGTAGCAGTTCGTCGCTGAAAGCGGCGCAGCTCGATGCAATTGTCGGCCAGCACCTGTGCTTGCCAACCGCTCTCAAGCACTGTCGTTGCGTTGCTGTCAGCGAGGATGGCTGGACCCTCGATCCGCGCGCCGGGACGCAATTCTTGCGCCTGATAGAGCCGAGCTGCGCGCCAGCCGGCAGGCTGCGCGTCCGCCAGGCAGTACATCGATATCTCGGCGCTTGCGGTCGGCTCATAGGGCACGGACACACCGAGAGTCCCTGCCGCGGGCGAATCCGCACCCGCTGCAATACACTCCACAGACACCGCTTCGATCACCATCGTTTGGCCCGGCACCACGAACTCGAACCGCCTCCGATATCTGCGCTCGAACTCATCGCGCACCCATACTACCGCCTCGGCCGGCGGCGCTTGTAACGGCAGCGCGCAAGCTAGTGCGGTATCGGTGCCCTGGTAACGGATATGGACTCGCGCAAGGCGGTTCAGAACCTCACCGGCCAGCCCTTGCGCGCGCAGCTCAGCCGCTGCCTCCTCCAGAAGGCGCAGGGCTAGCGCCGCTGCCGCACGCAGTCCCTCGGCGTCCAACTCGCGTTCCAGCGCCGATTCGCGCATGGCAATCTGATCGGCCAAGCCCATGCCGTAGGCGGAAAGCACACCGGCGAGAGGATGAATGAAGACCCGCGACATGCCCAACAGGTCTGCTACCAGACCGGCGTGTTGTCCTCCGGCTCCCCCGAAGCACTGCAAGGTGTAGCCAGTGACATCGTGACCGCGCATCACGGAGATACGTTTCACGGCATTCGACATGGCGCCGACCGCAATTCGCAGAGCGCCAGCCGCGACTTCCTCCGGCGCGATGGCGCGGCCGGTAGCGCCGGCCATGCGTTGTGCCAACTCGCCAAAACGCTGCGCAACGATATTGCCGTCCAATGATTCATTCGCTGCGGCGCCAAACACGCGCGGAAAAAATCGCGGTTGAATGCGCCCCAACAGGACGTTGGCATCTGTCACCGTGAGTGGGCCGCCGCGCCGATAACTGGCCGGACCGGGACTGGCGCCCGCCGATTCAGGGCCTACGCGCAGTCTCGCGCCATCGAAATGAACAATGGACCCGCCGCCGGCGGCGATGCTATGTATGCTCAGCATCGGCGCGCGAACCCGCACACCGGCCACCTCGGTATCGAATACCCGTTCGTACTCGCCGGCAAAATGGCTCACATCGGTGGAGGTTCCTCCCATGTCAAAACCGATCAGCTTGGTGTGCCCGTGCGCTTGCGCCGTGCGTGCCATGCCGACAATGCCGCCGGCGGGGCCCGACAGAATTGCGTCCTTGCCGTGGAATCGCTGGGACTGAGTCAAGCCGCCGGAACTCTGCATGAAGAAGATCGGAACGCCTGGCATGAGACTTGCCAGCCGGTCGCAGTAGCGACGCAAAATCGGCGACAAGTACGCATCCACCACCGCCGTATCCCCTCGAGGCACCAGTTTCATCAAGGGACTCACGCGGTGCGACACCGACACCTGCTCGAATCCAACCTCGCGGGCCAGCTCCGCCGCGGCAAGCTCATGGTGAATGTAACGGTAGCCGTGCATAAAGACGATGGCGCAAGCTCGCAAGCCTGAAGCGTACGCAGCCTGGAATTGCATCTTGAGCGCTGCCGAGTCCAAGATCTGAATAGTTTCGCCATGCGCACCGACACGTTCGGCAGCTTCGATGACCCGCTCGTAGAGCAGTTCTGGGAGCACGATGTGGCGGTCGAACAAACGCGGCCTAGCCTGCGTGGCGATTCTGAGGGCATCACGAAATCCGCTTGTGATGACCAACAAAGTCCGTTCTCCCTTACGTTCCAAGAGAGCGTTGGTGGCAATCGTGGTGCCCATCTTCACGCAGTCAACCTGCTCCGAGCTGATCCGCTGCGCCGGGGCGAGCCGCAGCAATCGTCGCATGCCTTCTACGGCAGCATCCTCGTAATGAGCAGCATTCTCCGACAGCAGTTTTAGTGTATGCAGCGACTTATCCGGTGCACGCCCGATGACATCGGTAAAGGTGCCGCCGCGATCGATCCAGAACTGCCAGCGATTCATGTCTCGACAGTTTAAGTTCGGGTGGCCAAGCGCAAGCTGTTCCAACTCGCGTCGGCCAGCCAACCGCAGTCCATGGGTAGGCTGATGCCGTTGATAAACCTGCTCCGATTGCCGTCGAGCAGGAAGGCGGGCTGCGGTAACCCGGCACTCCTATTGAGAACCCTGCCGGCCTGTGCCGTTAACATGTATACGCGTTTCAGGGTAAGGTCGTTCAACGACTCAATTTTGCGTTCGAGAGTTCTTTCGTAGGTCGGCAGATTTCCCGACATGTGCACCAGCTGCACGCCGATCGCTACTGCGACCGCGCCAAAAGTCAGTGTGAGAACCAGCACCGACACGTCGCGCGCGAAGTACAACAGCGTCAGCAACGTCGCGGTCGCGATGATTCCCAACACGCGATACCGAACTAACGGTACGGGCGGGAGAGCAGGCGCGTGAGGGGACGTCATGCGTCATTTTGGCACAGAGGCCGATGCATCCGTGTCGCTGACCGCGACAAAAATGCAGCACTTAACTCTGTCTGCCAATGAGCTTCGCTTCGAAGCCGACCACCACGAGCCGCCAGTCGGTCGCGGATAGTGGCCCAGCACAATGAGATCAATATTCAGTCGGCCGGAAAAGGCGATAATTTGCTCCAGGTAGTCGCCGCGGGTCAGGTGGCCTTCGGCGCTGACGCCGCGAGCCAGCAGCCAGTCAATGGATTCGGCTAGCAGCTTACGGTTCTGCGCCGGCTCATCGACGATGCAGGCTTGGCCTGCGGCACCGGCCAGAACTGCGGCGTTGGCGACGTCATCGGTCACAATGGAAAGAACCGACACATTCGCGCCCAGCAGTATTGCGAGTTCCGCGCCGCGCCGCAGCGCGCGCCGCCCCGCCTCGGTGCCGTCGTAACAAAGCAGCACGCGCTTGAACATAAGATTTACTCCAGCTCGAACTGAAAGCTCACTGTGCCGGTCTGCGCGCCGGTCGCGTCCCATGTCCACTCATCAAAACATGCGCGGCGACTTTCATCAATGCGCGCAACGGTTGAGCATCGCGTGCCGTAGTCAGGCGCGCGCACGAACGCGCTCGAGAGCAGCCGCTCCCACGGCAAACTGACGCCGGTGCGAGGCAGCAGATCGTCGGGCGCCGGTGAATCATCGCGTAGCAACGCAAGCAGCGCATTGTTTGCGGCCAGTTCTGCTAGTGCCAGCGTCAGGCGTGATTTCGCCGTTTGCACCTTGGGCCATGGCGTGTCGAGCAAATGATTCGACAGCCCATAAATGCCAGGGCCCAATTCTCGGCCGGCGCCACGTACGCTTTCATAGACGGCAAGGCGCTCGCCGTCAGAGAACAGTAAATTGAAACCATTGTAGTCTGCGCTTACCCGGCTTAGTTCTTCGAGACTTTGCTCGATCGTGTCGGTGGACATCAAGATCGACGTGACGAGCGCGCCGCGGCTGGGAGTACCCGGGCGCCGTTGCTCCTGATCACGATAATTGGTGAGCGCCGCGAATCGTCCGCGACGCGTCAGACCCAACCACGTGCCGCCCGCCGAGAGATCTCGGCCCGCGAGTATGGGTGGATGCGACTGCCACCAGTGCGCGGGAGCGGCCGGTCGCGAGTGCAATTCATCGCGGTTGGCCGCGATCACGCATGGATACTTCGCGTGTCCTCGCCACGCGACCAATATCAAGCACATGAAAACTCCTTACCCAGAACTCTAACACCTTGATTGCTTGCCACGCGACGCGCGATATACACTTCGACACGCCGAACCGATTCATCTGGGGGATAATAAAGATGCGTAATACCCGATCACGAAATCGCTCTTTTTGCGGCGCGGCCGCCCTCGCAGCCTGTGCAATCAGCCTGGCATCCCCCATCGTCGTCCGAGCCGCTGATACCCAGCAAAGTGCAAGCTCCTGCAAGGGCGATGATAGCGGGCTTACGCTGCCGGCGGGATTTTGCGCAACCATATTTGCCGATGGCATCGGACATGCGCGGCACTTGGTGGTTGCGGACAGCGGCGTCGTATACGTAAATACCTGGTCGGGGCTCTACTTCGGCAACGATACGCCTCGCGCGGGGGGGTTTTTGGTCGCACTGCAGGATACGCGCGGCAGCGGCAAGGCCGATGTGAATCAGAGATTCGGTGCCACGGTACAGAGCGGCGGCGCCGGCGGAACCGGCATCGGCATTTACAAGGACTGGCTGTATGCCGAGCTCAATGACAAAATCCTCAAGTACCCTCTGAAGAAAGGCTCGTTGCTGCCGGGTGAAGCTTCGCAAGTCGTGGTGAGCGGCTTGCCCTTAGGCGGCGATCATCCTATGCATCCCTTCGCGATCGATGCCGGCGGCGAGCTGTATATCGACGTTGCAAGCGCGACCAATTCCTGCCAAGAAAAAAATCGCACGCTCAAATCGCCGGGCAAAAACCCCTGCACTGAACTCGAGACGCGCGGCGGCGTGTGGCGATACGATGCGAAAAAGACCAATCAAGCCTTCTCGCCCGCCGGACGCTACGCCACGGGCATTCGCAATGCCGAGGGCTTCGGCGTCGATACCGTAGGGCATCGAATTTTCGTTACCCAACACGGCCGCGATCAACTGCATACAAATTGGCCGGATGTGATCAAGGATCCGAAGCAGGAAGCGACCCTGCCGTCCGAGGAAGTGATGCTGCTCAAGCAAGGCGGCGACTATGGTTGGCCCATGTGCTACCACGATCCCTTCCAGCAGGCACTGGTGCTCGCGCCGGAATATGGCGGTGATGGAAAGACCGCCGGGCTGTGCGCGCAAAAAAACGCGCCGGCCGCGTATTTTCCCGCTCACTGGGCACCCAATGGCATGGTGCTCTACAACCAGAAGCAATTCCCCGCTCACTACCAGCAAGGCCTTTTCATCGCCTTCCACGGCTCGTGGAACCGCGCCCCTTACGCGCAAGGCGGTTACAACATCGTTTACCAAGCGCTGTCGGGCGACAAGGCGTCGGGTAAATGCGAGATCTTCGCCGATGGATTTGCAGGCGCCGACAAATCGCCCGGCAAGGCGGCGCATCGTCCCAGTGGATTGGCGGTCGGGCCAGACGGCGCGCTTTACGTCTCCGATGATGTGGCTGGCCGTATCTATCGAGTCGTCTATCGCGGCGGCGCTGATGCGGGCGGCTCGCAAACTGTGGCTTGTCCCAGCGCAGCTGACTCGCCCGGTCCAATCGCCGCGGCTCAAGCGCGGCCGCCGGAGGGCACGCATCCAGACGCCGGGTCTGCTACCACTAACCTGTCGGCACCTCCGGGCGCAACCCCGGCCATGGTGGCGCTTGGTGATCGCGTGTATCACGGGCAGGAAGGTGGGGCCACGTGCACCGGATGCCACGGTACCGACGCGAAGGGTTCGCCCCTGGGCCCTGACCTTACGGCAAACAAATGGCTATGGAGCAACGGCAGCTACGCGGGAATCGCGGCCACTGTTGCCGGAGGCGTCGCGCAGCCGAAGCGCTACCGCTCCCCAATGCCCGCCATGGGCGGCGCGCAACTGAGTAGCGATCAAGTGATGGCGGTGTCCGCTTACATCTGGGCCTTGAATCATCCGGGCAACTAGGCGCGCGCATCAACCGTCAATAATTCCTCGAAGAATCCGCCGATTTCGCGCCTGCGGTCGACGAAGTGAATTTCCAGGACCCAATGGCGCGGTTGGCCGTTGCCATCGAGTTCGCGCAATGCGATTGAATTACCGTGCCGTATCCTCAGCCGATCGGGATCCTGAGGCCGTCGCTCGTGCGGGAACTGACCAATCAAGTGCCCGGCGGTCTGCGCACCAAATTCCCAACCGTAGTCCGCCGCGAGACCCGCCGTGAAGTCATACAGCTGACCGGCCGTGAGATTCGGCGACTGCTGATAGAAATTCTTGCCGCGAGTGAACGCATCAGCAAGGTCGCGCACCAGACGATGCTTATCAGGATCGGATCCCAGCACGTAGGTTCGGCCGAAGTCTGCTTCCCACGCTTCGAAAACCGGCCCCAAGTCCAAGTACACGATGTCATCATCGCCGATGCGCCTATCGCTGTCCGGGTCGTGGTAGCCCAGTAGCGTATTGGGTCCGGAACGGGCAATCCGCTTATGCCAATGGCGCCGCACGCCGAAGCGTGACTGCGCTAGGGCATGAATCTCCGCGGTCAGCTCGCTTTCGAGCTTGCCGGCGCTCACCATGCCGCGATTAACGACCTCAGCGAACAGTGCTTCCGCTTTAATTTGCGCCGTCAGCAACTCTCTGGCTACGGCGTCCATTAAATCAATGCCTGATCCAGCATTTCGATCCAGTGCATCACCTTGGTCGCAGTCCCCGATTGCAAATGCTGAATACAGCCGACGTTGGCGGACAAGATGCATAGCGGTTCAAGTTTGGCAAGGTTCGACAGTTTACGGTCACGCAACTGCGTAGCGAGCTGCGGCTGCAGGATCGAGTAAGTACCGGCTGAACCGCAACACAAGTGACTCTCATCGCACGCCGCCGACACGTCAAAACCCAACGCGCGCAAATGCGTTTCGACTACGCCGCGCAATCGTTGACCATGCTGCAGCGTGCAGGGTTCATGAAAAGCAGCACGCGGAGTAACTGCGGGGCGCAGACGCTCCTTGAGCGCAGGTACGAGCGCCGGCAATAGCTCACTCAGATCTCGCGCCAGCGCGCTGACGCGCTGCGCGCTCTCTGCGTACGCGGCATCGAGTGCTAAGGCGTGTCCATACTCCTTGATTGCAAGGGCACAGGCGCTGGCGGAAGAAACGATCGCCTCTATTCCCCCGGCGTTAAGGTGCGGAGTCCACGCGTCGATATTGCGCCGCATGTCCTGAAGGCCGCCATGGGTATCGCTCAAATGCGTGCGCAGCGCACCACAACAGCCACCGCCGTCGGCATACACGGCTTGAATGCCCGCAATATCGAGCACGCGCGTCGTCGCTCGATCGATGTCAGGCAACATCGCGGGCTGCACGCAGCCTCGCAGCAGCAGCACTTTGCGAGGATGCGTGCCTCGTGATGTATGCGTTTTTGGAATGCTGATTCGCGCGGGCACTTTGTTTTTCAACACTCTGGGCAAAATCGGCCGCAACGCGTGACCCAGGCGCAGCGCCGGAGCGAACCAAGACGAAGTCAGTCCTTCCTTCAGCGTCCAACGCACCGCCTTTTCGACGGCTGGGCGCTCTACTCGCTCTTCCACGAGCTTTCTGCCGATCTCAACCAGGTGACCGTACTCGACACCGCTTGGACAGGTTGTCTGACAGTTGAGGCAGGTCAAGCAGCGGTCCAAATGCTGTTGCGTGCTGCGCGTGACTTCCGCGCCCTCGAGGAGCTGCTTGATGAGATAGATACGTCCGCGCGGGCCATCGAGTTCATCGCCCAGCAACTGATAAGTGGGGCAAGTCGCGTTGCAGAAACCGCAGTGCACGCACTTGCGCACGATGGCAGCCGCTTCTTTGCCCTCGGGGCTATCGCTGAATTCCTCGCTGAGGTGCGTTTGCATGGCGATCAAAGTCCCGCGTACAAGCGCCCCGGATTGAATATGCGTGCGGGATCAAAAGCCTCTTTGAGTCCTCGATGAACGCGCATCAGGACTGCACTTAATGGCGCGAACACATCGGCCCTGGGCGCGCCCCTGATTAGCGCGGCATGGCCGCCGGACCGCGCGGCCATGTCGCGAACCACCGCCGCCTGGGCCGTGGTTCTCCACCAGCGCTGCGCGCCGCCCCATTCGATGAATTGCTGTCCTGGAAGCGCGAGCGCGGAGGCGACGGCAGGTACTGACAATCGCCACAGCGATTCGCCTCGAGCCAGACATTCTTCACCGAAGGAAAAAAACCCCGCGCTCTGATCCCGCACGCTGTCCCACCAGGCTTTAGCCACGGATGCGTCCAGCCGCTCTCCCCCCAGTCGCTCGCAGGCGGTTGCCACGGCGGCGCGGGCGCCGGCGAGACGCAGACGCAGCCGCCCCGCATGCCAGGCGCTGGCATTGATCGGCAGGGGTTGCGCGGCCCAGCCGCGGAGATTTTCAAGTGCTCGCGCCTCATCGCAATCGAAGCTTAGCGTTTCCATAGCAACGCTGGCTGGCAAGACTTTCAGCGATACCTCGCAAATGACGCCTAAGATTCCCAACGCTCCGACCATCATGCGCGATACGTCGTAGCCGGCTACGTTTTTTGTAACTTGCCCGCCAAAGGTAAGCATCTCGCCGCATCCGTTGAGAAGAGTCACGCCCAGCACGTGATCGCGTACCGATCCCACACTGGCGCGCGCCGGTCCCGACAACCCGGCCGCCACCATCCCACCCACTGTGCCTCCCGCCGCGAAACGAGGCGGCTCAAACGGCAGGCATTGGCCGTGCTCCGCGAGGGCTGTCTCCAGATCGCAAAGCGGTGTCCCGGCACGGGCAGTTATTACGAGTTCAGTGGGTTCGTAGCTGGAAATGCCCGAGAGCTTAGTCATATCGAGGGGTGCGCCCGCAGGTATCTCACCATAGAAGCGCTTGGTGCCGCCGCCGCAAATCTCGAGCGCAGAGCGGTGTTCGCGTGCACTAGCCACTTGATCAATGAGGCGCGCAATCTCAGCGTCGCGTGCGTCCATTAAAATCTTGGCAACTCTGGAAACGGCAGCATTCCACGGCGAACGTGCATTCTTCCGTATTCAGCGCAGCGATGCAGGGTGGGAATCACTTTCCCGGGATTGAGCAATTCGAGCGGATCAAAAGCCCGCTTTACCCCGAGGAACTGCGCGTGCTCGGCTGGCGAAAACTGCACGCACATGGAGTTCAGTTTTTCCACGCCGACGCCGTGCTCGCCGGTGACAGTGCCGCCGAGCCTGACACTGGTCTCCAAGATATCCGCACCGAATTGTTCGCAGCGGCGCATTTCATCGGCGTCCTCGGCATCAAACAAAATCAGTGGATGCAAATTGCCATCGCCTGCGTGAAATACATTCACGCAACGTAGGTTGTACTTTGCTTCCATTTGCTGAATCGCCCGCAACATCTCCGCCAAGCGCTTGCGAGGTATAGTGGAGTCCATGCACATGTAATCGGGGCTGATGCTTCCCGACGCCGGAAAGGCATTCTTGCGGCCGCTCCAAAATCTCAAGCGCTGCGCTTCATCGCGGCTCACTTCTATTCGCGATGCCCCGGCGTTACGCAGCACCGCCTCCATATGCGTGATTTCTTCTTCGACCTCTTCTGGTGTTCCGTCGCTTTCGCACAATAAAATGGCGGCTGCCTCCAGGTCATAATCTGCGTGCACGAACGCATCGACGGCGGCCGTCATTGCCCTGTCCATCAACTCCAGGCCCGCGGGAATAATTCCGTGCGCAATCACATTGGCCACGGCCGTCCCCGCCGATTCGATATCACGGAAACTCGCCATGATGCAGCGCGCCATCAGCGGCTTGGGAATTAGCTTCACGGTGACTTCAGCGGTCACCGCCAACATGCCTTCGCTGCCGATAACTATCGACAGCAGATCGAGGCCCGGCGTGTCCAATGCTTGCGAGCCAAATTCCACCGGTTCTCCGTCGACCATGAACCCACGAACCTTGAGTACATTGTGCAGGGTCAAGCCGTATTTCAGACAATGCACGCCGCCGGAATTTTCGGCCACGTTGCCGCCAATGGTGCAGGCAATTTGGCTGCTCGGGTCCGGGGCATAGTACAAGCCGTAAGCAGCGGCGGCTTCGCTGATCGCCAAGTTGCGCACGCCGCATTGCACGACTGCGGTGCATGAGACCGGATCGATCTTCATCTTATTGAATTTGGCGAGCGACAAAACGACGCCCGTGGCGTGCGGCGTGGCCCCGCCCGACAATCCCGTTCCGGCGCCTCGCGCCACAACGGGCACGCCTAGCTTATGACAGATCCTCAGTATTGAAGCGACTTGAGCCTCGGTATCCGGCAGCACGACCAGCATGGGTGAGGTCCGATAGGCTGTCAGCGCGTCGCACTCAAAGGGAGCGGTGTCTTCGTGATGAAATAAGATCGCGGCGCGCGGCAAAACCTCGGACAGAGCAGCGAGCACCTGGGCTTGGCGCTGCACCCTTCCGGAGCGCGTGTCTGCGAATGACAATGCCGTGTTCATCGCCACCATTATGCACCCAGTGAAGCGTCTGCCCAGCGGGCATGTTCTGTCTCATGGTCACCGCGGCGTCGATCTTCCCCGTTACAGATTTGCGTTTATTAGAGTAGCATTCGACAAAAGTAAAGCGGTGGCCGTAACAAACCGCAACGGGGAGACGATGTTTCATCAATTGTTAACACCGGTCGGCGACAGCCTCGCCTTATCGTTCTTGGTGGCCATACTGCCCATCCTAACGGTACTCATACTTCTCGGCGTCGTGCGCCGTCCGGCGTGGCAGGCGGCACTCGCAGGCCTGATCGTCGGGCTCGTTATAGCCATCGTCGTGTGGGGCTTGCCCGTGCCCATCGCTCTCGCCGCGGCATCCAATGGTGCAGTGTTTGCGCTCTGGCCCGTGATGTGGATCGTCATCACTGCGCTGTTCGTTTACAACATTGCGGTCTCATCGGGGCGCTTCGATGCATTTCGCGCGTGGATCATCGAGCATCTGCCCAACGACCGGCGCATCGTGCTCATCGTCATCGCATTTTGTTTTGGCGCACTGCTCGAAGGCATTGCTGGATTTGGCACGCCAGTTGCGATCACCTCGTCGCTCCTCATCATGTGCGGCTTTCCGGCGCTGGAGGCCATTGTGTTCGTGTTGATTTTCAACACCACGCCCGTGGCATTCGGCGCGCTTGGCACCCCAGTCACAGTCCTGGGCGCGGTCACCGGCCTTCCGGCGCACGAACTAGGTCAAATGATCGGCCGGCAACTGCCCATCATGGCGCTGATACTTCCCTTCTATGTCATGGCGCTTTACGGCGGATGGCGCTCGATCCGCGCGCTGTGGCCGGTTTTGGGTGTTGCGGGATTGAGCTTTGGGTTGGCCCAATTCTCGGTATCCAACTTTATCGACTACACCCTGACTGACGTGCTCGCTGCGCTGGTTTCATTGGCCTGCACGTTGTTGTTCCTACGAGTGTGGCGTCCGGCGCCCGACCCTGAATTCGCGATCGACCACAAAGCTGCCGAGGTGCCGAACCCGGCTTTCAGGAACGTGCCGGCATGGCAAGGATGGATGCCTTGGTTGGTGGTGACCGCGGTAGTCATTGTCTGGACCTATTTTAAAGTGGCGCCCGTTGGGCAACACGCGATTCCCTGGCCAGGGTTGGATAAAGTGGTCTCGATCACTCTCTATAAGGACAAACCGTACGCCGCGGTGTGGTCATTTCAGCCGCTCTCGACCGGCACGGCCATTCTTGTTGCGGCCCTCATTGTTGCGCTGCTCGTCAGGCTGTCCTTCGCCGAGCTCGTTCAATGTGCCGTCCGCACCATTCGTCAGATCTGGCAAGCCGTCATGACGGTGATGTTCATTGTCGCGCTCGCATACGTCATGAACTACTCGGGTCTCGCGTATTCGATTGGTCTCGCTGTTGCCTCCACCGGTCATTGGTTCGTGTTGTTTTCGCCTTTCCTGGGTTGGATCGCGGTATTCCTGTCCGGCAGCGACACCTCTGGCAACGCCCTATTCGGAAACCTGCAAGTGGTGGCAGCAAGACAACTCAACTTGAATCCGCTGCTGTTCGCCGCAACCAACTCTTCCGGCGGCGTTCTTGGCAAGATGATTTCGCCGCAGAATATTGCGACCGGAGTTTCGGTCACTAATATGAAAGGCCAGGAGGGCGCGGTGTTGGCGCGCACCTTCATACACAGCGTCATCCTGACCTTGGTGCTGGTAGTGATCGTGATCGTGCAGCAGTACGTGGTGCCTGGAATCATTCCGGCCTTCGTTTCAAAATGAGGATGCCCGGGGAGGATTCTTGCTCTTGAGTCGCGTTGCGATTTCGTGTTTTCGATTTACATTGGCGCCTTCGTGAATCCATGCTTTACCGCGCGATTTGTCACCCAAGCAATCCGCGAGGTATTTCTTAACGCCTTCACCAGCCACCTTCGCTTGAGTGATGCCGTTTGCATCGCGCTTTGCTTCTAGTTTCTGAAGGTTGATGCATCGGCTTTGGAGCACCAGGATTGGATGTAGAACCTTTATTGGTGCCCAATTGATTGTGTAGCGCCAAGTTGGTGAATTAGGCGGAAAAGGACTTCAAGATCTGCGCGGGTGAACCACTGGGAAGAAGCGTCTCTAAGATTGTGACCGCGGCAAGAGATCTCCGAGCGCGTAGAGGGTTTTTTGCGGAAAGCGCTCAAGCGGGAAGTACTTCGCGATCACGGCGAGCGCCTTATCATAGTCGCGAATACTCAAGTGCCGCAGTAGGTAGCGGACATCCTCTTCATCGTGGAACTCCTCGCCGATTCTCATGGCGAGGCACTTCATCGCGAGCATGTACGCAGGCTCAGCCACCATGACATTCAAATGATCCAGTTCGAGGAACGGTGCGAAGTCCCCATGCCCGCTCAAGTAACCCTTCACCCCGTCATTCAGCCAATCAGAACTCACGCCTGCCTTGAGAGCGGCGCGCGCGGCGGCCTTGCGCACCTCTCCCGCAGGCACAAATAGGGCATCGACGTCTTGGGTCGAGGGCCGCGCATTATACGCAAGACACATCACCGCGCCGCCGACTAGAAACAGCTCAGCTCTGATCCCGGAGGGGCGCAGTTCGTCATTCAAAAGCTCGAATAGCTTCCTTAAGTCACGTTGAGTTAAAGCTGCCACGAGGCCCGTCAGACTTGCTCGCCAACACTCGAGTCGATAAAGATGTTGCGACGCCGAAAGGGCGGCGGGGAATGGGTCAGCAGGTACAATCGCAGACCTTCAAGCGAGCTGGCAAAGACCGGCTCCACGAGCGGTGCTACCGCGCGCGTCCAGAAAGGCGCCGCAATCGCGCGCTTCGCGCAAACCAGCTCCACCATCGCCGCAATGTAGTTCTTAAAGTACGGCGTCAGGTTCGCTGGCGGCGGCGCAAATACCGCATCGTTAAGTTGGCCCGCGGTGAAACTGCTCAGCAATGAATTAAGCTCCGCCAGCGCAAAGCGCGGTTCCGGTCCCGCACAAGCCTGCCCAAGTTCCTGAAACTTCGCTGTCGGCGCCGATACCACGCGACTTAAGACGTAGGCCGACATATCCATTCCCGCCCGCGCCGCAGCCCGCTGAATCGCCCGCTTCTCTTCGCGCGAAACGCGAAGCTGCAGCTGCTCTGACTTAGTGGGCTTATCCATTACGTCAGACTACAACGGTCCATTTCATACGTCAATACATATGTATTGACGATACGAACTACTTCCCAAAAGAATGTTTTTCAGAGTGTAGAGCATGCCGTAGAGGCTTAGAGGATTCGTGCGGCACGAGACACATAAGTCCTTGATTGGACAGCAGGACGGAAGTTAGGGACCAATCGATTTAGAGCGAGGCATCTATCAACCACTCCGTCGTATTCCTCATTTGACCCAAAATGCGAACTCAAGCTGCCATTCGAATGCTGAACTACGGGAATCAATCAGCCGATCGTCATTCGCTTGAATGTTAAACGCATGCGAGGCCTCCGCCATCGCCCGCCAGGTCCCGGATTGCCAACGCGCAAGTCGTTGCAATTCTTCTTCGCTCCAGCACATCGACCCAGAACCGACACCCACACAGCTCACCGCGCTGAGGGAACCATGGCTTAATACTTCGCAGGCAATGGCGGCAGTGCGCGCGGCAAAGTCAGCCGCGCCGGTATCAAGAACGACGTTGCGCGCCCGCGATCGCGTCGCAATCGGCTTTCCGGTGACCATCATCACTTCCCAGCATTCCGATGCCAGCAGTTCCGCGGCGGCTGCACCACCGACTTGCCCGGTACAACCGAGGATCATTGCGGCGAAACTCTGCTTCAGGGCATCGCGGCCAGCCGCTTGATTCATCGACTCGTCTCGTCAGAAGCTTGTTCTTGCTTGAGTTTCACGGCATTGATTGGCTTGCGCGGGTTTCAGATGCGAAAGTATTGCGAGTTGCTTTCTGAAATGCTTGGTTCACAGCGCACCGGGAATGTATCAGAGTGAACATTGGAGTACGTTCATAACTGCCAGCGTCATCGCCTCAATATCAACCGCAGGGCCGATGCGCCGCGCTGTCGATCGTCTGGGAACGTACAGACGGTGCGCCGAGTTGTCCGACACCCTAATCGGCCGCGTCAACTCAGGCTCCGGAACATGAGGGCGCCAAAAATGAAAAGAAGATCGGCAAAAAAGAGGTAACCCGAACTGACCGACCCGCTGGATGTGGCTGGCGGCGCTCGCCATCGCCGTGCTCTATATCGGCAGCACGCTGCTGACTCCGCTGTATCCGCTGTATCGCCAACAATTAGGGTTTTCGGAACTCATCGGTACCGAGATCTACGCGATCTATGTCGTCGGCAACTTCACCGTGCTGTTTTTCCTAGGTAGGCTCTCGGATCAGATCGGTCGCTGTCGCGCGACGTTGTTGGCGCTGGCGCTTCTCATTCTCAGCGCGTTGTGCTTTCCTGCTCGCGACCCGAACCGCGTGACTGTTGGCGGCGCGCGTGTTGAACAGCTTTGCCGCATGCCTCCGCGCCAGTGCGCTGACGTCGTGGATCGCGGAACTTGAGCCCCAACGGGACATCGCACGTGCGGCGGCGGTCGCGAGCAGTGCCAATCCGGCGGCCTTGCGGCAGGTGCGATGATCGCAAGGTTGCTCGCCGAATTCGCGCCCTTGCCCTTGCACTCTAGCTTCGTGGTCTATGTGGACTTCCACGCTACAAGAACGACATTGTCGGCGGAGCGATAGGCCTCACCCCGGAACCATCTGCATAGCGCGGATCGTGCATAACACCTTTCCGTAGCGGGTTGCCGCGCAGCCACTGAATGCCGGTATCTGTCTTTGCACGGCAAGGTCCGGCCAGTAGAAGGCCTTGTCTGCGCCGCCGAAATAGCCGTAGGTTTCGGCGACCTGGAACTCCGAGCCGGCGGATTCCCTTATCTGTTCTGCCATTTTGGCAGTGCTACAGCGCAGATTTGACCGTGCAGCGCTAACTTGTCCAATCCAGTGCCTGGTATTACTATCCCCTGCTATGAGTAATACCGACCAGCCAATGCGTGTAGTCTCGATCAAACTGCCTGCAGAACTTGATCGGGAGCTCACCGAGCTTGCCCGCAAGCGGCGATCGACCCGCTCGGCGGTGGTGCGCGCCGCTCTAAATTCCTACTCGCAGAAGCCGCGCCGGTCGGTGATTTCCGCTGCGGGCGACTTGGTTGGATCGCTCAAGGGCGGGCCGACGAATTTGTCAGTCGGGATCCGGCATATGGCCAACTACGGGAAATGACGCGGCCAATTATTGCCGACACCGGCCCTTTGGTCGCAATGCTGGTGGCGCGCGACCGGCACCATCGCTGGGCCAAAGCCGTACTTGAAGACATTGAACCACCGCTGATCACCTGCGAGGCCGTACTCTCAGAAGCCTGCTTCCTCGTCAGCGGCCTTGAAGGTGGCCGCGATGCGATACTCGGCCTGCTTATCAGGCAGATTGTCGTTATTGAATTTGAGCTGGCGCTCGAGGGCGAACGAGTACGAAGCCTGATGCGGCGCTACGCATCGGTACCGATGTCCTTGGCCGACGCTTGCCTCGTGCGTATGGCAGAAACGCATGCTGGTAGCCAAATTCTAACGCTCGATGACGACTTTCGGATCTATCGCCACAAAAGCCGCCAGGCCCTCTCGGTCATTTCCCCATAAAACAGGTAGTTGCGGACCGCGCGGCAGCGTGGGCAGCACTTCGAGAGCGCGAAAAGGCCAAAATGGTGCCCCGGGCAGGAATCGAACCTGCGACCTAGCGCTTAGGAGGCACTCGCTCTATCCACTGAGCTACCGAGGCAGGAAGTAGAGGCCGGAGTTGGACAAACCGGCCTCTATTTATGGTGGAGGAGAAGGGGATCGAACCCTCGACCTTCGCATTGCGAACGCGACGCTCTCCCAACTGAGCTACTCCCCCGAAAAGGGCGAAGAATACTAGCAGCAAAGCTTGGTTCTGCCAAAGTATCGTGGAATAGAGGTCTACAGCGTAGGCTAGCATGTTGGGATGGAGGGAAAAGTATGCTGAAAGCTGGCGAACGTGCACCGGAATTCACACTGCCGGATGAGACCGGCACAGACCGATCTCTGACCGAATTGCTAAACTCGAGTGCGATCGTTCTTTACTTCTATCCGGCGGATTTCACTCCCGGGTGCACGCGACAGGCCTGCGTTTTCCGCGATTTGCACGCGGAGGTCCAGCGAGCCGGCCTGCGTGTCGTGGGTATCAGCCCACAGAGCCCGGAATCGCACACAAAATTTCGCGCCAAGTACAACTTACCATTCGTGCTGCTGTCGGATCAGCATAAGGCCGTCATTAAAATGTATGGCATCAACGGTCCTTTGGGATTCGGTGTGCGGCGCGCCTCTTACTTGATTGATGGGGGCCGGCGCATTCGCGACGCGGTGCTCGCCGATTTCAAGATTGCCAAGCACGCGGATTTCGTGCGCAACGCGATCATGTTGCGGGCCGCAAACCCTCAGTAGCTCAAGCGCAGTACGTTGGCGTGACCGATGCGGGGCACCGTCACGATGTACATCGTGCCGAAGTCTTGTTCGACCATAGGGGGTATGTCGCTCCTGCCGGACAAAGCAGCGACGATGTCGGGCACAGTGTTGACATGTCCGATCACCATCGCTCGTTTGCCGCTGTTCTCCCGCAGCACTCGATGCGCGAGCTCCTTCGGATCGTCGGCGGGCACAACCACCGGAACGATTCCAAGCCGGCCCGCAAGAGGGGCCGCAGTCATTCGGTTGCGCAGAGCCGAGGATACGTAGACGACGTCGAGACGGCCGGCGCCCTTGGTCTCGCCGAACATCCGCACCAGCAGTGCCGCCCTCGCCTCCCCGGCCGCTGACAGCGGCGGATCAGGCGCACTCACGGAATCCTTTTCAGCATGACGAATGACAATCACCGTAGTGGAATTTGCCGTGAACCACACCCAAATGGCGAATACTGCAACACCGAAAAGCGCCATCGCGCCGATCGCGGATAGCCAAATCGGTATCAGGAATGGCCGGTGCTGAAGATTCGCGCGCCCGCTTTTCATGACACCATCATAACCAATGAATCCTATTTACTCACGCAAGCTGCAGATCATCGTGCTTGCAGCCGGGCTTTCATCCCGTTTGGGTCGACCCAAGCCGCTGGTCCGCGTGCATGGCATTAGTCTGTTGCGAAGGACGCTCAATGTGGCGTCGCTTCTCGGAGCGCAGCGCATCATCGTCGTAGTTCCTCGAAATGCAGCGCGATACCGTATCGAAGCGCGCGGAATTAAGGTGCGCTGGGTAGTGAATTCGCGACGCACGCAAGGGTTATCGAGTTCCGTACGCCGAGGCATTGCCGAGGCACGCTACTCGTCTGCGGTTTTATTGATGCCGACAGACTTGATCCGACTCAGAAGCCGCGAACTGCTCCAGCTCTTTCGGCATTGGCAGTCAGCCCCACGTCGTCTGATCGCGCGTCGCATTGATCTCGCCGGCGCAACCCCCTTGATCATGCCACGATGGCTGTATCGGCGCGCATCCACGCTGGTTGGCGATGTTGGTCTTCGTGATCTCGTCGGTCAATTGCCCGCTGACAGCCGCTTGCTCGTTAATGTGCCGTCCGCTGCATGGGATATCGATACGCCCCTGGATCTTACAAATGCCAGGCGGGACTTTCGGACGGGTGTCTATTGTGCCGCACAATGCGGATAGTCGCGAAACGCCTGCACGGCGGCATCAATCTTGTCGCGTGACAGGTCCATGTGCGTCATGAGCCGAGTTCGCTGAGCAACGCTGGCGATGACGCCCCGGTGCTTAAGATGTGCCCTGAGCGCCTCGATTTTCGAGGTAGCGACCTGGACGTACACCACATTTGTTTGCGGCGGCGTCACCTTCATACCCGCCTCACGCAGTCCTGCGGCCAGATATTCTGCGTTTTCATGATCCTCAGCCAACCGCTGCACGTGATGCTGCAAAGCATAAAGCCCCGCAGCTGCCAGCACACCCGTTTGTCGCATGCCGCCTCCCAGCGCCTTGCGCCAGCGCCGGGCGTCAGCGATGAGCGCGCTAGAACCCATCAATATCGATCCGGCAGGCGCGCCCAAGCCTTTGGAGAGGCAAACCGATACCGAGTCAAATCCCGCAACTGCTGCGCGCTCGTCAATTTTCAATTTGACGATGACATTAAAAATACGGGCGCCATCCAGATGCGTGGCGAGCCCACGAGAATGCGCAAATTCCGTGACCTCGCGCTGATAATTGACCGGGAGTACCCGGCCCCCGATCGTATTCTCGAGCGCGAGCAATTTGGTGCGAGCGAAATGATAGTCGTCTGATTTGATGGCAGCGGCGATGCGCTCCAGAGCGATCCCACCATGGGGCTCGTGCTCAAGCGGCTGTGGTTGGATGCTGCCAAGAACGGCCGCGCCGCCCTGTTCGTACTTGTAGGTATGCGCCTCCTGCCCGACCAAGAATTCGTCGCCTCGGCCGCAATGCGCCATCAGTGCCGCTAGATTGCTCTGCGTGCCGGTTGGAAAGAACAGCGCGCCCTCAAACCCAAAGCGTTCGGCTGCTACGCACTGCAGCCGATTAACGGTTGGATCGTCGCCAAACACATCATCGCCAACCTCTGCGGCTGCCATCGCGGCGCGCATGCCGGCGGTCGGCCGCGTCACCGTGTCGCTGCGCAGATCGATCACGGTTTAGGCGGGTCGGCATCCGGCGTGAAGGTCTTCAGCGCGCTCGTCCCCTTACACCCAACACCCTCGCCGCACACTTGGTTCACGGGACAGACGACGGGGGAACCCTTGACACAGCCTCGCGAGTCGGCGCCGGGCGAACGTGGCGCACAGCGCTCTTTGCCATTGCACATCCGATGATCATCGCAATCCGAGTCGCTGCTGCAAACCATGGCGGCTTGATCGCGCTCAACCGTCGCAAGCTCGCCTTGTTTTGCAATCACACCGGACAGGGTGGCATCGAGCAGGCGTTGGGGCGTAGCTTGGCCCGAGGGAATTTCGACTTCGGCGGAAATCACTTCCCACGCCGGCGCCAACGGACTGCCGGCGCGGTAGTAGAGCGCGAAACGTTGCACATTGCGCGGCTCAAGTGCATCGTTGAGTTTGACCGGAATGAGATGCGTGGAGGATGGCAACCACGCTTCACCGTGGACTAGCGGCAGCCGTCGCACGCTCTTACCGGCCTCGTAGATTCGCAATTCCAAGTCGCTTCCCGCGCTTAGCTCGGCATCACCGGTAACGACGCGAACTTCGAGACTCGACACGGGCACCGCTTTCGCGGCCGTGACACAAAGCGCGCATGCCAATACCATCGGCCAGACTAACAGTGGCAGCTGCAATTTCATGGCACCCTCCGGTTAACAAATCTCTACTTGCGGCTATCATAGCCGATCCCGACAATAGGTCGCGGTGCGAAGCCGTGGCGTTTGCGCGAGGAATATTACATATTCGCGTAGAGCCGATTCAGATCTCACGCCGCGGGTGTGAGCGGCCATTCATTCGAGCGTAAGGGAAGCCGCTATGCCGTTGATCGTTATATGGTTTGCGCCGGCGGCGGGCACGTGACGAAATCTGTCTGCTTCGGCCAGGCACATTCCACGCCTACGTCTAACGGCCTGGCCGTCGAAGTTGCGACAACAATCGACGCCTTGCAGGCGCTGGAAGCGGACTACTATCGGCTGCTGCGAGCCACCGGCAACTCCTTGCCCTTCGCTTTGCACGAGTGGCATGTCGTCTGCTGCAACCAATTTCTCGAGTTCAGCAAGCTGGTGAGCACTCGGCCCATGTTTCATATCGTGCGCAACTCTTCCGGCGAGTGCGTTGCCATCGCACCGCTCATCTTGACGCGCCGCACCGTGGAACTCCCTCGAGCGCGAGGGAATTTCGCACGAACTGCGAGTCGCGAAAGATCCGGCTGCCGTCAAGGAGGCGCTCGAACGGTTCTTTACGCTGCATGCGCTTCGCGCAGAGTTACCAAGCGCGGTAACACACGAAAACCATTTCACCACCGCCCGATCGCGGCGTTTTCCGCAAGAGGTCTGCGCTCGATTGTCGATCCGCGGAGATGTTGTCGCACTGCGAATCGGTTTCGCAATAGGCGAAAGTCTGTATTTGTACTACTCTGGATTCGACTCGCGCTGGTCCAAATACAGCGTCATGACGACCACCTTGGTGGAGACCATGAAGTACGCAATCGAGCATCGCATAAATACAATCAATTTGTCGGCCACCAAGGATATCTCGAAGACCCGTTGGGGCCCGCGGGAGATCGCCTGGAAGCAGGCGGTACAATTGCCCCCTCACCACCTTCGCGACTGGCCTGGGCGAGTTATCAGCGCGCCAAGTCCGGCAGACCCATGCCGCCATGGATCAGCAAGTTTCTGCGCCTCAGGGCGCGCGCCTGGGGACTAAAGTAAAACGATGAATCGGCTGCTTTCTTTCGCCATCACCAAAAAATGGCCGCCAAGCTATCCTGATCGCATTCAGCTGTACTCGCTGCCGACGCCCAACGGCGTAAAAGTATCGATCATGCTGGAAGAAACCTGCCTGCCCTATGAGCCGCACCTCGTCAGCTTCGACAGCGGCGATCAGAAAACCCCGGAATTCTTATCGCTCAACCCCAACGGCAAGATACCTGCCATCCTCGATCCTGATGGACCCGGAGGCAAGCCTTTCGCACTGTTTGAAACTGGCGCGATCCTGATTTATCTGGCGGAAAAGAGCGGGCTTCTCATGTCTCGCGAGCCGGACAGACGCTTCCAGACAATTCAATGGTTGATGTTTCAGATGTCGGCCATCGGCCCAATGTTCGGCCAGGTGGGTTTCTTCAACAAGTTTGCAGGCAAGGATTACGAGGACAAACGCCCGCTGCAACGCTACGTCGCCGAATCGAAGCGTCTGCTCGGTGTGCTCGAGCGGCAGCTTAGTGAGCGTACATGGATCATGGGCGATGACTTCAGCATAGCGGACATAAGCACCTTTCCCTGGATCGATAACCTCGTCGGCTTCTACGAGGCGGGCGACCTGGTAGGAATTGCCGACTTTGTTCATGTCAAGCGTGTGCTGCAAGCTTTCATGCTGCGTCCTGCGGTCATCCGCGGCAGCGGCATCCCAAAGCGCAATGCCACATTGCCTTAATGCCACATCGCCTTTGAGCCATTTAGCGCCTGAGGCGCCTCACAAACGCAGCGCGCAGCTCTTTGAGTTCTTCGATATGCAACAAAATACCGCAGGCGGCGAACAGGCCCGCACCTACGATAACCGTCACGAGCAGCGCGGCGATTTTGGGCAGGAGCGCCTGATGGGGCCAGTCGGCCAGAAGCCAGTGGGATGAAGCCGCGCACACCGCGATTAGCGAGGCACTCGCCAGCACAATCTTCGTCAGCAATAGCAGCAGTCGACGCGACTCGAGCCCCTTTAATTGGGTTTGCATTAAGACATACAACAGCAAGAAATTAAACGTTGCTACGCAGCCGGTGGAGAACGCCAGACCGCGATGCCCCCAGCCCAAGCGAAACGTGAATACCCAGTTGAAAAGCAGGTTCATACCGACAGCCAGAAAACTCACCAGCATGGGTGTCTTGCGTCGATCGATCGCATAGAAGGCATTGACCAGCACTTTGAGGGCCGCATAGCCGGCCAGTCCAATGGCGTAGAAGCGTAGCGCGCCGGCCGCTTGCGCCGCTTGGCCAGCGTCGAATTTCCCGTGCTGGTACAGCACCGAAATAATCGGTTCAGCCAACATCATGAGGCCCACCATTGAAGGCAGCGTCAGCAGCAGGGCCCAGCGGATCGCACGCGCCAGTTCGGCGCGAAATGCATCCATCTTCCGCGCGACCGCCAATCGCGACAGCAGCGGCAGCGTCACCGTTCCGAGGGCCACCCCAAACAGCCCGAGCGGCAACTGCATCAATCGAAATGCGATCGCCAGCCAAAAAATGGCGCCATCGCCCAACGTCGAGGCGAACATCGAATTAACCAGGACGTTTACTTGGGTGGTGCTGGCGGCAATCACTGCCGGTCCCATCAACAGCAAAATGGCCCTCACTCCCGGATCACGCCAGTGAATATCGGGACGGAAGCGATAGCCAAGACGTGCGAGCGACGGCAGCTGCACGGCAAGCTGCAGGCCGCCGCCGATTACCGTTGCAAATGCCAGCCCGATCAACGCGCGAGTGCCGAAGTGCGGATCGATCCAGTACCCTAAGATCACGCCGCCGACGATGGAGCCGATGTTGAAAAAGCTCGATGCCATGGCGGGAACGCCGAAGTGATTCTTGGCATTCAGCATTCCCATCACCAACGCGGCGAGGGAGACCAGCAGAATGAACGGGAACATGATGCGCGTCAGGTGCGCGGTCAATGCGGCCTTATCGGCATCGAATCCCGGCGCCAGCAAGGCCACCAGACGATCGGAAAACACTATACCCACCACGCACAACACGCCGAGCAACAACGCGGTCATCGTTGCTACCTTGTTGGCAAGCCGCCATGCGTCCGCATCGCCGCCGCGCGCGATTGTCTTGGTGAAGGTAGTCACGAAGGCGGTGGACAGCGCACCTTCGGCAAACAAATCGCGCAGCAGATTGGGAATTCGAAACGCGGCCGTGAAGGCATCCATCGCCATGCCGCCGCCGAACAGCGCCGCGAAAACCTGTTCTCGCAGCAAGCCCAGCAGCCGGCTACACATCACCGCCAACCCAATGATGCCCGCAGCTTTGGTATTCAGGCGGTTGCTGCGTTCGTCGGTTGCGATCGCAGCGGCGGTGCTCGACGTGGAATGAATTGTTGCTTTCGGGCCGGTCACGGAACTCTAGTCTACAGGGTCGCCAACAATGCTCGTCTAACTCGTGCTCACCATCGCTACCACGGTGACGGCCATGACACCCGTCGCCACCCATCCCAAACGGCGCAGTCGCGGCCGGATGACGAAATCACCCATGACATCCTTCCGAGACGCGAGAATCATCATAACGGCCATAATCGGCACCGCGATGATGCCGTTTATCTCCGCGCTCCATACCAGCGCTCGCACGGGATCCAAATGCGTGAAGGTCAGGGCCACGCCGCCGATGGTTGCGATCCCGATGATGCCGTAAAACCCTAAAGCTTCAGGCAACTTTCTGTCCATGCCGGACTGCCAATCAAAGCTCTCTGCCACCGCATAGGCCGCGGATCCGGCCAGCACCGGGATGGCCAGCATCCCGGTGCCGATGATCCCCAAGCTGAACAGCAGAAACGCTGTCGGACCTCCCAACGGACGCAGCGCCTCCGCGGCCTGTGCGGATGTTTGAATGTCGACGGTGCCCGTGACATGCAGAGTTGCCGCCGTGCTCAAAATGATGAAGAAGGCGATCAGATTTGAAAATCCCATGCCTACATAGGTGTCCCAACGTATGCGCCGCATCTGCCGGCGCGCCACATCCGAGGTATGTGGAAGCGCCGAACCGCCGCCATTTCGCGCACTCAACGCTCGAAGATCTTCCATCTCCTGTGCGGCCTGCCAGAAGAAAAGGTACGGACTGATGGTGGTGCCGAATACCGCCACGATCATCGTAATAGTGTCGTGATTCAAGAGCAGGCGCGGCAGAACCATTTGGCTGATCACCGTGCCCCATGGCACGTGGATGGTGAAAATCACCGCAACATAGGAAAGCAGCGCCAATGTAAGCCACTTTAAATAGCGAACGTATGTTTCGTAACGCAGATAAACCTGCAGACCCAAGCACAACACGCCGAAGCACACCGAATAAAGGTGCGCCCAGCCGCCGAGCAGAAGTCGCAGCGCCTCGCCCATCGCGGCAATGTCCGCGGCGATGTTGATGGTATTGGCAACCAGCAACAGGCCGACGATGGCGTAAAGCACGGAACGCGGAAAAACCGCCTTGACGTTCGCGGCCAGGCCCTTGCCCGTGATGAAACCAAGGCGGGCGCTGACCATTTGAATGCCGACCATCAAAGGATAGGTGAACAACACCGTCCACAGCATGTTGTAGCCAAACTGCGCGCCGGCTTGTGAATAGGTGGCGATGCCGCTCGGATCGTCATCCGCGGCGCCCGTGATCAGGCCCGGCCCTAATTGCTTGATACGCGGGTCGTCAGTGAAGCTCTTCAGCAATTTAACCATCGTCGTTCTCCAACGAGGGACGACTTGCGGCTGATGCGGACACACAAACGGATTAGAGGTGATTCAGAGGCGAACCGCCAATCGATCCGATCGATTAGTACTGTGGAAATCGTCCCGCGCAACGAGGCGGGACGACGCTAGCGGAGAGCCTTAAGCGTTATCGAGCCTGAGCGGGCGGCGCTGATCACCACTCGAACAACATCTCACAAGGTCGACCTTTTTACCTTTAACGTCGCGGAAGATAAACCGGTGCTGCAGTGCTGTAAAGCACAAATTTATCTCTGCGCGATAACTACGCGGTCAAAGCTGCCTTGGCCTTCGCTACTTCGGCGATGACTTCCTCGGCAACGTTGCGAGGAACCGGCTCGTAGTGAGAGAACTCCATCGTGTATGAGGCGCGGCCGCTCGTCATGCCGCGCAGCTGTCCGATATAGCCAAACATCTCCGAAAGCGGCACGATCGCTACGACTGCGATGTTCGTACCCCGCTCCAACTGATCCTGCACCGAGCCGCGCCTACGATTGATATCGCCGATGACATCGCCCAGATAGTCGCCGGGTGTCACGGTTTCAACCTTCATGACCGGCTCCAGCAATATGGGCGCGGCTTTGCGGATTCCCTCGCGGAATGCAGCCTTGGCGGCAATTTCAAAGGTCATCGCATTGGAGTCGACGTCGTGGAAGCTGCCATCGATCAAGGTCGCTTTGAAATCCACCGTCGGGTAGTGCGCCAACACGCCGTCTTCCTTCTGCACCTTCAGACCTTTCTCAACCGATGGCACGAATTCGCGCGGCACTGAGCCGCCGACGGTCTCATCGACAAACTCGAAGCCGGTGCTGCGTTCGAGCGGCTCGAATACGATCCACACTTCGGCGAATTGACCCGATCCGCCGGTTTGCTTCTTGTGAATATACTGCTCGGTGATCTTTTTGGTAATGGTTTCACGATAGGCGACCTGAGGCTCGCCCATGATGCCTTCGACCCCAAACTCGGTACGCATGCGATCGAGCGTGACTTCCAAGTGCAATTCACCCATGCCGCGCAAAATGGTCTGGCCCGTCTCGCGATCGGTCTCCAGGTGCAGCGAGGGATCGGCGCGGACCATCTTGCCCAATGCGCTGCCGAACTTCTCCTGCTCCGCTTTGACTTTGGCCTTGACCGACACGCTGATAACCGGTTCAGGAAATCGCATGCGCTCGAGCACAACTGGATTCGCGGCATCGCACAGGGTGTCTCCGGTCTCTGTGTCGGCGAGCGACACCAAGGCGATGATGTCGCCGGCGCGCGCCTCTTCGACCGGATTGGCTTCCTTGGCGAACATTTCGACCATGCGTCCGATTTTCTCGCGTTTGCCGCGAGTCGAGTTCATGACCGAAGCGCCCTTGGTAAGGACTCCGGAATAGACGCGGATGAAAGTCAGGGCACCATATATGTCGTTGATGACCTTGAAGGCGAGCGCCGAAAACGGCTCGTCGTCCGATGTCTTGCGTTCGCCGATCGGCTCCCCGTCGGCGTCCACGGTCCTAATAGAAGACACATCCGTCGGGGCCGGCAGGTAATCAACCACCGCGTCCAGAACTTGCTGCACGCCTTTGTTTTTGTAAGATGAGCCGCAAAGCACCGGGGTGAACGCCGAATTCAATGTTCCCTTGCGCAAGCACGCGCGCAAAACGTCTCCGGAAGGCACGGTGCCATGCGTGAGAAAGGCTTCCATGGCTTCGTCGTCTTGCTCCAGACAGGTATCGACCAATTCGGTGCGGTATTTGGTTACATCGGCCAGCAGCCGCCGATCGCTCGGCACACTGATTTGCAGTTTGTCCGCCAAATCCGGCGTCACCTCCAGCACTTTCCACTCTGCATCCTTGTCGTCGGAATCCCAGACGAGCGCTTTCATTTCCACTAGGTCGACCATGCCTTTGAAGTTGTCTTCGGATCCGATCGGCAGCTGCACGGGCAGCGGCCTGGCGCCGAGACGCTTCTTGATCATGTCAACGCAACGCAAAAAATTGGCGCCGCTGCGATCCATTTTATTCACGTAACAAATTCTGGGAACACCGTAGTTGTCGGCAAGCCGCCAATTGGTTTCGGATTGCGGCTCGACACCTGCCACGCCGTCGAACACCACCACCGCGCCGTCAAGCACCCGCAACGAGCGATTTACTTCGATCGTAAAATCAACGTGTCCCGGGGTGTCAATCAAATTGATTTTCTTGTCGCGCCAAAAAGCGGACACGGCAGCGCTCTGAATCGTGATGCCGCGTTTCTGTTCCTGCTCCAAATAATCCGTTGTCGTCGAGGTTTTCAAATCCTTTGTGTCGTGAATGTCGATGATCGTGTGCTTGCGCCCCGTGTAATACAGAATGCGCTCCGTAGTCGTGGTCTTGCCGGCATCGACGTGGGCGATGATGCCGATATTGCGGATATCGGAGAGCGGGGTAGTGCGGGCCATAGAGAAATTCCGTAAAAGTTGACAAAGGAGGCCCAAGGGCCCGGTCAAAAGCCGGGTATTTTGCCACGACAGCATGGCGCCTGTCGAAAAAAGCGCGCTGCGGCGCCTAGGCCCGGAAAAGAGCCGCGGTGGGCCTCACCAACTGCTTATTTGACGCTGTATCCGCGGCCCTCAAGGCACGCGGCTTGAGTAGGATCAAAACCCGTCTGGCCGACCGCCCATCGATGGCACTCGAACTTGTCCTTGCCCAACTGCTCCGCGCTCTGGCCATCCTTCGGATAGGCGATCAGGTCCGACGCGGCGGGCCCTTGGCCTCCGGCCTCATCTTGAATCCCAACGGGCGGGACAACCGTTTCGTATTGCCGACGCCAGTGTCCCAACGGTAATACGTGTTGTCGACGTAATAGTAAGGAACGCCGCCCCACCCCTAGGGTCCCCAAAATCCGCCGCGCCAACCGCCCTAGCCCCCATGCCACCCGCCGTAGCCCCCATGCCCGCCGCCGACGTGGCCACCTCCACCATGCGCAAAGGCCGGTGCACTCATGGCTAGCGCCGCGCTTGCGCACAGCGCAATGGAGACTGAACGAAACTTGCTGAGGTTTTGCACGAGAGCACCCGTGGCTTCCAGGCCCGTAATAATTGACGTCGTCATTGTATAGGGCTTGCGCGCTCGGCGGCAGTTCCACAAATGCCATTGAGATCAGGGTCACGATTGATG
This sequence comes from Gammaproteobacteria bacterium, assembly GCA_041690895.1. GTDB lineage: Bacteria > Pseudomonadota > Gammaproteobacteria > Steroidobacterales > Steroidobacteraceae > Bog-1198. The sequence goes on from JBEPVT010000007.1 coordinate 66,017, forward strand.
CGGGACATCGGGGCTCATGTAGTATTGGCGCGGGAGAAACGGCGCCTTGAGACGGGGACGCTATGGCCGAGACGGAAGGTTCGAGTTCGATAAGCCGACGCGAGCTGCTGAGCATGATCGGCGCCACCGCGGGCAGTGCCGCGATGATCCATACGAAATTGGAACCACGGTTAAACCTACTTGAATCGCGAAGGTACTCACAGCTGCAGGAGTAAATTGAGCCATGGAATTTCGGGAGGTTCTTATGCGATGCATTCTCGGTTTTTTCGTGTTGACAATAGCCTCGGCGGTAGCGCCCGCAGGCGCGGCACTCGCACACGGCGGAGGCTCCATGTCCTCAGGTTCCTCAGGTTCCTCAGGCCCCTCAAGGATGGTGACGGCGACGCAGCGCAGCACGGTGGATGCAGCCAAGTCGGCCTACAACGCCGGCATCCGCAATGTCAAAAAGGCGCAGGAGTATGACGCGGAAGCGGCCAAGGCATCGACGCCGCAGAAGTCCGCCAAAGCACACGACAAGGCGCAGAAGGCCTACCATGATTCGTTGGGATCGTTTATCGACGCGGTCGGCGCCGACCCAAAAATGTATGAAGCCTGGAACTATCTCGGATTTGCCAACCGTCACTTAGGCAACTATGAAGATGCATTGTCATCCTACGCCAAGGCGCTCGAAATCAACCCCAACTATCCAAACGCGATCGAGTATCGCGGCGAAGCTTATTTGGGCTTGAACCAGATCGAGAAGGCCAAGGACGCCTACATGGCGTTATTTCGCGACTCGCGACCGCTCGCCGAGGAACTGATGCTAGCGATGCATCACTGGGCGGACGCGCGCCGCCAGGACGCTCAAGGCTTGTCTTCGGCAGACGTGGATGCTTTTACAAAATGGATGGATGAGCGCGCGGGCATCGCCTCGCAAACCGCGTCGCTGGCCATCGGCGCCGCACAGCCCTGGAGACAGGAGCTGCGATAAATTCGCGGTTTATTCATTGTTCTAGCGGCATGTGCGGCGATGCATGCCGCATGCGCCGCCGATGAAATTCCTTCGGCAAACTTCGAATGGCACTTGCCGGCGGGATTCCCGCGGCCCGCGGTGCCGGCGGACAACCGGATGTCTGTCGCGAAAGTTGCGCTGGGTCAGCGGCTGTTCTTCGAAACCGGCCTGTCCTCATCCGGCCGATACTCTTGCTCGAGTTGCCATCGCCCTGAGCTTGCCTTCACCGATGGCCAGGCGCAGGCGCGAGGAGCCACCGGCCAGACCGTGAGACGCGGCGCCATGAGTCTCGCCAATGTCGCTTACAATCCGGCCTTCACCTGGGGAAATGAGTCGGTGCGCTCGCTTGAAGCGCAAATGCGCCAGCCGTTATTCAACAAGCTGCCCGTGGAGATGGGCCTTGCGGAAGACGGAGTACTGGCGGTCCGCGTCCTCTCTGCCGACTCAAGCTATCGAGCGCAATTCGCCGCAGCGTTCCCGGGTGACGATGAGCCGCTCTCGATGGAGCATATTATCAAGGCAATTGCCGCGTTCGAGCGTACCTTGATCTCAGGTCGGTCGGCGTTCGATCGCTATATTTTTGACGATGACCGCAGCGCGCTTTCGGAGTCGGCAAAGCGTGGCATGGCCCTTTTCTATTCAACTCGAGTCGGTTGTGCACAGTGTCACTCGGGAATCAACTTCAGCGGTCCGATGGTCTACGAGGGCCACGAACGAGAGCGTGCCCTGTTCGCCAATAATGGACTTTACGATGTCGATGGACGCGGCACTTATCCGAAGCGCGACCGAGGGCTCATCGAGGTCACGCATCGCGCCACTGATATGGGCAAGTTTCGCGTTCCCACCCTGCGAAATGTGGCACTCACCTCGCCATACATGCACGATGGAAGCCTGCCGACTCTTGACGCCGTGCTCGATCACTATGTGCGCGGCGGCAATCGAAGCCCTCGTCAGGATGTCCGTATTCGGCCCTTCGCTCTTTCACAATCGGAGCGCACCGATTTGCTGCAATTCCTCAACAGCCTAACGGACCGAGAGTTCGTCGAGAATCCTGCGTTTGCTCCGCTCGCGAGGCCGTAGAATCGGCATTTGATCTCATGGCGCGCTGGATACTCGAGCGGGCTCGGAGCTAGACTGTGGGTCGGGTTTTATAAATCACGATTTTATAAATAACGTCTAACTGGGAGTCCTTGTATGCACCTTCCGCGTTTACTGGGCATCGTCTCTTTGGCCACCCTCTCCGTTCAGCCGGTGATGGCGGCTGTGCATGATTTGCCGACGAGCAGCGCAGAGAACGCAGGCATGTCGGCGGAACGGCTCGCCCGCTTGAGCGCCGGCATGAAAGAGTTCGTCGATGGCGGCCGCCTTGCAGGTGTCGTCACAATGGTTTCGCGACACGGCAAAGTGGTGGAATTCGATGCCGCGGGAAAACGCGATATCGCTGCCGACGCGCCCATGCAGAAGAACGCCATCTTCCGCATCTACTCCATGAGCAAACCAATTACCGGCGTCGCGATGATGATGCTGTTCGAGGAAGGCAAGTGGCAACTGAACGATCCGGTGGCGAAGTACATTCCGGAGTTCGCCAAACTGAAGGTCTACGCGACAGACCCCAGCGGCAATGTGGTCATGAAGGAGCAAAACCATCCCGTGACCATGCGCGAGCTGATGTCGCACTCCGGCGGCTTCACCTACGGATTTTTCAGTCAAACGCCAGTCGATAAAATGCAAATGGAAGCGGACTTGCTGAACCCAAATAATACGCTGGAGGAGTTCATCAAGCGGGTCGCCAAGCTGCCGTTGAATTCACAGCCCGGCACCGAATGGCATTACAGCATCTCGGTCGACATTCAGGGCTATATCGTGCAGAAACTTTCCGGCATGCCCTTCGAGGAATTCTTGGAGAAACGAATTTTTAAACCGCTTGGCATGAGCGACACGGGGTTTTACGTACCGAAAGAGAAACTCAATCGATTTGCGGAATTCTATACCTACGATAACGACGGCAAGCTGCATGCGGTCGGAGTGCGCGAAGGATTGAATCACGATTTTTCCGTGAAACCAGCACTCTCCTCCGGCGGCGGCGGCTTGGTATCGACCGCGACGGACTACATGCGATTCTGCCAAATGCTGCTGAACGGCGGTCAGTTGGACCGCGTCAGACTGCTCTCGCCGCTAACCGTTGAACTCATGCACACGAATGTGTTGGCCCCGAACGTGCCGATCCTGGCGCCCGGTGCGGGCTTCGGATTGGATTTCGCAATCTATACCGACCCCGTTGCGGCCGGCGGCTATTACGGCAAAGGCTCCTACTGGTGGGGCGGCGCGGCCGGGACTTGGTTTTGGATCGATCCCGTCAACGATCTGATCGTCCTCGGCATGATCCAGCAAGCAGCGGGCACGGGCGCAACTGCGGTCGTGGGCGTCCCGGACGTACGGGGATTGTCGCACGCGTGGGCGTATCAAGCGATACTTAAATAATCGCGGATAAGTATCTGTTCAGTAAATACTTTACGAGTGGCCGGCCGCAATGGTCGGCCACTTCTTCTGTGGCTCCAGGCTAAGCCTCTATATTTCGCTCGCACCTGTGACGACGACCGCGTTCAGCGCTCTCGAAGTGCTAAAGACGCCAGTTTTTGCGCCGATATCGGGGCTGGACAGTCGTGAATCTACGCTCCCGGAGCTCCCATCTTTTATTCAATACCAGACGCCTTTGCGCGGCTCCGAGGCTTTGTAAGCGGCGCCCGCGCTTGGTTCGCCGGGGTCCACGCCGCCGTCCTGGACTTCCACGTTGCCTGCCAGCAGCCGGACAAATCCTCACTTTTTAAGGGGTTTGAGCAGGTCACCCGCAGCGCCGGCGTACGGATTTGGGAGTGGGACGTCGTCCGCAACACCATGCAATTCAGCGGCGATCTCGCCGAGATTTACGACGCCGAAATCGCGGTCGCAGACACCAACCCAGACGCCATGATGCTCAATAAAGTGCACCCTGCGGATCGCGCCCGTTACCGAGCCGAATTCATCAAGGCGCTCAAAGGCTTGGCGCCAATGGAAATCGCGTACCGAGTGCAGGAACGGGACGGCACGATACGTCCGGTGCAGCTGCGCGGCGAAGTATTCCGCGACGCCGAGCGCCGCGCAGTCCGTGTATTGGGTCTTACCATCGACATGACCGAGCAGGTGCAGGCCGCCGCGTTGCTGGCGGAGCAAGCCCAGCAACAAACCCAGTTATTGTCAAGACTCAAGCTGGCGACGGAAACCGCCGGCATCAGCATATGGGAACAAGACCTCATCAGCGGTCAGTTCAGCAACGACGGTAGCTTCTGGCTGCTGTTCGGCCTGCCGCGCTCGGATACGCTGAATCTAAAAGACCTCATTCATGAGGACGACCGCGCACCAGCGACGGCCGCGATACGCGACCTGCTCACGGATCCCACACGGGAGACGATTTTACCGCTGCGTCACCGGTCCACCAATCCGCGCGCCGAACCACAATACGTGCAAACTCACATTCGCGTAAATCGCGACGCCAGCGGCACAGCGATCCACATGATGGGGGTGAGCTGGGATGTCACCAAGGAAGTACTGCACGCCACGGAGCTGGAAAGCAAAGCCGCTCAGGAGAGCGCGTTGATCGAGCGGCTCAGTGTCACCACCAAGGCTGCGGGTATAGCGCCTTGGGAATTCGACTTTAGCTCGGACTGCTTCTCCTGGCATGGACCGCGCCCGCCCTGCTTCGGATTGGATCATGTGCCGTTGAAGGACTATTTTCAGGCTCTAACGACCATCACTTTGCCGGAAGACCGCGGTATTTTGCTCAAGACGCCTCGCGAGGCCGTTGCCAATGAGTTGGATTTCTACGAGTACGTGTTTCGCATCAAAGGCATCGACGGCGAGATACATCACATGCAGAACTATGCGCGAATCATGCGCGATGAGCAGGGCCAAGTCCGCTGCATCGTCGGCGTCACATGGGACATCACGCGGGACGTGCTGACGAACGAAATGCTCAAGAGCCGTGCGGACGAGAATCGACACCTCGTTGATCGCATTAACATCGCCACTGAGAGTGCTGGGATTTGTTCCTGGGAACTCGATCTAGTCGCGCGTCGCTACCTATGGATCGAGAATCCGATCGAGGCTTTGGACCATCGCCGCGCCTCGGAGAACTTACGTGTTGAGGAACTCGAAGAGCTGGTGCTGCCCGAGGATCGCCGGCTATTTCGCGATACGATTGCGGCGGCACTGGCCAACAAGACCGATCGGATCAGCGTCTGCTATCGAGCGCGCGCCGTCGACGGTTCGGTTGTGCAGGTGCAGAACTTCGGACGCATCGTCCTCGATGAGCGCGGCGCTCCCTCCAGACTGTTGGGAGTTTCCTGGGACGTCACGGAGGAAGTCGTTGCTTCGGAATTGCTGCGGCAACAGACCGAGACCGCTCACGCAGCGAGCCGCGCGAAAAGCCACTTCCTCGCGAACGTCAGCCACGAAATCCGCACACCGATGAACGGCATCATCGGGATGACCGGTTTGCTTCTCGATACGCAATTGGATCGTACGCAGCACGACTATGCCGAAACGATTCGTTCCAGTGCAGATTCGTTGTTGACCGTCATCAACGACATCTTGGATTTCTCAAAAATCGAAGCCGGCAAGCTGGAGTTGGAATCGATTGAACTCGACTTGCGCGCCAACGTCGAAGACGTCGGCTCAGCGATGGCATTTCAAGCTGCCAGCAAGGGACTGGAACTGATCGTCAACGTCGACCCGCAAATCACCGGACGCGTACTGGGTGACCCTCAGCGCTTGCGGCAGTGCTTGGTCAACTTAGTCGGTAACGCGATCAAGTTCACGAAAGGCGGCGAAATCGTCATCGAAGTGCGCGACCGGTCGAGCGCGGCTGTTCCACTGACTTATTTCGAGGTTCGCGATACTGGAATCGGAATTGCGGAAAAAACACTGGACACGTTGTTCCAGCCCTTCGTGCAGGCTGACTCGTCCACTACCCGTCACTTCGGCGGCACGGGCTTGGGACTGTCGATCGTGCGTCGGCTGGTCGAACTCATGGGCGGCGAAATTGGCGTCTCGAGCGAACTGGGCATCGGATCAAGATTCTTTTTCACTCTGCCCTTGAAGCCCGCGGAGGCGATCACGCCGCAGCGCCGTTCTCGCAGCGAGGCGGGCGGCCGGATCCTGATTGTCGATGACAATGTGACCAACCAACGGGTCTTGAGTACTCAACTCCTGCATGCGGGATACTCGGTAACGACTGTGAGCAACGGGTTCGCGGCGTTGGATGAGCTGCAAAAGGCCACCAGCTTGGACAACGCTTTCGACATGGTCATTACGGATTTCCAAATGCCAGACATGGATGGTGCGATGCTGGGCGAGCGCATCATCGAGATGCGCGAGCTTGCCAATACCAGATTGATCATGCTCACATCGCTCGATCGGCACGGCGAGACGCCAAGGCTGGCTGCGCTCGGCTTCGCCGCCTACTTGACCAAGCCGGTGCGCGTGCGGGAATTAATCGATGCGGTGGCGCGAGTCATGAACGGCAGCCCGCGGCAATGGCAAATGGAAACTCGGCCGATGATCACGCTCAACATGCTCACGCAACCGCCGTCGCAGCCGCGATTTGCGGGCCACGTGCTGCTGGTCGAGGATAACTTCGTCAACCAAAAGGTCGCGGTCAGATTTCTCGAGCGATTGGGCTGCAGCGTGGAAGTCGCGAATAACGGCGCTGAAGGTGTGGCCGCCTGCCAGCTGCGGCAATTTGACATCGTGCTTATGGACCTGCAAATGCCGGTCATGGACGGCATGAGCGCGACCCGCAAGATCCGCGAATGGGAAACGTCGGGCCATACGCCAATCGTCGCGCTGACGGCGAACGCAATGACCGGGGATCGCGAGCGGTGCGAAGCGGCCGGCATGGATGGCTATTTGACCAAACCCATCGAAGTGGAGCGGCTGCGCAACATCCTGGCGAAATTCGGTCTGGAAAAAGCACCTGCCGCTGCTAGCGCGACCGTTGCGGCTGTCGCCGTTCCCGCCCCATCGCAGAGTTCGGCGGCGCCGGTTGATTTGCGCGAGTTTCAAAGGGTCACTGACGGCGATCAGGCATTTGCGCAGGAATTGGTCGCTACGTTTATCGTCAGTGCAGAAGAGCAGTTAGCAGAGATGGCCAGCGCCGTCGCGCAAAACAATCGCGCGGCATTGGCGAGGAGCGCCCACAAATTGAAGGGTGCGAGCGCGAATATCCATGCACAGGTGCTGAAATTGCTGGCAGAACGCATGGAAATCGACAGCGCTGGCGCCGATAGCGCCGCTCTGGATCAAGGCAATGCGCTGCTGCGACGCGAACTCGATCGCGTCAAACAATTCCTTACCGATCCGAGCGTCGTGCCTCAGCCGGCCAAAGCCGCGTCTTAGGACACTGTCGCCCGATGGAATCGCGGATAGATGCGGCCCGCCAAGATTACCAAAGCGACATTGCGCATCATTCATTTCTTTCTTAAAACCGATTGGCGTTGTTGCTGTTACTTACCATCAATTGAAAATGCCAACAGGACGTTGTTCGGCGCGCCGCCCAGTGCGCCGGCATATCCGGAGATGATGTACATCATGCCTCCCGCCAACACGGGTCCGGCCACGTCGAGCGATCCGCCGCTCTGGTCTTTGATACCGTTGATGGTTTGATATTTCTGCGCCGCGGTGTCGATATCCCAGACAATCTTGCCGTCCTTCACCTCGTAGGCGCGCAAGTGGCCATCGATGGTGGTCGACAACACTAATCCTGGGATTACGCTGGGCGCGGCGGACTGGCCGATCAGACATCGTCCGCTGTAACTACAGACTGCTTTAGGCGCAGGGGTGTTCCACCGCTGCTCGCCGGAGCCCGGATCCAAGGCATAGAGGCCCGCCTTACCTCGCGGCGGCGGCATGCCTAAATCGGCCACTGCCACGTACAGCTGCTTGGCATCCGCTGCCATGCCCCATTCGATGCCTCCGAGCGCACCGCCATTGCCCACTTTGTTGCGCCACAGGGTCTTGCCGTCGTTATCTGGGTCCATTCCGAATACGACGCCGGACTTCTGGCCGGCAAGAATGATGTCTTTGCCGTTGGGCAGGCTGAACAGTATCGGCGATGCGCCGAAATCATGATCGGGCCCCATCACCGTGGGGCAATTAACGATGCCGCTGCGATTGCAGCCCATCAAAAAACTGTCGTTTTCGGTGACTTGATTTCTCCATCTGACCTTGCCGGTCGCAAGATCAAGGGCAATGATCGCGTCGGAGCCATTCTCCTTCACGTCCGTGTAGGTATCGCCTGTGCCGATGTAAACCACGGCGCGTTTGGTGTCGATGGTCGGTGCAGACCAAACGGCGGCTCCCGCAGGACCATACATCCGAGTACCCGCGGAATTCTTCACGGTCGGTTGAGGTTCCTGTTCTATCGCGTAGGTTTTCCACACCACGCGACCATCCTTGGCATCGACAGCGGCCAGGCCGCCGCGGGCCGTGCAACAGCCGTAGGAGCCGACACCGCCGGCCGTTTCCTCCCATGACGAAATGGGTACATAGAGCAAGCCTTTATAGAGCACCGGCGCGCCGGTCAAGACACTGCGCGGATGTTTCTCGAGGTTCATTTTCCACTGCAATTTTCCGCTCGCCGCATCGAGCGCGTAGACGTTGCGTTGGAAATCCCCGAAGAATATCGAGTAGCGGCTGGGCGCTGCGTCCTGCAGTTGTCCAACGACGGGCGTGGTGCGCACGCCGGCATCTGCAGCGAAGCGCCAATGCATGCAACCGCTCTTCGCATCCAACGAATAGATGCGGCCGCTGGAACTGGTGAGAAACAGCCGCCCGCCCACGATGATGGGCTGACCATAACGGCCGCCCGTATAGGTCATAGACCATTTCACCTTGAGTCGCGGCACATCGACCGTTGAGATACCGGGATCTGGTTGCAAGCGGGAATTGCTCGCATCGATGCTCCAGCCGTTCCAACCGGGACCGGACATGCTGAACTTGCGTGCCCGGCTGCAGGCAGGAGGATCGCCCGCTTGCTCCGTCATCCCATCGGCGCCGAGATAGGTTGCGATCGAATGAATGTCCTCGTCGCTCAGATCCGCCGCCATGGGCTGCATGACTCCACTCTTGAGTGCCGTCGCAATGTCGTCGGGAAAGCGTCTGGCCAGCGCGGTTTTAGACGGCGCCCGATCGATCGCCGGGTCGTGACAGGAAGCGCATCGGGCCTTGAACAGGTCTGCGCCGTGGGCCACGATTTGGGCAGCAGCGGAGGCGGATTTCGTGCTTGCAGGCGGCGCTGCGATCACCTGGGCGAATGTAGCCACAGCGCAGGATATCGAAACCATGAAGATCCAACTCTGAAGGCGCATATCCCCTCATACGGGCGTTCTTATGGACGTAGACGCTTCCAGCCCGGCGCCTCCACTCTTCGGTGTGGCATGGACTTCACCGCATTGGCGGGCGAAGGTCAACTGCCTTAAGCTTAAGAAAAACCGAACTCTCGTCGAGGTTCTCGCTCGAACATAGTATATTTATCGGCCCATCGAGGATTTCGGCGCTGTGCCAATAAAAACCGGCGGACGTTCGAGAGCTATTAAAACTATCGCGCGTCGAGATTCCTAATTGCCCAAACCAGCATCTCTCCACAACGCACCTTGCAAATCGCGCGTTAAGCCCCTCGTTGCGGCCTCGATCGTCCTGCTCGCCGGTTGTGCAGTCGGCCCCAATTTCAAGAGACCCGCGCCCCCCGCGGTCAACGACTATGTGCCGACGCCGCTGTCGACCACCACGAGTACGGCGAATACCGTGGCAGGAGAAAGCCAGCGTTTTGCCAACGGCGCCGACATCGCGGCGGATTGGTGGACGCTATTTCATTCGGCACCCTTGAATGAGCTGATCAATGGTTCTCTATCCAACAATCACGATTTGAAAGCTGCGCAAGCGGCGCTGTCGGTCGCGAGAGAAAATATGCTGGCGCAGCGCGGCGCCTATTACCCCAGCGTCTCGGCAAATTTTTCGGCCGCGCGCCAAAGGCAATCGGGCCAAATCTCCTCGGCGCTGAACTCCAACGCATTCCTTTACAATCTTTTCACGCCACAGGTCAGTGTTTCCTATGTCCCCGATGTCTTCGGCCTGAACCGCCGCACGGTTGAGTCTCTGGAGGCGCAAGAACAAGAAGCGCGATTCCAAATGATCGCGACGTATACAACTCTGACGTCTAATGTGGTGGTCACGGCGATCCAGGTGGGCGCGGTGCAAATGCAGATTGATGCCACGCACCAGATCATCGACAGCGCCAGCAATACGCTGAAGATCCTCAGATATCAGCTCGACAAGGGCTATGCCAGCGGTCTGGATGTCGCGGCCGACGAGGCGCAGCTGGCGCAGTTTGCCGCAACCCTACCGCCGCTCATCAAACAGGAGGCGCAATTACGGGACCAGCTGGCCGTCTTGGCCGGCCGTTATCCGAGCCAGGCTCCTGTGGTTGATTTTGATCTTTCGACCCTGCAGCTACCGCAGGATCTGCCCGTCAGTCTTCCTTCGGCCCTGGTATCTCAGCGCCCGGATGTGCTGCAGGCGGAGGCCAACCTGCACGATGCCAGCGCCAAGATTGGAATTGCCATCGCCAATCGCCTGCCGAATATTCTCTTGACTGCTAATGCCGGCAGTTCCGCCGCAGCCATGAGCCAACTGTTTACCGGCGGCACGGGTTTCTGGGGAATCGGCGCCTCGGTGACCGCACCTATATTCCAGGGCGGCACGCTGCTGCATCAGGAGCGCGCCGCCAAGGCGGCTTACGAACAAGCGGCCGAGCAGTACCGCAGCACGGTACTGACCGCCTTTCAAAATGTCGCCGACACCCTAACTGCGTTGCAACAAGACGCCGAAGCGGTCAAGGCCGCGGCTGGCGCCGCGGATTCAGCCAAAGTCACATTGGACCTGACGCAGCGACAATGGCAAAGCGGCTATGGAAGCTATCTGGCTTTGTTGAGCGCACAACAAGGCTACCAACAAGGCCGAATTAGCCTGATACAGGCTCAGGCCAGTCGTCTCTCCGATACTGCGGCGTTGTTTCAAGCGCTGGGCGGCGGCTGGTGGCATCGCACGGAATTAGCCAAAGAAAATAATGCAAAATAAATCGAATCTGGCGCGGACTTATGCGGGACTGGCGGCCGTGATTTTAATCACTGCGTGTTCACCCAAAGCCGATGTGAACCCCCCGGCGCCGACCGTGACGGTCAATAATGTCAAGCTAACCCCAGAACAGCGACAGAACATCCACTTGTACAAAGTGACGCCGTCCACCTTCCGCAAGACCATCGAGACTACCGGTATTGTTGACTTTGATAACGATCAAGCCACCAGTGTGCTGGCACCCTTTTCCGGTCCGGTATCGCGGCTGCTGGTTTCCTTAGGCGAGCGCGTAAAGCAAGGGGCTGCGCTGGCAGCCGTCGATTCGCCGGATTTTGCAACCGCCTTCAGCGCCTATCGCAAGGCCATTTCCACCGCGCAAACCGCGCGCCTCCTCGCGGATTTGGACAAGGACCTGATTGAACACAACGGGGTCGCCAAGCGCGAAGCAGAACAGGCTGAAACGGACGCCGCCAACGCCGAGGCTGACCGCGAGGCTGCCCTGAAATCGCTGGTTTCTCTCAATGTACCCGCGGAAACCATTAAGGATATTCAAGCAGGCCGGCCCGTTTCGCATCTCGACGCGATAATCCGCGCGCCGGTCGCAGGGACCGTGGTGGAGAAACTGATCACCCCGGGACAACTGCTGCAGGCGGGCACCACGCCCTGCTTTACCGTGGCTGATCTGTCGCGCGTGTGGGTCATGGCACAAGTCTTCGGCTCGGACCTCGAGTCCGTGCGGCGCGGCGATTCGGCCGAGATAGTAACGGGTATCGGTACAAACACTTTCTCAGGATCCGTGGATAACATCTCGGCGTTGGTGGATCCGGACACGCGTTCCGTGGTGGTGCGCGTGGTGACTAAAAACCCCGGGGATTTTCTGAAGAAGCAAATGTATGTTCGCGTGCTCATTCACGCTCAAGAGCAGAGTACGGGCACGTTGATTCCAGTGTCTGCGGTGTTGCGTGACGATGTTAACCTGCCGTTTGTCTATGCGATGCAAACGGACGGCAGCTTTGCCCGCCAGCACGTCACGTTGGGATACCGTAGCGCGGATCAATACGAAATTGCCGAGGGTCTCAAAGCCGGTGATGACATAGTAGTCGACGGCGGACTGTTTGTTCAGTTCATGCAGAGTCAATGAGCGCCGACCCGACCCCGCACGGCGCAGAGCCGCGCTCAGCGTCGTTCATGAATCGGATCGTAACCTCGTCGTTACGGCAGGGCTTTCTCGTTATTCTCATGACCCTGTTGCTCATCGGCGCAGGATCGCGCTCGTTGGACCGCCTGCCTGTTGACGCTTATCCGGACCTCTCTCCGCCGATGGTTGAGCTCATCACTCAGTGGCCGGGGCATGCCGCCGAGGAGGTGGAGCGGCTGATCACGGTGCCGGTGGAACGTCAGATGAACGGCATTCCGCAAATGACGACGATCCGTTCGATCTCGCTGTACGGGCTATCCCACGTCATCATGACATTTCAGAATGGCACGGATAAATACTTTGCGCGCCAACAGGCGTTCAACCGCATCGGCGATGTCACGCTGCCGAGCGGCGTGTCGCCGTCGATGTCGCCGCTGTCCTCACCGTCCGGGCTGATTTATCGATATGTATTGCAAAGCAGCGACCGCTCGCCGATGGAACTTAAGATCTTCGAGGATTGGGTCATTGAACCGGCATTCCGATCCGTACCGGGCGTCGCGGATGATTCAGGATTTGGCGGCGGGACGATGCAATACCAGGTGCTGCTCGATCCAGCAAAAGTTGCCTCGGTCGGATTATCGGTAACACAGGTAGAAAACGCGCTGGCCGCCAACAACAGCAATGGCGGCGGCGGATTCTATTCGCAAGGCGGCCAGTTCTATTACGTGCGTGGCCTGGGGCTTCTGAGCACATTAGAGGACATCGGTAATGTCGTGTTGGCGGTGAACAACGGCACGCCGGTACTGGTAAAGGATGTCGGCCGGGTCGTGACAGGAATCGCCCCGCGCCTCGGCGAGTTCGGCTACGAAACTCAGGATGACGCCGTGGAAGGTGTCATATTGCTGCTCACCGGCGAGAAAACCCAGGATGTCTTGAAGCGGGTGGAAGCCAAGACCAAGGAACTCAACGAAGAAATCTTGCCGAAGGACGTGAAGATTCTGCCCTTCTACGATCGAAGCGACTTGGTTGAGCTGACGACGCAGACTGTCGAGCGCAACCTGCTGCGCGGCATGTTGCTGGTCATCGTGGTGCTGATATTTTTTCTCTACAATATTCGCGCCGGTCTGATTGTCGCAGCGACCATACCGCTCGCGTTGCTGTTCGCATTCATCTGTCTCGATTTGCAGAATGCTTCTGCGAACCTCTTGTCCATAGGCGCGGTGGACTTCGGAATCCTGGTGGACGCCGCAGTCGTGATGGTCGAGAACATATTCCGCCAGATCGCCGCGCGCCGCGGAACTCCCCGAAATATCAAGACGATTATCATCGAGGCTGCGGCCGAGGTGGATCGTCCGTTGTTCTATGCGGTCATGGTGATTGTGGCAAGTTTCCTGCCGATCTATGTGCTCGCAGGCCCTTCGGGCACCCTCTTCAAACCCATGGCCGACACGATGGTCTTCGCGTTGATCGGTTCCTTGATCGTGACGCTCACGCTGTTGCCTGTGCTGTGCGCATGGTTCATGCGCAAAGGCGTGCAAGAGCGGCGCAATGCAGCGTTCGAGGGCATCAGGTCCATCTACACGATCGGCCTGGACTTTTGCTTGGCGCGGCCCTGGGGAACCGCCATTGCGTCCGCCATTCTGCTGGCGGCATCGCTGCTGCTGATTCCGCGCATTGGCGCCGAGTTCATGCCGCACTTGGACGAAGGCGCACTATGGGTACGGGCCACTATGCCTTACACGATCTCCTATGATGAGTCGGCGAAAATAGCGCCCAAAGTCCGCGCGATATTGCGCTCTTTTCCGGAAGTGACGAAGGTCGCCTCAGAGCTCGGCCGACCCGACGATGGCACCGATCCCACGGGTTTCTTCAATGTCGAGTTCTTTGTGGGTCTGAAGCCTTACTCCCACTGGAGTGGTTCCTATCGCAACAAAGCCGGACTCATCGAGGCCATCAATCAGAAGCTATCTGCTTTTCCCGGCATCAACTTTAACTACACTCAACCGGCCGAAGATGCAGTCGATGAGGCAGAAACTGGACTCAAGAGCGCTCTGGCGGTCAAAATCTTCGGCTCCAATCTGGATACGCTCGAACAAAAAGGCAAAGCCATAAAGCAAATCCTTGAGCGAGTGCGCGGGATTCGTGAAGTGACGTTGGTGCAGGAACTCGGCCAGCCAAGTCTCGCCATCAAGATCAATCGGTCCAGAATCGCGCGCTACGGGCTCAACGTCGCGGACATCAACGGCTTGATTCAGACGGCAATCGGCGGCGACGTCGCGACCCAGGTCGTACAGGAGGAAAAGGAATTCGACCTCATCGTTCGCCTTGAGCAGCAGTACCGCGACAATCCGGAGGAGATCGGCAATATTCTCGTGGCTACGCCTGGCGGCCAACAAATCCCCCTCAAGGAATTTGCCGATATACAAGTCGCCAGCGGCGCTTCATTCATTTATCGAGAAGACAATTCGCGCTACATCGGGGTGCAATTCTCCATCGAGGGCCGCGACCTGGCAGGCGCGGTCAAGGATGCGATTCAGCAGGTCGATTCGAACATTAAACTGCCGCGCGGCTACCGTTTGGATTGGGGCGGCGAATACAGCGAATACACGGCCTCTCGGCACCAGCTGAGCATCATCATTCCCCTGACTGCATTCCTTATTTTCCTGCTGTTGTTTGCCCTGTACAGTAATTTTAAGTTTCCATTTATCACCGTGCTCGGCGTGGTGCTTTCCGCACCGGTTGGCGGCATCTTTGCCTTGTGGATTACGGATACGCCATTTTCGGTCTCCTCGGGAATCGGATTCTTGGCGCTGTTCGGCGTATCCGTACAGACGGCAGTCGTCTATATCTCCTACGTCAATGAACTGCGTCGCAGCGGCACGCCGGTGGCTGTGGCCATTCGCGACGGCGCTATTCTGCGTTTGCGCCCAATCATGATGACCGCTCTAGTCGCGGCGTTGGGTCTGCTGCCGGTTGCGATCGCTACTGGTGTCGGCACGGATTCTCAACGGCCGTTCGCCTTGGTGATCGTCAGCGGTTTGTTCACGCGGCTGTTGATCAGCGTCTTTCTGATGCCGGTCTTGTATGCGCTGGTAGCGCGTCCGGAAGACAGGTTGGAAGTGTAATGGTCGCAACTCCAACCGCTGGCGCTAATCGTCCGCGCCGCACCCATCGGTTTCTTTCCAGCCGACAAACCTCAATAGCCTAATTCTTTCCGAGCCCCAAGCTTCCAAGTGTGTCCACCCACTGCCAGGTAGCGCCGCCATCTGTGGACGTCTTAATGTACCAGTCGGTCGGTTTGGAAGACGGAACTGCGCAAATGCTTGGCTTTCCCGAAATGTTCGGGCTCACATTCGAGGAGACAGTGTTAGATGGTTTGACTGTTTTATAGATGTCCTTCCCCTCTACGCAGCCGAGCACGTCAGGCAGTACCTGAATTTGCGCCTCGACGCTGGTCGAATCAGCCGTGAGATCACCGTTTGGTCCGATTACGAGGTCGATGACATCTCCCGCTTTCAGGGCGATACCGTTGGTTCCTGAAAAATACTTTTCCACCACTCCGATTTGGCTGACGAAGGCATCGAACAGACTGACGCGATTTCTTTGCACATGAATGTCGGTGGTCGCGCTGAGCGTGCCGTAGTCGTCTTCGGCGCTGAAGAACGACACCGAAATCACGTAGGTTGTCGATTTTGGTGCGGTCCAGCGTATAACACCGTATCCTAGACCCGGCAGCGTAGGATGCATCACGATCCCGTTGGCACGACTCTGGATAAGGATCTGTTCCTGATCATCCTGCTGCGCGTCCCCTCCGACGACGCTGACCGTGGTTCCGGGGTCACCATAATATTTGGCGACAATCGGAAAGAACTCACCACCCTGTAGGTAGGTTCCAACCCACTCTCCAACAGCACCGTTGACAACTTGAAAAGTTATCGTTCCCGTCTGAGTGAACAATGCGAAGTCGCCGCCCAAAACTGGGGTCGAACCATAACTCCATCGACCTGTTGGATTGCAACTGTTCGAAAAATCGACCGCAACATCCCATGACGTTAAGTTCGGATCAATGAGGAGGTTACGCTGCGCACAGTTGACCACCGGAAGGAAGCCAGCGCGTGCTGTTGGTGAGTGGGAAGCTGTAATCGCTGCGAGAAGCAGAATCGAAAAAACTTTGAACGACATTTTCATGGCGAATTCCCTCGCGAGTTATTGTTTTTTACTTAGGTCCACACGACTGGCGGCGCACAATTCCTGGAACTTGTTTCGATTCGGCGAAGCTGGAATGCGAGCGATTTCGTCGATGGCGCGAATTTACGCTTAAATGATGAAATTGCGACGTGTCGCTGACGAGCTTCACAATTCTTATCGCAGAACTGTGAACAAGATCACATGCACCCAGCTCCGCTGTATGGCGCGATGGCAATCATCGTCAAGACCTTTTCGCAGTATTTGTTACCGGCCCAGCTGGTTCCTGAATTACGGCTGTGCGCTGCATACGGGCGATTCGGATTTCCGGCGGAATCCATTGCGCAGCGCATACAGGTCTGAACGAGAGGTCATCGCACCGTCACACGCTGCGCGTCATGATATTCATCAATGCGTCGATCTTAATCGTCGCGAAGTTTGAAAAAGTGTCGCAGACCGCGTAAGGCAAGATGATCATATCGTTGTGCCGCATTGCGCCGCAGGTGTACACAACGTTTGGTACGTAACCCGCGCGCTCGGAAAGTTCGGGTCGGACCAAAGGTTCGCTCGCGCGTGCCAGGATCTTGGCGGGATTCGCCTTGTCGAGCAAGACCGCGCCAATCGAATACTTGCGTACCGGCCCGACTCCGTGAGTCAAGAGCAGCCAACCCTCATCCAGTTCGATCGGTGAGCCGCAGTTTCCAATCTGCACAAACTCCCACGGGAATTGCGGCTTCATGATGGCAACGCCGCCGTCCCAGGAGTACAGGTCATTGGAATAGATCAGATAGAGGTTTTCGTTGTCCTGCCGGGCGATCATCGCGTACTGGCCGCCGATGCGTCGCGGAAACAGCGCCATACCTTTGTTCTTCGCCGCTGCTCCGGTCAACGGCGACATGCGGAAAGACCGAAAGTCACTGGTCTCGATTAGCTCCGAGCGGATCGCCTTGCCGCTGTAGGCGGTGTAGGTCGCATAGAACTTCTTCTTGCCACCCTCCTCGAATTCGACGAAGCGTGCATCCTCGATGCCATTCGACTGGGACTCCGTCACGGGGAAAATCACCCGCTCGCTGATGTGCTCGTCCGGGCCGAAAATAATGTCGACTTCATCGCCCTGGGGACCGGCGATCCGGCTGATCACTTTCGGAATAGCCGCAAGCCGCGCCGGAGCATCCACTTTCACACTGCCGCCAGCGGAAATCGATCCGGACCTAAATGTCAGGGAAGAAACGTGTCCTTCTCCGACAGCGCGCAGGCTCAAGATAAATCGGCGTCCACCTGGGGGCGCGCCACCTTGATCAGGATCAGCGACAATGCTCGGGTTGAACAAAGCCGCCGCCTCGAAGGAGTACTCGTGCATGAAATAGGCGCCCACCAGCCTGCGCTGTGCTTGAGTGAAGATCGCATGCGCCGCAAAGGCCTCCTCCATTTCATTGGCGCGTTCCTCGAATATTTCCAGCAGATTGCGGTGGCGGCCCTGGAAGTTTTCCAGCACTTCCGCCAGCTGGCTTGCTGCTGTTTCGCGACTGAGCGCAAGAACCCGATCGACGATGTGATTCGCGCGTGTCTTGTCGGTGGGGTTAAGGTCGCGCGGTTCAGTCGCCGGTTTGAACGGGCGGACAACCACTCTGGCCGGATCGGGCCGAAGATAAAGACCCTGTCGGTTCAGAAACGTGGGAAGAGGCAGAGGGTTCTCGATTTGGCCGCAGTGTACTCCTAAGTCAGGCACGCAAAGCGCGAACTGACGCAGGGTTTACGCGATTGCTCTGCGCACGGGCGAGTTGCCGCATCTCGGCCAAGCTGAGCAGGTAGGACACGACGGATTCGCCGCCTCTATTTTCATTCGCTCTGTCAGGATGCAATCCATCCCGACAGGCTCCGGTTTCCAAATCGACCAAGGGCGACATCAGGTCATTGGTGCCTAGGAACCAGGCAAAAGCTCGCGCGGCATCGGTCGTCCAGAGCACATCCCCGTCGGCGCGCCAGGCCGAAAGGCAGCTCGAGATCGTGGCTGTCGCTTCCAGGGGTTGCTGATCGAATGCGCGCGGCTGTTTGCGCAGATCGCCGAAACTTTCCGAGCCCACCGGGCGAAAAATGCCGGCCACCGAGGTCTGCAGCGTCATGAGCCATCTCAAGGAACTCAAGCCGGCCGCGACGTAGCTGTGTATGCCGGTCGACATCCCCGTAACGATCAGGGCCTGCGATAGTCGCGCGTTATCGTAGGCGAGACCCTCCTCGAACCAGACCCAGTCGTGCGTCTTAACCGATGAAAATAATCGCATGAGCCTGTCAGCGAACGAATGTCGGAGCTGCAAGGCTTTGGAATCCTCAGGTACCGCGACGCAATAGGCGTCCAACCCTAAGAGCGCGAAGGCCCAAGAGCGGGGCGAGCAGAAACCTTCTGCGGTCGGCAGAGCCTCGGCGAACAGGTCCGCGCCCCAGCGGCGGCGCGACAGGTTGGCATCATTGCGCGCGCACTCGCCCAAGGCCCATAGCGTTCGGCCATGACTGTCTTCCGAACCGATGTCCTCGAGCCAACGCCGCTCGAAGCTCATGAAATTTCGAAATCGCTTGGTTTTCGGATTCCATGCATGCTGAACGAACGCCGCCAGTCGGTTCGTCAGCGCTTCGGGCAGTAGCTGCTCGCCAGGGACATTGAGCGCGCATGCCACGAGCAGAGCACGAGAATTGTCGTCGACGCAGTAGCCGTGAAAGCGATCGGGCACCGAATGGACCGCATGCTGGAAAAGCCCCGTGTCATCGCACATGGACAACAAGTGGCCAAGCTGCATCGACGGCGCGGTCAGAATATCAGGTAACGCTACCACGTCTCGCTGCGGTCCAATCTTTGGGACCGAACGGCTGCGCCGCGCCTTTTCAAAGACTTCCAAGTAACGATGCGCGGTCCTTTCCCATATCATCGAGCGGCCGGTCGCGTAGGCGCGCTTGCGCATGGCGTGGCGCCGCTCATCGTCCGTCAACAAGCGTGCGATTTCTATGCCGATGCTCTGGGAATCGCCGAACGGCACCAGCACCCCTCGCCCCTCGGCCAGAAGTTCTCGCGCGTGCCAGTAGGGCGTAGAAACGACTGCTTTGCCCATTCCGAAACTGTAGGCCAATGTACCCGAGGTCATCTGAGCTTCGTTAAGATACGGCGTGACGTAGACGTCGCACATTGAGATGAAGTCGAGCAACGTCGACTGGTCCACGAACCGATTGAGAAAAACGACCTTATTCTCTACTCCGCGCGCTCGGGCACGCGCAATCAGGCGCTCGCGGTAGCCTTCGCCTTCGCTGCGAACCAAGTTCGGATGGGTCGCACCGAGCACGACATAGATCGAATCCTCACGGCTTTTTAAGATAGACGGCATGGCGTCGATCATGACCTCGATGCCTTTGTTGGGAGATAGCAGACCGAAGGTCAAGATGACGGTTTTGTCGGCGAAACCCAATTTGGCTTTTGCCGCATCGGGCTCGGCGAAAGCAGAGTCCGGAATCCCGTGTGGGATGACTTCGATCTTCTCTGCCGGCGCGTCGTATACGGATCGCAACAATTCCCTGCCTTTCTCGGCCATGACAACCAGCGTCGATGAGGCGCCGATAATTCCATTCATTACATCACGCTGCATTGGTTTGGGCGCAGCAAGTACTGTGTGGAGCGTGGTGATAATCGGCATCGCGACTCGCGAGAGCATCGCCATGATATGGTTGCCGGCCTCCCCGCCGAAAATGCCAAATTCATGCTGCAGGCATAGGACGTCAAAATGTCCTTCATTGAGGAAGTCGGCGGCGCGCTTGTACTCCGCTAGTTTCTGATCATTGATTTGCAGCTGAACCGTACGCGGATAATCATATGCATGACCATGGTCGGTCATCGCCACAGTGGCGGTCTGTACATTTCTACCCGACCTCGCCACCGCCTCCTGCAGATCGGTGGTGAAGGTAGCGATCCCGCAACGGCGCGGCAGGGAGTTGCCGACGAATGCCACACGGCTGGATGGATTCAAGTATACCTCCCATGATCGCTCAGATGCGCAAGACAGTGCTGCGGGAGTACCGCTGGCGTGCGGAGGCAGCAAAATTCATGAGCAGGACTAAACTACGATAAGCATCTCCCTGAGAGCGGCCTACGCCCCGGGGGTCTCAAGAATCAAGTATGCGGGTCGTGCTCGACGGCGTCTGTACGTTAAGGCACACAGTGTGCTCGATTGCAGTCTTATCACTAGCGCATCAAGTGCAACAGTCTAACCGGTTATATCGCTCCCTCCGGCTGAGCAGCGACTCCTCCGGACGGCAGGGAATGCGGCAATTCGAGCCGCGCCACGCCGATACGTTTGTCCGCCATACCGTAATAGACGTCGAATCGATCCGGTCGCCCCTGATCGTCGCGTCGATCTATGCCGGTTGGAAACACAACGTTGGCGACGGTCCCGCTGCGCTCTTGCGCCAGTGTCGGTGTCAACACAGGCTCTGACGAGCGATAGAGAATCTCGCGAGGATGCTGCTTGGAGAGTACCATCAGTCCCGCCGAGTAGCACAAATGGTGTCCGTTGCCCGGTCCCGGCACCTCGCTCACGCCGTGATAGATCACGAGCCAGCCATGCCGCGTCAATATGGGGGGAGTTCCCGCCCCCACTTTCAGCCGAGCCCACGGCGCAACCGGACAGGCGAGGCGGTGATGAGAGTTGAACAAGCCCAGGTGTTGAATTTCTAAGCCCCTCGGCGGCATGGGGCAGTAGGAAATCCAGATGCTCTCATGATCGAGATTCACCTTGCGCGGGCCGTGGTGGCGGGCGGTCTCCTCAGGTCGGGTGCCTGGAAAAAGTGGGCGATGCAGCATTGCCATCTGCATTTTTCCGGCGTGATTTGGAATCGCGACAGGGAATAAACAGGCATCCTTATTGTCCACATGCACGAAATCGATGCCTCGATACGAAGCAAAAGCTGCAAGTCCCAGTCTCTTCCAATGAAACAAATCCGCTGAGATAGCCACAGCAATCCTGGGGCCGATGGAGGAGAGCGCAGCGTAGGTCATCACATAGCGCTGCAGCGGTTCCACAAAGGTAATGCGCGGATCCTCGCAGCCGCCACCGCCATCGGAGCGGCGTTCGTAATCCGCCTCGGGCTCGAGCGCGATACCGAGCCGCTGAACCCCATAGGGATCGCCCGCCTGGTTAAAGAGCACTCGAGCAATGCCGATGCGCGAATAATTGCCGCGCGCAACCAGTCTTGGGAAAAGATAAAGATGACCATCAGGACCCCGGGCGACTCCGGGATTGAGGACGCCTTCAACTTCCTGCAAATTGCCCGGCTGCGGCTCCATGATCTGCGCCAGGCGCTGCAATTGAAGGCCGCGCGTCAACCTTTCTCCAGACAGGCAACGATGGCCTCAATCACTCGTTTGGTCTCATGTGGATCCTTCACTTCGATAGACAGCGCACCGGCCTCTTTCGCAGGATAATCGTTGCCACCCGGGAACAATGCATCGCCGACGAAAATCATCTCCTCAATCGGCATAGGTAGAATGTCGCGGAGCTTGCGAATTCCATAGGCTTTGTCGATACCCTGCTGGGTGACATCGACGGAGGTGGCGCCTCCTAAGCGCACAGAGAACTCCGGGATCAGCTTTTCCAAGGCTGCCTTGATCTTCTTTCTCTTATTGAAATCGGGGTCCCATTTCTTTTTTTCCTCCAAAGGAGCCTGCTGCCCCAAGGCGGAAAAGGTAATCTGACTGCCCCGATCCTCAATGAGCTCGCCCCAAACCTGTTTTTCCGGGCCCTCCGATGCCGCCACAGCTTGCTGCAAAGACTCGATGATTTTCTTTTTTTCAACGTCCGGTAAATCCTCCGAATAAAGCAGCTTCCATTGCTCATCATACTGATAGAACTTCGTTCCACAGGTCGGCAGAATCGATAGGTTCTTCAAGCCAGCACCGTCGCGAAGATGGGCCAATACTTGCTTTTCGAATTGTGGCCACGCGCCGCCAGATATCACAGCCACCTTCACAATCTTGAGCAGAGCATTTAGCAGCTTCGCCATCTCAGCATCGATGGCTGATTTGCTTTCGGCCAGTGTGCCGTCCAGATCAAAGACAATGAGGCGTTTCATGGCGCGCCCGGCAGCGATACTTCCAGCACGCTGACGACACCGTGTGGCTGGCAGGAACAGGCCCCCACGACGGCAGGCAAAAGAAAGAGGTCGCCTTTGCCGAATGCATAACGTGCACCTGCGTGTTCCAGGCGAGCCTTCCCGTCGAGGCATACCAGCACACTTGGCCAGTGCGCAGTTCCAACCGTAAACGAGAGTCGTCCGCTGATTCGAGTCACTCCGAAGTAATCGCACTGAATGAGTTTCTCCCGCAACGCCGGTTCAGTCTCCTTCACCCGTGGCGTGAGGGGTCCGATGGCCTTTTGCGCAAAATCGATGCAGGCCATGGCCTGCTCCACTTGCAGAGGGCGCCCGTGCCCCGTCTTGGGATCGATGTGGCCCCAGTCATAAAGGCGAAAAGTCACATCGCTGTTCTGCTGGACTTCGAAAACCACGACATCATTGAGCGAATGAACCGTGCCAGCCTTTATGAGGACCGCGTCTCCGGGCTTCGGCGCGAAGCTGGCCAACCGATCTGAGACAGTTCCCGCTGCAATCGCCTGCCGCATAACGGCCGCCGAGGTCGAAGGCTTCAAACCCGCGAAGATGCGCGCCTCAGGCCCTGTTTCGAGTACGACCCAGGCCTCGGTCTTTCCCGTATCGCCCGGCGGGATGAGCTTCTTGTACGCATCGGATGGATGCACCTGAACTGAGAGCTTTTTCTGCACATCGAGGAACTTCAACAGCAGAGGGAAACGATCGAAGCGCTCGGAAAGTTTCCCCAATAACATTTGCGGGGACTGCCGCAGCAATTCATTGATGGTCTTCCCCTTGAGCGGCCCATCCGCGACCCGACTGGCGTGATCAGGGCGGTCGCTCAACAGCCACGCTTCGCCGATGGGATCCTCGCCCGGCAATGGGGCAGCAAGTAGCCCCGCCAAACGCCGACCGCCCCACAGGCGATACTCGTAGATCGGTTGGAAGCGCAGCGGATACAGCGGTATGTCTTTCATGAGCCTTTTGCGACGCGGCCCAGGTGCAGGCCGTTTGCGAGAGTGTTTTTGGCGGCTTCCGCCTGCGCAGAGCAGCTCTGGCGGGGTGTTTCCGACCGTTCGGCCCAACAGCGACTCGATAACCGGTCCGATACGATCAGGCGACCCTCGCCCTCAGCGCCTCATTCGAATAGGCGGAGCGCCTGTAATGGCTGTAGAGGGACTTTTCTCCGGCAACATCCGGCAGCAGTTGCGGATCGTAAGGTGGCGAGTCCTTCACGGCTTGCCGGCTCAGATCAGTGCTGACACTTGATCTCGCCCAATCAACGCTTGTAATCCATTCTGAGGCAACTAGCACCTGATGGCCCAGCCACCAATTGGATGTGTCTACGATAAGAAAGCGTATGGCCCATGACTTCTCATCGATAAGATAGCCGCTCACGTGGCCTATTTCGCCATCTGAGGCATGCAGATGGTAGCCGCTCACTGCATTGCAACTACGCAGATGCCGGTCCTGCTGCTCGCGCTCTTCACGTGCGATTTCCGACGCCCCGCTTTTGTGAGTCAGCGAAGGCATCATCATCATTGGGTATGAGTAGCCGCCCCATAAGCCCATGCCACCCCAGTAGTAGGGATAGCCATAGTAGTTATAGTAAGTTTTCTCATATTGACGAGAAACTGGCTGGTCGGTGTCGACGGATGGGCTGTTCTTGACTTGCTCTCGGGTAAGCGATGTCGTCACAACGTCCGAGTTCGAGCCTGCATCGAGGATCGACCAAGGCGAGATCAGAACCTTTCGGCTCAGCAACCACGTGCCGGTCTTGACCACGAGATAGCGGATGACCCAGTGATGGTCATCGAAATAGAAATCCTGCACGCTACCGATAGCTCCGTCGGTTGCCCCGATCGTGCAATTTTCAAGATCCTTAACACTGCGCAGCATGAAATGTTCTCCTATCGTGAATCTGGTAGCACTGTGCTACACGGGCGGCCTCTGCGTCTGTTCGCTAGCCAACAGCGCCTGCGGCTTATTTCCCGAGGCTCTGCGGACGGCATCCAATTCCCGACGCCGCTTGCGAGTCGACTTCGGGTAGCTCATTTTCACCCTTCAAATGTGTCGAGGATCGCGTTTGACAGCATCAGTCGGGGCTTATCCTTGTCGTCGGAAGGAACCGCATACCAAAGCCTCTGGGTCTTTGCTTAGCGTCGTGTGTAAAGATCTGATCGCGGTGAAACTTCGGCCTTCGAGCGAGTGCATGGATCTTTGATCCGTGCGATCTTTGAGTCCCGAGCCCACGCTTTGTCCGCCTTCGCGATGCCCCGTCGAACTATCCTAGCCGAACTGCGGTCGTGACAAAGTGTTTCGCTCTTTCATTTTTGAGACCGCTTTTGTTCGGAGTTGTAGCTGGAGACATCTTTCGCAATTAGTGCGTTCGATGCTTCGGGTCCCAGCAACTGCGTCGGTAGGGGCTGGAGCCGGCGATATTCCATAAAGATCTGGTTGACGACGACCGGGGTTCCTGTGAACAATCGTCGTAGCGCGTCTCATGATCGGCGGTGATCATCGATATCTTCATACCCGGCGGCGCGAAATCAAGATCAAGATAGACACTCTTCTTGGTCACGCAAGCCTCAATCGAGACCGCCGAGATTGCAGGCTCGCCGCATTGCGCGGCGAATACCGCTGTACGGAAAAGTATGGCATGTGTGCCAACGAACAGACGACGCGCGCACTGAAGCGCAGTGTCCTGACCTAATTCAATCCCGGACATTATTTATGCTGCGCAATGCCACGGCTCTCGAAAAGTGCACGATTGGAGCGACGGACGGACACGTCGGCAAAGTACCTGACTTGTACTTTGATGATCAGCAATGGGTCGTTCGCTATCTCGTCGTCAATTCCGGCTCATGGCTGATGAATCGAGCGGTCTTGATCTCGCCCATATCCATACGGGATTCGCGTGTTTTGCAGGATGAGGTGCTGTCGGGATCAGATCCACGTCAGTGACCGCTTAAGGGTACGCCCAGGCGAGGCAAGGTAAAGACTGCAAAATTTCAATAGATTTGCTGGTCGTTCCGAGTCCTCCCGGTTTGGTGAATACCGATGGAGCGATCGATAAAGTCGATGAAAAGCTGCTCGAGATTGCCCGGTGGGCAGAAGCTGGGGAAAAGCTAGGGAGAAGCGCAAACGCGAACGACAGTGATGAGTTACAGTCATTCATTCGCGAACATGTCCCTGGACGGTCCGATCCGAATCATTCTCGCAGAAGGCGGGTCGTGTTAGACCTGACGGCCACAATACTCGTTATCACTGCGCTACTGGCATATGTCAATCAGCGCTTTGTTCGATTGCCGACGACGATCGGAGTTATGAGTATTGCCTTGGGTCTATCCATCGTCTTTGTCGGACTCGATAAACTGGGGCTGCCGGGACTTCGCGCTTACGAGAAGCAGTTGCTCGGATCGGTCGATTTCTCGCGAATTTTGATGCAAGGAATGCTCTCGTTCCTGCTTTTCGCAGGGGCACTGCATGTGGATTTTGCCAAGCTTCGCTCCTATCGCTGGCAGGTCGGCATTCTCGCGGTCTTCGGTACAGCCGTGTCTGCTGCGTTGATCGGCATGGGAACCTGGTATGTATTTCGTTGGTTTTCGCTCGATCTGCCAATCGTTTATTGCCTGGTGTTCGGCGCACTTATCTCGCCAACCGATCCGATAGCAGTATTAGGCATCCTCAAGAGAGTCGGGGCTCCACCCAGCATCGAGATCGTCATCTCCGGGGAGTCGTTGTTCAATGACGGAGTCGGTGTTGTGCTCTTTGCGGTAGCGGTGTCAACGCTCGGCCAACCTCACATACCGACAGCAACTGAAGTAGGTATGTTACTGCTGCAACAGGCAGGCGGCGGCATTGCGTTCGGTTTGGCGCTTGGGTACGTCACCTATCTCCTGCTGCGCAGCATCGATAGCTATCAAGAAGAAGTCTTGCTGACACTCGCCGCGGTCATGGGCGGCTACGCGCTCGCTGATTGGCTGCATCTTTCGGGACCCCTGGCGATGGTTGTCGCGGGCCTTGTCATCGGCAACCAGGCTCGAGCCCACGCGATGTCAGATAATACGCGCGAGCGGCTGGATTTATTTTGGGAATTGATCGATTCGATTCTAAATTCCGTGCTGTTCGTCTTGATGGGATTTGAAGTCATCCTCTTGAAATTCTCGAGTGCCATGATCATTCCCGCCGCGGCGATTTTGACCCTTACGTTGGCAACTCGGCTCATCACGATTTCGATTCCGATAGCGGCGTTCAGTCGCTTCTTCGCACTGCCGACAGGTGCCTGGAAGATATTGACTTGGGGCGGCCTGCGAGGTGGCATTTCTGTTGCGCTGGCGTTGTCCCTGCCGCATGGAAAGGAGCGCGACGCCATCGTGTCACTGACTTACGTGATCGTCGTGTTTTCGATTCTCGTCCAAGGTTTGAGTATCGGACCGCTGATCAAGCGAGTGGTGAGGTGCGGGCCGGCCCGGGCGTGAGGCTCATTTGATCATCGAGAAACCTACGGTCGAACAGCACTAAACTATGGAGAATACCGGTGTCCAATCAAAAAACGATCAATAAAGCGCGCACGAATCAATCCAACCGCAAACTGCCTACCGTTTCTCCGCAACAGACAAAGAAGGAGCACAACAAAGGCGCGGTGCAGATTCAGCCTGAATTAACCGCGGCACACAAAAGAAAATCTCAGGCCGCGCTTCCTACAAGGAATCCGCTGGACGTTCGATTTGGGGCCAATCGGAAAGTGCACAAGGGGGGTCAAAAAGGCAACGCGATGCGTTAGATAGCCATGACCATCAAGACGCGAAATCCGCATGACGATGACGGTATTGCGTCGTCAAGTACGTTGATCCCGTGTCAGGCTGCTTTGCGCTTCTTACGAAATCGACTCGGTGTAGCGCCGCGGTGTACTAGGAAGCGGAGCGCAAACGCCCTATTTACTTTATTCCGAGACCCATCAAGCGGTTCCAGTCAAATTGGCGGAGAGGGTGAGATTCGAACTCACGAGCCCCGTAAAGGGCCTCCGGTTTTCAAGACCGGTGCATTCAACCGCTCTGCCACCTCTCCGAACTCCTGCACCCGAGCATCGGGACGCGATCTTACTCGACATAAATTTATCATGCCTGTCTGCCCAAAAGCGCGTGCTTGGACTTCTATGCAATGTGGATTAGATTGTGGATTCGCCTCCACAGTCTGCAAGTTGACCGAACTCCGGAAACCATCCGCCCAACAAAGAGGGGCCCCGTCTATCCAAAATGGTTCAGTAGCAAGTATCGGGCGCGATTTAGGCATTGAACCGTCGACAGTTACCCCTATATCGCTCACAACTGGGCTAAATCGGCGCCTGCCTCAAGAGGGTGCTAAAATACCCCTCTAGGCTAATTGGAGGACACGATGGCCACTTTCTCAAGCAGTAACTCTGCTTTTCCGAGCTCAGGCGTCGATAGCCGGGCCACATTCATCACCCGCACCTACACACATGTTGTCGGTGGCATCCTGGGTTTCATTCTCATTGAGCTGGCATTGTTCGAATCTGGGCTCGCGGGCCAGATCGCGAGCTTCATGCTCGGCTTTAACTGGTTCCTGATTCTCGGGGCGTTCATGCTGGTTGGCTGGCTTGCGACACGAACCGCGCAAACCAGCGCCTCGCTTGGCATGCAGTATTTCTCCTACGCCGCTTATGTGGTTGCGGAAGCGCTGATCTTTGTGCCGCTGCTCTATATCGCCGACCGCAAGGCGCCTGGCGCCATCGACAGCGCCACCTTGATCACTGCGTTGGGCGCCGGCGGACTGATGGTTGTCGCGCACCGCACGCGCAAGGATTTTTCGTTCCTGCGAGCGATCTTGATGTGGGGTGGCGTGGTCGCAATCCTGGCCATGATCGGCGGTGCCGTGTTCGGCTTCCAGCTGGGCACTTGGTTCTCGGTGGCCATGATCGGCTTTGCCGGTGCTGCCGTGCTGTACGACACGTCCAACATCATTCAGCGCTATCCGGAAGATCGCTACGTGTCGGCTGCGATGCAGCTATTCGCGTCGATCGCACTCATGTTCTGGTATGTGTTGCGCCTGGTGATGGGCAGCCGTAACTAAAAATGGAATAGGCGGGCCTGCGGCCCTTCACTGCAGCAGGTTCGCCCCGCCCATATAGGGCACCATCGCCGTCGGTATCGTGATGGCGCCGTCCTCGCGTTGATAGTTCTCCAAAATCGCCACCAGCGCGCGCCCCACGGCGACTCCCGATCCATTCAATGTATGAACGAGTTCAGGCTTGGCGCTCACGGGATTGCGCCATCGGGCCTGCAGCCGACGCGCCTGAAAGGACTCGCAGTTGCTGCAGGATGAAATCTCGCGATATTTCTTCTGCGACGGCAGCCACACTTCCAAGTCATAAGTCTTGGCGCTGCTCGCGCCGGTATCGCCCGCGCACAGCGAAACGACTCGATAGGGCAAGTCCAGCGCCTTGAGCACATCCTCGGCGTGCCCTGTCATCTCCTCGAGCGTCGCATAAGAATTCTCAGGTCGCACAATTTGTACCATTTCAACCTTGTCGAACTGATGCTGACGGATCATGCCGCGCGTATCCTTCCCCGCTGCGCCCGCCTCAGACCGAAAACACGGCGTGTGCGCCACAAATTTGAGCGGCAAGCGCTCCGGCGGCAATATCTGATCGCGCACCAAATTCGTCAGCGGAACTTCTGCAGTAGGGATCAAGTAAAAACCAGGATTGCCTCGCACCGCGAACTGATCCTGTTCGAATTTCGGCAGTTGCCCGGTGCCGACGAGTGCGGCCGCGTGCACCAGATAGGGGACATACGCTTCGCAATAACCGTGAGCTTGGACGTGCAGATCGACCATGAACTGCGCCAGTGCGCGGTGCAGCTTCGCCAGCATTCCTGTCATCACCACGAACCGGGCGCCGGAAATGCGTCCGGCCGCTTCGAAATCCATTCCTAAGGGTTCGCCGAGGGCCACGTGATCTTTCGGCTCGAAGGTGAATTCTCGCGGCATGCCCCAGCGGCGCACCTCGACATTCGCGGACTCGTCGCGGCCCTCAGGGACGCTGGCATCCAAAATGTTTGGCAGCCGCAGTTGCAGATCGGTGATCTGCGCCTGGATGAGTTCAAGGCGCTGCTCGACACCCTGCAACGCCGCCGCCAACGCTTCTCCCGCTGCCAGCAGGCTAGCCACATCCTGTCCTTTTGACTTCGCGAATCCCACCGACTTGGCGCTGGCATTGCGCTCGGCTCGCAGCCGATCGGCTTCAATTTGGATGCTCTTGCGCTGCTCTTCGAGCGCGGCAAACGCGTCCGCATCGAGTACAAAGCCCCGCCGCGCCAACGCGGCCGCGACAGCGGATAAATCACTGCGCAGCAGCTTGGGGTCAAGCACAATTTTTTCCTTCGCAAATGTTCATGATTTTCCGGCATCATACAGCTTGGCATCGCGCGCGCGACGCGCCGCAAGCGCTTCGCCTATCTTGATCTCCAGTCCTCGCGCAACCGGCACATAGTAACGGCGATCCTGCATTTCATCCGGAAAATAACGTTCCCCAGCCGCATAGCCGCCCGGCTCGTCATGCGCATAACGATAGCCTTTGCCGTAACCGATCTCTTGCATCAGGCGCGTCGGCGCGTTGCGAAGGTGAAGTGGCACCTCCAGTGATCCTAGCTTTGCAGCGTCCTCGCTGGCCGCGTTGAACGCGGCATAAACCGCGTTGCTCTTGGCGGCGCACGCCATGAAGACCACAGCCTGCGCGATGGCTAACTCGCCCTCGGGGCTGCCGAGCCGCTCGTAGACCGCGCACGCTTCAAGCGCCATGGTCAGCGCGCGAGGGTCGGCATTGCCGATATCCTCGCTCGCCATGCGCAACGCGCGGCGCGCGACATACAAAGGATCGCACCCGCCGGCGAGCATGCGGCATAGCCAGTACAGCGCGGCATCGGGATCGCTGCCACGAACCGATTTATGCAGCGCGGAAATCTGATGGTAGAAATTCTCGCCGCCTTTGTCGAAACGCACGTAGGTACTGCCGATCACCGCACGCATGGTATCGAGGTCGAGCGTACGGCTTGCGCCTTGCGGGGTGCTGAGGTCCGCCGCGGTTTCCAAGAGATTCAGCATGCGGCGGGCATCGCCGTCAGCGGCGCCCAGCAACAGCTCGCGCGCGCCGTGTTCGATCTGCAGATTCAATAAGCCTAAGCCGCGCTCCTGATCCGACAGAGCCCGAGCAAGGAGTTTGCCAAGATCCTCGGTCGTCAGTGATTTTAGGACATAGACGCGGGCGCGCGACAGCAAGGCATTGTTCACCTCAAACGATGGATTCTCGGTCGTCGCGCCGATAAAGATCAACGTCCCGTCCTCCACATAGGGAAGAAACGCATCTTGCTGCGACTTATTGAAACGATGGACTTCGTCCAGGAATAAAACCGTGTCGCGCGTACCGCGCAGGCTGCGCGCCTGTTCCACCACCGCGCGGATGTCCTTGATTCCTGCCTGTACGGCCGACAGTCCGACGAACTCGGCATTCGCGCCATTGGCGACCAGCCGAGCAAGCGTGGTCTTTCCGGTGCCGGGCGGTCCCCACAGAATCATGGAATGCGGATGGCCGGACTCGAGCGCACGGCGCAGCGGCGCGCCGACGCCCAGCAGATGAGATTGGCCCACATACTCATCGAGGGCCTGCGGACGCAGCCGATCGGCCAGCGGCCGATAGGTGCCGGCGCTCGCCGTCACTTGCCGACGCGCCCAATCACGTCGACCCCCGGGGGCGGCACGAATCTAAACAAATCCGACGCAAACTTCGCGTTGCGTTCGGGATTCGTAAAGGTCAGCTGCGTCACCTGATTCAGCTTGTCGGCGAGAAACATCGAAGCCAGGTCGCCGTGACGAAATCCGATGCGCACCAGTTGGAAGTCGGTATCTGGGTGCTTGGGTATGAGCTGGTACCATTCGAGGCCATCACTCGGCGGCAGCGCCGTGACGTCGAACTGGCTGCTCAACGATCCCGCTCCGGACAACAGCACCGCGGGGGTGTTGGCGAGACTGGCATCCATGTCGCGCACATTCGCCTGTTGCAGATCCTTGTCGTAAAACCAGATCTGCTTGCCGTCCGCCAAGATCAGCTGTGCGGAAGGGTCTACATAGTCCCAGCGAAACTTCCCGGGTTTCTGTAGATATAGTTTGCCCGCAGCGCTGCGCACCACCTTGCCATGCCCATCATCGATGGTCTGCTGAAAGTCGGCTGACCAGCTCGCCAAACCGCTTAAGTATTTTTCGACCTCGCTGGTCGGGGATGCGAAAGAGGCAGGTGCGCCTATCAGCCCAATCCAGGCGGCCAACGATGCGGCGAATAAATACTGGCGCATTGGCGTCACTCCTCAGGCGGGGCTGCGCCGTAGATTTCTCGATTGCCGTTAGATTGCAATGGGCCCACGAGACCCGCGGCCTCCATGGCTTCGACCAGTCGCGCCGCGCGGTTGTAGCCGATCTTGAGACGCCGCTGCACGCCGGAAATCGAGGCCTTGCGAGTCTCGGTCACGATGCGCACCGCTTCATCGTACAAGGGGTCCGCCTCCGCATCGACCGCCGCGCCTTCGGCGCCCTCCTCTTCGTCGGAGGGGAATCCGGGAATGGGATTGCGCGGACCTTCCAAGATTTCATCGATATAGACCGGAGGCGACGCAGTTTTTAAGCCCGCGACCACGCGATGAACTTCTTGGTCAGAAACGAAAGCACCGTGCACCCGAGTTGGGATGGACGTGCCTGGCGGCAGAAACAGCATGTCCCCATGGCCGAGCAGCGACTCGGCGCCGCTCTGGTCAAGAATCGTGCGCGAGTCCACCTTGGCCGAGACCTGAAAGGCGATGCGTGTCGGAATATTGGCTTTGATCAATCCGGTAATCACATCCACCGAGGGCCGCTGCGTCGCCAGGATCAAGTGGATGCCGGAGGCGCGGGCCTTCTGTGCCAGCCGCGCAATCAGTTCCTCGACCTTTTTGCCGACGATCATCATCAGATCCGCGAGCTCGTCGATGATGACCACGATGAACGGCAAGGCGGTCAATTCCGGCACGTCTGCTTCGACCACGCCCGGCACGCCTTGCGCAATTTTTTGCATGCGGATCGGATCTTTGATGGGCTTGCCGGCATCGGCCGCATCTTTGACTTTGCGATTGAAACCGCCGATGTTGCGCACGCCGAGCGCGGACATGAGTTGATAGCGCCGCTCCATCTCCGCTACGCACCAACGCAAAGCGTTGGCCGCCTGCTTCATATCGGTGACCACGGGCGACAATAGATGCGGAATGCCTTCGTAGACCGAGAGCTCCAGCATTTTCGGGTCTATCATGATCATTCGCACATGTTCCGGCGTCGCCTTGTAGACGAGGCTCAAGACCATGGCGTTGATGCCCACCGACTTACCCGAACCGGTCGTGCCCGCGATCAGCAAATGCGGCATGCGCGCAAGATCCGCGACGATGGGCACGCCGCCGATGTCTTTGCCCAATGCCAGCGCCAGCGGTGAGCTGACTTCGTCGTACGGCTTGGACTTGATAATTTCGCCCAAGGTTACGATTTCACGCTTCTCGTTCGGGATCTCCAACCCAACCACGGACTTGCCTGGAATGACTTCAACCACGCGCACGCTGACGGAGGACAGCGCGCGCGCCAGATCCTTCGCAAGATTGCTGATCTGGCTGACCTTCACGCCCGGCGCCGGTCGCAACTCAAACCGCGTGATCACAGGGCCCGGCAGCACCGCCACGACCTCGACTTCGATTCCAAAATCCCGCAGCTTGATCTCCACTAGCCGCGACATGGCCTCCAATGCCTCTTCGGAATACGACTGCTCCCGGTTGCCCGGTTCGTCGAGCAGCGACAACGCCGGTAATTCGCTGGATTTGGGCGCATCGAACAGCGGCACTTGGCGCTCGCGTTCGACGCGATCGCTTTTTTGCGGCAACGGTGCGGGTGCTTCGATCCTGGGCGGCGGCCGACTTGCGACTTTCTTTTGTTCGACGCGCGCCACTTCCTGGCGTGCCTGCTTGCGCAGCTGGCCGGAGGCCAGCTCGCGCCGCTGCTCTATGCGACTTCGAGTCCACTCGATGCCGGCCAGAACCGAGGCACCGAGTTTATCCATCACTTCAAACCAGGACATGCCTAAGAACAACGCCACGCCCGCCAACCACAATCCCAGCAACAGCAGCGTCGCGCCGAGAAAGCTCAAGCCGTGGGCGCTGCCCTGACCCGCCAGTTCACCAAGCACGCCGCCCGCACTGTTCGGCAATCCCGCACTGCTCCAGTGCAATGCGGCAAGGCCGCAGCTGGTGACGAGCGTGAGCGCGAAGCCAACGGCGCGCAACAAAGTGTTCATGCGCGAGCGCATATCCGGCAGGGTTTGATCCTTGTGCACCAACCAGCCTGCATACGCCAACATCACTGGAAATAGATACGCCGGACGGCCAAAGATAAAAAGGAAAAATCCAGCGAGCCATGCGCCGACCGGACCGATCCAATTACCCACGGGACCCGGCTCGCCGGTGTCGGAAAAACCCGGATCGTGCGGGTGATAAGAGAACAGCGCCAGCAACAGCAGCAGCGCGAGCGCACCCAAGACCCAGAGGGTACCCTCACGCAAAGAACGCGATACTGCAGCAGAAAGTTTCGTCTTCTGCTTGGGCTTTTTCGCAGACGTTCCTTCGGCTAGCTCTAGACCTTTTATGATAATTACTTCTTAACTAATTGAATAATATGTAATAGTAACCCGTGAAACGAGATGCAACAACCTCGAACGCAGAGATCGTTGAACGGACTTGTTGGAACTGGCTGGAGCCCACAGATTTACTTACCATGGGTCAGCTAACCTTAAGCTGTCGCGGTCGACCAATCGGCGGCGACTATTCAAGACGAGAGGCAAATTATACATGAGCGTTGTCAGGCACAGTCGTCTCCTCATCCTCGGGTCTGGACCGGCAGGCTACACGGCGGCGGTGTATGCGGCGCGGGCAAATCGAAGTCCCTTGCTCATCACCGGCCTGGAGCAAGGCGGACAGCTCATGACCACGACGGATGTCGATAATTGGCCGGGCGATGTCGAGCATCTGCAGGGACCTGCCCTGATGGAACGGATGCGGCGGCATGCGGAACGATTCAATACCGAAATCGTCCTCGACCACATCAACAAGGTCGATTTGCGCCAGCGCCCTTTTCGCTTGGCCGGCGATAACGGTGAGTACACCTGCGATGCGCTGATCATCGCCACCGGCGCCTCCGCACAATATTTAGGGCTGCCATCCGAGGAAACATTTCGAGGCAAGGGTGTGTCGGCCTGCGCCACCTGCGATGGATTTTTCTATCGAAGCAAGGCAGTCGCGGTCGTTGGCGGCGGCAATACGGCCGTGGAAGAAGCGCTATACCTCAGCAACATCGCTGCGCACGTCACGCTCGTGCACAGGCGCGACAAATTGCGTGCCGAGAAAATATTGCAGGACCGGTTGTTCGCGCTGGCGTCGTCCGGCAAAGCCAGCATCGTGTGGAATCACACCATTGATGAGATCTTGGGCGATGACTCGGGCGTCACCGGCTTAGTGTTGCGAGCCGCGCAGGGCAATGCCACGCGATCGATCAATGTCGATGGAGTTTTTATCGCTGTCGGACATGTGCCGAACACCCAGCTTTTCGATCGGCAGCTGGAAATGCGCGGCGGATACATCGTGGTCAAGGGCGGCAGCGACGGCGGAGCGACCGGCACGAGCGTCGCGGGAGTTTTCGCCGCCGGTGATGTGGCGGATCACGTGTACCGTCAGGCGGTCACCTCGGCCGGCACCGGCTGCATGGCTGCGCTCGATGCCGACAAATACCTAGAACGAATTGAGGCCGAGACTCACGCCGAACCGCGCGCTGCCCACGCGTGAACCTTCGCCCGGCGCGATTTCTCGACAGCATTGCACAGATTGATGCGCAGCGATGGAATGCGCTCGCCGGCACGGGACAACCTTTTCTGCGGCACGAATTTCTTTTGGCAATGGAAGAGTCCGGATGCGCGGCGCCGCGCACCGGCTGGGAGCCGAAGCACCTGGTTCTCGAGGATTCCGATGGAACGCTCGCGGCCGTGATGCCGTTATTTCGCAAATCGCATTCCCGCGGCGAATTCGTTTTCGATTTCGCCTGGGCGGGCGCCTATGCACAGCAAGGCCTTCGTTATTACCCAAAATTGCTGAGCGCGATTCCCTTCACTCCTGTATCCGGTCCACGCCTGTTGCTAAATTCGCAGGCGGACGCCAAGGCCACGACGAAGAGCGCGATTCGCGCCGCGATCGAGCATGCCCGGGATGAGGGTCTTTCATCCTGGCATGTGCTGTTTCCGAGCGAAGCCACCGCTGCCGATCTCGATCGCGCAGGACTGATATTGCGCCGTGATTGCCAATTTCATTGGTACAACCATGGCTACGATTCATTCGAAACCTTTCTCGCGACCTTCACGGCGGAGAAACGCAAGAAGGCGAAGCGCGAGCGCCGTCGCGTCACTGAAGCCGGCATCGAATTCGATACGCTGCATGGCGGCGACGTCGATGCTGCGCTGTGGCGAACGGTTTACAGTTTTTATGCGGATACCTTTCACCGGCATGGACATGAGCCGTACCTGAACCTCGATTTTTTCAAGCGCATTGCCGCTGCCATGCCGCAGCAGCTGATGCTAAAGATTGCGCGCATCGGTTCCGAGCCCATCGCGGTCGCGATATTTTTCGTGGGCAGTGAAGCGTTGTACGGCCGCTATTGGGGTGCCGGCGGCAACTTTCACAGTCTGCATTTCGAGGCCTGTTACTACCAGGGAATCGAATATTGCATCGAGAAGAAACTGCAGCGCTTCGAGCCGGGAACTCAAGGCGAACACAAGGTTCCGCGCGGCTTCGTGCCGACATTCACGCACTCGGCGCACTACATTGCGGACTCACGTTTTGCCGACGCCATTCGAGACTACGCGCGGCGCGAGGCCCGCGGTGTTGACCATTACGCCGCCGCGGTCAATGAACACGTGCCCTACCATAGGGCGCCGGATGAGGAGTTACGTCTCTGAGCAGACTCGTTTGGCTAGGAGAGCAGGCAGATCCGAACTGGTTCCCGCCTTTGGATCAGGCGCTGCGAGAACCACCGGGACTGCTGGCGGCGGGCGGGGACCTGAGCCCGGCGCGGCTCCTCTCGGCCTACGAACGCGGAGTGTTTCCTTGGTATTCCGCGCAGCAACCGATTCTCTGGTGGTCGCCGGATCCGCGCATGGTGCTGTTTCCAGGCGAGTTCAGATGCTCACGCAGTTTGGCCAAGACGCTCAAGAATGGCCCGTTTAGCACGCGCGTAGATCAGGCCTTCAGCGCCACGATCCGCGGTTGCGCGGCGCCGCGCCGCTCAGGTCCAGACACCTGGTTGAATGCGGAAATGATCGACTCCTACGAGCGGCTGCACGAGCTGGGATTTGGGCATTGCGTGGAGACCTATCGGGACAATCGACTTGTCGGCGGGCTGTACGGGATTCAGCTGGGACAGGTATTCTTCGGCGAATCGATGTTCAGTGTCGAACGCGACGCCTCAAAGGTGGCATTGGCGCGTTTGATCGAGGAGTGTCGCGGGCGCGACATCAAGCTGATCGACTGCCAGGTGGCGAGCCCGCACTTGGAGGGGTTGGGTGCCCGCGAGGTGTCGCGCAGCCAATTCGTGTCGTTGCTGCGCCAACATGCGAAGCGCGAGCCCAGGGGGAAGTGGGCTGCAACCGAGTAAATTGCATTAACTAAGTGCTTTATGCACAATGCGCCCGGTTTCACGCATACCACTAAGGACGCATGTCAAAAGAAGAGGCCATTCAATTCGAGGGCGAGGTCGTCGAGACTTTGCCCAATACGACGTTTCGCGTCAAACTCAAGACTGGCCATGTAGTTACCGCACATATCTCAGGCAAGATGCGCAAAAACTACATCCGGATCCTAACCGGCGATCAAGTCACCGTTGAAATGACTCCCTACGACCTGACCAAGGGCCGCATCGTCTATCGCGGACGCTGATTCGCTAGGCGCTACCCTCATGTGACAGCAGTGCGGGCTGGTCGGCGCCGCGGGAGACGAGTTTGAGCTTCTCGCCATCCTCGCTCAGCGTGATCTCCGCATGGCCGCCGTTCACCAACTTGCCGAACAGCAGCTCCTCTGCCAGCGGACGCTTGATGAACTCTTGAATGATGCGCGCCATCGGCCTCGCACCCATCTTTGGATCGTAACCGCGTTTCGCAATCCAGCGCCGCGCAGGTTCGTCGACGGATATCGACACGCCTTTTTGCTCGAGTTGCGCCTCGGCCTCGACCAGGATCTTGTCGACCACGCGTTCGATCGTGTCTTGATCCAAGCTACCAAACTGAATAACGGCATCCAATCGGTTGCGGAATTCTGGCGAAAACAAGCGCCGAATCGCCTCCATGCCGTCCGCACCGATGTCCGACTGCGTAAATCCAATACTCGGCCGGCTCATTTCAAATGCACCCGCGTTGGTCGTCATGATGATGATGACGTGGCGGAAATCGGCCTTGCGGCCGTTATTGTCCGTCAGGGTGCCATGATCCATGACCTGTAGCAGCAGATTGAACACATCGGGATGCGCCTTCTCGATCTCATCGAGCAACAGCACGCAGTGCGGGTGTTTTGCGATCGCCTCGGTGAGCAAACCGCCCTGATCGAAACCCACATAGCCCGGCGGGGCACCGATCAAACGCGAGACGGTGTGCCGCTCCATGTATTCTGACATGTCGAAGCGCACGAATTCCACGCCCATGGCAATGGCGAGTTGACGGGTAACCTCGGTCTTGCCGACACCCGTGGGGCCGGAGAACAGGAAGGAACCCACGGGTTTGCGCTGATCCCCTAACCCGGAGCGCGACATTTTGATGGCGGCCGCCAACGCTTCAATCGCCTTATCCTGGCCGAAGATGGTCAGTTTCAGATTGCGCTCCAAGTTTCGCAGCACATCGCGGTCAGACATCGAGACATTCTTGGGCGGGATGCGCGCAATGCGCGCCACGACGTTTTCTATTTGCATGACGGTGACCGACTGCGCCCGCTTGTCCACAGGCTGCAGGCGCAAATTTGCTCCGGCCTCATCGACCACATCAATGGCCTTGTCCGGCATATGCCGATCATTGATGTGGCGCGCGGCCAGCTCCGCGGCGGCGCGCAACGCATCGTCCTCATACTTGATGCCGTGATGCTCTTCGTAGCGCGATTTTAGGCCGCGCAGAATGTCGACCGTGTCCTGCACCGACGGTTCGGTGATGTCGATTTTCTGAAAACGACGCGCCAGCGCGTGGTCCTTCTCGAAAATTCCGCGGTATTCGCTGTAGGTGGTCGAACCAATGCAGCGCAACTCGCCATTGTTGAGCGCGGGCTTGATCAGATTGGAAGCGTCCATCACGCCGCCGGAAGCCGCACCCGCACCAATGACCGTGTGGATTTCATCGATGAATAGAATCGCGCCGGGCTGCTTCTTCACTTCAGCGAGCACTGCCTTCAGGCGCTTTTCGAAATCGCCGCGGTACTTGGTACCCGCGACCAGCGAGCCCATGTCGAGAGAATAAATTGTCGCATCGAGCAGCACGTCCGGCACTTGATTCTCAACGATCATGCGGGCCAGGCCTTCCGCAATCGCGGTTTTCCCCACGCCGGCTTCGCCGACATAGAGCGGATTGTTCTTGCGCCGGCGGCACAGAATCTCGATGGTGCGCTCAACCTCGAGCTTGCGCCCAATCAAGGGATCGATCTTGCCCTTGCGCGCCGACTCGTTCAGATTCGTGGCGTATTTCTCCAAAGCACTGCCGCTGCCGTCGCCCTCGCGCTCCGCGTCCGGCGATGCCGCGCCATCATCCCGCTCGCTGCGTTCCTCGCCTCCGGCCTTCGACAGTCCGTGCGCAATGAAATTGACGACATCGAGGCGCGACACGTCCTGCATGCTCAGCAGGTAGGCGGCGTGCGATTGTTTTTCGCTAAAGATCGCGACCAGCACATTGGCGACCGTGACTTCCTTCTTGCCGCTCGATTGCACGTGAAATACAGCGCGTTGCAGTACCCGTTGAAATCCCAACGTGGGCTGCACGTCCCGGTCCTCCCCGGCGGGCAGACGTGGAGTGGTTTGATCGATGAACTGTTTGAGTTCGCTCTTGAGCTTGACGGTATCCGCGCCGCAAGACTTCAAGATTTCCCTGACCTTGGGCGTATCCACGATCGCGAGCAATAGATGCTCGACGGTCATGAATTCATGCCGCGTCTCGCGGGCTCCGGCAAACGCGTCGTTTAAGCAAAATTCAAGTTCTTGACTTAGCACATTACGCCTCTTCTAGCGTTGCCATCAGCGGATGCTGATGTTGTCGCGCATACGCGATCACCTGAGCCACCTTGGTCTCTGCAATCTCATAAGTAAAGACCCCACAGATGCCTTTTCCCTTGGTATGCACCTCCAGCATAACGCGAGTAGCCTTCGTCCTGTCCATGGCAAAGAAGCGCCGCAGGATATCGACCACGAACTCCATGGGAGTGTAGTCGTCATTGATCAGTACGACTTGATAGAGGGGCGGACGTTTAAGCTTCGGCGCCGCTTCCTCGACGACCAGCCCTGTCCCGTCCCGTCCACGTTCAATGTCACTCATGAATCATCAGTTTATAGGGTGCGATATGACCGTTTACAAGACGTGTAAGCCAAAGCCCTAAGCAAGTTCCCTGTCGCCAATCGGTATCACATAACTTTAACAAGTAAAAACAAATGCTTGAGCGCTCAAGCGAGTAACCCGTATGATTACCGACCAAGGTAACCATTCAGACTCATACATGCTCGATACGCGCTCCAATGAATGGCTGTCCCGCCTGCAGGGCAACGGCCCGAGATTAGTGTCGCTGGCCTTGGCGGCGCTAATCGCTGTGGAGTTCGCCCGGATTGCCATTTCACTGCTGGGCGGCGGGCCCGTCAGGTCCCCCCAACCGGTGTTGAGCGGCACCGCACCACGCGTGCAGCATCCTGCGCTCGACGTGCAAAGCATCGTTTCAGCCCATCTGTTTGGGGTGGCGACCGCCGACCCCAGTACGCAGGACCCGGACAACGCGCCGCAATCCACCGCCAATCTGCTGCTGGCCGGTACGATTGCAACCCAGGACCCGAAGCGCGGCGTCGCCATTATCAGCGATGGGGGCCCCTCGAAGGTGTATTCGGTTGGCGACAATGTCGGCGGTGCGTCTTTGCATTCAGTCTATCTGGATCATGTCATTCTCGATCGGGGCGGCGCATTGGAGACTTTGTTACTACCACGGCTGTTAGGTCCCGGCATGCACGCT
This sequence comes from Gammaproteobacteria bacterium, assembly GCA_041690895.1. Classification (GTDB taxonomy): domain Bacteria; phylum Pseudomonadota; class Gammaproteobacteria; order Steroidobacterales; family Steroidobacteraceae; genus Bog-1198. The sequence continues at coordinate 106,977 of JBEPVT010000007.1, forward strand.
CCGCCGGTGGTGCGCCGCCCGGCCGGCGCAGACCCGCGCACCGTCGCCGCGGTGGAGAATATCCGCCGCCTGGTGCAGCAGGATCCGGGCCTTCTCGATCAAGTCATGCGCACCGTACCCTCGTATGACAGCGCCGCCGGTAAATTGCGCGGCTTTCGCGCCTACCCGGGTCGAAATCGGCAAATATTCTCCAAGTTGGGCCTGAAACCGGGTGACTTGGTTACGGCCATCAACGGCACCGCCCTCGATGACCCGCAGCGCAGCCAGGAAGTGTTCAATACAATTCAGACATCGGATCACGTGACGGTGACCGTCGAACGCGGCGGACAACGGCAGGACATCAGCCTGAACATCGCGCAAGTCGCGGCGCAGGCGACCAGGGAACTGGATGGCGAGGCGAACCCGGCGCCGGGAACTCCTCTCAACGGGACACCGCAGCCGGTGCAGCTCCCCAATCCCAACAGCAATGAGCCATCAAACGAATAGCGCGTGGCGACCGTCGAATGCGTTCAACATACGAGTACTCATGATGCCGACTTCAACCAGACCGCAGCCCAAACACCGCGTCGCCGCCACACTGGCACTGTCGGCACTGCTGGTATCGATGTCGTTGCCGGCGGCGCCCCCCGTGCGAAACCAGGACGGCCCGACCATCACACCCAACTACAAGGATGCGGACCTCAGTCAGATCATCCAGGCGGTGAGCGAAGTCACCGGCAAGAATTTCATCATCGATCCGCGCGTCAATGCCAAGGTCACCATGCTGTCGGCAACTCCGATGTCGCCGGCAGCGTTCTACGAAGCCTTTCTGGCGGTGTTGCAGGTGTATGGCTATGTGGCGGTACCGTCCGGCAAGGTCATCAAGATCATCCCGAACACCGACGCCCGGCAGGTGCCGGCGAATGACTTGCCGACGGATGTGAGCAGCACCTCGGATGAGATCGTCACGCAAATCATCACCGTGAAGAACATCAGCGCCGCACAGCTGGTGCCTCTGCTGCGGCCGCTCATTCCCCAATATGGGCATTTGGCGGCCTATCCCAGCGGCAACATGCTGATCATTTCCGATCGCGCCAGCAATGTGAACCGCATTGTGCGCATCGTCGCGCGGATGGATGAAAGCGGCGATGAGCCCATCGAAGTGATCGCGCTGCACAATGCCAGCGCTGCCGACGTGGTACGCATCGTTAATTCTCTGAATCAGGGCCAGGGCGCCGAGGGAGCCGGCGCTGCGGTCAAGGTGGTCGCCGACGAGCGCACCAACAGCATCCTGTTGACCGGCGAGAAGTCGCAACGCCTGCGGCTCAAGGCGCTGATCGTCAACATGGACACGCCGCTCGCGACCGGCGGCGATACCCAGGTCAGATACCTGCGCTATGCCGACGCCGAAAAGATCGCCGACAAGCTCAAGGGCCAAGCCACGGCCTCGGCCAAAGCGCAAGGCGGCCCGCCGACGGCGGGGGCGACAGCCGGCGGCGCACCCAACGTTGATGCCAGCGTCACCATTTGGGCGGATGTCGCCACCAATGCCCTCATCATCACGGCGCCGCCGAAGATCATGAGATCCCTGATGGCGGTGATCGACAAGCTCGATATTCGCCGCGCCCAGGTCCAAGTGGAAGCTCTTATCGTCGAGATCGACGTGAACAAGAGTTCAAACTTGGGCGTGCAGTGGATTCTCTATGGGCAGGGCAATAATTATACGCCGGCGGCCGTTACTAATTTTCCGGGCAGCGGCACGCCGGGCATCGTCGATCTCGCGGCCGCCGCCTTGAGCGGCGGCGTGTCGAGTGCCGCAGGTGCCGCCGCGGGCGCCTCGGCTATCAGCAGCGCAACCATCGGCACCGGCGCCACGCTGGCGATCGGTCGCTACAACGC
>JBEPVT010000008.1:0-108066 GCA_041690895.1 Gammaproteobacteria bacterium
CCGCCGAGTGCGAGGCAGAGGGTCAAGTAGTTTTTGAGGCGGGCGAGGCGGTTCGTGGCGAGGGCGAGCTCGGCCTGGCGGCGGGTGTCTTGGGCGGAGAGATAGAGCGACAAAGACGTGTTCCTTTTGACTTTTCCACCAATGCAATCTCATGTTGCAATCGCGGAATCAACTCGCGGAACGCCTGCTCTGATCAAGTTTTCATCTTCAGCCCCGCCAATGCGAAATCTTTGAGTTATTCGGCCATAACGATCGCGCCGGCTGTATTGCACGATGGTATTAATGAGGTCACGGCTCTCGCACTCGCACGACGTCGGCGAGTCCAAGGCGTGCCTCGCCTCGCCTCGTGGACTTCGTCGTTACCCATGTGATAACGCGTTCCAAGGCGGATTTCGCCAGCCCTCAGGGAAGGCGACAGAAATTGTCTCACTCGGTAACGGGGTGTCCTGCTGGACAGTTTGGAAAGCGGGCGCTAGCCTGACCGATGATAAACGGGAGATCGAAATGTCTGCATCACGCCTCTGGGTCATCATCCTTGCCTTACTCTCGGCTACTGTTTCGGTTGCGGCGGATCCATCGTCAACTCCCGTCAAGTCCACCGAGTCGGCCTCGAAATCGCCGCTCGACGGACTCAAGTATCGATTAGTCGGTCCCTTCCGCGGCGGTCGTGCCACGGGCGTTACGGGCGTTATCAGCGAGCCCAACACTTATTACTTTGGCGCCGCCACCGGCGGCTTGTGGAAGACCATCGATGCAGGCACCAGCTGGAAGCCGTTGTGGGACGATTTCCCCGAGGCCGCGCCCGCCGTCGGTGCCGTCGCCGTGGCGCCCTCTGATCCCAAAATCGTCTATGCAGGCACTGGCGAGATCAACATTCGCGGCAACGTTGCCACCGGCAATGGGCTTTATAAATCGACGGATGCTGGAAAAACATGGCGTTTCTCCGGGCTGCGCGACAGCCAGGTGATTGCTCGCATCATCGTCGATCCCTCCGACTCCAACATCCTTGTTGTGGCGGCGCTTGGGCATACTTTCGGCGACAATCAGGAGCGCGGCGTGTTCCGCTCAACCGACGGCGGCGCCAATTGGAAGAAGGTGCTTTATGTCGACGCCAAGACCGGCGCTTCGGATGTCGCCTTCGATCCAAATAATCCCAAGATCCTCTATGCCGGCATGTGGCAGGCGTATCGCAAGCCTTGGATCATGGAGAGCGGCGGACCGGGCAGCGGCCTCTACAAGTCCTTCGACGGCGGCGAGCATTGGCGTCGTTTGAGCGGCGGCGGATTACCGGACGGCATCCTTGGCCGCATCAATGTCGCTCCGACTTCTGACTCCAAAGTGGTCTATGCGATGATCGAAGCCAAGAAAGGCGGCCTCTTCCGCACGAATGACGGCGGCGAGACCTGGACGCTCGTAAGCGACAAGAACAGCATCAAGCAGCGGGCCTGGTATTTCAATACGGTCTTCGCTGATCCCAAGGATGCGAATATCGTCTATGTACTCAACACCTCGCTCTATCGTTCGATCGATTGCGGCAAGAGTTTCAAGACGCTGAAGACCCAGCATGGTGACAATCACGAATTGTGGATCGACCCGACCAATCCCAAGCGCATGATCGAAGGCAATGACGGCGGCGCCAATATCTCTGTCGATGGCGGCGAGACTTGGACCTCGGAGATGAACCAGCCGACCGCCCAGTTTTATCACATCGCCGCCGACAACGAATTTCCGTTCCACCTCTACGGCGATCAGCAGGACAATTCCAGTATTTCGATCGCGACAGCCGGGCGCTCAGGCGGAGTCGGCATCGAGGATTGGAACCCGGTCGGCGGCGGCGAGAGCGGCTTCATCATTCCCGACCCCACAGACGCCAATATCGTGTATGGCGGCGGCTATGGCGCCGAGCTGACCCGCCACGACCGGCGCACCGGCCAAAACATCCAGATCACGCCGTGGCCGCGCAATACCATGGGCTGGGCTGCGGAGAATCTGAAGTATCGATTCCAATGGACGGCGCCGATAATGATCTCGAAATTCCAGCCCCACGCCCTCTACTTTGCAGCACAGGTGCTTTTGCGGTCGCTCGACCAGGGTCGCAGCTGGACAGTGATCTCGCCCGATCTGACCCGCAACGACTTATCCAAGCAGCGTTCTTCGGGCGGACCGCTGACCAAGGACAATACCAGCGTCGAGACTTATGACACCATCTTCGCCGTCGCCGAATCGCCGAAAGCCAAGGATTTGATCTGGGTAGGCAGCGATGACGGGCTGGTGCATCTGACCCGGGATGGCGGAGCCCACTGGACCAATGTGACGCCCAAGAGCATGCCCGATTTCGCCACCGTCCAAATGATCGAGCCCGATCCCGACAATCCCGCTGTCGCCTATGTTGCCGCCGACCGTCATCGGCTCGATGATTTCAAGCCCTATGCATTCCGCACCGAGGACTATGGCAAGAGCTGGACTCCCATTACCGAGGGGCTGGCGCCGGATGCGTATCTGCACGTCATTAGGCGTGATCCGGCCCGGGCGGGTCTGCTTTATGCCGGCACGGAGAGCGGCATCATGATGTCTTATGACGACGGCGCTCACTGGCAGAGCCTGCAATTGAACCTACCGGTGGTGCCCGTGCATGACCTCGTGGTGCATGGCGATGCCCTGGCCGTCGCCACACACGGCCGCGCCTTCTGGATGATCGACGATTTATCACCCGTGCGGCAGTGGGCACCCACGATTCCGGTCGAGACGGCACATCTGTTCAAGCCGGCCGTCGCCAACCACACGGTCTTCCGCGGCGGGCAACTGCGCTATTTCGGCGGCGCCAACCCGCCGGCCGGCGCGGTGATTAGCTTCACCTTGTCGGCGCAGATCGGAAAACCGCGACCGGCCAAGGACGCCGACAAAGATGCTGACAAGAAGGACGCCGACAAAGATGCTGACAAGAAGGACAAGGATAAAGATAAGGATAAGGCCGACCCGCTCGATCAGCGCATCAGCCTCGATATTCTCGATGCGAGTGGCAAGCTGATCCGTCACTTTCCGGAAGCCGAAGATGCCAAGAGTCCGGGTGAAGACGAAGCGAAGGCTGAACCGGAAGAGGAAGAAGAGGAGGGCGGGCGTGTCTCCAAGCCGATCAAGCCGCCGCATTTTGCCGGCTTCAACACGTTCGTTTGGGACTTGCGCGAAGACAAAGCGCGCGCCATCAAAAACGCGCCCTTGTGGGCGGGCAGTGTGGCGGGTCCCAAGGTGCTGCCGGGCCATTACCAGGTCAAGCTGACCGTCGATGGTACGAGCCAGACTCAGCCGCTCGAGATCGTACCGGATCCGCGCGGCACGGCGACTCTTGAGGAACTGACCAAGCAGTTCGCTCTGCATAGTGCGATCAACGCCCTGCTCACCGAGGTGCATGACACCGTACTCGACATCCGCGCCACCCGTGTCAAGATCATGGCGGCAAAGAAGGCACCCGCTGGACCACAAGCAGCCAAGGTCGCGGCCGCCGGCGTTGCCCTCGACCGCAAGCTGACCGAGGTTGAGGAGATCTTGATACAGCCGCGCTCGCACGCCTCGGAGGACGCGCTGAACTATCCGGTGCGTCTAAACAACATGCTGGCGGCGCTGGGGTCGCTCGTGGGTTCCGGCGATGCGACGCCGACTGCGCAGAACGAGGCCATGTTCGCCGAACTGAAGAGCGAGGCAGCCTCGGCCTTGGCTCGATGGCGCGAGCTCAAGACCGGAGAGGTTGCTGCGTTCGAGAAGCTCAGTCTGTGAGATCGCGATTGTGAAGTCGCCTGTGTCTGATTTGGCTACACGCTCGTGGTCGGCTTAAAGGCGGAGGGACGCCGCAAAAACGGCTTAAACCACGATTGCCATGCCTAAGTCCGCTATAACGCAAGCGGCTCGATTAGCAACGCCTTTCGTTTCGGCGGCAGATAGAAAGAACAGACTGCGCAACAGCGGTCAAAACTGAACGGCGGCAAGGGGCACCTGTGCATATATCAACATAGGAGAACATAGGAGCCCTAACTAAGCCGCGTGTCATAACTGTCCGCTTTCGGGCGGATCATTTGCTTGATACTCTTTGGTCCTATTGCCACGCGTCACCAATCCATTCCTTACGCAGAATGCGGTCAGGCGAAAGAGCAGGAGCACCCTTGAAACACGCGGCTCACGCGGAAGCCCGGATGGACTGGACACGCGGTGTTGCGGGGTTGCCTCTTCTGGGGCATACCCATTGCGATTCTGGTCATCAGCCCAGAAAGACATTTTGTGATTGTGTGGCCGACAGTTCTGCTTTTCATGGGAGTGGCGTGTTTATTGAACGCTCGTCGTTGCGGGTGCATCCACTGTTATGCGACCGGACCTTTCTTCCTGTTGCTCGCAGCCCTCGGACTGCTATACGGCATCGGCGTATTGCCGCTGGGTGCGAGGGGATGGTCTGCTCTCTCGCTGGCTCTGATCGTCGGCAGCGCAGTGCTCACCTGCGTGCCCGAATGGATCCTCGGCAGGTACAGATTGCGCACGCGGCTCCCTGCTCACCGTAACGTTGAAAAAAATTGTGACTTCGATGACCTATGTGCGCCTAGCTGCCCCGCGATTGGCAGCTTCCAGCTGCGCGCATGACACGTGATCTCGACTTCGTTCAATCTCATGCATCTGGACAGCGCCATCAAAGTAGACCTGATTGTGTGATTGTGCGCAAGGACTCCGAATACAGACCCCAAAATTCGTAATGCGTGGGTCAGGGGTTCGAATCCTCTTTGCGTCACCAAGCCAATAAAATCAATGTCTTACGACTCACTCGCGCCGTTGATGCATGCTCGAGCAACGCTATTCTGATGCGCGGGTCGGGCTCGAATCCTGGCTGCGGAAAGTTGACCATTAACCGCCTCGGACAGCCGCTGGACCTCGGTTGCTTTATCGCTCCCCTTACAATAAAGTAAGGAATAGAATTAGAGGGCGAACTATGTCAGCGGCAACGGTTACTAGTAAAGGACAGATCACCATTCCGGTCGATGTTCGTCAGGCCCTTCGAATCGAAGCCGGCGATCGTGTCGAGTTCGTGAAAGTCGAACCGGGGCGTTTTGAGCTCGTGCCTGCAACCCGGCCCGTCAAGGACTTAAAAGGCATGTTCGGCAAAGCGCCGAGGATCGTCTCGCTTCAAGAGATGAATCAGGCCATTGCCAAACGGGGCGCATCGGCGCGATGATCGGTCTCGATACTAACGTCGTTGTTCGATACGTTATGCAGGACGATCCGAAGCAGTCGCAAAAGGCTACGCTGCTGATCGAGGCACTATCTGCGGATGCTCCTGGGTTTCTGCCACTTGTGGCAGTCGTTGAATTTGTCTGGGTTCTTGTGTCGTGCTATGGCCTGAAGCGCGATCAGGTAGCGGAGGCGATCTACGGGATCTTGCGAACCAAGGAATTCATAGTCGATCGAACAGAGCAGGTCGCGCAGGCGTTGCGCGTCTATAAGACAGGATCGGCGGATTTCGCCGATTGTCTGATTGAGCGCTGCGCGACGAGCGCAGGATGCGAGAGAACAATGACATTTGACGCTTCGGCAGCGAAATCAGCCGGGATGACGTTGATCGAGTAATTATCGGGCCTCCGCCATCGGCAGAATTCGCGCTGGGAAAGGCGAATGGATAATGGTCGTCCGGAAACCTGCGAAGATTGCCATATCCGCACGGGGTAGTTTCCGGCTTAACGTGGATGAGCGCGATTTATTTAATCTTGGTGTTGTCGTGATTGGCGTCCTGGTACAAGGCGACAGGCACTTCATGAATGAAAAGGATGCCCCATCCAATCCGTCACGGGAGGTGCTCTTTCAGCGGCTACACCCAAGTGCGAGCGCCGGGGTCGGCGCGACTGTTCGCCGCAATCCAGGAAGCGAGTTTATCCTCTGATATTTCACGGGCGGCCAACTTGCTCCGTTCGTACTTCAAGACACTAGTCCACGGTAGACTGACTACAATGACGGAGGAACTCGACATCCTGAGAATCATTGGTGATCGGCTGGAGGCATCAAGAGTGCCTTTCATGTTGACCGGTTCCTTTGCGCTCGGTTATTACGGTAAGCCGCGCATGACACGTGATCTCGACTTCGTCATCGCTCTATTGGATGATGACGTCGAGGATCTCGTGAAGGCGTTCTCGCCGGACTTCTACATAGACGAGGATGCCGCGCGCTCGGCGGTTAAAGCGCAGCACATGTTCAATCTCATGCATCTGGACAGCGCTATCAAAGTAGACCTGATTGTGCGCAAGGACTCGGAATACAGACAGATAGAGTTTGCGCGACGAAAGGCAGTGGAGTTAGCCGGCGTTCGAACCTGGATCACAAGCCGCGAGGATCTGATTCTGTCAAAACTTGTCTGGGCCCGCGACTCCCACTCGGAGATGCAGCTACGCGATGTTCGCACGTTGCTCGATGAGCCTGTCGATTGGCCGTACCTGAAGCACTGGGCGACGAAATTGGACGTTGGAGTGATGCTCGATGAGGTCGCAAGGTGAATGACACATCGCGTGAAATGGAAAGAATGGTTACCGAACGATACCGGCTTATGACTCCCGATCAGCGTATGAGAATAGCCTCGTCGATGTTTGAGACTGCGCGTGCGATCGTAGAGTCCTCGTTGCCGTTAAATCTGACTCGCAGGGATCGCCGCCTGGCATTCGCCCGACGTCTGTACGCAGGCGAGATGCCAGAGGCTGCGCTTCTAGCGTTTGCGGAGTGGGGTGCATAGTACGCAGCAGCAAATCGATAGGAAAACCTCATAGAGATCACATGTAGGAAGATTTGCGCCAATACAGGCCGATTTACACCCACTTGAACCCTCTCATACCGCCACACGCAATCCCAGTTTATTGAATTATATGGAGCCTATTAGCGATCTCAGTATTCGTAATGCGTGGGTCAGGGATTCGAATCCTCTTTGCGGCACCAACCTCTCCAGACCTCTCAGAGGTTTCCATGTCCGTTACGCTGGCTGAGTCCATGCGCCGCATCAGCCGGCTGCTGCAATCGGGTCAATACGCCGCGGCACACTCGCAATTAGAAACCTTGGTGAGCGCAAATCCCGATTACGTGGAAGGCTTGCGGCTGTTTGCAGGCACCAAACAAGTCTTGGGCGACTTTGGCAAAGCCGAGTCGCTGTTGCGGCGTGCGCTCGAACTCGACCCGAGATGGGCTCCCACGCTGACCACCCTTGCGGAGCTGTTGCTGACTGCGGGCCGCAGCGCCGAGGCCGTACCTTTATTGCGACGTGCGATCGAAGTCTTCCCTCGCTATCCGCGGGCCGCACTTTTGTTGGTTCGCCACTACCTGGACGCGGGCCAGCCGGCATCGGCGCTCGAAATCGCCGCGCTCTGGTGCAATAGCGGCCAGTCCGATGACGGTTTGGCGGCCCTGCATGTGGCGGCCTACGCCGCTCTGGGTCGTCAAAACGAGGCGGTGACGAATTATCGTCGTCTCGTGGCACTCGCTCCGGACAACCACGCCGCAACTCATACCCTGGCGATCGCGTTGAATGCGGCCAACCAGTCAGAGGAGAGCGAGCGCGTGGTGCGTCAGACGCTGTCCCGCACCCACCCGACGGCGGCGCTGCACCATACGCATGCTCGCAGCCTCATCGCTTTGCAACGATTCGACCAAGCCGAGCTGGCTTTGCGCGAATGCGTCAGACTGGAGCCGCGCCGCGTCGAGGCGCACGACAGCCTGGCGCAACTGGTGTGGATGCGCACCGGCAATATCAGCGAGGCCACGCGTGATCTGGATCAGGCAATCGAAAAATACGAACTTGATGATGCATTGTGTGCCGCCAAGGCCGCTCTGCTGCAGGGAGCGGGTGACGCGCGCGGTGCTTATGCGTGTCTCGCCAAACGCGCCGCACGACCTCAGCCGCCCCCCGCGTTGCTCGTCCGCGCGGGATTGGCGGCGCTGGATTTTGAGCCAGCCACCGCCCTGACACTCGCAGAACAGGCCATGCGAGCACACCCCAACAACCTCGCAGCTCGCAAACTCCTTTGCGCCGCATACCTAGGTGTCGGGGACGGCGCTGCGGCGCTGGGCGAGTGCGCCATCCTGCTCGAGGCTACCCCCGACGATCAGTACCTCATTGCCATGCAAACGTCCGCGCTGCGACTTTTGAACGATCCCCGCTACCAGACGTTGTGCGATTACGACAAAATGGTGCTGTCGCAGTCTCTCGAGACACCGCCGGGCTGGTCTGATCTTCCCAGCTTCCTAACTGAAGTCACTTCGCGCTTGGACGCCCTCCATAATCCGCACGGCCATCGGCTTCTCTACCAATCGTTGCGCCAGGGCACCGAAACCACTCAAGATCTCTCGCGCAGTCAGGATCCAGTTATTCAGGCGCTGTTTAAGGCCTTTGTCGCACCGATCGCGAGCTACCGCAATCACATCGGCCAAGGGGCAGATCCTCTGCGGCGTCGCAATCACGGCGCTTCGCGTTTCAACGGCAGCTGGTCGGTCCGTCTGCACAGCTCCGGCTATCACACCAGCCACGTGCATCCTCGCGGATGGATATCCTCGGCTTGCTATATTCAGCTGCCGGACAGCATGAGAGCGGGGCACACGGCGGAAGGAATTCTCAGCTTCGGCGCGCCGGGGATGATCACGACGCCCGCGCTGCACGCCGAGTTGTCGGTGCGACCAGCACTTGGCCAGCTGGTGCTCTTCCCGTCGTATTTCTGGCACGGCACGCTGCCCTTTCACAGCGAACAGCCGCGCCTGACCGTGGCATTCGACGTCGTCCCTGCCGCCCGCGAAACCCCTCGCGCCGGTTGACGCGAGGGGCCGCACCGTTAGAACTTGTACTTCAACTCGACGTTGCCCTCGCGTCCCAAGATCGACCGTCCGAAGTTGACGCCGTTCTGGGCGGTGTTTCCGCCGAAACGGGCGTTGCCCTCGGTGAGGCCGAGCTGATTGGTCAGGTTCGAGCCCATCATACGAAGTTCCCAGTTGTCGCCGAACTCGGCGACGATACCGGCTGCCAAGTCGTAGTAGCTGGGCAACGGGTTCAGGCCCGTGTTGTCTTGAAAGTGCTGGCCGATGTGCTCGTAGGTCACGAACTCGGTCAGCGATCCCCAGGAGAAAATCTGCGTGTCGCTGGGCGTCACGCGAATCTGGAAGTTCGGCAAGCGAGCGAGCTGTTGACCATTGATGGTGCCGCAGTGGGTTACTAGGTTGATGTCCTGGTAGAAGTAGCAACCCTGGAAATCCTTGTAGTGGGCCTTCTCGTACTCCGCATTGACGGCGATCTTGAAGTCCTTGATGGGCTGGAGGTCGGAGCCCGCGAACGGATTCACGCTGCCGACGATCCGCCCGCCCCGCGCCGTGGACCCGTAAGTCGAATTCGGAGCGAGCGGGACATGGTTCTGATCGATGGGCTGATACGACAAGCCAGTGAATTCCTTGTCGTAAACCGCGGCGTCGATGTACATGTAACGATTCTGGATCTTGAAACCGGCTTCGTAATTGCGCACCGTGCTGAGAGGCGCATTCGCGGGACAGCCGTTCGAGCCGTTGTACACGTTGCAACGGACAGCGTCGAAGTTGTCGAAGAACACGCCGTCGTTGACGCGCACATAGGCGCTCATCGAGTCGGTGAACTCATAATTGGCGCCCAGCGAGAACGTCGGCATGGTGTTGTGTTCGTGGGCATACGAGTACGTACCGTTGGGCAGCTCGACCGCGTTGTCCCACAAATCAAACTGCGTTCCCATCTGTACCGGCGATAGATTGGTTGTCTGTTGGTGCAGGTCAATATGTTCGACACGCACCGAGGCATCCAACAACCAGTTGCTGATTTTCCATGAGTCCGACAGATAGGCGGCAACGTTGGTGGCATTGCCCTGTTCGAGGATTTGGTAACCCCCATTGGCGTTCACAATGCCTTGAGGACTGGTCACGTTGTAAATATTTCCACCGCCGACGGCCTGCAAAATGATGGGGCTTGCATTCGGCTGGTTGTTGATCAGCACATTCGAGTCCAACGACCAAGCGTCGTTGTCCGTGTAATGAGCCAGATAAACACCCAAGGTCAAGGTGTTGCCGTCGAAGAGTTCCTTGGCCAGGCGGAATTCGTCCGTGACGCTCGTTAGCTTCTTGCGAACCTGCCATACTTGCTCGCTGATCACACTTTGATTGGGATTGACCGGCTGGCCGTCCGCATAGTGCGCGTTGGCGACGACGGCTGCGGGGCTCAGTGCGGCAGGCAGAGTCAGAGCACCGATGAACGAGGTCAGCGACTGAGGGTTGCCGTTGTTGACCAGCGCATTCGTGGGGATCCAGCCGCCATCGAACAGGAAGGTGTTGAAGATCTTCCAGCCGCCGCTCAATTCGAGGTTGAGGTTCGACCCAAAGTAATTCAACTGAGCGCCGCGGCCGTTGCTGATATCGTCGTTCCAAAAGCCGCCGCCTGGGCTTGGAATCAGGAAGTTCTGCAGCTGCTTGCTGTTGTAGGTGCTGTTCAGCTGGTTGAAGCCGGGATAAGGCTGTGCCTTGCCGTTCGCTTCGATATAAGGGAAGTCGGCGTACCACTGGTTCTTGTCGCTCAGGATGCGATACCAGAACATCAATGAGCCGCCATCCATGTCGTGTTTCAACGTGGCGGTCAGCTGTCCTCCGATGTCCGAGGGATACTGCGGGTCGCGCACGCCGTCGGACACCCGGTAGAAGCCGCCGATGCTGCCATACCATCCGTCGATGAGCTTACCGCTCAAGAATGCATCGACGCGTTCCGAGCCTTCCGATCCGTACGTAAAACCGACCGAGCCTGTGGTCTTGTCTGAGCCGGTTCTCAAGATGAAGTTCGCGGTGGCGCCGGCCTGACCGGAGCTGAAAATTGCACTCGGTCCGCCCTGCACAATCTCCACTCGCTCGACGGTGTCATCGAAGCGCAGCAGCGAACTTGAATCCATGAACGACAGATCCGCCGAACCGTAGAGCGGCGAGCCATTGATCATGGTGGTGAAGTACGGGGAGTCACCGCCGCCGTTGGGAAAGCCGGCGACATCGATGTTAACGCCGGTCTGACCGCCCGAGGCTTCCGGCCAAATGCCGGGGGATAGCTTCAAGATGTCGGCCACGCTCGCGGGGTTCGCGTTCTTGATCTCCTCGAGGGACGCCGAGACGATGTTGTAGCTCGCGTCCAGTTTCTTGACACCCTGGGCTGAGGCGGTGACGACGATTTCCTCAAGCGAGTTGCCGCTCGAAGTGGTGGCTGCAGCGGCAGTCTGTGGGTCGGCTGCGTAGGCGCTGCCGGCACTGCAAAGGATTCCCGCTATGGCCATGGCGAGCGTATTCACGCTAGCGGTGCCTAATCGCACGGACGGTGCCCATGAATGTGGTTGTTTGTTGCGTTTTTGACTCATATATCTTTCCCTCGAAGTAAACTATTTGAAGCAGCAGTGCGTTAACGAAGTTTTGAAAGTTGAAACCCTTGGCAGCGATTCGTCGCCAAGACCCAGGATACCGAGGTATCGGCTCGCCGCAGACTTGCGGCAGCACGGCGATTAATCGAGGTTAAACAGCGATTCGCGTGGAAGCTCTGTAAAAACTGCATTTCCTATTACCTGTCCTCTGTACCTCTGCAGTATTCGAGCCGCAGAAGAAGGTCATCGAGCAGACTTCGACCACCGATTGCGGCTGCCGGAGCGGTCTTCTTCCGCCGGTGGGTTAGCTTCCAAGCCTGTTCGCCGCAGACCACACGTGCATTGAATGTAATTGTTATTTTGTTCAATAGCAAATTATGCGGCTAATTCGCCACAGTTAGAGACGGTCGGCACGGGAAAGTCGAAGGTGGGCTAGGGCGCGGGTATCGCCAGGTAGACCGTGCTCCAGAGCTGCGCGGCATTGGACTCATCGGCATCCGACGCATTGGCGCCAAAAGTCGCGATCTCAAAACGGTGGTTCGCGAAATTCCAAGTCCAGAGTTCTGAATTTCTCATGCTGTGCGCATTCTTTATGCCGCGCCACAACTCGGTCTGTGCCGCGCGCAGGTGCTCCTTGATCGGTGCTGACAGATCCTGTCGTAGCAGTTGCCGCCGCAATCCCGCCGCCATGACCGCCTGCTGCCAGGACCAGACTACCGTTCCGTGATAGGCGTTGCGCGTGAGCTTGCTCTGGATGGACGGCGCGGCGTAGACCGGATTGGCGACCACCATCCCGATGGGTGTCAGCAGTCCGGCGGGAAACGGCCGCATGAGCGCCGTGACTCCAACATTCAGTACCGCCGCGGTGGGCCGGCCAAACAGCAACTCGAACCCGACGTCAGAGTGGATGACGGGAATGATCTTGTCGTCGGCCGTCAACGACAGCGCCGGGAACTCAACCGCAGAATCATCGACCGAGGCCAGCGCGGTGCCGTCGGTAGTCTTCAAGGATGCCGCATAATCGGTAATGTCGCGGCGGGCCGTTGTGCTCGGCACGCTCACATCGAAAAGCGGTCCTGCTTTTTCCCGCCAGGTCCCGGCCATGGCGCTGGCATGCGAGAACAATTCACGGTCAGCGGAGTCGAGATAGTGAGCAAGCAGGCCACTTTCGAAAAAGCGGCTGGTAGCTTCGAGCGCCGCCGGCACGAAAACTGCGTTTACGTCGTACGGAAAACGCCCTCCGCCCAATCCATCATTGCTGTCGCGCCATTGGCCTGCGTCAAATCCGGGTTTCAGCGCGATCAAATTCGGCGCGTGCGGATCATCCGCAAATCTTGCCGCGGCTTTCAGCACGAACTTGAAGTTGCTGACCAGATCCGCGCCCAGCGGCTGGGGGCGCTCGCGCCGGCCGTCCATTCGCTTAAGAAATGTCGCGGCTTCAGTACTGCCGCGTGCATCATCGAGCAGCCATTGAGCGGCCACGGGCGCCAGCATGAAGTTGCCGTCGATCATGTTGTAGTTAAAGGTCGGCGCATCCGACTTCTCGCCGCTGGCGCGCAGATGATCGAGAATGGCGAACTCGCCGATATCCTCCTCGTGCGCCACCTCGCCCTTGGGCGACAGACGCGTCAACACCGCCCCTAATCCCGCGTCCACGGCCTCGGGCGCGAGCACGGGCATCAGCAGACGCACCGACATCAAGGTGTCCCGCCCGAAATAGGTATTAAAGCGCCAGGAGCCGGCGAGAAATTTTTCCTTGTAGCTCAAGAAGCTGAGCACATTGCGGGCCGCAGCATCGGGCTGCGCCCGGCCATTGAGCAAGTGCACTCCCGAAAGCGGCGTAAGGGGCACTTCACCGCTCAGCGCAGTAATTTTCAGAGCGATCCTGCCGTCGCTTCCAGCCGTCAAGTGATCGGCATGCAGCGTCCCATCCGTGACCTGGATGCTCAGTCGATATCCGGCCGCGCCGTCGAGCCTATCGCGCGCCCACGTAATGCTCGAGTCTTGAGTCGTTGGGCTGGCGGCGACTTCGGCGGGAAACGTGCCCAATGCCTGATAGTCCCGCAGCACGCGCACGCTGGAGAGAACCGCCTGCTTGAATTTCAAGTCGGCCGTACCGGTGACGATCGCGTCGACCGTCATGCCGTACAAGCGGCGTCCATGCTGGTCCGTGGTGATGAGCGGCTGCGGTCGCCCCTGCAACGTCCAGCGCGCCGCCTGGTTGCTGTGCGAGAACCACAAACCCACGCCGCTGTTGCCGGCGGGAAACGCGATCAGGATGCGAGGATCCAATCCTGAGCGCAGCAGCAGATGTGCGGCGACCGGGCCCTCGCGCAAAAAGCTGTTGAGATTGGGCCCTTCGTTAACGTCGAACGCGAGCCGCGGCTGAAGATCGATGTCGCCCCTCGCAGGCAACGCGGCCGTGGCGAGCAGCAATACGGTCGTCAGCGCAGGGCGCCAGATTGATTGCACGTTCAGGGTACTTCCTCGAAGAAAATTAGATCAGAGGATAATGGTAAAGCCAGCCCAACGTCGATGCCCCTCTGCATTAAGGATTCACCCGTTACTTCGCGGTTAGCCGCGGGGCTGTCCTGGAAGCTGAGTCGATAGCGTCTGTCGCGCTCGAGCCCTGCCAAAAGGAATCGATGCCTCGGTAGATCACTCGCGCTGCCACGAAACGTGTAGAGCACGCCGCGCCGCAGCTGGGCCGAATAATATTCCATGCCGTCCCAATGCACCCCGTCCGGGCGCTCTGCGACGTGATACAAATCGGCCTGGCGAATCAGCGGACGCAGCACCTTTTTGTAGAGCGCAAACTCTTGCTGTGCGGCGGCGCGCTGCTGCGCCGTCCACTGGCTCGCATCGAGCATCAGCGAGAACCAGCCGAGCATGCCGCTGCGAAGCATGTAGCGGAAATTCTCGATGCGCGGTGTCGGGTAACTTGCCACGTAGCTTTCGAGCATCGCGGGCGGCAGCACGTAGCTGGCATCGTAGAAGGCCCGCCGGTTGGCAAGAGGGTTATAAGTGTCCGTCACAGAAAAATAATCGCCGTGCGCGGCGCTGCCAAAATCGACCATGCGGCCGCCGTCATTGCACACCTCGAGCAGCAGGTTCGGGTGACGCCGGCGCAGCTGTTCGTAGATCGCATAGTAGGCCCGCGTGGCGTGATAACTAACATCGGTCGAGTTGGAGCCTTCAACCCAAAGGAATCCGGAATCCTCGTAAATTCGCAACGTCGCAGGATCCGGCGGAGCGGCGGGGTGATCAAAGCGCGAACTGCCCTGTGCCACGAGATAGCCGTCGTGCTCGAGCATATCGAGGTGATAGTCGCGGACCACGCGTTCAAGCTCGCGCTGCGCCCAGAGTTGGGCTGCGGGAACGCCCAGATCAATTGTAATGCCCTTGAATGGCTCGCTGTGTTTCCAGCCGATGGGCGGATCGGCAATCAGCCAGTCCCTGATGGCGGGATCGTGGACATTGAGCGCACCCGGTTCGTTCGATGTGCCGGCCTGGGTCCAATCCAGCCACAGCCCGAACTTGAGGCCGTGTTGATGCGCAAAGTCGGCAACACTGGCAATGCCGTGAGGAAACTTGGTGGGATTCGCGTGCCAGTCGCCGACGTCGCGAAACCAGCCGGCGTCCAAATGAAACATTTCTAAGCCGAGCTGCGACGATTGCTCAATCATCCGATGTGCAAGAGCTTCGTCGACCGCCATGCCGCTGCCCCAGCTGTTGTTGACCAGCAGCGGATAGGATGGGTCGACCAGCGTGCGTGGGTTATTGAGCGCCGCGCGTACCCAGCGGCGCACGATATTGCCGGCATCATCCGGCCCGCCGCGAAATGTCCCGATGAAAATCGTCGGAGTTTCGAAGCTGCCGCCGGGCGGCACACGGGTGCGATAGGGACCGGGGTTAGGATCAAGCCCCGCTTCGCCGCGCAGCGATGCACCCGCGCGCTCGAGCGTGATGCGGGTGCGTCCGCTGAATTCGATGCCGACGTACCAGCCGCGCCGGCCGCCATTCGGCTCATCGACCAGCAAATAGGGAATCATTTCTCGCGCTCGATTAGGAATGGGGATTGCATAAGTACTCGATGATCCCTGCCAGCTATCGCCGTCCGCCAGCGGATCGAGATGCGTGCCCTGGGAGGAGGGGATATCGGCGCCCTTTTCGACCCAAAATCGCTGCAGCGCCGCCTTGGGATCAATCTCCCAGTCGAAACGCAAACTGGGTTGCAGCGGCAGCCATACCGGCTCATCGCCCAAGTTTTGAATCGATAGACTGTGCTCGATGGGACCTCGGTCCGCGCGCGCGCGCCAGTGCCACACTGCTTTAAGCCGCGGCGAATCTGCCGAGTACACGATCTGAATATCCTTCGCTGCGAAGCGGCTCGCGCTGCGATCCAAGCGCCACGTCACCGCTTGCGCCGAATCATGAATCACCACCTGCTCAGGCAGCGTTTCCTCGCGCGCATTTGTCCACGCCGCCGCACCGCGAGGCTTCAGCGTAACGAGACGCGGAGCGTGTTCACCGGCTTCGACCGCTATGGCCGTCTCGGCGGTGGCAATTTCAGCCTGAAGTTTTGCGACCTCCGCATGGGCCCGGTGCATTGCGCCGCAGCCGATGAGGAGCGCCGCCGACAGCGCGGCACGGGTAACCGTGATCAGGACGGCAGAACCGTCTGGTACGCGCTGTAGATCTCGCCGTCGATATCGAGAAACGGCTTGAGTTTGACGGCGCCCGCATCGGTCTCGACCAGCCATTCATGTCGACCGCTGCGGTCGCGTTGCGCGCGGAGGAGACTGTCGCGCCGAATTGGCGGAGCCGCGGCGTCGGCCGTGACGACACGCATGAGTAGCAGCGGGCCGGCAAGCAAGGCGACCGTGTCTGGGTGAGCCGCATCGACGCTCTCCAATCTGCGCGCCTCCGGCAATTCGAGTTCAACTCGGTCGCCGGAATGCCACTCGCGCCGGATGGCAGCGAATCGCCCGCTTGGCGGCGTCTGGCGCTGGCCATTGATCAGCACGGAAGGGTCCTGCGCCCAGACCGGGATGCGCAGACTCAGCGTAAACAGCTGCGGGCTCGGCAGCCGCAATGTCATGGTCACGCCGGCAGCGTAGGGATAGTCGGTTTCGATCGCCAGGCCGCAGGACACGTTGTTCTGCGTCCAATTGATTTGCGCCGGCACATAGAGATTCACATAAATGCCGTGCACATCCGTAAAACAGGTACTGATCGCATAATCGGCCGCAATCATCGGTAGCGTGCCGGAGCAGCACGGCCAACGATCCGGGTGGAAGGTTTTTTTGGCTTGCCGCGTGTAATCCGAATAATAGAAGGCGTGACCATCGGGCTGGATTGGAATCGCGCCCAGGACGGTGTTGTACAGCACACGTTCCATGCTGTCGCCGTAGCGCGAGTCGCGGGTGATGCGCAACAGATAGCGGGTGAGTTTGAAATGCGCGTACGCGCCGCATGGAGTTTCGAAACTTTTGGTCTGTCCCTCAAGGCTGGCGCCGAGCGCTCCGATGCCGGGAATGACGAAGTGCTCGTCCGGTCCCCAGCCCCCGGTGGCGAAGCTCTGTGCCGAGACCATCGCGAAGCCCTGCTGCGCTGCCGCCAGGTACATTGGATTGCCGAGAGACAGATAGGCCTGTGCCGCGGAACTCAAGGCGTTGACATGACTGTAGGCGTGTTTTCCGGGCAGCGCATTGTCGCCGCGCGCGAGTGCTGCGAAGAATTCATCGTAGAGAAATCGCCGACCGAGTTGCCGATGTATCCGCTCACCGGTCAGGTGCCACGCCAGGAATTGATTCTCCGGCAAGGTGTAACTCTCGTCCCAGGCGTGCTGACTGAAGTCCTCGCCGGGTTGCGCATGCTCATTGCGCGGCATGGCTCGCGGCGGCAAATAGGGTTCCGCAGCTCGGGTGGTCCGGGCGAGCGTTGCGCGCGCGGTCTCATCGAGGCTGAACCGGTCAGCATCGACCAAACCCCCGACCAGCTTGTCGTAGGTATAGGCGGGGAAACGATTGTCGCGATAGAAACTGCCGCGCGCATCGACGGTCGCCGCGTAGCCCCGCACCAAGCGTTGCACTTTGGCGCGCGTCGCAGCATCGCCGCTGATCGCGTAGTAGCGTGCTAGCGCGCTCATCCATTGTCCAAAGGTGGCGCCTGGCGCGAAGGCGTAGGTGTCGTACCAGCCGCCGAGTTCCTGGCCCGGGGCGCTAAGACCTGAGCGCGCGCGAAATGGTCGCAGCAATGCGTCCTCGTCAAGCCCTAAGACCAAGCGGTGATTCTGGCGCGCTTGCAGTTCGAGCGGGCCGTCGCTGAATCGGACCTGACCGTAGGCCAATTCTGCAAGCGGAGCGGGCGGCGCGGCGGCGGCTTCGCTAGCCGCGAAGACAGACTGGCGCCAGCCGACAGCGGTGAGTACTCCCAAGGCGAGCAGATCGCGCCTGCCGCGATCGATGGGTTCCGACATGGCTGTCGCTCCAAAAGCTGTTTCTCGCAGGATGCGGCCAGCGAGGCGTCGATGCAAGTTGCTGGGTCGACACCGCTTGGTCTTCAGCATTTAATGCACAGTCTGGGCTGTGCAGCAGGAGAGGGCGATGAAGCATCAAAGATTTGGAGGGGCTTTCCTGCCGCTGCTCTTCGCTGCGGCCGCGATCCCCGCGCTTGCCGGCGCCGAGGACACGTTTAGTCTCAGCGCGAGCGCCGAGGATTTTGACAGCTACTTTCCGAGCTATTTGGCCAACGGCTATTTCTCCACCATGACGGCGCCGCGCGGAACCGAAGGCAATCTCGCTTACATGGTCGCGTTCATGGACTACGGCAAGGATGATGAGTCGCGACCCGCCGCCATTCCGGGATGGAGCGAGATCGACTATTCGACCGGCGACTCCGCCGCCGGCCATTTCTGGATGAATCAGGTCCCGCTCATTGCGGCGCTGTTCACGGATTATCGCCAGACGCTCAACATGAAAGAGGCGACGCTGACGACGAGCTATCGCTACGTCGACCACCGCCGCAGCACGCAGATAAAAGTCACCACCTTCGTCAGCGAGGCCTCACCGCATCTGGCCGCGACCCAGATTTCGTTGACACCGGATTTCGACGGCATCGTGGAATTGTCATTTGCTCTGAACCTCTGGGCGCCGCATCAGCCGCGCCTGCCGCTCGCCAAGTTGACCGGCGAACAGATGCAGGAGGCGGTCGCCGCGAACAATATGCAGCTCGTGGCGATTCCGCCGGCAACTCCCGACCGCGCCGCCGTGTGGTATCACGGCGACACGCATGTGCTCGAGGCGAACGGCGACGTCAAGAACCTGACCCTCATCCTCGATGGCCGTGCAGAACAGGGCTTAAGCATGGCCGAGGCGGCCGCCGTTGCTCTGCCGCACGGCGTCGTCCCAAGCGATATCACGCTCTACAAAAGCCAGTATCGGCTCGCGTTGAATCTAAAGATCAAGGTGCAAAAAGATCGCATCTTTACATTTACAAAATTCGTCGCGGCCTCGCGCGCGGGCTGGGGCGGCGATGCGCAAGCGGACCTGGCGCTGGCAACCGCCGCGCGCAGCGGTGGTTTCGATGCACTTCTCGATCGGCATCGGGCCGCCTGGCGGGAACTGTGGCGATCTGACATTGCCATCGACGGCGATCCTGAGGCGCAGACGGTCGTACACTCGGATCTTTACTATCTGCTGGCAACCTCAACCCCCGACACGCGCTGGCCCATGGGTGCCTGCGGACTGACGCCGGGGTATACGGGCCACGCATTCTGGGACAGTGATACGTGGATCTTTCCGGCTCTGCTATTGCTGCATCCCGAGCGCGCCAAATCTTTGGCGACGTTCCGCGCGTACACGCTGCCCGCAGCGCAGGCCCGCGCGGAGAAGCGCGGCTTCAAGGGCGCAATGTATCCTTGGGAGGCGGATCCGGAAAATGGCAGCGAGCAGATTCCCTATTTCGCTCATGTGCTCAGCGAGCGCGAAATCCACGTCAACGCCGACGTCGCCATTGCGCAGTGGCAATACTGGCTTGCGACGCATGATCGAGATTGGCTGAAACGCAGCGGCTGGCCCGTCATTCGCAATGTGGCGGATTTCTGGGCGAGCCGCGCAACCTGGAATGCGCAGCAGCGCCGCTATGAAATTTTGCACGTTACCTCCGTGGCCGAAAGTTACAACGATGTGCCGAACGACACATTTACCAATGTGTCGGCGCAAAAAGTCTTGACCATTGCCGCGACGGCGGCGAGGCTGGTCGGTGAGCGGCCGGACCCCCATTGGGCCGAGGTTGCCGCGAAGCTGTATATCCCGTTCTCACCAACCGAGCAACGGCATCTGGACTTCGATGCCAGTGTGCCGCGGGAGCCATTGGAGGGGAGTACGTTAGGACTGCTATCGTACCCGTCGCTCGATCTGCAGATGAGCGAGAAAGTGCGCCGCAATGACTTTGACCACATCATGATTTCCGTCCGGCAAGGACACCATGAGCCGCATGGGATGAGCTTGGCGCCGGCTTCGATTGCCGCCGCCGCAGCCGGCGATGCGGCCTCGGCGGTGGCCTGGCTGCAGCGCAATTTCAGCAGCGGCTTGATCAAGCCGCCTTTTAATGTGCGTACCGAGACGACGACCAACAACACCGGCTACTTTGTTACCTCTTCCGGCGGTTTTCTGCAGAATCTTCTTTACGGATTCAGCGGACTGCGGGTCGCGGAGAAAGGCCTGGTCGAGGCCTATTCACCCATCCTACCGGCGGAATGGAAATCAATGACCTTAAAGAATGTCGCGATCCGCGGAGAACACTACGACTTCACCATCGACCGCGACGCAAGCGGGCATGTCAGGCTGACGCGCAAGGCTCAACACTGACGGTCACGACTGCATATTCCATCCGGACCGATACTCGCGCGTCAGGTATTGATTGGCATCGGCGAAATTGGTGACTTGTCCGGTTTCGCCGTCGTACAAGATCTTTTTTCCCTGACCCGCACGCAGCGCGACCAGCCCGAGCAGCATGGTTTCGGTGAGCTGCGCCGCGTACTCGATCGGAGAGCTCGCTTTGGCTTCGCCGCGAATCGCCTTGGCCCAGTTGAGCTCATGCGACCACATGATTCGCGGCATGCTCTTGGGCACGGCGGCGGCGACCTCGGTCAACGATTGCGGATACAGGCGCGGATTCGACCCGTAAGTATCGTGCAGGAGAATGCCTTTCTCGCCGATGAATATCACGCCGCCTTCGCTCTTGAGCGTAACCTCATCCGGCAGGACGTCGGGGCGGGGCGGATAAATGCCGCCGTCGAACCAGGACAGTTTCACCGGCGGCTGGCTGCCGCGGGCGGCAAACTGATAATGCACGCAGGTCGAGACCGGATAGGACACGGGCTTGCGCGGTGCGCGCCCTGGCGCGGCGTTCGCCGCAGCGGGATCCGTGGACGGCAGCGACATGGTGCCCCATTGCGTCGAGGTCGCCTCGATACTCGCAGGATAGGTGAGGCCCAGTGCCCAGAAGGGATGGTCGATGAGATGCGCGCCCATGTCGCCGATTGCGCCGCATCCAAACGCCAGCCAGCCGCGCCAGTTGAAGGGGTGATAAACCGGATGGTAGGGAACATTTTCGGCGATCGGACCGAGGTACAAATCCCAGTCGAGGCCTGGCGGCGGTGCGCCGCCGCTGCCCATGGCGGCGGCAAGCACATCTTGAATGTAGCGATAA
The DNA here is from genome assembly GCA_041690895.1 of Gammaproteobacteria bacterium. Taxonomy (GTDB): domain Bacteria; phylum Pseudomonadota; class Gammaproteobacteria; order Steroidobacterales; family Steroidobacteraceae; genus Bog-1198. Next base: position 21,120 of record JBEPVT010000008.1, read on the forward strand.
GTCCAGGGGTTGCCGAAGGCGCCGGGTGCTTCCACCGGCGGCACATTGGTCGGCCGCGCAATGCCCTGCGGCCAGTAGACCACCGGCCGATTGGTCCACACGTGTACCTCGTGCACGGGCCCGATGACGCCCGCGCCAATCCATTCATTGATGAGGCGCGCGCCTTCGCTTGAATGCCCCTGGTTGCCCATCTGGGTCACGAGCTTGGGATTCTTCAGCGCGAGATCGCGCAGCATGCGCGACTCATGCACGGTGGCGGTGAGCGGCTTTTGCACATAGACATGCTTGCCGGCCTCCATCGCAGTCTTGGCCACCACGGCGTGATTGTGATCGGCGGTCGCCACCACGACGCCATCGATATGCTTCTCTTTAACAAGCATTTCGCGAAAATCGGTATAGCGCTTCGCCTTGTCGAATTGCTCCCTGAGCTTCAGTGCTTCGGGCCGCGCCCGGCCTTGCGCATCGGTTTGCAGCTTAACGACACAGCGTTCGCTATAGGCCAAATCGACATCGCAGACCACGCCAATGTGCTCGGATTGCGCCAGCACTTGCGCGTTTTGCGAACCCATGGATCCGAAACCGACGACCGCGAGATTCACTGTGTCGCTCGGGGCCTTCTGGCCGCGGCCCAGCACGCGGCGCGGCACGATCAAAGGAGCGCTCGCCACCAACATAGCGCCGATGGAGGCTTTTCCGGCACCTGCAACGAACTCTCTGCGGGTCAGGTCTTTGGTCTTTGACATCGTAGTGCTCCTCTCGACATCGCGAATGGGGTTGCTTCGATTCTGATGCTTTGACATCGCGAAGGGAAGGCTGGACGATATCGCGGCTTCGACACGCGAGGAGACGACATGTATTTTGCACGATGGATCGGCCGCGGGCTCTTAAGTGCCGGACTGATTCTCGCCGCGCTGCCGCCGGCGCTGCCGGCCGCCCTGGGACAATCGCAACCGGCAACCGCGCCAGCGTCTCCCCAGACGCCGCAAGCCTTATTCAAGAATCTCTTCGTGGCCGTGCAAAATGCGCAGCTATTCCCCGACAGCAAGACCTTCGCAGACGCGGTGCCGAAATCCGCACCGGCGCAGATTCTTTCGCGCTTCGATGCGGCGAAACCTGTCTCGCGCGAGGCGTTGCAAGCCTTTGTAGCGGAGAATTTCATGTTGCCGGCGCAGGCGAGCGGAACGGAGCTTGCCGCAGCGGAACCGGTCAGCATCTCTCGGCACATCGACTTGCTGTGGGATCAGCTGACGCGCATCACCACTTCAGCGCCGCCTTATTCCTCGCTGCTGCCACTGCCGGAATCCTACGTGGTCCCGGGCGGACGGTTCCGCGAGCTGTACTACTGGGACTCGTACTTCACGATGCTGGGATTGGTGGAAAGCGGCCGGCACGATTTGGCCCTGCACATGGTGCGAGACTTTGCCTCGCTGATCGACACCTATGGTCACGTGCCGAACGGCACGCGCACTTACTACCTGAGCCGCTCGCAACCGCCGTTTTTCTTCGCGATGGTCGGACTGCTGAGCAGCGACGACCCGGCCGCTTCGTACTCGCGCTATTTGCCGCAGTTGCGGCGTGAATACGCGTTCTGGATGCAGGGCGAGAAAAGTTTGGACCGAGGCATGGCCCATCGCCGGGTCGTTTCCATGCCCGATGGCGCGGTCTTGAACCGTTATTGGGACGACGCGGACACGCCGCGCGATGAGTCCTATCGCGAGGACACGGGTCTCGCCCAACGCAGTGGCCGCATTCCAAAGCAAGTGTATCGCGATGTTCGGGCGGCGGCCGAAAGCGGCTGGGACTTCAGTTCGCGCTGGTTCGCGGATGGCAAGACCCTCGAGACCATCAACACCACCGAGATCATTCCGATTGACCTGAACAGCCTGTTGTTTGGTCTGGAACAGGCTATCGGCCTAGGTTGCGCGCGAGTTCACGATACAGCCTGCGTGACTGAGTTTGATCACCGGGCGACCGCGCGACGCGCGGCGGTAACTCATTATTTGTGGGATTCGGCCGGCGGTGTGTTTCGCGATTATCGCTGGGTGAAGCGGGCGCAAGTGCCGCGCATTTCAGCAGCGACGCTCTATCCTTTGTTTGTCGCGCTGGCCAGCAAGCCGCAGGCGGTGGCCGTGGCGGCAACCGTTTCGCGCGATTTGCTCAAAGCAGGCGGCATTGTCACCACGCCAATGGTGTCCGGGCAACAATGGGACGCGCCGAATGGTTGGCCGCCGTTGCAATGGATCGGCATTTCAGGTTTGCGCCATTACTCTCTCTTGCCGCTGGCTGATAGCGTGGCCTGCCGTTGGATGGTCGGCGTCAATCGGCTTTACGCGCAGAGCGGCAAGCTCGTGGAGAAATACGACGTCATGACCACCGGGCGCGCCGGCGGCGGCGGGGAATATCCCTTGCAGGACGGCTTTGGCTGGACCAATGGCGTGATGCGCAAACTGATAGCGCTTTATCCTAAGCTTGCGGCGGATAGCACACCCGAATCCTGTGGATCGCTGGCCACCGCTCAGCGATAACCGTAACTCATTGAATGATAAATCCCTTTTATTGATCAGCCGAATCGATTGGACACATATATCAGCTGACACCATACTGAATACCCCGGTTCGCGGAGTTGATCAGTGACCAGCACGGTGATTCCAATAGCCTTAGAAGGCGCCAGCAAAAAGCGCAAGCGCCAAGCGCCAAAAGGTCGCCAGGTCACGCCGCAGGCCTTGACCGAGGTTGAGACATTAATTGGTCCAGCCCCTTGGCGTCACGATTTGCTGATCGAGTATCTGCACCGAATCAACGATCGCTATCGCCAGCTCGGCGCACCCCACCTGGCAGCCTTGGCGAAACTTCTTGGATTGGCGCAGACGGAAGTTTACGAGGTCGCCACCTTTTATCATCATTTCGACGTGGTGAAGGAAAATTCCGACGGCTCACTGCCCGCGCCGGCAGAGCTGACGGTGCGGGTCTGTGATGGCTTGAGCTGCGAAATGGCCGGAGCAAAGCAGTTACTGGAAAAACTGCCGGCGTTGCTGGGGCGCGCAGTGCGCGTGATTCCGGCGCCGTGCGTCGGACGTTGTGAACAGGCCCCGGTGGCAGTGGTTCATCAAAAACCTGTGCCCGCGGCCACCTTGGAGTCGGTACGCAACGAAGTGCAAGCGAGACATTTCACCGATCAGCCTGGGAAGTACATCGATTTCGATGCATACGTAAGAGACGGCGGTTATTCGTTGCTGCGCGACTGCATGGAACATCGCCGCGAGCTTGAGGGTGTCTTGAAGACCATGGAGGATTCCGGGCTGCGAGGTCTCGGCGGTGCGGGCTTCCCGGCGGGGCGAAAATGGCGCATCGTGCGCGGCGAGGCTGCGCCGCGGTTGATGGCCGTCAATATCGATGAAGGCGAGCCGGGCACGTTCAAGGATCGAGTCTATCTCGAGACCGACCCGCATCGATTTCTCGAGGGCATGCTCATCGCAGCGTGGGCGGTCGGCATTTCAGCGATTTATATTTACCTGCGTGATGAGTATCACGGCTGTCGCGCACTGCTGGAAACCGAACTTGGCAAGCTGCAGGATAATCCGCCCGTGCCGCTGCCAAAAATCGAATTGCGCCGTGGTGCGGGTGCTTACATCTGCGGCGAAGAATCGGCGATGATCGAATCGATCGAGGGCAAACGCGGTATGCCGCGTCTGCGTCCGCCTTATGTTGCACAAGTCGGGCTGTTCGGTCGCCCGACCTTGGAGCACAACTTCGAAACGCTGTACTGGGTGCGCGAAATACTCGAAAAAGGCGCGCCTTGGTTTGCCGACCAAGGTCGCAACGGTCGCAAGGGCTTGCGCAGTTTTTCCGTTTCCGGGCGCGTCAAAAATCCCGGCGTGAAACTGGCTCCCGCGGGGATCACGGTGCGCCAATTGATCGACGAGTTTTGCGGCGGCATGAAACAGGGACATGCCTTTTACGGTTACCTTCCGGGAGGCGCTTCGGGGGGCATCCTGCCAGCCTCGATGGGCGACATACCACTCGACTTCGATACCTTGCAGCCGTATGGCTGCTTCATCGGGTCGGCCGCGGTGATCGTGCTGTCCTCGCAGGACACCGCCAAGGCAGCGGCGCGCAACATGATGCGTTTTTTTGAACTCGAATCCTGCGGACAGTGTACGCCCTGCCGCGTAGGGACCGCGAAGACCAATGCGCTCATTGCGAAGGACAACTGGGACAAGCCGCTGCTTGCCGAACTCTCGCAGGTCATGCGCGACGCATCGATTTGCGGCTTAGGGCAAGCAGCTCCCAATCCCGTGGACACGGTTATCAAATATTTTCCCAACGAATTGAGTTAAAGGGAATCAGCATGAGCGCCACCACCCCTGAAATGCGCCAGCAGACTGAGGCGCCGACCGTTACGTTCTTGCTGGACGGCCGCGAAATGACGGCGTTGCCCGGCGAAACCTTGATCGAGATCGCTGATCGAGAGGGTATCGAAATCCCTCGCCTCTGCTACAAAGAAGGTATGCAAGCGGTCGGAAATTGCCGCTCTTGCATGGTTGAAATCAAAGGCGAGCGAGTGCTTGCGGCCTCCTGTTGTCGCGCACCCTCGGCGGGCATGCAGGTAACGACCAATAACGAGCGCGTGCGCAAGGCGCAGCAAATGATCATCGAGCTGCTGCAGTCCGATATGCCGGAGAGGGAATACACCCGCCACAACGAGGTCGATGAATGGGCGGTCAAGCTCAAGGTCGGCAAGCCACGCTTCGCGCCGCGCGCCGCGGTGCAGGCGGATCTATCGCATGCGGCGATGGCCGTAAATCTCGACGCCTGCATTCAGTGTACTCGCTGCGTACGCGCTTGCCGCGATGAACAGATGAACGATGTCATCGGCTTGGCCTCACGCGGCCAACACATGAAGATCGTCTTTGACATGGATGATCCGATGGGCGCCTCGACCTGCGTGGGCTGCGGCGAGTGCGTGCAAGCCTGCCCCACCGGGGCACTGATGCCGGCGCGTGATGCAGCGCTCGCGGTCCCCGACAAGTCGGTGCAATCCCTATGTCCGTACTGCGGCGTCGGCTGCCAGCTTACTTATCACGTCAAGAACGACAGTATTCTGTACGTCGAAGGACGTGACGGTCCGGCTAATCACTCCCGCCTATGTGTCAAAGGCCGCTACGGATTCGACTATGCGCGTCACCCGCAGCGCCTCACGGTGCCGCTGATCCGCAGATCCGACGCCCCCAAATCCGGCAAGTTCGCGATGGATCCGAACAATGTCATGCAAGTGTTTCGCGAGGCGACGTGGGAAGAGGCGCTCGCCTTGAGCGGCGGCACGCTGCGTAAACTGCGCGATACTTATGGCGCGAAGTCTCTGGCGGGCTTCGGATCGGCCAAAGGCAGCAACGAAGAAGCATATTTGTTTCAAAAGCTGGTGCGCACCGGCTTCGGCAGCAACAATGTCGATCACTGCACGCGCTTGTGTCATGCCTCGAGCGTTGCGGCGCTGCTCGAAGGCATCGGTTCGGGGGCAGTAAGCAATCCGGTTATGGATGTAACGCAAGCCGCGGTAGTCATCTTGATCGGTGCGAATCCAACCGTAAACCATCCAGTCGCGGCGACTTTTCTCAAGAACGCCATGCGTAACGGCACCAAGCTGATCGTCATGGATCCGCGTCGCAGCGAATTGGCGCGCACTGCCTATCGCTTCCTGCAGTTCAAGCCCGACACCGATGTGGCGCTGCTGAATGCCATGATGCACGTCATCATCGAAGAGAATCTGATCGATCCGAAATTCATCGCCGATCGCACGCTCGGCTATGCGGAGCTCGCGAAAAATGTTCAGGGCTACAGCGCCGATTTGATGGCGCCGATTTGCGGCGTTCCGGCGGATACGATTCGCGAAGTCGCGCGGCTGTACGCGACCAGCTCCGGCTCGATGATTCTCTGGGGCATGGGCATCAGCCAGCATATCCACGGCACTGACAATGCGCGCTGCCTGATCGCACTGGCCTTGATGACCGGCCAAATTGGCAGGCCTGGAACCGGGCTGCACCCGTTGAGAGGACAAAACAATGTGCAGGGAGCTTCGGACGCCGGACTCATCCCGATGATGTATCCGGATTATCAGCGCGTCGATGACCCCAGGGTGATCGAGCGATTTTCGAAAGCCTGGAATGTGCCGATCGAGAAGCTGGACAATGCGCCCGGGCTGACGGTGGTTGAAGTCATCAAGGCCATGCTCGCCGGCAATGTGAAGGGCATGTACATCATGGGTGAGAATCCAGCCATGAGCGACCCCGATGCCGACCACGCGCGCGAGGCGCTCGCGAAGCTCGACATGCTGGTGGTGCAGGATATTTTCTTGACCGAAACCGCCTATCTGGCGGATGTGATTTTGCCGGCCTCGTCATTTGCAGAGAAGACCGGCACCTTCACCAATACCGATCGATACGTGCAGCTTGGGCGCCAGGCGCTCAATCCCCCCGGCAAAGCGCGACAGGATCTGGAAATCATCATCGATATCGCGCGCCAGCTCGGTCTGTCGTGGTCTTACGGCAGCGGAGAGCAGGCAGTGGCTGCTGTATTCGATGAGATGCGTCACACCATGCCGAGCATCGGCGGCATTACGTGGGAACGCCTGCAGAAGGAAGGCAGTGTCACATATCCATGCGAGAAGGAAGGTGATCCTGGGGACGCCGTGGTATTCATCGAGTCTTTTCCGACGCCGACGGGGAGGGCGAAGTTCGTTCCGGCGGATATTATTCCGGCCGATGAGCGGCCGGATGCTGAATATCCGATGGTCTTGATCACCGGCAGGCAGCTGGAACACTGGCACACCGGAAGCATGACGCGACGTTCCGAAGTCCTCGATACCATCGAGCCAGATCCAGTCGCGATGCTGAATCCGTTTGACATGGCCGCGCTCGGCGCAAAGCCTGGCCAGCTGATTACGATCGAATCGCGCCGCGGCAAGGTCAGCTTGTATGCACGCGTAGACGAGAGCTCACCGCACGGCGCGGTGTTTGTGCCGTTCTGCTTTTACGAGGCCGCGATCAACAAGCTCACGAATTCAGCGCTTGATCCGTTCGGCAAAATTCCGGAGTTCAAATACTGCGCCGTGCGTGTGACCTTGGGCGGGACAAAGCCTCTGCAAACGAGTTTCGGTGGCGGGCAAATTCTCGAGGCAGCTATCGCGGGCGAGGATTGATTTGCAACTCCGCCAACTCGGTCAGTGTGTTGGCGTTGGCAAACGCAGCGCTGGCATCGAAAATCACTTTCGCGCCGTGATGCCGCGCGGCGAACAGGCCAGTCTTGCGCTCGCCGCTGTCGATAAAGCTTCGCAAGGTATCGCGCACCGAGGTTTTCATGAGACAAAACACGGGCTGCGCGCGCATTATCCCACCCTCAATCGTGTATGCGGTAGATATGTCGTGGTCGCAGCTCATCAGGCCTTCGGCAAGCCGCGTCACCAGATCGTTGGGAAAGTTCGGCGTGTCGCACGGGACGGTAACCAAGTAAGGCGTGTTGCAATGGCTCAGGCCGGCAAGCATGCCGGCGAGCGGGCCGGGAAACTCGGCGAACTCGTCCGGCCACACAGGAACACCCATCGCCTGGTAGGAGGCGAGGTTTCGATTGGCATTCAGCATCAACGCCGCGACTTGGGGCCTCAGGCGTTCAAGTGCATGCACTGCCAGCGGAACGCCTAAATGCATTTGCAGCCCCTTGTCGACGCCGCCCATACGCGTGCCGCGGCCACCGGCGAGAACGAGACCCGTCACTTGGCTTGCTGGATTGATTGTGAGTTCGCGCACCGCAGGATCATCGTACCGCTTGGCGCCGGAGCCTGCCATCGAGACGCCTAGCATCCATGCATTCGAAGTGCAGCCGGAGGCGCGCTCACTGCAGCCAATTGCCAATGCTCCGCGGCTTACTGCCGCCTCGTCCGAGGCCGTCCGAGAGATCACCATCTTGGACGAATCAGGTGTTCAACGCACAATTCATATTCCAGCGGAACGGCCGCTGACAGTTTTGCTCGATGATCGCGAGCTGGTCACGCTGCTGACCCTGGGTGCCTCGGCGGAGCTCTTGGTATTGGGATTTCTGTCCAACCAACGATTGATCAAAAGCGCGGCGCAGATCGAATCGATCTCAGTCGACTGGAAGTCGAGCACGGCTGCGGTAAAAACTCGGCAGCCGCCGCAGGTCATTCCTGTCGCGTCGGTCCAGAGCGTGGCCCGCAGCAGCGGACGGGCAACCGCATTTGCTACCAAGATGACGCAAAACGAGACCATGCGGCTTCCAGCGGTCAGCGAGGCTCGCATTCAACAAGCTACCTTGCGGCGTGTTATTGACGTCATGCGGCAACACGACAGTATCCACCGGCTGGCAAGATCCGTGCACAGCTGCGCACTTTTTCACGATGCGCGCTTGCTCGTATCGGTTGAAGATGTGAGTCGGCACAACGCACTCGATACGATTAGTGGCTGGATGGCCTTACACGGCATTGATGGCGGCGACAAAGTGCTCTTTACGACCGGACGGCTCACCGGCGAGATGGTCATCAAGGCGGCGCAGAGCGGCGTCCCGATCGTCCTCTCGCGCAACGGCGTTTCCACGATGGGCTATGACCTAGCGAAGAAATTCGGCATGGCATTGTTCGGCCGTGCGGTGAATCGAGGCTTTCACTGCTACGTTGGCAGCGAGCGTCTCGACGTGGATTAGACCGGCGAACACGCGACATTGCGGTTGCACCCGCCGACTTATGCTCGGCTGTTCATATTGTTGGGCCCATCTCTGCGTGCTACTTTTCGGGCGGTTTTGCTGCTGGTCGAGCGCGGCTCAGCAGCGGCTCTGGCGCAGCCACCGAACCTGTCACCGAGATTTAAGTGACCCAATCGATTCGTTTCGCAATATTGCTTGGTCTCTCTTCTATTGCCTGCGCACGGCTCGCCGCCGCCGCCGATGCCGCAGCCGATGCACCCCAGTCCTCGGCAGCGACGCTTCCGCGCATGATCGTGTTGGGAACGAAAGAGACCGATGACTATCGCGTTCAGTCCGTGGACTCGCTCGGACCTTTGGGTTCGCAAAAACTGCTCGATGTTCCCTATTCGGTTGGCGTTCTGACTGAAGATTTGATCCGCAACTCGATGGCCGTGAACTTCAAGGATGTGTCGAAGTACCTGCCGCTGGTCGCGTACCAGGAGCAGCAGGGGCCGGACATCCTAAGGCCGCAAACTCGCGGCATGCAGGGCGGCAATTTTCAAAATTCGCGCATGGATGGCATGCAATTTTTTGTCACTGTCGCGAACGCGCTCGAACAATTTCAGCAAATCGAAGTCGTGAACGGCGTGTCCGCCTCACTGTACGGACCTGCCAATCCATCGGGTATGTTCAATTTCGTATCGAAGCGGCCGACCGATTATGACTTGCGCGAAGTCAGCGTAAGCTACGCCAGCGACAGCATTGGCACCGCGCATGTCGATATGGGCGGCAAACTTGATAGCGACGGCATCGTGAGTTACCGCTTCAATGGCGTGTTCGGCGAAGGCGATGCCTGGGTCGATCACAGCCACAACATGCGAGTGCTTGGCAGTCTCGCCATTGACGTGCGACCGCTGCAAGACACCGTCATTGAAACCAACTACAATTACTATCACCTGATCGACAGCGGCTACCCGGGCTGGTTTAGCTACGGTGAGAAAATTATCCTGCCACCGGCGCCGGATCCTACCAACGTCGGCTACGGCCAGAACTATGCAGGCGTCGACCTGCTGACGCGTACGGGCAGCGTGCGGCTGAAACACGATTTCAATTCCGATTGGCATCTCGTCGTTGGTGCGCTCAATCAGGACGCGTCGCGCAACATCAATACGCCGGTTGATAATCTGACCAACAACGACGGCCACTACAGCTCCTCGCTGGCCAATGGCTTTGCGCCGCGCTTTATCATGATGAGCGATGCGGCCTATCTCGACGGCACCTTCACCACGGGCGGAATAGCGCACGACTTGACGATCGGCACGGCCGGTTACAAGTCGCAGTCCTATTCAGTGATTACTCCGGCAACGCCGGCGAGCGTCCTGCTGGGTTCGGCAAATATTAACGCCGCATTGATTTTCCCGTTTGCGGCGGCCGGCTTGCCGAACGTGGGCCTTAACTTTGATTCATCAGCAACCTATCAACAGGGCCTGAACATCGGCGACACCATCCGCTTCACCGACGCTTGGTCGACGCGCCTTGCCGTGAGCCAGGACTGGTTTCACGTCGACAACTACAATGCAAAAGCGGCCAAGCTGCCGGAGTACGCCAGTCATGGCTTAAGCCCGACCGCGAGCCTGATGTACAAGCCATTGAGCAACATGACGGTGTACGCCAGCTTCGCAAGCAGCTTGCAGGCGGGCGACCTGGCCCCCACCACCGGAACTCCCTCTCTGACCAACGCCGGAAGCAGCCTGGCGCCATACCGAAGCAAGGAGTACGAGGCAGGCTTTAAGGTGTCGTTGGAAAAAATTGACCTCACGGCGGCGCTATTTCGCATTCAACGGCCCTTTGCCAACATCAACACAGTGGACAATACCTTTGAAATGTCCGGCTTACAGGTAAACAAGGGCCTAGAACTGTCGGCCGTCGGCGAAGTCGCCCAGAACTTGAGAGTATACGGCGGGGTGACTTTGCTGGATGCGCGGCTCGATAACACGCCGCTCGGGTCGACCAACGACAAAATTTATGTCGGTGCACCTAAGGTCAAGGGCAACACTTTGTTCGAATACGGTATCCCCACCGTACCGGCCCTAGTAGCCACTTTTGATTGGCAGTTCTCCGGTCCGCGCGCGGCTGACGATACCAACTCTTTCTTTGTCGCGGGTTACAATTTATTCGACGTCGGTGTGCGTTACACCTCGAGCATTCTCACCAAGCGCGTGACGTGGCGTCTTGCGGTGGACAACCTCACCGACAAGCATTATTGGTCGACGGTCGCACCGAGTAATTTGGCCGGCACCAATACCGGAAATCTGCTCGCCCACTTTGGCACGCCGCGCACGGTGCTGGTGGCAGTCAGCATCGATTTCTGACGCACGTTCTAGGAGGCCTCATGAGTCGGGCGCTTGTAGGTTTGTTAGTTGCGATGCTCGCTGCGATGCCGCCCTAAGCCCGGCCCCTGGTACAATGACGCGACAGGACGTTGCGCCGCCGTTGAGACAGTTGGCGCAAGCCAGAGGAACTACGGAAAATGAAGGATCCGCTCAAGCCGCTCTCGTTCACGCGCACTCTTCGATTGAAGGTTCGTGCCGAAGCGCACGCGTGGCTGAACGCGGCGGTGCGAGAAGTCAATCACGTCTTCAACTACTGCAACGAAACATCACTGAGCCAGCTGCGCAAGCGCATCAGCGAGGCAGGGATAGACGCAGCCGAGGCGGCGGCATGAGCACCGGGATTGCCGAGCCCTCCCTCGGCCTGCATTTGCGATATGCGTTCGAGACCGGCGAACAGCGCGGAGCCACGCTCGACAATCCACTGTTTGACCTCCTCACCGCGGTCGTGGAACTAGGTTCGATTCGTCATGCCGCGCAATCGCTGGGGTACTCCTATCGGTATGTTTGGGGGTCGCTGCGAAAGTGGGAGCATATGTTAGGCGAGCCGCTCATCGTCTGGTCTCAGGGGCAAAGAGCGCGTCCTACTCAGTTTGCGGAGCGGTTGCTGTGGGCTGAACGGCGCGCGCGCACGCGCATGCAGCCGCATATCGAAGCCTTACGTTCCGACCTGACGCGCGTTGTCGGCGAGGCGCGCGATCAGCGCCACCAGCTGCTCACAGTTCAGGCCAGCCACGATATGGCCTTGTCGGTGCTGCAGCAGCATGTGGCAAGCACGGCGGATCTGCATTTGGATATTCGATTTCAAGGCAGCGAGGATGCGCTGCGCGGACTAAGTGATCGGCAATGTCTTGTGGCGGGCTTCCATGTGCCGGTGCTGCGTGGCGCCGCGCCGGTGTTTGCGAAGGCCCTCAAACCTCTGCTGAAGCCAGGACGCCATAAGTTGATCGGTTGCTCGAGGCGCATGCAGGGCCTGATGATCAGACGCGAACACGCTGCGCTCATTCGCACTTTCCCAGATGTAGTTCGACACCGACTGCGTTTCGTCAATCGCCAGGTCGGCTCCGGCACACGAATGCTCATCGATCATCTCATGCACGAATATTCGATCAATCCGGGCGATTTGCCGGGGTATAGCGGACTGACCGAGGAGACGCATGTCGCAGTTGCTCTATGCGTGGCCAGTGGCCTGGCCGATGCAGGCGTTGGCGTAGAGGCCGCCGCGTTGGAGTTCGGATTGCACTTCGTGCCCTTGGTGGAGGAGAACTATTTTCTCGCCTGCCTGAAAGGAAATCTTGGGCACACCGCCGTGCGGCGCTTGTGCGCGTCGCTTGCCGGGCCCGGTTGGCGCGACATTTTAAGGAATTTGTCCGGCTATCGGCCGGCCCTGGAGCCAGGAAAAGTGTTGGTTATGACCGCAGCGCTTCCGTGGTGGCCCAAGATCAAATCAAAGCCGAAGCAGGCAAAGACGACTCTGGCGCCGCGCGCCCCAACCGCTGCGCCGGAACAATGCGTATAATTATTTATTGCGTGGCCACTCGGCGCTGGCCGTGAAGCGCTGCGGGCTCGAGTACACATTGCAGTGCTTTTCCCGCAGAAATCCCACCAGCGTAAGACCTGAGGCCACGGCCAGATTGACGGCCAGGCTCGAGGGGGCGCCGATGGCGGCGAGGATTCCGACACCGGTACGCAGTGCCTTTTGCGTCAGCTCAAAACTTGCGCGCCCGCTCAATAGAATGATGTGCTCATTGAGCGGTAAGCGTCCTGTCATCAAGGTCTCACCGACCAGCTTGTCGAAGGCGTTGTGACGGCCGACGTCCTCCGCCACGGTGATGAGATTTCCGGAAAAATCAAATAAGGCCGCGGCGTGTATGCCGCCGGTATCGCCAAATTTGGACTGCGCCGCGCGCATGCGTTCGGGCAAACCGAACAGCAATGCCAATTCGATGGCGCTGGTCGGCGCAATGCGGATCGCTGCAGCGCGAGCGATGGCAGCGTCGAGTCCTGTGGTGCCGCATACTCCGCAACTCGAACCGGCCGAAAAACGCCGTGTCGAGGTTTGCATTTCCATCTGCACATCGGGCCGCAAGCGAACATTCACGACGTTGGGTCGACGAGTGCTCGATTCGACGGCGTCAACATCACTGCTTCGATTGACGATGCCCTCGCCGTACAGCAAGCCGAGCGCCAGATTTTCATCATCTCCCGGCGTTCGCATGGTCGTACCAAAAGACACCGGTTCGAGCCCGAGTGCCGGATGGTGCAGCATGTATTCGAGCGGTGCCTCGACCGCAACGCGATCGTCTTTATCGGTGTGCGAATCCAAGCCGGCGCGAACGATGTGAACTCGCATGGTGCCGCTGGCGACGGGCGGCTCTTGGCCGGGGGCGATAAATTCGGCGGTGCTCACCTTGTCTATGATACCGCCGTTCGCCTTTGGTGACTGCGAAACCGTTTGTAAACAGTATGTTAGACTCTTTGCAGACGCCTTCCGCGGATTTCCATGATCAAATTCTTGTCACGCCTGCCTTGGGCTGCGCTATACGCGTTCTCGGCCTTTCTGTACTTCCTTGCCTACTACGTCGTGCGCCATCGTCAGCACGTGATTCGCGAGCAGCTCGAAAGAGTCTATCCCACGTTGAGTTCGGCAGAACGCGAGGTTATTCACAAACAATTCTTGAGGAATTTTTGTGACGTGTCGGTGGAGTTATTGAAGTCGGTGTCGATGACAGAGGATGACATGCGGCGCCGCATGCGGGTCGTCAATGGCGAGTTGGCACGCCAATACCTCGATGCCGGTCAATCCATCATGTTCATGACCTCTCATTTCGGCAATTGGGAGTGGCTGCTGCATGGTGTGACCCTGCAACTCGGTTATCCGGTAGATGCGGCCTATAAGCCGCTGCACGATGCGTGGGCCGAGCGATTAATGCTCAGGCTGCGCTCGCGCTTCGGCGCCAGATTGGTGCCCGCTAAGGAATTGCTGGCTGATTTTCTTCGGCGGCGCGCTGTAGTTCGTGCGCTCGGCATGAATGCAGATCAGGCGCCAGTATCTACGGATCAGCGCTATTGGACGCAATTCTTAAGTCAAGACACCGCGTTCTATGTCGGTGCCGATCAGATTGCGCGCGCCATGCGACTGCCGATCCTGTATGCCCGCATGCGACGCGTGCGCCGCAGTTATTACGAAGTGGAGTTTCTGCCCCTGTGGGACGGACGCGAGGCTGTCGAGGCGAACCAGGTGATCGAACGTTATGCGCGCGCCTGCGAAGTCGATGTGCTCAACAGCCCCGCCGACTGGTTGTGGTCTTACCGACGCTGGCGGTTGGAAAAGCCCTTATATGGTGGCGTCTGAGATTCAGCTATGCGGTTTTTAGCATTCAGCAGCGCTTGGGAGCCGCTTTAATCTTGGTTTCCAGGTGCTTCGCCAACTGCGCGATCGTGGGATAGTCGAACAACTCAGTCAGATCGATCAGTCCCGGGAAATCGCGGTCGACGCTTTCGTGGATCTCGATGAGCTTGAGGGAACTCGCGCCGATCTCGAACAGATTGTCGTTCACATCGATTCTTTTGCCCGGCAGCGTGGCTTCGCACAGCGCTTGCAAACGTGCTTCCAGACCCGCGCCCGCTGCGCGCTCGGAGGCGCCCCGAGATTCGCGCAGCGCCTTCAGCTCGGCAAGCCCGGCGTCGAATTCGCCGTCCGTGTAGGCTTGCTCCAAGAGATGGCGCTGAATCTTGCCGCTGGTGGTCTTTGGAATGCGCTTGGTCGGAATGACTTGCGCGACCTCCAGACCGGTGTGTTCATTTATGAGTCGGCTGACCGCATTCGCCGTCGGCAAGAACTCCTCCATGCTGCCGCGGTGGAGCACAAACATCACCAGCTCTTCACCCTTAGATCCAGGTCTTGCCACACCGGCGGCGACGATCTTGTTCAAGTCAACGCCTGGCGCGCGCTGCGCGATGTTTTCCAAATCATAGGGATAATAGTTTTGGCCGTTGACGAAGATGATTTCCTTGGCGCGACCCACGATGTAGAGCGCAGCTTCGTGGATTACGCCGAGATCGCCGGTGTCCAACCATCCGTTCGCGTCGATCGCCGCGGCGGTTGCTCCGGGATCGCCGAAGTAACCCAGAGTGACGCTGGCGCCGCGAATCAAGATGTGCCCGACGGTTTCGTCAGGCACACCCCGGCGCGAGCCGTCCGCAATCAGCAGCTCGGTGTTGGGCACGATGTGGCCCACGCTCATTACCTCGAGTACATCGCGCGCTTCGACCGGATTGAGTTCGATTTTCGCGCCCACGCCCAGACGACGGCGGTTCACGCGAATCCAGTGAAAGTCGGCGCCCTGCGGTGGAAAAGTCACCGCGAGACAGGCCTCGGCCAATCCGTACACCGGGTACATGGCGCTGCGCTTTAGACCCGTATAGGCCAGCGTATTCATAAATTCATTGCACAGTTCCACTGAAATCGGTTCTGCGCCGTTGTAGATCTGTCGAATGCAGGATAGGTCAAGGTTCTCAAGGCGGCGCTCGCCCAAAACCTTTAGAAAATGCCGGTAGCCGAAGTTGGGCGAACAGGTGAGCGTTGCGCGTTTCTTGGCCGCTGTCTGCAGCCACAGCAGCGGCCGGCGCACGAACAACTCGGTGGGCATAAGGTTGATACGCACGCGATTCGCGAACTGCATCAAGTAGAATCCAATCAATCCCATGTCGTGCGTCAACGGCATCCAACTCAAACATATATCGCGCTCATTGTACTTGCCGATTGCCGTCGCCCCTTGCGTATGAGCGATTAAATTCCCGTGTGTGAGCATTACGCCCTTCGGTTCACTGGTGGATCCGGAGGAAAATTGAATGAACGCCAGGTCTGATGGTGCCGGGCGGACAAGTTTCCCCTGTTTCGAGATGTCCGTAATCGATTCCACCAGAAAAGCGCGCGCCTTCAGCTGTGCGAATAGCTCTGCTTCTCCCACCTGCGCGGCGAGAGCACCCAAACGTTCCAAGCTCTTGGCGTCTGTATAGAGCAGGGGATTGCCGAGCTTGAGCGCCACTCGCAGCAATTTGTGACGGTGCTCATCGCTGATTCCCACCGCGAGCGGCACAGGGACGGCGCCGCCGCAGACGGCAGCCCAGAAGCCGTCGAGAAACTGCTCGTTGTTGTTGAGGAAGATGATCATCTTATCGCCGCGGCGCGCGCCGGCAGCCTGCAGGTGATAGAGGATGCCAAGCGCGCGGGCGTGCACCTCGCCGTATGTCACGCGTCGTTCGCTATTCTCGCCTTCAATGTAAGTCACGTCCCGATCGACATCCCGATTGGCTTCGAGAACGTCTATAAAGGTGGTGTACTTACCGAGCTTGTCGACATCGTTCATCGCGTTTCCACCGTCATCATTAGGTTGGATCGAGGCCGCAAATTGATTTGTGCCTCGAATTCAATGGGGTCTTTGCTCGCGCGCGAGAGCCGAAAACGCCGCATCATGGTTCGCACGTGTACCAGCATTTCGAACATGGCTATATTCTCGCCGATGCAGTGGCGCGGTCCCACCGCAAAGGGAATGTATGCAAATTTGTGACGTTCAATGGCAGCAGCAGCGGCGAACCGCTCCGGCTTGAATTGTTCCGCGTCGCTCCAAAAGGCTGGGTGTCGATGCAGCATGTAGGGGCTTATGAAAACATCGGTGCGCGCGGCGATGGGAAAGCCGCCGAGTTCGTCGGCTTCGATGGAACGGCGCGTAATCAACCAGCCGGGTGGGTAGAGCCGCAAGGATTCCTGCAGAACCTGGTGAGTGAAGGACATTGCTTCGGCGGCTCCGAGCCCTAAGACGCGTTCGGCGCTCGTCTGCTCGGCTTCAGCGCGCAGCTGCTCCGCAGCCTGCGGGTGGCGGCTCACGAGATACCAGGTCCACGTCAGTGCGGCGGCGGTGGTTTCGTGACCGGCGACGATCAGCGTCAGCACCTCGTCGATCAATTCCTTGTCGGACATCGGCTCATCGGTCTCCCGATCCCGCGTCAGCATGAACATGCTGAGAAAATCAAAATGCTCCTCCGGAGCATGCCGCCGCCGTTGGATCAGCTCGCCGACCAACCGTCCCAGCGATCGAAACTGAAACGCAAATTTCAAATCGCGATTCGATTGCTTGGCGACCACCTCGAAGGGGTTGACGCCCATCTGCTGAGCCAGTCTTTCCAAATCGCGGCCAAAGATCGATTTGAGGACGATTTCAAGCGTCAGTTCACTGGTGTCGCTCGACACGTTGACCGGTTCGCCACGCGCGGCCATCGCCGCCCAACGCTCGGCGTATTTTTGGTTGACCTCGTTGATGAGCAGGCTGAACTGATCGATGACGCGCCGATGGAAGGAGGGCTGCAGCATGCGCCGTTGCCGGCGCCAAAACGCGCCTTCGCTGGTCATGATGCCGTTGCCCAGCAGGATCTTGACCCGATCCATGCCCTCACCCTTGGTGTAGTTGCGGTGATTGGTCAGCAGCACGCGCTTGATGTCATCGGGATGATTGATGACGTAGTTGAAGACGCCGCGGCTGGGCGCGAATACACGATAGATGTCGCCGAACCGGCCAAAATAATCCTGCAGGCGCGCCAGCGACTCTTCGCTGCCGCCGAGGTCGAAGCCTTCTGCCGGTTCCGGCGGAATTGCCATGGTTTGCATGCCGGCATTGTAACTTAGGCGTTGCGCTGCACGGAGCGCTTCCCGACAATACCAGCCGTGCAAAAGAAACGCGAAGACGGCGGCCTGCGCAACACCATTTACGATCAGCAGACGCGCTCCGGCCGTCGACTGACGAGAGAGCGCCAGTGGTTGTACAAAATCGCGGCGCCGGTAGCCCTCGCGTTAATACGCATGGTGGTGAGCTGGTGCAGGGTGGTACGGATCCAGGGCAGCGAGCACATCACTGCGGCGCTCGCACGCTCGCCGTCATTCATTCCCGTGTACTGGCATCAGCACCAATTGTTGTGCGCCAAATATTTGTTCGGGCAGCGCAGTGCCGGCGTGAAACTGGGAGTTTTGATCAGTCCTTCGGTGGATGGCGAATTCGGCGCGATCATCGTGCGTCGTCTGGGCGGCGAAGTGATCCGCGGCTCCTCGACGCACACCGGCGCGCGCGCATTGCGCGACTTCTACCAGGCGCTGGTTCATGATGGTATCTCGCCGGTGATCGCGCCCGACGGTCCTCGTGGCCCGCCCTGGAAGTTCAAACCCGGCGCCTTGCTGCTCGCGCAACTCTCCCAACGGCCGATTGTGCCCTTAAGCTACTGCGCGTCCCGCGCTTGGAAAGTCAGCTGGGATCGATTCGTGATCCCAAAATTCGGCGCACGCGTCGTGATTGCCGTCGGCGAGCCGGTGTATGTCTCCAAGGGCCTGGATGCGGCAGCGCTGGAAAGATTGCAAGCCGATATGGAGCAGCGGCTGATGTTGCTGTTCGAGTCAGCCAAAAGAGCACTTGACTGAGAATTCAATCGCTTAGCTTGTATTCCTGACAACTTATGCGAGAATCCGGATGTAGGTGCGGGTTGCGAATCCGAGGAACTGTGTGACGCATTCGCGTTTCGTGCGGGATTGGGTGGCAAACTATTGATCTACAACCGTTACTCTCTTGGGACCAGTGAAGGCGCATGGCAATAGCTCCAAACGATCCCCGCCATCCCGATCTTACCGCCTCGGACATATTGTCGCCGCGAACATGGCCGCAGCGCGCTGCGCGACCCCCCGTAGGCCTTGATGTCATTTGCATAAAAATCGCCGTCGACTTCCAAACGATGACCGCGGCGACGGCCATCGACACCATTATCGTCAACTTGGAGCTGCTGCGCGAAGCAACCCACGTCGACACGGCATTTCATCTGGCGCTCGACCCCGAACTGGCCGTCATCGGCGAGGTGCAAGTTGCGCGCGGCATGCTGGCTACCGGCAATCCCGAACAGCTGCGCGGTCAATCTTTGGATGATCTGCCCTGGCTGAAATCTCGATTGGCGCCACTGCGCGTTTCCGAGTTACGGGATACCAGTGCTCCGCGCCAGGACCAGACCGACGATGCGGTTCTGTGGAGCCACTTAGGCATCGGCTCAGTGCTCATGATTGGCTATTCGATCAAAGGGCGCTCCGCAGGCTTGCTCGGGATCGCCAACGCCCGGCCGCGCGACAATTGGGATGTGCAGCTGCATCTGCTCATGAAGCTCGTGGGTTCGAGCCTCTCCACCGGTCTTGAGCGGATCGAGATTCAGCGTCACCTGGAAGACTTGGAAGAACGCAACGAACTGGCCATCCACAGCGCCAATGACGGACTGTGGGATTTCGATACCTTGAATAACCGCGTTTACCTATCGCCGCGATGGAAGGCGATGCTGGGCTACGATGAAAACGATGTGGGGCAAGCGCCCGATTGGCGCACCTTAGTGCACTCGGACGACATGTCGAGGGTGCAGGCCGCAATTCGCGATCACGTTGCCGGTAAAACGCCGATCTTCGAGAGCTTGCATCGCATGCGTCATGCGACGGGCGAATGGCGCTGGGTCATCAGTCGAGCCAAGGCCAAGGTCGACAACAAGGGCCGTTTGCTGCGTCTGGTGGGCGTCGAACTGGACATCACCGAGCGCAAACTGTACGAGGAGGCGTTGTTTAGAGAAAAGGAAAGCGCGCAAATAACCCTGCAGAGCATTGGCGATGGGGTCATCACCACCGACGCCAAGGGCGTCATCGACTACGTGAACCCGGTGGCCGAGGCGCTGACCGGGTGGCGCCTTGAGGACAGCCAAGGCCGCGCCATCGAGGAGATATTCCGCGCCTTCCACGAAGAGACCTGCGAGCCGCTCGAAAATCCGCTGGCCGTTGCGATCCGCCGCACCCGCTCGATAAAATCGGTTCGACCGATGTTGCTGATCCGCCGCGACGGCAACGAAATTTACGTTGAGAGCACGGCATCGCCGATCCGTGACGGCAGCGGCGCGGTGTCCGGCGGCGTGCTGGTGTTCCACGATGTAAGCGAGGCGCGCGAGCTCAACAGGCGCCTCAGCTATCACGCCAGCCATGACGTGCTCACCGGCTTGGTAAATCGACGCGAATTCGAAAGCCGCATGGAGCGGGCTTTGAAGAGCGCCAAAGCGCGCGAAACCTCATACGCGTTATGCGTCCTTGATTTGGACCAATTCAAGATCGTCAATGACACTTGCGGCCATAGCGCGGGCGATGCGCTTCTCGGTCAAGTGGGCGCATTGCTGAAATCCAAGGTCCGCTGGCGCGACACGTTGTCGCGGCTCGGAGGCGATGAATTCGGAATTTTGCTCGAGAGCTGTTCGCTCGATGAGGCCATGCGCACCGCCGAAGCGCTGCGCGAGGCGGTGCGCAATTTCAAGTTTACTTGGGAAGAGCGCACCTTCCGTTTGGGCGCAAGCATCGGGGTCGTGCCGATTTCCGCGGACAATGCCGACGTCGCAGCCGTGCTGAGCGCCGCCGACAGTGCCTGCCAGGCCGCGAAGGAAGCCGGCCGCAATCGCGTGCACAGCTTCGAGGAAAACGACATCGATCTGATGCGGCGCCGGCGCGAGATGCAATGGGCGGCGCGCATCAACAATGCGCTGGAAGAAGGCCGCTTCGAGCTGTTCAGGCAGACAATCATGCCGCTGCAAAAGGCCGAAACGGGCGCGCACTACGAGTTGCTGCTGCGCATGCGCGATGAGGCGGGCAAGATCGTCGGGCCGGACAATTTTATGACCGCAGCCGAGCGCTACGGCATCACCCCGAGCATCGATCGCTGGGTCATCGAGAACGCGTTTCGCTGGCTGGTCTCCGAGGCCGACGAGCGCGAAAAACTGACGATGTGCTCGATCAACCTGTCAGGCCAGAGTCTGGGTGATGACAAATTCCTGCCCTATGTCATCGATCAATTCCATCGCAGCGGCTTGGATGCCACCAAGATCTGTTTCGAGATCACCGAGACGGCGGCAATCGCCAGCTTCTCACAGGCAAATCGGTTCATCCAGGCGCTGAAAGAATTAGGCTGCAAATTTGCGCTCGATGATTTCGGCACCGGGCTGTCTTCGTTCGGCTACTTAAAACACTTCCCGGTCGACTACCTTAAGATCGACGGCAGCTTCGTCAAAGAGATCTTGCACGACCCCATCGACCGGGAAATGGTGCGTTCGATCAACGAGATCGGCCATCTTACCGGCAAGCAGACGATTGCTGAATTTGCCGAGAATCAAGAAATCATCAACATGTTGCAAAGCTTGGGCGTGGACTATGCTCAGGGTTACGGCGTCTCGCAGCCGCAGCGCGTGTTAAAGGCTGCCAACAGCGTTTGACGACGATCCGGCCGATTGCGCGCTCTTAAGCGCGCCACTCAAATCGCATCGACAAATCCACTGCGCGCACATGTTTGGTGATGCTGCCTACGGAAATGAAGTCCACGCCGGTCTCTGCGATCGCGCGAATCGTCTCGGCCGTGATGCCGCCGGAAGCCTCTATTTTCAAAGGCCGTTTGGCCTTCGCGTTCAGTAACACTCCGGCGCGCATGGCCTGAAGCGAGAAATTATCCAGCATGGCGATATCGGCACCCGAATCGATGGCTGCCTGCAGTTGCGCCAGATCCTCAACTTCGACCTCGACCGGCACTTGGCTTGCGGTGCGTTTCGCGGCGGCGACCGCAAGCACGATTCCGCCGGCCGCGACGATGTGATTTTCCTTGATGAGGATTCCGTCGAAGAGGCCCATGCGAAGATTGTGACCGCCGCCCACGCGTACGGCGTATTTCTGCGCGGTTCGTAATCCTGGGATGGTTTTTCGGGTATCGAGCAAGCGGCAGCGCGTCGCGGAGAGCAATTCCGCGTATTCATGAGCCGCAGTTGCAGTAGCGCTCAGCAATTGCAGAAAATTGAGCGCCGTTCGCTCGGCCGTCAATAGCGCTCGGGCCGGCCCATCCACGCTGAACAACACTTGATCGGCCCTGACGGCCTCGCCCTCGGCGACTTGCCAATCAAAACTCACGCGTGCATCGATCTGCTTAAAGCTCGCTTCCGCGTAGGGGATGCCGCAGAGGATTGCCGCTTCTCGTGTGATGACGGTGGCACGGCCGCTCTTGTCGGGTGGAATGAGCGCGGCGGTGAGATCGCCGCCGCCGATATCTTCGCCCAACGCCGTCGCGACCTGCTGCGCCAGATCGGCAGGAACCGACGTCGGCACCGCCCGCGTGCGACTCGCCACCGGCGCCGCGCCCGCCATTTAAAACGGCAGCCCGTGCATCGGGCCGATCATGCACATCAGCATGGGGATGGAGAGCAGAAAGTTCGCGCGCGATGCATACAGCGCGACCTTGCGTGCCTTCGCTTTCTGCTCATCGGTGGCGGGCACCAGCCCCAAAATCTTTTTCTGATTGGGCCAAATGAGTCCCCACACATTGAAGAGCATGATGGTGCCGAGCCACGCGCCGATGCCGATGATGAGGTTGGGGCGCGATGTCGGGTTATCCAGCAGGCTCAAGGTAAAGGCGCTGACGAAGCGGCCGTGGGTTTGCGAGAGCAACCAAGCGCCCAAAAGCCACGTGGCGAGCGCGGACCAGCGAAACCATAGCAATGCGCGCGGTGCGATGTATTTGTTGACGCCGGCGCCGCCGGGACCACCTTTATCGGCGGCCGCGACGGCCATGCCCGGAGTTTGCACGGCATTGAAGTAGTACAGTAGACCGATCCAGAATATGCCGGCGATAATGTGCAGCCAGCGGGTCAGCGCCGCCAGGGTGATTGAGTTGAAAGTGAGGCCACCTTCTACCAGCGCTGCGATCAGCACGGCAAGCACGAATCCAATGATCAGAGGCCATTTGACGGTGTTTAACGGGTTCATGCGATTCCCTCCATATGTTTATGCGTCGGATCCCACCACGGCGCGGATCGTGCGTTGCGGCACTGGAAGAATAGGGGACTGACCCCAATAATTCAACGATGGCGGGGGCCCTAGGCCACCAGTGTACAATTGAAGTAGGAATAACGTGGAGATTGTCGATTATGGACGCGATTGAACGAATCAAAAGCCAGCTATCCGCCGCCCCGGTGGTGCTTTACATGAAGGGCACGCCCGATTTTCCGCAATGCGGGTTCTCAGCGCAAACGGTCGGCGCTCTGCGCGCCTGCAAGGCGAATTTTGCGCATATCAATATTTTTGAAGACCCGGAAGTGCGCGAAGCGTTGAAGAGCTATTCGAACTGGCCAACCTTTCCGCAGCTCTATGTCAACGGCGAACTGGTTGGCGGTTGCGACATCGCCCTGGAGATGTATAAGAGCGGCGAGTTGAAGCAGCTGCTGGCAGAGGCGGGCGCCGTCACCGCTTAAGGCTCCTGAGGGTCTACCTCGACTTCGAGCGGACCCATGGCGGCCAGGCGCCTGCGGCCCGCGTCGAATACCCCCTGGAACTGATTGCACACGATGCAAAACAGGTCGGCCGTGCGCTCGGCGTCATAGGCAGCCGAATGCGCCGAGGCGCTATCCCATTCGAGCCCCGCCGCGAGCGTGGCCCGCATCAACACAGTTTGACCGAAAGCGATGCCGCCGAGCGTCGCGGTGTCGAAACTCGAAAAGGGATGAAAGGGATTGCGCTTCACCTGCGCACGCGCCACCGCGGCATTCAAGAAATTCAAGTCAAAGGACGCGTTATGGCCGACCAGCACCGCGCGAGTACAATCCGCCGCCTTGATTGCATTTCGGATTTCTTTGAAGATTCGCTGTAACGCATCTTCTTCGGAGATCGCCGGGCGCAGCGGATGATGGGGGTCGATGCCAGTCACCGCCATCGATGCCGGTTCCATGTTTGCGCCCGGGAATGGGACGACGTGATAGCGATGCGTTTCGCCGCGCGCCAGAGTGCCGTCGCTGCGCATCTCGATGAGTACTGCCGCAATCTCCAGGAGCGCGTCGGTTTGCGAGTTGAAGCCACCGGTTTCAACGTCGATGACCACCGGCAGAAAACCCCGGAAGCGCGTCGCAAAGGTAATGGGTGGGATTTGCGACATGCTCAGACCGGCGCGAGTCGCCAAGCAATCGGCTCGCCCGCACGATAGGGGATCAGTGTGCCGCCGCCAAATGCATATTTCTCTGGCCCAATCCACGCTTCCTTGATGAGCGTAACGCAGTCCGCGTGACGCGGCAGCCCATAGAAGTCGGCGCCAAAGTGACTGGCAAACCCTTCTAGTCGATCGAGCCTGGCTGCGGATTCAAACGCTTCGGCATATAACTCAATGGCCGCGTGTGCGCTGAACATGCCGGCGCAGCCACAGGCGTTCTCTTTGTTGCTTTGGTCGTGCGGCGCGCTGTCGGTGCCAAGGAAATAGCGCGGATTGCCGCTGGTCGCCGCGCTTAGCAGGGCTTGCCGGTCGCTTTCGCGCTTCAATAGCGGTAAACAATAGTAGTGCGGGCGTATGCCGCCTGAAAAAATCGCGTTGCGATTGTGCAGTAGATGCTGCGGTGTAATGGTGGCTGCAACTCCGCTACGCGCGGTGGCGACAAATTCGACGGCGCGAGCGGTGGTGATGTGCTCGAACACCACGGGCAGTGCGGGAAATCGTTCCAGCAAAGGCGCAAGCACCGTGTCGATGAAATGCGTTTCACGGTCGAACACGTCGACGTCGCTCTGCGCTGACTCGCCATGAACCAGCAGCCGCATGCCAATTCTCTCCATGTGCGCGAGGACGCCGTACACCCGCTTGATGTCGCTGACACCGGCATCCGAGTGGGTAGTCGCGCCCGCCGGATACAGCTTGACACCATGGATAAAACCGCAATTCTTGGCGCGGTCAAGCTCGTCGGCGGTCGTGGCTTCCGTTAGGTACAAGGTGAGCAGCGGTTCGAAACGGCTGCCGGCGGGCAAAGCTGCCAAAATGCGCAGCCGATACGCGCCCGCCAGCTCCGTGGTGGTGATGGCCGGTTTGAGATTGGGCATCACGATGGCGCGACCAAAGCGTGCAGCAGTGAAAGGAACGACGGCTCTTAGTGCATCGCCGTCGCGCAAATGGACGTGCCAGTCATCAGGCCGTTGAATGCGCAGAGCGTTCATTGGGATGCAGCGGCAGCGGGCCAGCCGCGGCGCAGCAGATCCAGCGTGTAGCGCACGCCGAATCCGGTAATTTCCGTCGCGATATGCGCAAGTCCGCCATGGCGGGTGCCGGCGGCAAGATCCAAGTGCAACCACGCAATGTCATTGGGTACAAATCGACTCAGGAAACGCGCCGCCAAGATGTGATCGCCCTTGCCGTCGGCTGAACACTGCAACACATCGGCAACCGCGCTCTCCAAATCTGAGTCGTAGTCGCTATCCATCGGGAAGCACCAAACACGCTCGCCGCTGCTGATGCCCGCTGATTCGATCAAGCCGCGGGCCTCGGGGCGATTGGTGAACGCGCCGCTGTAGCGCTCGGTGAGTGCGTAGATGCACGCGCCCGTGAGCGTGGCAAAGTCGATGATCGCGCGGGGCTTCTTGGCGGCAGCGAGGCACAGCGCGTCAGCCAGGACCATTCGACCCTCGGCGTCGGTATGAATGACTTGAATGGTCGTGCCGTTGGCCGCGCGCACCACGTCCTGCGGCTTGTAGGCAAGAGGGCCGGTGCGGTTTTCGGTGATCGCGAGCCAACAATCTACCGACAGCGGCGAGCGCAGCGCCTGTAGCGCGTACAGACAGCCCAACGCCACGGCGCTGCCCTGCATGTCGGTATGCATGTCCAGCATGCCCTTGTGTGCCTTCAAATTAGTGCCGCCTGTATCGAAGCAAATACCCTTGCCCACCAAGCTGACGAAGGGTGCTGCGGTGCCGCGTGGCCGATAAGAGAGCATGGCGATGCCAGCATCCCGCCTGCCGTTGCCGCGCGACACCGCGAGAAATGCGCCGCACCCTAAGCGCTTGAGCTGTGCCTCGCCATGGAACTTGAAGCTCAATTCCAGGCGCTGCGCAAATTGCTTGAGCAGCCTGCGGTAGGCGCCGGCGTCCAACCTGTTGGGCGGCAGAGCGGTAAGCCATCGTGCCAGATTGTTGCCGGCCGCCGTCGCGAGCGTCAAATCCAGTTCCTGCAACTTTCCCCGGCGCGCGAGGTCAATGCGTAACAGCCGGGTTCGTGATTTGGGCTTGCTTTTGAAAGTCGCAAGGCGAAAGGCAGCGGCCTCGCAGGCGGCAATCATCGTGTTGAAGGTTGCGTCGGCAGCGGCGTTTGGGCAGCCTTGCTGCCATACCAGCAACGACTTCGGATCGCCGTCGAGCGCGCTGCGCGCGAGCTTGCCGGCAGCCTGCAAGCGCTCAAAGCTGCTGGCTTCATTGGCAAGGCATGCGACCACCAACGATGTTTGCACCTGAGGGCCAACTCGCACGTGAAAGGTGTCGCCGGCCTTGCGAATCTTTCGCTCATAGAGCGCGCGCAGCATCGTGGCATGCGGCAGCGCTTTCCAATCTGCATCAGTGGGGCTAAGCGGCAAAAACAGCACAGCGCTCGCGTAGCGCGCGAGGTTCGATGCGTTGATCCGCGCGCCGACTTGGCGCACGGGCACGAGCAGTCGGTCCAAGGGCAAGCTAGTCGGCATATCTTAAAACCGCAAAGGCGACTTCATCCCTTGCTTGACCGTGAAAATCCAAACCCCGAAGATAGCGCGGGTCAACAACGTAGTGGCAGTCAGCGCAGCGGCGCTGTAACGTGCCTGCCATCTTAACAGGACACGTGGGTGTGTGCATTTTTATGACGCAACAATCGCCGTTCGAAGACATTGATCCTACTGAAACTCAGGAGTGGCTCGAGTCGATCGATTCGGTCATGCGGGCTCAAGGGCCGCAGCGCGCGCAGTTTTTACTCGAAAAGCTGGTGGATTTCACGCGCCGGTCGGGCGCCTACCTGCCGTTCAAGCCCAACACCGCATACCTCAATACGATTTCCAAAGCGCAGGAACCAGAATATCCCGGAGATCGATCGCTGGAACGACGCAACGAAGCCTATATACGCTGGAATGCGCTCGCCATGGTCGTGCAGGCGAACCGCACCAACTCCGAGTACGGCGGCCATATTGCGACCTATGCCTCGGCGGCGACTTTGTACGAGGTCGGCTTCAATCACTTCTGGCGCGCTCGCAGCGCGGCCCATCCTGGCGACATGATTTTTATCCAGGGGCATTCCAGTCCCGGCATTTATGCCCGTGCTTATCTTGAAGGCCGTTTGGACGAGAGCCAGCTGCAGCGTTTTCGCCAAGAAGTACGCGGCGGCGGCTTATCGTCCTATCCGCATCCTTGGCTGATGCCGGATTTTTGGCAATTTCCCACCGTGTCGATGGGTTTGGGACCGATGATGGCGATTTTCCAAGCGCGATTTGTGCGCTACCTGGAACATCGCGGCATGGTCGCGCCCTCCGATCAGAGGGTCTGGGCATTTCTGGGCGACGGCGAAATGGATGAGCCGGAGTCGATGGGCGCCCTCACCATGCCGGTTCGCGAGAAACTCGATAATCTGATTTTCGTGATCAATTGCAATCTGCAACGGCTCGACGGACCGGTGCGCGGCAATGGCAAGATTATTCAAGAACTCGAGGCGGCCTTCCTCGGCGCGGGCTGGAATGTCATCAAAGTTCTCTGGGGCGGACGCTGGGATCCGTTGCTGGCGCGCGATCAGAAGGGCTTCTTGAAGCGCGTCATGGAAGAGTGCGTGGACGGGGAGTATCAGAATTTCAAATCCAAGGGCGGGGCGTACACGCGCGAGCATTTCTTTGGCAAATATCCCGAGCTCAAGGAAATGGTCGCCAATATGTCGGATGAGGAGATTTGGCATCTCAATCGCGGCGGTCATGATCCGGAAAAAGTCTATGCCGCCTACGCATCCGCGGTCGCGAACGCGGGCGCGCCGACCGTCATTTTGGCGAAAACCGTCAAAGGCTTCGGCATGGGCAAAGCCGGCGAAGGGCTGAATTCGACGCATCAACAGAAAAAACTTACCGACGATAATCTCAAAGAAGTGCGCGATCGCTTCAATATTCAGATTACCGACGAAGAAATCGTCGGTCTGTCGTTCAGAAAACCCGCGCAAGACAGCGAAGAGATGCACTATTTGCAGGAGCGGCGCGCCGCGCTTGGCGGCTATCTGCCGGCGCGCAGCTCGGTCGCGCCGCCCTTGGTGGTCCCACCCCTCGAAGTCTTCAGCAACCTGCTTGAGGGCACGGGCGATCGGGAGATATCGACGACCATGGCCCTGGTGCGAATGATGACCACCTTGATCAAAGACAAGAACATCGGCAAGCACATCGTGCCGATCGTGCCGGACGAGGCGCGAACCTTCGGCATGGAAGGCATGTTTCGGCAGGTGGCTATCTACTCATCGGTTGGTCAGCTCTACAGGCCGCAGGATGCCGATCAGCTCATGTTCTATCGCGAGGATAAGCAGGGACAAATTCTCGAAGAGGGTATTAACGAGGCGGGGAGCCTGTGCTCCTGGATCGCAGCAGCCACGGCTTACTCGAACCACGGCGTAAGCATGGTGCCTTTCTATATTTACTATTCGATGTTTGGCTTTCAGCGCGTCGGCGACTTCATTTGGGCGGCGGGCGACAGCCGGGCGCGAGGATTCCTGGTGGGCGGCACGGCTGGCCGCACCACGCTCGCGGGTGAAGGGCTGCAGCATCAGGATGGACACAGCCATTTAGTGGCGACCACGGTGCCTAATTGCGTCGCCTACGATCCTGCCTACGCGTACGAATTGGCCGTGATTGTGCAGGATGGATTGCGCCGCATGTATCAAGATCAGGAAAGCGTCTTTTACTACATCACCGTCATGAACGAGAATTATGCGCACCCTGCCATGCCCGCCGGCGCGGCACCGGGCATTTTGAGCGGCATGTACCTGCTGCAAATCGGCGGTCGCGGCAAGGTGCGGGTGACGCTATTTGGTTCAGGCACGATTTTGCGCGAAGTGCTGGCCGCCGCGGAGTTGCTCGAGAAGAACTACGGTGTCCCGGCCGATGTTTATTCGGTGACGAGCTTCAGCGAGCTGCGCAGAAGCGCGCTCGCGGTCGAGCGCTGGAACATGCTGCACGCGAGCGAGCCGCGCAAACAGACTTATGTCGAGCAAGCTTTGGCGGAGCGAGAAGGCCCCTTCATTGCCGCCACCGATTACATGAAGACAGTCGCGGACCAAATTCGGCAATGGGTGCCGGGAGCGTATACGGTGCTGGGCACGGATGGTTTCGGGCGCAGCGACTCGCGCGCCGAACTGCGCCGGTTCTTTGAAGTCGATCGCCACTACGTGGTGGTTGCCGCGCTCAAAGCACTGTCCGACGAGGGCAAGATCGATGCGCAGACGGTGAACAAGGCCATGCAAGATTTCGGTATCGATCCCGAAAAGTCCAATCCGCTATCGGTCTAAGCGAGCATGCCAAACCCAATCGAAATTCTGGTGCCGGATATCGGCGGCTTCAAAGACGTCAACGTCATCGATGTGCTGGTCAAAGATGGCGAGCAGGTCGAGAAAGAGACGCCGCTGATCACCATCGAAACTGAAAAGGCGGCCATGGACGTGCCGGCTCCGGTCGCAGGCAAGATCGCGCAGGTCAAGCTTAAGAGCGGCGATAAGGTCTCCGAGGGATCATTGATCCTGTTGCTTGAGCTCGTTGCGGCCGAGAAGGCGCCAGCGGAAAAGACGACCGCGCCGCCAGCCGCGCCCGCCGCTAGCCAATCCCCGCCATCCGAGAAGGCTCCGAGCGCAGATAAAAGGATGCCCAGCGCCGCCGCTCCCGCACCGCAACGCAGCGCCTCGTCGCCTGCCGCGCAACCCGCACCGCGCGACGTGCGACGTGCCGTGATCGACGAGCAGGCATTTTCAAGAGCTCATGCCAGCCCCTCGGTGCGCAAGTTCGCGCGTGAACTGGGTGCGGATTTGGGCAACGTCGAGGGCACCGGAGTCAAGGGCCGCATCACGCAGGACGACGTCAAGGCGCACGTCAAAGGTCTGCTCGTCGCGGCCGCCACTGCCGCGCCCGGTTCAGCGCTGCCGCGTGTGCCGGTAGTGGATTTCGCGCACTTCGGGCCTGTCGAGGTCAAGCCGCTTTCACGGATCCAAAAAATCTCGGGCGCAAGACTGCAAGCAAGCTGGCTGAATCTGCCGCATGTGACTCAGCACGAGGATGCGGATATCACCGATCTTGAGGCGGCGCGGGGTGCGTTGAAGAGCAAGGCGGCACAGGAGGAGGTGCGGCTCACTCCGCTGGTATTCATCATCAAGGCCTGCATATTGGCGCTGCGGGAATTTCCTCGATTCAATGCCTCGCTGGACGGGTGCGGCGAAAATCTGATCTTGAAGAAGTATTTTAATATTGGTTTCGCCGCCGACACGCCGAATGGATTGGTGGTTCCGGTCATCGCCAATGCTGATCAGCTGAGTATTTATGA
Source organism: Gammaproteobacteria bacterium (assembly GCA_041690895.1). Lineage (GTDB taxonomy): Bacteria > Pseudomonadota > Gammaproteobacteria > Steroidobacterales > Steroidobacteraceae > Bog-1198. The sequence continues at coordinate 51,600 of JBEPVT010000008.1, forward strand.
CACTGCACGCGCCTTGACAGCGCTTTCTGAAAAGGCGCGGGCGGGAAAGCTAAAGGCCACCGAAATGCAGGGCGGCAGTTTTACGATTTCGAGCTTGGGCGGAATCGGAGGCACGTATTTCACGCCCATCATCAACGCACCCGAAGTTGCCATCCTCGGCGTATCGAGGTCGAGTCAGAAGCCGGTTTATGAGCGCGGCGCGTTTCTGCCGCGCCTAATGCTGCCATTGTCATTGTCCTACGATCATCGCGTCATCGACGGCGCCGAGGCGGCTCGCTTCGTGGTATTCCTCGCAAAAACGCTCGGTGACGTGAAGGCCCTGCTATGAGCACCGTGGAGGTGCGAGTTCCTGATATGGGCGAGGTCAAGGGAGTCACTGTTCTTGAGGTGCTCGTCAAGAAGGGAGACAAAGTTGCCGTCGAAGATCCGCTGATTTCACTCGAATCAGATAAAGCAGCGATGGACGTACCTTCGCCGCTAAGCGGGGTGATCAATTCGGTCGAAATCAAGAAGGGCGATGCCGTTTCGTCGGGCACCCTGATTGCGATGGTGGAATCCGATGCCGGCGCGAGCGTAAAGGCCGGGACTGCCGCACCCACGCCCGTCAAGGGAAGCGCTCCGGCACCAACGCCCACTTCCACACCGCCAGCTGCAACGCAGTCGCCGGCCACAGCCGCCAAGCCTGTAGGCGCCACTACCGCCAAAGTTGCGGTCACGGCGGTCGGCAGCGCGCCGGACAGAGCGGTCGACCTGGTTGTGCTCGGCGCCGGCGTAGGCGGCTATACAGCGGCGTTTCGCGCGGCGGATCTAGGCTTGCAGGTGACGTTGATCGAACGCTCGCCGGTGCTCGGCGGTGTGTGCCTGAATGACGGCTGCATCCCTTCCAAAGCCCTGCTGCACGCAGCCAAGGTGATCGAAGACGCCGCTGACATGGCGGCCAACGGGATCGTGTTTGGCGCTCCGCAAATCGACCGCGATCTGTTGCGCGTTTGGAAGAACAAGGTCGTGACGAGATTGACCAATGGACTGATGCTGCTGGCAAAACAGCGCAAAGTCACTCTGATTCAAGGCGAAGCGAAATTTGTGGGGCCGTATTCTTTCGATGTGAAAAGCGTGGATGGATCGCGCCGCGTGGATTTCAAGCAATGCATCATCGCGGCAGGATCGGAATCAGCGCTGTTGGCGGGGCTACCCGATGATCCGCGGGTCATCGATTCGAGCGGTGCGCTGGAGTTGCCGGTGGATTGTAAACGCTTGATGGTGATCGGCGGCGGCATCATCGGCCTGGAGATGGCCTGTGTTTACGATGCTCTCGGCGTCAAGGTGACCGTGGTGGAATTGAGCGACGGGCTCATGCCGGGTACTGATCGCGACCTCGTGCGCCCGCTGCAAAAGCGAATCGAGAAGCGTTACGAAAAGATTCTGTTGAAGACCAAGGTGGCAAAACTCGAGGCGCTTCCAGAGGGCTTGCGCGCGAACTATGACGGTCCGGACGCACCTGAACCGCAACTGTTTGATCGCGTGTTGGTGGCAGTCGGCCGCAGCGCCAACGGCAATGCCATCAACGCTGCCGTGGCGGGCGTCGAAGTAAGCAGTCGCGGTCTCATCGAAGTTGACAAACAGATGCGGACCAACGTGCCGCACATTTTTGCGATTGGCGATATCGTCGGCGCGCCGATGCTGGCGCATAAGGCCAGTCACCAGGGCAAGGTCGCCGCGGAGGTCGCCGCCGGACACAAAGCCGCGTTCGATGCGCGCTGTATTCCTGCAGTTGCATATACCGATCCAGAAATTGCGTGGGCGGGTCTCACCGAGACCGACGCGAAGGCTCGCGGCACCCAGTACGGCAAGGGGGTTTTCCCCTGGGCCGCGAGCGGACGATCGCTGGCGCTGAATCGCGACGATGGGTTCACCAAGCTGCTGTTCGATAAGGAGACGCATCGGATCCTCGGCGCCGGCATCGTTGGCACCAATGCCGGCGATTTGATTGCCGAAGTAGCGTTGGCCATAGAAATGCGCGCCGATGCGACCGATATTGGATTGACGATTCACCCGCATCCGACGTTGTCCGAAACCGTCGCGTTCGCCGCGCAAGCCTTTGATGGCACACTGACTGATCTTTACATCCCCAAGCGGCCCGAAAAATGATCAGAAGTGCTTTCTGTTGCATCCTTCTCGCAGCCGCGGCGATGCCCGCGTTTGCGGATGATGCTTGCGTGGATTTCAAGTGGGATGTGTCGCCGCAGCGAGCGCTGTTCGCAGGTTCAGCGACACCCTTGGCAGCGGCAGCGGATTCGAAGACCGCGCCTGTGATCTTGCTGAATCACCTGTACGAACTCAAGCTGTTGGCGCAAGAGCATGTGAATTTTGCGGTCACGCCCGGGAAGAAAATCCCGCGGGCGGGATCCTACGCAGGCCTAGTGGCCTTCAAAATTCCCGCCGGTGGCAGCTATCGGGTCGCGATCGACATGTCGTTCTGGATCGACGTCGTGTCGAATGGCGCGTTAGTCACTGCCACGGATTTTCAAGGGCAGCACGGCTGCAGCTCGCCGCACAAGATTGTTGAGTTCGATCTGCTTGGAACGCGGCCATTCCTGCTGCAATTGAGTAATGCTGCAGCGGACAACGTTCGATTTACCATTACCGCGACACCCGCGCGGAAATTGTAGGACTCAGGGCCGATCGGGCAGAGTTTGCCGGCTCGCTGATATCGGATCTTGTGGCGCGTCAATACAGGTTTTCAAAAACGCCGTTTTGTCAGCGCCGATCAGCTTTTTCGCCGTAGCCTCTTTAAGGCAAGCCGTGCGCTTGAGATGCCTTGCAGCGGCAGCGCTCGTGGCCCCATGTGACGCGGCGGGCACGGGGGGCTGGGGCACGACCGGCTGAGCGGCGAGCGTCAGAAGGCCGAGACCCAGAGTGCTGAGGCACAAAGCGCTCGTGACGAATGCAAGGCGCATGGCTGCTTCCTCAAACGGCTGGTTGACTTAGGGCTAGTCAGGATAACCGTGGATTACAGGCGTTCCGATGAAGCGCGCATGAAGCTTCGTTAACCTTCGGTCGCGGCGGTCATTGATCGGTCCGAAGCTCAATGGGCAGCCAAGCGCTTCCGGGCCAGAGCCAAATATCGATTCTCATCAGGGACCCGGCCATCGCGTTGGGCCATCCATAGCTCCTCGCCCAAGGCCTCCATGAGAGCGTGCTGCGCGCGATGCGCATCGGCATATCTCACTTGCAATTGGCGCTGCAGTTCACGAACTCCCGGCGGACGGTCGATGCAGAGTTGCTCGCGAACCGCAAGATGCAGCCCCATATGCAAAAACGGATTGTCGGCCACGAGGGCGGTATCTTGCTCAAATCCGACCGCCGTGTCCGCGTCGGCAACGAGGCGTTGGTATTCAGGGTGAGCTTCGATCACGTCGGCGATCTGCGCTTCGAGCGGCGCCAGCGGCGAGCGCGCCAGGCGTTTGGCCCAGGCTTGCGCGTAGGCAAGCCGCAACTGATCGCGGGAATAACCATCGAATAGGCTCATGCGGGTGTCTTGTGACGATAGTCGCACAAATCCGCAATGATGCATTCCGGGCAGGCGGGCCGACGGGCTTTGCAAACATAGCGACCGTGCAGGATCAGCCAGTGATGCGCATCGAGGCGAAACTCCAGCGGCACGAGCTTCAGCAATTTGTCCTCAACCGCGCGCACCGTCTTGCCGGGCGCAATTCCGCTGCGATTCGCGACGCGAAAGATGTGGGTGTCCACCGCGATCGTCGCTTGGCCAAATGCCGTGTTTAAAATAACGTTGGCGGTTTTGCGCCCAACGCCGGGTAATTCCTCGAGCGCTTCTCGGCTGGTCGGCACCTCGCCGGCGTGACGTTCCAAGACCAACCGGCTCATGGCAATGATGTTCTTGGCCTTGGCATTGTAGAGACCGATCGACTTGATGTACTTCGAGAGCCCCTTCACGCCGAGTGCCAGCATCGCGGCTGGTAGATTCGCCGCGCGGAACAGTTCTGCCGTGGCCTTATTCACGCTCTTGTCGGTTGCTTGCGCGGAGAGGATGACCGCGACCAGCAATTCAAACGTAGTTTGATAGATCAGTTCGGTACGCGGCCGCGGCGTTGCCGCCCGAAATCGGGCAAAGATTTCCCGGCGCTTCTGCGGATTCACGGCAACCTTAAGCGGTGCGGCGCACTCGCTTTCTTGGCATCAAGCTGTCGTTGCCGTTCCGCTGCTTGATTTTCGAGCCGCGCGGTGTGCGCAGCGTAGCGTGCGCGATTCAACGTCGGTTGGTTGACACTATGGTCTGCGGCAGCGCGCATCTCGATGCAGTCAACGGGACATGGCGGCAGGCACAATTCGCACCCGGTGCAGCGATTGGCGAGCACAGTGTGCATGTACTTCTGCGCCCCGAGGATGGCATCCACCGGACAAGGTGCCAAGCAACGAGCGCAGCCGATGCAGCGCGCTTCGTCGATCCAGGCGACGCGCGGCGCGGACTCAATGCCGTTTATGGGATTAAGCGGCAACGTCGGCCGATTCAGCAAACGTGCCAGCGCCGCGATCGTCGCTTCGCCGCCCGGTGGGCATTGATCGATCTGTGCCTCGCCCGCGGCAACCGCGGCTGCGTACGGACTGCACCCGGCATAACCGCAGCGCGTGCACTGGGTTTGCGGCAGCAATGCGTCGATGCGCGCCGCGATGTCAGGCGTGGTGTCGCGGCTCATGTCATTTTACGCGCATGCCGGGGGTCGCTCCTGAATCCGCAGACAGCGCGAAGATGTCTTTACCGCCGGGTCCCGCGGCCAGCATCATGCCCTCCGAAGTGCCAAAACGCATAATGCGCGGCTCCAGGTTCGCGACAACCACGATGAGCCGGCCGAGCAGAGTCTTCGGATCGTAGGCAGCGCGAATGCCGGCAAGAATCTCGCGCTCGCCCAGCTCGCCAACATCCACGCGCAGCTTCAACAGCTTGTCTGCCCCGCCAATGAATTCCGCGGATAAGACTTTGGCCACGCGCAAATCGATGCGCAGAAAGTCGTCGATAGAAATCAGATTGCCCTCGACGGATGCTGCCGCCGCCAACGTTGCAGCGTCGGACGCGCCGCCATTGGCCGGCGCGGCTGCGGCGGCCAATGGCGTCTCTGGTTCCACCAGCCGGGCCACCGTCTTGGGATCAAGCCGCAGCGCCAACGGCTCGTAGGCATTGATGGATGAGGAGAGAAGCGGCGTCGCCGCGCTGGCCCAGGTCCATGCCGGTTCCCGAAAAAAAGCACTGGCGCGCGCCGCCATAACCGGCAGCACCGGTCCAAGGTAAATCATCAGCACTCGAAACAGGTTCAAGGCCTGTGTGCAAACGCTCTGCACTTCGACTGCGTTCTTCGGATCCTTGGCAAGCATCCAGGGCTTGCGCGAATCGACATACTGATTCGCGCGGTCGCAGAGCGCCATGACGTCGCGCATGGCCGCGGCCGTATCGCGGCGCTCATAGCTCTTCGCGACGCTCTCGCCGGCGCTGATGAATGCCACGTATAATCCGTGATCGGCCAACGTATCCGCCAAGCGGCCGCCGGACGAGCGCGCGATAAAACCCGCGCAACGGCTGGCGATATTCACGAGCTTGCCGACGATTTCTGAATTCAGGCGAGTGGCGAACTCGTCTAGGTTCATATCCATATCGTCGATGCCGGCACCCAGCTTGGCCGCAAAGTAGTAGCGTAGATACTCGGCCGGAAAATTCTGCAGATACTTGCGCGCCGTGATGAACGTGCCGCGCGACTTCGACATCTTCTGCCCATTGATGGTGAGAAATCCGTGCGCATGAACCGCCGTAGGACGGCGCATTTTTGAGGCCTGCAGCACTGCCGGCCAGAACAGCGTATGAAAATACAAAATGTCCTTGCCGATGAAATGATGCAGTTCCGCGCTCGATTCGAGCGCGAAAAAATCATCGAATTTGAGGTCTGTGCGGGCGCACAATTGCGTGAAACTGGCAAGATAGCCGATCGGCGCATCAAACCAAACGTAAAAATACTTGCCGGGAGCATCCGGGATCTCGAAGCCGAAGTACGGCGCGTCGCGGGAGATATCCCAATCCCTGAGGCCCTGCGAAAACCACTCATCGAGTTTGCGTGCCACGCTGTCTTGCACCGCGCCGCTTCCCACCCAAGCGCTCAAGGGTTTCTCAAAGGCGCTAAGCTTAAAGAAATAGTGCTCGGATTCGCGCCACACAGGCGTGCTGCCGCTCACCACCGAAACAGGGTTTTTAAGATCGGCGGGCGTATAAGTCGATCCGCAGTTCTCGCAGGAATCGCCGTACTGATCGGGCGTCGCGCAGACCGGGCAGATGCCCTTTACGTAGCGATCCGGCAGGAACATCTTGGCAGCCTCGTCGTAGGCCTGGCGAACGCTGCGCTTATCGATGTAGCCGGCTTCGCGGTGCGTCAAGTACATGCGATCGCACAGATCCTTGTTCTGCGCCGAGTGCGTCGAACCAAAGTTGTCCATGCCGATCAACATGTCGGCCAGATCGCGCTGATGCTCGGTATGGACCTGAGCGATGAGCCGCTCCGGAGTCATCCCTTCCGCTTGGGCTTTGAGCATGATCGGTGTGCCATGCGTGTCGTCCGCGCAGACGTAGTAGCACTCATGGCCGCGAAGCTTCTGGAATCGAACCCAGATGTCGGTCTGAATGGTTTCGAGGATGTGGCCCAGGTGCAAGGGACCGTTCGCGTACGGCAGCGCACTGGTAACCAGAATTCGGCGTGGTTGGGTCATGCCAAATTATGCCATGACGCGCCCGAGCGGTCGCGGCGGCGGCCAGCGCTGCGCGCTGCAATGCTTGCCACAAGCGCCTAGGAAGCTTCGCGGAACTGTTCGAATTTGCTTTTGTTGATGGCTTTTTTGAAGGCTTCTTTACCGGAAATTTGCCGTGAATCGAGCAGCGCCTGAATCGCCGTGTCCATCAGCCTCATGCCGTTGGCGGCGCCGCTTTGCATGGCATTTTCCAACTGATCCATCTTGCCTTGGCGAATCAGATTGGCCACGGCCGGGGTATTGACCAGAATTTCCAAGGCCGCCACGCGGCCCTGTGCGTCAGACTTTTGTATGAGCTGCTGCGAGACGACACCGCGCAGACTGGTGGAAAGCATCGTGCGCACATGTGGTTGCTTGTCGGCGGGAAAGGCGTTGACCAATCGATCGACGGTGGGCGCCGCGCCGTTGGTGTGCAACGTCGCCATCACCAGAATGCCCATTTCCGCGGCAGTCACTGCAATGCTCATGGTTTCAAGATCGCGCAACTCGCCCACCAGAATCACGTCCGGGTCTTCACGCAACGCGGAATTCAAAGCGCTGGCGAATGATGCGGCGTGAACGCCGATCTCGCGCTGGCTAATCAGGCAGTTTTTGCGCGTATGCACGAATTCGATCGGGTCCTCAATGGTGAGGATGTGGCCCTTTTCGCGCCGATTGATGTCATCAATCATGGCGGCCAATGTTGTGGACTTGCCGGATCCGGTCTTGCCGGTCACCAGGATCAGGCCGCTGTTGATTTTGCACATGTCCATCACCGCCTGGGGGAGTTTGAGCTCCTCTGCGGTTTTGGCATTGGATGGAATGGCTCGGAACACCGCGCCCATGCCATTGAGCTGCCGCATGACGTTGACGCGAAAGCGCGCAACTCCCGGTATGGCATAAGCGAAGTCAGTGCCGTCCTTTTCTTCGAATCGCTCGATCGCCAGCTTGGGCATGATTTCATACAGCGTGGTCTTTACTACGTCCGCGTTCAACGGCTTATCGCTCAGCGCCTTGAGATCGCCGTATTGACGCACGCGGGGTGGGTCGCCGGCCAAAAAATGCAGATCCGAACCGTTGCGCTCGAGGATCTGATTCAAGAACTCATCGATGGACGGCATGCTTACGGCGGCGTTGCCGGTTCGGCAAGCGGCATTCCAGTCATGTCGGTTACGAAGCGCTGGAACTGGCGCTTGTCGGATGCGTATGAATACGCATGCTCAGGGTCCACTTCCTTGGCGTTGATGGCTGCGAGCAAAGCCTGGTCCATCAGCTGCATGCCGTATTCCTTGCCCATTTGCAGCTGGCTGGGAATCTGATGTGTCTGGTCGGTCATGATGAGCTTGCCGATAGCCTTGGTCAGCACCATGACCTCGCACACGGCCTTGCGCGCGCGCTGATCCGGTGTCTTGAGCAATATTTGCGTAATGACCGCGATGAGGCTCGAGGAAAGAAAGGTCTTGGTCTGCTCGCGCTCTTCAGCCGGCAGCGCGTCGATGATACGATCGATGGTCTTGGTGGCACTGGTGGTGTGCAAGGTCCCGAGTACCAGGTGTCCGGTCTCGGCGGCCGTCATCGCCATGGAAATGGTTTCCGCGTCGCGCATTTCGCCGACTAAGATCACGTCGGGATCCTCGCGCATCGCGGCGCGCACGCCCTCGGCAAAAGAGGGCAGGTGCGTGCCCAATTCGCGCTGTATCACCTGGCTTGTCTTGCTGCGATGAACGAATTCGATCGGATCCTCGAGGCTGATGATGTTGAGCGCCCGTGTCGAATTGAGGTAGTCGATCATCGATGCGAGGGTTGTGGTCTTGCCGGTACCCGTAGAACCGGTCACCAGGATCATCCCTTGATGATAGTCGCACAATTTCTTCACAATCGGCGGTAGACCCAGCTGATCCATCGTGGGCATGGTGGTGGGGATCGACCGAAAAGCCGCACCGATGCCGGTTTCCTTGCGAAAGACATTGACGCGAAAGCGGCCGCCCTCGGTCGACACATAGGAGAAGTCCAAATCGTTGCCCTCGCGCAGAACTTTCAGTTGCGATTGGGTCAGGACCTCGGTGATATAGGCCTCGAGCTCGGCATCGCCTAGATTGCGAAATTTGATCGGCATCAGGTCCCCATGCATGCGCAGCATTGGGGGCACACCGACCGCTAGATGCAGGTCCGAGCAGCCCTGGGCCACGCCCAGCTTGAGGAACGCGTCGATTCTTGCCATAACGCGTAAGGTACCCGTAAGCAATTGGTTTTTCGAGTGTTTAGGGCCCGATTCGGCCATAAACGTGAGGTCCGTCAACTGCTAGAGAAATTTCTCCAGCGATAAGCGCAGTTCGTCCATGCTCTGAGCCCGTTTTGCCTTGTCCAGCGACATGCACTTCATAACAATGGCGTTTAGCTCCACCGGCAACTGTTTGTTGATCTCTATCGGCTGGCGCGCCTTACCCTGGACATGCTGGTACATCACGGACATGTGGTCGCCGCGCGAGTAGGGCGGCACGCCGGCGAACATCTCGTACATGATGACGCCCAAACTGTAGATGTCCGCTCGCTCATCGACTTTCTTACCCAGGATCTGTTCGGGTGCCATGTACTTGGGCGAGCCGATGACATAGCCGGTCTTGGTCAACTGCGTGTCGCCCTGGGTTTGCGCCGCGGCCACGCCGAAGTCGACGATCTTCAATAGTGAGTCGTTGTCGATCAGGACGTTCGCCGGTTTCAAGTCGCGGTGCACGATACCGGCTTGATGCGCCACCGCCATGCCGGTCGCGATGTCGATGCCGAATTTGACGGCACGTTTAAGCGCCACGGGCTTCTCGTTGACGATTTCACCGCCCAATGTGTGCGAAGGAAAATATTCCATCGAGATTGCGTAATTGCCGCGGATGTATAAGAAGTCGTATATGCGGATGACATTCTTATGGGTGATTTTGCGGCTGTAGCGCAGTTCGTGAACGAAGCGCTTCATCATTTCTTCGTCAGAAGAAACATTCGGGTTCAAGAACTTGAGGATCAGGCGCTCCTCGACGACCGTGTCTTCCATGAGCAATACGGTGCCAAATGCGCCCTTGCCGATTTTTTCGATAAACTTGTAGCGGCCCTCGATGACGTCGCCGGGTCTCAGGGTTGCGATATCCAACTTGGCCGAAGCAGCGGTTTCTTCCGCCTGCTTGACTGCATTGGCCAGCGACTGATTGTCGATGAGCAGCGTCTTGGCAGGCTCCTGCATTTTCTCGGCGCGCTGGTTCGCAGCAATTTGCTGAGTCGAGAAACGGTTATCGAGTTCCTGCAAGGCGCGCGCGACAGCCTGACTTAAGGTGCCATCCGCGCTGGTCGACACCGCCTGCAGGCGCACGCGTATGGTGTCCGCGCGGCGCTCGTCGGCGAGTTTCGCCAGGGCCGAGATGGCCTCCACTTGGATTTCGTTTTCCGGCCGCGACAGCATCGGCAACAAGGCCTCGAGGCTGCGCTGGTCGCCGATTTTGCCGATTGCCCGGATGACCGTCGGCAAGGACTTAGCCTCGCCCTGCAACATGTCGATGAAGCGCGGCAGCGCTTTGCTGCTGCCGATTTCCGCCAGCGCATCGACTGCGCGCTCGCTTACCCACCAATCCGGGTCGCGCGTCGCCTCGATCAGCTGTGCCACCGCGCGCTCGTCCTTGGTCTGGTTCAGGATTTCAATGGCGGCGCGGCGAATATCCTGATTCTCATCTTTGATGAGAGTAAGCACCGCGTCGACCACCTTCGGGCCGCCGATCTTGCCGAGCGCGTCGGCCGCCCGGGTGCGCACCCACCAGTCACTATCGGCGATCACTTCAAGCAAGTACTTGACGGATTTGGACGTACCGACCACGTTCAAGACCTCCACCGCTGCGCGCCGCGCGTATTCGTTCTCATCCTTGAGCACGTCCACCAGATACTTGACGGTTTCAGGGTGGTTGGCCTTTACCACGACATCCACCGCTTTGTTCTGTACCTCGATCTCAGGATCGCGCAGCATTCCGACGACCAAAGGCATATCGAACGGGCCATCCATCTTAGCCAGTGCGGATAGGGCGGCCGAGCGGATGAATTTGCTGTTGTCCTTGAGTTGCTTCTGTACCGCCTGTTGTACCTTAGGCTCATTGAAGCGTGCCAAGACATTGATGATGTGCAGCCTCGCGATCGGGTCTTTGCCTTCGATCCGCGCGAGCAAATCATCCACGGACGACTCGTCGGCGATCTCGCCGATAATTTTGAACAGACCGTTTCTCTCGCTGGGCTCCTGCGTATAGGCGGCATTCAATAATTCGCGCACCGTGTAGCGGGTTTTTTGCGCGGCAATCACATCGAGGAGTGCCTGTTTCGGCATCCCGGGCTTGCTTAGCGCGTCGAGCAGTGCGTGTGCGGGATAGTTCTTGCTGGTAGACAGCGCCCAGGCGATTCCCGACATGGCGCGGCCGTTCGCTTCCGACATGGTCTTGAGGAGAATCGGCAGGGTTTTGGAATCAATCAGCCGGGCTAGCACCTCGACATAGGCAGTGGTTTCGCGTTTTTCCGACGTTGCGAGGGCATCGACGATGGGGTCGATGGCGTCGGAGCCGAGCGCAATCAATTTTTCCAATGCCTTCAGCGCCAGCGGGCTGGCTGGATTGCCGCTGGATTTAACTTCGGCAATAAGCCGATCGGCACGATAATTGGCGAATAGGGTCATTCGGCGCCTAAGCTAAACCGTTCCTCGGAGAGTCACCCATTCTTACCTTAATTCAGGCGCCGTCCATGGTCTTGATTCTCAATATGGAATTATGCCACACGTCACGCTTTTAGCTGCCTGCGGTACAATCGGCGACTTTATGAATCAACCCCCTGCGGCGGAAAGCGACATCCGCGAGAAACTGAGCGCCTTCACCGATCCTTACTTGGGCCAGACCTTAGGCGAAGCCAAGGCAATCAAGTCGATCGCCGCTCGAGGCGGCCTGGTGACGATCGAACTGGTTTTGGGCTTTCCATGTGCTGATTATGTGGCCGAAATGCAAGCCGCGCTGCAGACGCACCTCGGACCCGCGCTTGGCGACTCCCGTCTAGAGCTGGAGCTCTCCTCGCAAATCACAGCCCACGCAGTTCAGCGCACGCTAAAACCGCTCACGAATGTCAAGAACGTGGTGGCGGTCGCTTCGGGCAAGGGCGGAGTCGGAAAATCCACGACCGCGGCCAATTTGGCGCTCGCCTGGGCGGCACAAGGCGCCAAGGTGGGGCTGCTGGATGCCGATATTTACGGCCCGAGCCAGCCGTTGATGATGGGATTGGCCGGTGCCAAGCCCGTCAGCACCGACGGCAAGCACATGGCGCCGCTGCGCGCGCATGGCGTGGAAGTGATGTCCATCGGCTTCATGATTGACCAAGAGCAACCGATGGCTTGGCGCGGGCCGATGGTGACTTCTGCGCTGACGCAACTCCTCAGCGACACCACCTGGGGCGATTTGGATTATCTGGTGGTCGACATGCCGCCCGGCACCGGCGACATACAACTCACCCTGGCGCAGCGCGTGCCCGTCAGCGGTGCCGTCATTGTGACGACGCCGCAGGACATCGCGCTCCTGGATGCCCGCCGGGGCCTTAAGATGTTCGAAAAGGTCGAGGTGCGAGTGCTCGGGGTGGTTGAGAACATGAGCATGCATGTCTGCTCCAATTGCGGTCACGTGGAGCACGTGTTCGGCAGCGGCGGCGGCGCACGCATGGCCGCTCAGTATGGTGTGCAGCTGCTGGGCGAGCTGCCCTTGGATATCCGAATCCGCGAGGATGCTGATGGCGGCTCACCGACCGTGGTGGCAGAGCCTGACAGCGAACGCGCGCGGGCCTATTTTCTGATGGCGCGCCGTACCGCAGCTCGCTTGGCGACATTGAACAAAGACTACAGCCGGGCATTCCCAAAAATCACGGTCGAAGCAACCTAATGAGCATCAAGAGCGATCGGTGGATCAGACGCATGGCCGCGGAACACGGCATGATCGAACCTTTTTCGGTGGGACAAGTGCGCGTCGCGGATGGTCGAAAGATCGTTTCCTACGGCACGTCGAGTTACGGCTACGACGTGCGTTGCGCAGAAGACTTCAAGATATTCACCAATATCAATTCGACCATCGTCGATCCAAAGAACTTCGACGAAAAGTCTTTTGTCGATTTCAAAGGGCCGGTGTGCATCATTCCGCCGAACTCGTTCGCGCTCGCGAGCACGGTCGAATACTTTCGGATTCCGCGCAGCGTTTTGACCGTATGTTTGGGAAAGTGCGTGACGGGCGACACCCGCGTCGTGGACGCCGATAGCGGAGCGTATGTGCCGATTACCGAAATGCGCTGGGGCAAATCGACACTCGCGATTGATTCCTGGCGGCTCAAAGCCGCTAAAGTTTCAGCGTTTATTCCGCAAGGTCAAAAAGAGGTTTTCGAACTTCGCACTCGGGCTGGCTTGCGCATTCGCGCGACCGCGAATCACCCCTTCCTCCAGTTAAAGGGATGGGTGCCGTTGAGCGAGCTGTGTCCCGGCGATCGGATCGCGGCCGCTCGCGCTATCCCGGTCTTTGGAAAGACACCCATTCCCAATTGGGAGGCAAGTTTGCTGGGATTGATGATCTCAGAAGGGCAATGCGACACCCCGGGCTATAGTCCGACCTGCACCACGGCCGATCCGGTATTGGTTCATTTGTTGAAAGCGTGCGTGGCCGATTCTGGAATGGGGGTTGTTACTTTCAAAGGGCGCTACGGTTACCGCCTCGTTAATCGCCAAGGAGGAGGCGGCGTGCAGGAACGCAATCGGGCGCATGGCTGGCTGCAGAAATACGATTTGAATGTGGCAGCGGGCGAGAAGTTTGTTCCGCAGTGCATATTCACCGCGCCCGAAAATTCGATTCGATTGTTTCTTCAGTCGTTATTCAGCGGCGACGGCAGCGTGTACAGTTCGAAAGGGGCTGCGTTTATCGAGTATTACTCGAACTCCAGACGACTGATCGAAGACGTCCACCACCTATTATTGCGATTCGGCATTTTCTCGCTGATGCGGGAAAAAGCGACCGCAATCGGAACGCGCGCTTGCAAGATTCAGATCACGGACAAAGTCCAGATTTGGCGCTTTGCTGAGAAAATCGGCTTCACGCCGGGTTCCTTGAAACAACAGCGTCTCGACCTCGAGGTGCTCCCGATGATTCGCGCGCAACGCCGGCGCAAAAGTAACTTCGACACTTTGCCGTCCGAAGCGTGGCCCATGATTGGCATAGCGGCCCGCGTGGGTGGCGTAACGTTGAGTTCTCTCAATATTGGGACGTATTCACATCAGTCAGTGCCTTTTTCTACGGCGGTTCAGGTGGCGCTCGCAACCGGTGACAAGTACGTGAGTCCTCTCATCGATGGCCCGCTGTGGGACGTCGTCGAAAGCATCGAGCCCGCGGGCACTGAGGAAGTCTTCGATATTTCCGTTCCGACTCTGCACAACTTCGTCGCCAATGGACTCATTGTTCATAATTCAACATATGCGCGTTGCGGAATTATAGTCAACGTAACGCCTTTAGAACCCGAATGGGAAGGTCACGTGACGCTGGAATTCTCGAACACCACGCCGCTGCCCGCGAAGATTTATGCCAACGAAGGCGTGGCGCAGATGCTCTTCTTCGAATCGGATGAGGTTTGCGAGACCTCCTACCGAGATCGCGGCGGCAAATATCAGGGCCAGCGCGGAGTTACGCTACCGAAAACCTAAGGCTTTGCGCGCGGCTCGATCGTCTCTAAGCGATCGACACTTTTTATGCGCATGGCAATTTCGACTCTGCCGTCCCGACTGCGCTCTGCCTGGACGGGCACGAACCCCAAGGATGGGGCGAACCACATGCGCAGAAGGCGGTTATTGCCGCTGCGTTGACTGGTCACGATGATGGTATCGAGTTCGCCGATTGCCGTGCGGATCTTCGCGGTGCCTTCCTGGGTGTAGTTGAATTCCTTTAGCTGGTCTTTGTCGATGATTTGAAAGATCTTGGGCAAATTGCCATTCTTGAGATCGAGCATTACTTCGACTTGAATGGACATCACATCCTGGGTCCCGTGCTTGAGATTTATGTTGACGGGCTTGGTCTCCGACTCGCCGGTGGCACGCTTGTTTTGCCAGTCGAAATTAAGCTCCACCGTCGATGAGCCTTCCTTGCCGAAGTATTTATCCGGGCGGACGTGCTCGCCGATCTGGCTCAACCAACTCTTTTGCACCAGATCGTCGTGATATGCGACTCTAAATATTCCGCGCGCGGTGATGGTCCAAGTGTAGTGGTATTGTCCCGGATCCGTGCCCCGCGTCAGTTGGATCTCGCTGGTGCCTACGGTGATGCCTTTCCAATCCGCCAGATAATGCGCGATGAACGGCGCGATGCCGGCATCAGCCGGCGATTGCACAGCGGCATCGGCGGCATCGGCGGCATCGGCGCAGGTTACGATCAGCAAAAGCAGCGCCCCAGTGCAGAACTTCATAATGGTTTCTCCTGCCCAAGGTCGCCGATCTGCACAGGCTCGCTTAGTAGCCGGCCGTCCAGCCAGGCTTTTCCAGCCTCGCAACGCAATCGTCCTTGGCAGAACCAATTGACTGCCAGCGGATAAATAACATGTTCCTGAATCAGCACGCGTTGGCTCAAGGTCGCTTCCGTATCCCCGGGCAAGATGGGCACACGCGCTTGGAGCACGCGCGGGCCGCCGTCGAGTTGCTCCGTGACGAAGTGTACCGTGACGCCATGCTCGGTTTCGCGTGCTTGCAGAGCGCGCTGATGCGTATGCAGACCCACGTATTTCGGCAACAAAGACGGGTGAATGTTCAAAATTCGATCGGCAAACCTCTCTACGAACTGTGCAGACAGAATGCGCATGAAGCCGGCAAGTACCACCAGCGACGGAGAATGCTCGGCGATTGCCGCCGCCAGGCTGTGGTCGTAGTCGGTGCATTCAATTCCCTTCTTTCGCGGCAGTGCTCGCGCCGCGACGCCCAGTTGTTGTGCAGTTTCAAGTCCGCCGGCAGCGGCTCGATCGGAGATCACTGATGCTACGCAATAGGCCGCGTCAGCAGCGTGGCTGCGCTCGATGAGGGCACGCATGTTGCTGCCGCGTCCTGAAATCAGGATGACGATCGGCTGCCGTGGCGTGCTCAAGCGATGACAACGCCGCGCGTTCCGCTTCGAACCTCGCCGATCATCAGCGCCTCCTGTCCGGCATCTCGCAGTATGCCGATGGCGCGTTGGGCATCGCTTGGCGCTACGTGGACAGTCATGCCGATTCCGCAATTGAACACGCGATACATTTCGGCATCCGCAATCTTGCCCTCGCGCTGTAGCCAATCAAAAACGGCTTCCCGGCGCCAAGCGGCGCGCTCGAGCACCACTTCCAAGCCCTCGGGCAAAACCCGCGGAATATTATCGAGCAGGCCACCGCCCGTGATGTGCGACAGGCCATGCGGAGATACATCGCGCATCAGCTGCAGCAACGGCTTGACGTATATGCGCGTCGGCGCCATCAGCCGGTCGATCAGGCTGACGCCCTGCAGATCCGCCTCGAGGTCCGCATCGGAGAGCTGCAAAATTTTGCGAATCAAGGAAAAACCGTTGGAATGCGGGCCGGAGGAGGGCAGTCCTAGAACGATATCGCCGGCGCGCGTCTTCGAGCCGTCAATGATGGCCTCCTTCTCGACCACCCCGACACAGAAGCCCGCAAGGTCGTAGTCCGCGCCGTGATACATGCCGGGCATTTCGGCGGTTTCTCCGCCAACCAGGGCACATCCGGCCTGCACGCAGCCTTCGACGATGCCGGCAATTACGCGCTCGCCGACGCCAACATCCAACTTTCCGGTGGCGTAATAATCCAAGAAGAACAGCGGCTCGGCCCCTTGCACGATGACATCGTTGGCGCACATGGCGACTAAGTCGATGCCGACGCTGTCGTGCCGATGTGTGTCGATGGCAAGGCGCAGTTTGGTGCCGACGCCGTCGGTTCCGGATACCAGCACCGGCTTGCGATAGCGATCCAGCGGTACTTCCACCAAGGCGCCAAAGCCGCCGATGCCTCCCAGCACCTCGGGCCGCATCGAGCGCTTCACTCTTGGCTTGATTCGCTCGATAAGTTCGTCGCCGGCGTCAATATCGACGCCGGCATCGCGATAGGTCACGGGCGTTCGCTCAGTCATTCAGAGGTCCTTCATGTCGGGCTTGGGCCAAAGCGGCCGGCACTTCAGCTGTGGTATTTTACAACACCATGGAACACTACTTAAGGCGCTTTTCGAGGCGATATCTGCGGGCTGCGGCAATCACGTGTATGTGCATCGCGGGGTTTGGCCTCGGCGCAGCAGCGGTTGCACTAACGCGTGCCGAGATGTATCAGGCAACGGCCCCGGTTGCCGACCGCTCCGAAGCGGCGCAGAGCGCCGCTTTCCAAAATGCGATGAAGACGGTGCTGATTCGCGTCACGGGCCGTCGTAACGCCGACGAGGACCCCGCTTTGAACCCATTAGTCGCCAATGCGCGGCGTTACGTGCAGCAGTATCGGGCCGCTCCGGATAGCCAGCTTTGGGTAACCTTCGATGGCCCTGCCATCGAGCGGTGGCTGACGCAGAATGGGCAGCCGCTGTGGGGTCACGAACGGCCGACGACGTTGGTGCTGCTCGGGGTGCAATCCGGCGGCGTCGTGACCGCCGAAGAAACGTCTGATCTCAAGTCGATCATCGTTGCAGCGGCGGCCGCTCGCGGAGTGCCGCTGGTGTGGCCAAGCAGTGCGGAATTGCAGAAGTTTCATATCGATTTCTCCGCAATCAGCAGCGGCTCGCCATCCACTTTCGCGGAAATTGCGCGGCGCATGGGCAGCGATGGGGTACTGATCGGACGAGCGAGCAGTGCGAGTGCGAGCGCCAATGTGCGCTGGACCCATTTATTCCAGGATCGCAGCAGCGAATACTCCGGTACGTTGGAGGGCGTAAATCGCGCGGCCGATCTGTATGCAGGATTGTTTGCCGCCAGCGGCGCTCTGCTGCCCGTGGACATTGAGGTCAGCGGCATCAACGATTTGCGCGACTACGCGGGTCTTGAGAGCTATCTTGAGTCGCTGACGTTCATCTCGCATGTGAGCGTGGAGTCTTTGTCGGGCGATACCGTCAGATTTCGATTGTCGACGCGCGGCGGGCTTGATTCACTGCAGCGCGCGTTGTCATTGAATGGGCGTCTGCAGCCGGCCGCCCCCGGCGAAAATGGGATTCAGCGCTTCCAGCTGCATCGTTAGGACAGGCTCCTAACTGCGAATTCGGTCCGTGCGCCACATACCGAACATCATCAGCGTGATCCGAATCCTGTTGGTCGTGCCTATCGCGATGGCGCTCGCTCACCGGATGCTTGCCCTTTGCATCATTTTGTTCGGTCTCGCTGCCGTATCCGATGCGGCGGATGGCTTTCTCGCCAGGCGATTCGGTTGGCAAAGTGAGCTGGGCGGGGTGCTGGATCCGATCGCCGACAAGGCGCTTTTGGCCACGCTGTTCGTCACGTTGAGCTTCATGAAACTAGTGCCGCTCTGGCTGATGGTGGCCGTGGTCGCGCGCGATGTAATCATTGTGTTGGGCGCGGCCGCCTACCGGGTCTTTATCGGGCCCTTGACAGCGCATCCGTCCCTCGTCAGCAAAATCAACACACTGTGTCAGGCAGGCTTCGTTTTAATGGTGGTGACCCACGAAAAATATTCGCTGCCGCCCGAGTGGATCATCACGTGGCTGGGTGCGCTGGTGTTCGCGACTGTCGCGCTGAGCGGCATCGACTATGTCCTCGTTTATGGCCGGCGGGCGGCGGCGGTATGAAACAACTCGCCTTGAGCGTGCGGCTGCGGGCGGGCGCCGTGTATGAGAGCTTTGCGCCGGGTCAGAATTCGGAAATCATGACGGCGCTGCGCTCGGTAAGCTTGGTACCAGTGTGGTTGTGGGGCGCGCACGGATCCGGCAAGACCCACTTACTGCAGGCTGCATGTTCAGCTGCGGGCGATGCCGCGGCTTACTTTCCCCTGGACCGCTCATTTTCATTGCCTCCCGAAGCGCTGACTGGCTACGAGCGAAGTCCAGTGCTTTGCATCGATGACGTCGATCAGATCGCAGGAAATCGGGCGTGGGAACGGGCGCTGTTTCGTCTCTACAATGAGGCAGTCGAATTGCGTACTCGCCTGATATTCGCCGCGGCCGTGGCGCCGCGACAGCCGGCGTGGGTTCTGGAGGACTGGCGCTCACGCGCTACGGCAAGCGTCGTGTACCAGCTTCGCGAACTCGATGACGAGGGGCGCATCGAGGCGCTGCGACTGCGCGCCGCACAACGCGGCCTGCAATTGCCCCGCGACACTGCAGAGTATTTGCTGAAGCGCATGCCGCGAGACCTGCCCTCGTTGTTTGAGCTACTCGATGCGCTCGATGAAGCTTCCTTGGTGGAACAGCGCCGGCTCACAATTCCTTTTATTCGCGATGAACTGGAGAAACACGCAAAAATAAAATCATAGTGCAGAACCAAGCGAAAACCAGCAGCAAGCTCAGCGCCGCGACCCAACGCGCTTGCGGATTGACCAAAAGCTCGGTAAGCGCAAACGCCATATACGGGATGGCGAATAACGTAGCCCAGGCGTAGGTGTAGCGCCGGCCGCGCACCAGCCCGTTCAAGGGTGCGAGCAAGGGAAGTATCGCGATAACGCACAACAGCCAGGAATAGCCGACGAAGATCCATGCGAGCAGGCTTGCGGAAACCGCAGCCCAAATCCATAGGGTCAGCGCGCGCGCGGTCGACGATGCGCTCATGCGCGCGCCGCAAGTCGATCGGCGAGAGCGGCTACGCGAGTGCCCAACGCGCGCGCCAGCGCGCTCTCATGCTCGGAGAGTTCGCCATGCGGCGTGAGGACGGCGACATGGCTAGCGCCGTAGGGAGTGCCGCCGCTGCGAGTGTCCGACAGTCCCGCTTCGGTGAACGGTAATCCAACCAAGTACATGCCGTGATGGAGCAGAGGCACCATCATCGACAACAGCGTCGACTCCTGTCCGCCGTGCAGCGTCTGGGTCGAGGTGAAGACGCCGGCGGGCTTGCCCGCCAGCGCACCAGATACCCACAGTGCGCTGGTGCCGTCCAAGAAGTATTTGACCGGCGCCGCCATATTTCCAAACCGGGTCGGGCTGCCAAGAATCAAGCCGCAGCATTGCACCAGATCATCATGGGTGGCGTACGGCGGGCCGTCGTCCGGCACCGCCGGATCGAGCCGCTGCGTTGTGGCGGTGATGGGCGCAACGGTGCGTAAACGCGCCTGCATTCCCGCAACGGCTTCGACGCCGCGGCAGATTTGTCGCGCCAGGGCCGCGGTGCTTCCTTGGCGCGAATAATACAAAACCAGTACTTCATTCATCGATGGTCTTCCCTGGAAATCACGCAGGAGTGCGTGCATGCTGCGCCGGCGCAACGCATTAAGTAATGCCAAATACATATTGTATAACGGCGGCTTGTTTGACGGCTTTGGTAGCTATTGCTAGTGTCGCGCAACTCTATGTCGCGGCTCATTGTTGTTCTGGTGGGTGTCGCCTTTCTGCTCGGTTGCAGAATGGGGCCGCCCGTGCAGGAAATGAGCGACGCGCGCCAAGCGATTGTGGCCGCCGCCGCCGCCGGTGCAAACCGCAGCAGCTCACCCGAATACGATGCGGCGCAAGCCGCCATTGCCAGAGCGGAGGCGCACTTGCAGGCACAAGAATATGCGCGGTCCCGTCTGGCGGCATTGCAAGCCAAGCACCATGCCGCTGCCGCGCTCGCCAACGCTCAGCACGCCGAAGCGCCCGTCCCAGCCCCTCACTAGCAGTGGCGCGCTTGAAAAGCCGAGATACCCAAGGGCTTCGAAGTGCTTTAGAAGCGCCAGGCGCGCTGCCAGCGCTGCATGACGAGGGCCGGATATTGCTTGTGGCCCACGCTGCCGTTGTAGCGCGCCAGCGCCAGTGACCAATTCCGATGCTCGACGCGCAGGTAGTAGCGCAGTATCTCGCAGCCCATGCGTATGTTCGGCGCGATTTTCACCAACTGATTCTGCACGCCCAGCTCGCGCGGCCAGAAAGGCATCACTTGCATGAGGCCGACCGCGCCTGCGGGTGAGACGGCCCAGCGATCGAATCGGCTCTCCACTTCCATGAGTGCCAGCACCAAGTCGGGCGGGATTTGCAGGGCCGGATCGCGCTTGGCCTCGCAGTACACATGATTCAGAATCTCTACACGTTCTGCGTGAGTGGCCACGAACGGCGCGAGTCGCGGCTCCATGGACTTGTACCAGACCTCTGACTCGTACTTGTCCGTGAAGCAATCTGCGCTGCCGATGATTTTCTGCAGCAGTTCTTTGAGCTCGGGATCACGCTGCTGATCCGCGCGCGACGTGCCGGACAGCGCCAGAGAAACGATCAGCGCGAGCAGTACCGCCAGGGCATACCGCATGGTGCAACCTCAGCCATTTAACTTATGTCGTATATAGCCTACCGGATCGGCGGCGGAAATTTCCGTCGATTCCGTCTCGCGGCGTTGACGATATTCGAGATTACCGGCGTTTAGGCTGCGTTCTCCGATCACAATGCGGTGGGGAATACCCAACAGCTCGGAATCGGCGAATTTGACGCCGGGCCGCGCATCGCGGTCATCCAGCAGCACATCGATGCCGGCGGCATCGAAGTCCCGATACAGTGCATCTGCCGTCTCTTGGACCTTGGCCACCTTTTGATAGTTGATAGGTACCAATACCACTTGGAAGGGCGCAATCGCGTCAGGCCATATAATTCCGTTGGCATCGTGATTCTGCTCAATCGCGGCTGCGACCACGCGCGTGACACCGATGCCGTAGCAACCCATGAACATCGTCAAGGCCTTGCCCTGCTCGTCGAGCACGCTTGCGTTCATGGCGGCGCTGTAGAGCTGGCCGAGCTGAAATATGTGGCCCACCTCGATGCCCCGAGCGATCTTGAGGGTGCCGCGGCCTGTGGGACTGGGATCACCCGCTTGGACGTTGCGGATGTCGACGCATTGTTGGTCGGGCAGATCGCGCCCCCAATTCACGCCGCGATAGTGCATGTCTTTCTCGTTGGCGCCGCACACGAAATCAGCCAGCTGCGCGGCCGAGTGATCCACATAAATTCTGATCTTGAAGCCCAGCGGACCGATGAAGCCCGGTTCCGCACCGACGGCGGCACGTATCCGCTCCGCGCCCGCCATCTTGAGAGGGTTTGCCACGCCCACCAGCTTTTGAGCTTTTACGGGGTTCAGCTCGTGATCGCCGCGAATGACCAGTGCCACGACCTCGCCATCGTCGCCATCCACGAGCAGCGTTTTTACGCATTGCGCCGGCGTCACGCCCAGCAGCGTGCTGACTTCGGCGATGGTGCGCGCATTCGGCGTCGGGATCTTGCTCAGGACCTGGGTGGCCGCGGCGCGAGGCGCCGTGGGGGCTAAGGCGGCTGCCGTTTCTAGGTTGGCCGCATAATCGTCGGCGTCGGAGAAAGCGATGGCATCCTCCCCAGAGTCCGCCAGCACGTGAAATTCCTGCGTCGTGTTGCCGCCAATACTGCCGCCATCCGCTTGTACGGCGCGAAACCTCAGTCCCAATCT
This sequence comes from Gammaproteobacteria bacterium, assembly GCA_041690895.1. Taxonomy (GTDB): domain Bacteria; phylum Pseudomonadota; class Gammaproteobacteria; order Steroidobacterales; family Steroidobacteraceae; genus Bog-1198. The sequence goes on from JBEPVT010000008.1 coordinate 74,012, forward strand.
GGTGAAGATGCGCGAGTACGCCTCGTACATGAGGCGATAGCCCTCAGCCAGGCTTGCCGCATCCGTGTGGAATGAATAGGCATCCTTCATCAGGAATTCGCGCGCCCGCATGACGCCGAAACGCGGTCGGATCTCGTCGCGAAATTTGGATTGAATCTGATAGAAATTGACCGGCAGCTGCTTGTAGCTACGCAGCTCGCGGCGCGCGATGTCGGTGATGACCTCTTCATGGGTTGGGCCGTATGCGAACTCACGATCATGCCGATCCCTAAAACGCAGCAACTCCGGCCCATACTTGCTCCAGCGGCCCGACTCGATCCACAGCTCGGCGGGCTGGACGGTGGGCATGCACATTTCCAGCGCGCCGGCGCGATTCATTTCTTCGCGCACGATTTGCTCGACTTTTTTCAGGGTACGCAGCCCCATGGGCAGCCAAACATACAGGCCGGCCGCCAGACGGCGAATCAGCCCCGCGCGCAACATCAGCTGGTGGCTTACGACCTCTGCGTCGCCGGGCACCTCTTTGAGCGTGGAAATGGGGTATTGGGATAAGCGCATAGCCGCATATCTTACATGAGCCCCCCTGGTATTATGGGGGCCAATGGGCGACGACGACGATTCACAAGCACGGCGGCGCGGAGTTTATTGGCTCCCGAATCTTCTTACCACCGGCGCGCTATTCGCCGGATTTTATGCCATCGTGGCCGCCATCGACCTGCAATTTGAATATGCCGGCATCGCGGTGTTCGTCGCAATGATTTTCGACGGTTTGGACGGACGGGTAGCGCGATGGACTCATACCGCCAGTGCGTTCGGCAAGGAATACGACAGCCTATCGGACATGGTGTCCTTCGGTGTGGCGCCGGCCATCGTCACTTACCAATGGGGCGTGGCACGCATCGCCGAGTATGGTCCGCTGTGGCGAAGAGTTGGCTGGCTGGTCTGTTTCTTCTATGCCGCAGCCGCGGCACTGCGCCTCGCGCGATTTAATTCGAGATCCGCAACCCAAGACAAACACTATTTCGAAGGGTTGCCGAGCCCCTCGGCGGCGGCGATCGTTGCGGCTCTGGTCTGGCTGGCCAGCGATCAAACCAATATCGGATTACCGGGATTGATTTTGGCGTTTGTGGTGACCGCGAGCGCCGGTGCGCTGATGATCAGCCGCTTCGCGTTTAATAGTTTTAAATACGTGAATGCCGGCGCTAAAATTCGTTTCACGTACGTCGTGCTGGTGCCGTTGGCATTTATTTTGATCTTTCTGCACCTACCGACTAGCTTGCTGGTCATATTCTGTCTGTATGCCTTGTCGGCGCCTTCCGTCTGGGTCTATCGCAAGCTGCGGCGCAGAAGCCGGCCGGTTGCTCCGACCCCATGAATAGCGAGCTGCGCCAACAATATCTGGCTGCCCTGGGGCTGAAATCGTGGTCGCAGCGCCGCGATTCCGCGTCCGGCGGCACACCGGCGCCGTCGATCTCAATCGCTTCGGTCGCTTCGATCGCGCGACCCGCACCGCCCGCACCCGTCGCCGCACGACGTGCATCTGAGACCTCCGCCGCGCGCGAGGCCCGAGCCGATTGGCCTGAGCTGCGGTCGCGCGTAGCGGCCTGTACGCGCTGCAGTTTGAGCGCCACCCGAACCCAAACGGTGTTCGGCGTCGGCAACCCCCACGCTGATTGGCTCATTGTGGGCGAGGCACCCGGCGCCGAAGAGGATCGCAACGGGGAGCCCTTCGTGGGCCGTGCTGGGCAGTTGCTGAATTCCATGCTGCACGCCATAGGATTGGCTCGCGAACAGGTATACATTGCAAATGTCTTGAAATGTCGGCCGCCCGGCAATCGTGATCCAAGTCCAACCGAAGCCGCCGAGTGTTTGCCCTATTTGGAACGGCAGATTGCGCTATTGAAACCCAAGATCATGCTGGCCGTCGGTCGCATTGCCGCCCAGAATCTGCTTCGCACCGAAAAGACGTTGGGCGCTCTGCGCCAGCAAGTGCATCAATTTGGCCTGTCTCAGGTGCCCCTGGTCGTTACGTATCATCCGGCCTATTTGTTGCGCACGCCGACGGAAAAGCGCAAAGCCTGGGAAGATCTGAAATTTGCACGCGAGATGTGCTCGCGTGTCTAGCGTCAAGCTCGATGTGGCCTTTGCGAGGGTGGAAGTCAGGCCCATGCATGAGCTCGACATCCCGGTGGTCGCGGCCATCGAAAAGACCGCCTATCAATTTCCCTGGAGTGAAGGGATTTTTCGCGATTGCCTGCGCGTGGGCTATGTCTGTCGCATCATCGATGTCGCCGGCGATGTGAGCGGCTACGGCATCATGTCGGTGGGGGCGAGCGAGGCGCACATTTTGAATGTGTGCATTCGCGATGAGTACCGCTCGCGGGGCTTCGCCCGCAAAGTGATGCTGTACTTGCTCGAACAAGCACGCACCGCAGGCGTGAGCGAGGCGTATCTGGAAGTGAGGCCATCGAACGTTGCGGCGGCTCGTCTGTATCATTCGTTGGGCTTCGAGCAAGTCGCTATTCGGCGCGGCTATTACCAGGCAAGCGTGGGTCGCGAAGACGCGGCGGTGCTGCGCCGAATTCTCGCGCTCGACGCAAGCACATAACGTTTGACTGCATCCCCGCTCCAGTTGTCATGGAATAGTTGCAGTTCCCAGCAACGCGGCCCCACTCACGGCCAGAATTCGCTGCCTGATTGCACGCGGCAGTCCCTGCATGAGGACGCCCCACGGAAATGAGAACGGATACGGTCGATTCAGTCGTTCGGACTCTTCTGCGCTCGTTATGACCCGATGCGCTTGCCACCCGCAATTTTCGAAGAATCCGAACCAGTCGATCGGTTGAAACAGCATGGGCGCGGCCTGCAATTGCTGCGCCCAGCTTCGCGGTGTTTGACGGATGCCGGCGTTATCAAAATCGAGGATCCAGGACTCAGAGTTCGCTCGCACATCATCGGCAAGGCTAGCAACGTCGTCGTTGGAAAGGTAAGGTACGACTCCCTCGGCGATCATTAGCGTGGTGCGCGAGCCGTAAGCGGCAAGAATTGTTTTACGCTGGCCACGATCCAGTAAATTCAACCCTATCCGCTTGAGGTGACAGACCGAGATTTGATCCCTCAGCGCAGCATCTTTTAGCTGCATGAGGTCAGGAAAGTCGATCTCAATCCAGCGGATGTGCGGCGGGATTTGCATGCGATAGGGGCGCGTATCGAGCCCCGCACCGAGATTGACGACGCAGTCGATACCGCGCCGAATCGCATCTTCGATTAGCCGATCGATGGCCGACGTGCGCATGACGACACCCCACCGGGTAATCGCAGAATTGGGCATCGCGCGTGCGATCACAGCGCCACGATTCCCGGCCAACTGCGCCGCAAGCCGGTCTTGGAAAGCTGCATCGGAACGTGCTGTTTCTTGGGCCCGCAAAGCTGCCACCCACAGGGCGGTATCGGTGACATCCACGATCGACGTTTTAGGCATTATGAATAGAGATTGGAAATAATAACTCGTTTTACTATATGACTTTGCATCGCAAAGAGGAACTTGGTATGGCAAAGCGCGACGTCAATCCGTTTACGCATTGGACCCCGACGCCAACTCTCGACTACCCCAAAGCGGATCGCGACTTTAAAAAAAAGTATTGCGAAAGTCCCATTCTCGCGCATACTTTGTACGGCAAAGTGACAGCCAACGAAATCGTCTCGATATTCAGTGTAATCAATGAGTTCCATGACATTCATCGAAGCAGTCAACGCGCACTTGCGAAGGCCATGCGCGACTCCCTATCACTTTTGAGAAAACGCGCATACCCGTGGTAACGAAATCGCACGAACCGCAATCCGATCGATGGGCCGAGTGGCTTTTACAGCATCGCCATGGCGGCAACGCGGCCTATCAAGCGGTGGTGCGACGCGAAGTGGAGCTGTTTGCCGACCGCGTTCTCACTGCGGCGAATTTGCGCCCAGGGATGACGTTGCTCGATGTGGGTAGCGGGGATGGGCTTCTGGCATTTCGGGCCATTGAGCGCCTGGGTGCGGCAGTGCACGTCTTTGTGACCGATATTTCGGCGCCCCTGCTCCATCATGCGGAAATTGTAGCCACGCGTTTAAACATCCAAAGTCAGTGCACATTCGTTGAATGCTCCGCCGAAGCGCTTACCGCAATCGCCGATTCTTCCATCGACGCGGTGCTCGCCCGCGCTGCGATTGCCTATGTTCAGGGAAAGCGAGCGGCATTCAACGAGTGTTTTCGCGTGTTAAAATCCGGTGGTTGCCTCTCCATCGCCGAGTCCATTTTGCAAGACGAGGCATTCGCGGCCAGGGCTCTCAGAAAGCGCATTGAGACTGCTACCGGCGCGCCACACGATCGGTTCCTGACCTTACTGCATCGTTGGAAAGCTGCGCAATATCCGGATACCGAGGAGGCGATGGCTACCAGTTCACATGCTAATTTTTCGGAGCGGGATTTGTTCCAATGGATTCGCAGTGCCGGATTCTGCGATATTCATTTGCAGCTCTGCATCGACGTTGTACCGGCTCTCAGTACCTCTTGGGAGATATTTCTCGGCACCTCCCCGCATCCCTTGGCCCCGACCCTCGCTACCATCATGGCAGAACAATTTTCACCTGACGATCGGCTGTTTTTTGAAAGTATAGTACGACCTACGGTCGAATCGGGTAAAAATGTGTCGATTGATCGCGTGGCCTATGTGAACGCAAAGAAGCCTTAGATACTGCTCCTTGCAGGCGCCGGCGGGCACCTGATCGGTCAGGTGCCGTGGGTCGAGACATGTACAAAAACATGTGCTAAATTTTAGGAAGACGTTGAATTGGACGACGTAACTACAAGAGAAATAAAGAGAAGGCGCACTTTTGCCATCATCTCTCACCCTGATGCGGGCAAGACCACGCTCACGGAGAAGTTGCTGCTGTTCGGCGGTGCCATTCAAATGGCCGGCACGGTCAAGGGGCGCAAGGCCACTCGACATGCGACTTCCGACTGGATGCGCTTAGAGCAGCAGCGAGGCATCTCGGTAACTTCCTCTGTAATGCAATTTCCCTTCGACGATTGCATCGTCAATTTATTGGACACGCCGGGTCACGAAGACTTTTCCGAGGACACTTACCGAACTTTGACGGCGGTGGACTCTGCATTGATGGTCATCGACTGCGCCAAGGGCGTCGAGGAGCGCACCATCAAACTCATGGATGTGTGCCGTCTGCGCGATACGCCCATCATGACGTTCGTGAATAAGCTAGACCGCGATGGCCGCGCTCCGATCGAATTGCTGGATGAGATCGAAAGTGTGTTGAAGATCCAATGCGCGCCGATCACCTGGCCTATCGGCATGGGACGCGATTTGCTGGGCGTCTATCACTTGATCGAAGATAAGATCTACGTGTACGTGCCCGTGGAAAAGGGCCGCGTCGGCACGCACGAAACCATCTCCGGCATCGCGAGCGAGGAGGCGCGAGAGTTCCTCGGCGATCGCTATCAGCACTTTCTCGAGGAGGTCCAACTGGTTCGAGGCGCGAGTCCTGACTTTGATTTGCAGCGCTATCTTGCGGCGAAACAGACTCCGGTGTTTTTCGGCTCGGCGGTCAATAATTTCGGAGTCCGGGAGCTGTTGTCATCGTTTGTCGCCCATTCGCCGGCGCCGCAGCCGCGTCCCACTTTACAGCGCCCCGTCAGCGCGGACGAACCCAAACTCACGGGTTTCGTCTTCAAGATCCAAGCCAACATGGATCCCGGCCACCGCGATCGAATTGCCTTCATGCGCCTCTGTTCCGGCCGCTACGCGCGCGGCATGCGCCTGCATCACGTGCGGCTGCACAAGGACGTGCGCATTGCCGATGCACTGACCTTCCTGGCCGCCGATCGCAGCCAGGCCGAGGAGGCCTACGCCGGCGATGTCATCGGTTTGCACAATCACGGTACCATCAATATCGGCGACACCTTCAGCGAAGGCGAGAATCTGACTTTCACCGGTGTTCCCAACTTTGCGCCGGAGATCTTCAGGCGTGCGGTGCTGAAGGATCCCTTGCGCATGAAGGCACTGCAGAAGGGCCTGTCGCAGCTTTGCGAAGAAGGCGCCACGCAGCTGTTCAAACCGCTGCGCAATAATGACTTGATTCTCGGTGCCATCGGCCAGCTGCAGTTCGAGGTCGTGGCATTTCGATTGCAGGATGAATACAGCGTGCAATGCGTGTTTGAACCGATCAATGTGGCCGTGGCTCGCTGGGTGAGCACGCAGGATGAGAAGCGATTGGCCGAGTTTCGTATCAAAGCATACGACAATTTAGCCATCGATCATGCCGCAGAGCTCGTGTACCTGGCACCAACTCGCGTGAACCTTGGATTGACCGAAGAGCGCTGGCCGGAAATAAAATTCCTCAAGACGCGCGAAAATCTGGCCGGTTGAGCACTGCGCAGCGGTCTTATGACGCAGCGGATTTCGGCCGAAATCCGCGCACGGCGCTCTGGAATTGGCCGAGCGTGACACTCGCCGACGGGGTCGCATACCGCAAGGATGAGTACTGCCGGCACAGATCGGTGACGATCCTTGCAAGATCAGGCCGCAAGCGTGCCACTCTTTGTGCGTACGCTTCAGCTCCTTCGTGCGCATCGCGCGGAATTCCGGCAGAGGCAAGTTTCGCGCACAGCCGCGCATAGGCGCGGGCGGTGTCATCTTTCGACCGCGGCGCGAGTTCGCGGCGCACTTGCCATGTGAGCCAGACGAGCACCAGCGCCATGGCCGTGGCCAACACCAAGACCAGCTTCTGACCGTCAGGATCGGGGATCTTTAGCATCTCGAGAAGCTTGCGCTGTGAGTCCTGATCGAAATCCAAAATGCGCTCGCGCCATATTTCTTTCATCTCATCGAAACGCAACTGCAAGCCTGAGAACCACCGGGTTCTGCTCTGCCATGGGCTCGGTAATGAGTCGTCCGCGCTAGCGGCATCAGGCAGACCGTGCTCGACGCGTTGCGGCGCAATGGCCGCAGTCGGATCGATGCGAATCCATCCGCGCCCCTCGATCCACACTTCCGTCCAGGCATGCGCATCGCTTTGCCGCACTATCCAATAATCCCCATAAGGATTTAGCGTTCCGCCCTGATAGCCGGTGACCACTCGCGCCGGGATGCCCGCGGCTCTCATCAATGCCGCGAAAGCCGAGGCGTAGTGGCCGCAAAATCCGCGTTTTGTGCTGAATAGAAATTCGTCGACGGAATTGTCGGAGAGCTTCGGTGGTGTCAGGGTATAGAAAAACGGTTGCTGCGCAAACATCGTGAGGACAGCCTGCACGTATTGCATGTCGTCGGCATGTGCGCTGCGCAACTCTCGCGCCAATTGCTGTGTGCGTGGATTGCGATCGCGCGGCAGCCTAAGATCGCGCCTGCGCATGTTGGAGCTTAATGGTTCTGTCGCTTGCACCTGCGTATACGAGGCGCCCAACACGTCGATGGGGCGAGAGAGAGGTTCCCTCTGCATCAAGGTGTAGTCGCCGCTGAGTTCGGCGCGCGGAAGATTCCAGCTGCTAGGCCAGTCGAGCATGAATATCCATCGATGCCGATGGGGTTCCATCATCACGGTATATTTATAAAGCGGCCCTCGCGGTTGCAACGCAGCAGCACCCAGCTGACTCGTCAGTGATTGCGACCAAGTGTGCCCATCGAAAACATCCAGCACCGGTCCACGCCAGTAGCGCTCGCGGTTCGGAGGCGTCGCGCCATCAAATCGCACACGAAATGCCACTTCATCGGATAATGCCAATTGCGTAATGTCGCCGGGGCTCATGCTGTCGCTCAGTCCGGACGCGGCCGTTTGCGAATCATTCGGTACTTGCCATAGAGGTGCTGCGAATCGCGGAAACAGCAGCCAAAAGACCAAGGCGAGCGGTAAGGCTTGCGCCAACACGCGCCCGCCGTAGCGCAAGCTTGGACGCCATCCGGGGGCGGACCCGCGGCTCGTCAGACGCAGCAAGGTTGCGGTCGTGAGCCAACAGACACCGATCAGATAGGCCAGCAACCAGAAGGAGTCGCCTTCCAATAGCGCTGCCAAACTCACAAAATAGATGATCAACGTGATGATGTAGATATCGCGCCGAGTGCGCGTTTCGAGCAATTTCAGTCCCGCGGTAACCGAAAGCAGCGCGGTGCCGGCTACCAATCCGTTGAAGGTGTGGAAGCGCATGAATAACAGCGGCACGACCAGCACCGCGAGAGTGATGAGCACGCTGCCAGATGGCGGGCCGCGGCCGCGGTGCGCCAGGCCTAGGCGAATGAGCGCGCAGGCAACCACGATGGCCGGCACCCAAATCGGCAGGGTAGTGACGTGCGCGAGCAGGGCCAACGCCAGGCAACCCGAAATTCCCAGCAATTGTTCGTATGAGACGCGCTCGGTGATCATGTTTCGCCGGCGCCAAAAGCGGCAAGTGCACGCAAGCAGGCAAATCGATGCGCTGCGCCGCCCGAAGCGGCAATCTCCTTGCCGGGAATGCGCAGACCGTAGGGTCGTTGCGCGGCATCGCTTTCCAATACCCAGCGACAGAGCTGCGAGAGACGCTCCTCCGTCGCCAATCCCTCCAGAGTGGACCAATCCAACCACTCAGGTTGTGCAGCCAAGCTCGAGTAACTACGCACCGCCGGTTCACCGCCGCGCGCCAGCACCTTCCACGCCATGTGCTTCAAGGGCACCCCCGGCTGATAGGCGCGAAGTCCCGAGAAGTCCTCATCGCCGCGTGCCTCCGAGTGAGAGCCCGTGCCCTGCGCAGATCCGGAAGGCAAGGTCCGATTGCCGAGCGGTGCCGGCGCGACGTAAATCGTGATCGCGCCTTGCACGTAGGTCCAAGAGTAAAACCATCCGAATGGATAGCGAGTGCGCAGTTCAAACTGCTCGATGCGCGTCACGCCGCGCTGTGCAACCGGGGCAATAACCTCGATCGTCGTGCTTTCCCCGGCGGCAACGCTGCCCATTCCGACGGCACTCAGGCAGCGTACCTCGATATCGCGCCGATCGATCCGGGACCCATTGCGCAGCTCGAACTCCAGCATCGCTTCGCGCCCGGCGTATGCATCAACCTCCGTGGTCGCGTCAACTGACAAACGCAACATGTTGCGGTTGCAATGATGCATCGTGACCAGCGCCATGCTGGATATGAGAAAGGCAAAGGCCAGCCCTAGGTTGCTGTTGTAGTTGAGACCCGCAATGAGCATGGCCACGAGAATCGCGCCCAGCATGCAGCCGAAGCGGGTTGGAAGAATATAGATGCGGCGCCGATTGATGCTGACGGGCAGGTTGTCGCGGCCGTGGCGGCGAATGACCCTGGCGCGGAATTGATTGATCGCCGCTTGGCGCAAAGTGACCAAGGATTTCAATCCTAAAGGTTTAAGGAATCGGCACGGCCTCGAGTAGCCGGGTGACCGCTATCGCGTCGCTGCCGCGTTGCCGGACGCGATGTTCGACGACAGATGGGAATACCGCCTGAACATGCTCCGGAATGACCGCATTGCGTCCGTGGATCAATGCCCAGGCGCGCGCGGCGCGCAACAATCCTATGGCCGCTCGCGGCGATAGCCCGGCATTCAATCCCGGAGCGCGGCGGGTGTGGGCCACCAGCGCCTGCACATAGTCCAGCAACGCGGGGGAGACATGGACCTCGAGCACGTTTTGTTGCAGCTGGCGAAGGCTCTCGGGAGTCGTGATGGTGTCGAGCGCCTTCACCAGATCGCGCCGATCAACGCCGCTCAGCAATTCACGTTCTGCGGCGGCGGCGGGATAGCCTAAATGCACGCGCATCAAAAACCGGTCCAGTTGCGATTCAGGCAGCGGAAATGTGCCGACTTGGTCCTGAGGATTCTGGGTTGCGATGACAAAGAACGGCTCGGGCAACGTCATTGACTGACCGTCGAGCGTAACTTGGTGTTCCTCCATCGCCTCGAGCAACGCGCTCTGCGCCTTTGGCGAAGCGCGGTTGATTTCGTCGGCGAGCACCAGCTGCGCGAAGATCGGGCCGCGCTGAAATCGGAATTTACCAGTCTCGCGATCGAAGATGGAGACTCCCAGCACGTCGGCTGGCAAAAGATCGCTGGTGAATTGAATGCGCTGAAATGACAGTCCCAGCGTCTTCGCAATCCCATGCGCCAGCGTGGTCTTGCCGACGCCGGGAATATCCTCGATGAGCAAGTGGCCGCGCGCCAGCAGGCAAGCCACGCACAGCCGGATCTGCGCATCCTTGCCCAGGATCACGCGGTTCAATTGTGTAAGCACTGCTTCAATCTGCGAATGCAGCACGTTCATTGGTTCTTAAGCTTGGTCACCCGGGCAGTTTGGGCTGATAGCTGGCCTATTTCCGTGCGCAATTCCTCAAGCCGCTGCTGGTCCTTCGCCACAATATCCGGCGGGGCATTCTTGGCAAACTGGCTATTGCCCAGCTTGGCCTCCACTTTGCTCAAGTCGATTTCGGCTTTTCGCAGTCTTTTTGCCAAGCGATCGAGTTCCGCAGTGGGATCGATCAGGCCTTTCATCGGCACCAATATCTCAAGATTGCCCAGCAAAGCAACCGCGGAAATGGGCGCAGTCTCAAGCGCCGCCAGGACGCGCGGCGGTGCGACTCCGGCGAGGCGCATCAAGTAGTGCAGATTGCGTCCGAGGTATTCCAAATCCCTTGGCGTTGAGTTTTGCAGCAGTACTTCGAGCTTGCGGTTTAGCGGGATGTCCATCTCTCCCTTGATCTGCCGCACCCCGAGGATGAAATCCATGACCCAGCGCATCTCCGGCTCGGCTTGCGAGTCCGTGGTCACCGACGCGGCGCTGGGAAATTCCGCACGCATGATGCTGTCGCCTTTGGCGCCTGCACTCGCGCGCGCGCGTTGCCATATCTCCTCTGAGATGAAGGGGGCCAGCGGATGCAAAGCGCGCAGCAGTACTTCCAGTGTGTTGATGAGCGTGCAGCGCGTGCCGCGCTTGGCAGCCTCCGAGGCCGAATCGGACTGCAGCACCGCCTTGGAGAGTTCCACGTACCAGTCGCAAAACTCATGCCACGTGAATTCATATAGCGCGTTGGCAACCACGTCGAGCCGATAATCGGCAAAGCCTGCCTCGATGCGTCCCAGCATGTTCGCCAGCCGCGAACGAATCCAGCGATCCGCTAAGCTGAACTCGGCGTCCGCCGGCGCCAAATCTTGATTCTCGACATTCATCAGCACATAGCGCGCCGCATTCCAAAGCTTATTGCAGAAGTTGCGATATTCCTCGACTTTGGCCATGTCGAAGCGCAGGTCCCGGCTTTGTGTGGCGAGCCGTGCGAAGCATAGGCGCAGCGCATCGGTGCCGTAGGCGGCTATGCCTTGAGGAAATTGCTTGCGCGTCGCCTTGTCGATTACCGCCTTCATTTGCGGCTGCATGAGGCCGGTGGTGCGCTTCTCGAGCAACGCGTCGAGGGAAATCCCATCGACGATATCGAGCGGATCGATGACATTGCCTTTGGATTTGGACATTTTCTGGCCGTCTTGATCGCGAATCAGGCCATGGATGTAAACCTGCCGAAATGGCACATCGCCCATGAATTTGAGGCCCAGCATGATCATGCGCGCGACCCAGAAAAAAATAATGTCGAATCCAGTCACCAGGACTGAGGTCGGGTAGTAGGTTTGCAGTGCCGGGGTTTTTTCCGGCCAACCGAGCGTCGAGAGAGGCCACAGCGCCGAGGAAAACCATGTATCGAGCACATCGTCGTCCTGGCGCAACAGCACACAGGCATCGATGCCGTGAGCGCGCCGTGCATCAGATTCGCTGCGCGCGACATAGCAGCGTCCCTCGCCGTCATACCAAGCCGGTATGCGATGGCCCCACCAGAGCTGGCGGCTGATGCACCAGTCTCGAATTTTGTGCATCCAGTCGTAGTACACGCCGGTCCAGCTCTCAGGCACAAAACGCACGTGGCCTGCTTCGACCGCGCGGATGGCGGGCGCAGCCAAGGGCTTGATGTCGACGAACCATTGATCGGTCAGCAACGGCTCGAGAATGGCGTTGCTGCGATCGCCGCGCGGCACCGTGAGATTATGCGGCTCGATGCGCTCGATGAGGCCGAGAGCGTCCAGATCTGCCAGGATTTTCTCCCTCGCGACGAAGCGATCCAGACCCCGGTAGGGACGAGGTACGCTGTCGTTGAGCGCGGCGGCGAGCGTCATGATGTTGATCATGGGCAAGTTGTGCCGCTGGCCCAGTTCATAATCATTGAAATCATGAGCCGGCGTGATCTTCACGCAGCCGCTGCCGAAGGTCGGATCCACATAGGCATCGGCAATGATCGGCAATTCGCGATCGGCCAACGGTAGACGCAGCTTGCGGCCGACCAGATGTCGGTAGCGCTCATCGTCGGGATGTACCGCGACGGCGGCATCGCCCAGCATGGTTTCCGGCCGTGTGGTCGCCACCACGAGATATCCCGGACCGTCGCTCAGTGGATATCGCAGATGCCAAAGAGTGCCTGACTCTTCATCCGCAACCACTTCGAGGTCAGACAACGCGGTCTTGAGGATCGGATCCCAGTTCACCAAGCGTTTGCCGCGATAAATCAGGCCATCTTCGTACAGCCGCACGAACCCTTCGGTGACCTTGAGCGACATGGCGGGGTCCAGCGTAAAAACGTCGCGCTGCCAATCGACCGACGCACCCAAGCGCCGCATCTGCTTCGCGATCATTCCGCCGGAAGTCTCTTTCCACCGCCACACTCGCTCGACGAAAGCCTCGCGGCCTAATTCGACCCGACTCTGTCCCGCGGCATTCAGCTGACGCTCGACCACCATCTGTGTGGCAATGCCGGCATGATCGGTGCCTGGCTGCCACAATGTGTCGAATCCGCGCATGCGATGAAAGCGGGTCAAGGCATCCATAATGGTGTCTTGGAACGCATGCCCCATGTGCAGCGTGCCAGTGACATTCGGTGGTGGGATGACGATGGAGAAGGCGGGTCCCTTGCCGCTCGGCGCGAAATACCCGCAGGACTCCCAATGCGCGTAGATGCGCGTTTCAATGTCGGCGGGTGAGTAAGCCTTATCCATGATCGTTCGAGGCGTCAACCATCCGCAGTTTCGTCTATCTGGTGCGTCTCTAACACCAGCTTGAGCTCGCGATACGCCTTGAAGCGTTCGCGCCCCAAGCGGCGACGCTCCTCGTCGGCGTCGATGATTTCAGCGATACGGGCATACTGCTGAAATTGCGCCGGCAGGCGATGCGCCAAGTTCACCAACAGGTCCGCCGAGGGCATTGCTGTTTCCAAGCTCAGGTGGACTGGCGTCGCAGGGTCCACGGATTGCTCATCGAGGCACACCTTATGAGGTATGAAGGAACGCTCGTTGAAAGTCCACAGCAATTCATCCAACGCCTGCGCATCCGTCAGCGTGTCACTGACGATTACAATCTTGAGATCCTTAAGATAGGCTTTTTCAGTCAGGCGGCAGGCAAAAGTCCAGCGCTGTCGGGCGGAAGCGCTTTTGAGGACATAGAAATCAACGCGCTCCGTCATGATGCCTTGGCGCGATGAATCAGAAAATCGACCAGCAGCGGTACCGGCCGGCCCGTGCTGCCTTTCTGCGCGCCGCTCAGCCATGCCGTTCCCGCCACATCGAGGTGCGCCCACTTGAGATCCTTGGCGAACTTGCCCAAGAACGATGCGGCGGTGCAGGCGCCGCCTTCACGGCCGCCGACATTGGCGATATCCGCAAAGTTGCTCTTCAGTTGATCGACATATTCTTCGCCGATTGGCATACGCCAAGCACGATCATCGGCGCGCAGGCCGGCGGACTCCAATTCTTGCGCCAAGGCCGGCGTGTTGCTCATCAAACCGCTGGTGTGATTGCCGAGCGCAACGATGCAGGCGCCCGTCAGCGTGGCGACGTCTACGACGGCGGCCGGCTTGTATCGACGGCTGTAAGTAATGGCATCGCACAGGACCAGTCGACCTTCGGCGTCGGTATTGAGAATCTCGACCGTTTGACCCGACATGGTGGTCACAATGTCCGCAGGTTTCATCGCATTGCCGCTAGGCATGTTTTCCGCAGCCGCCACGATGGCTACCACATTGATCGGCAGCTTCAGTTCGGCGATTGCGCGCACGGCACCGAGAACGGTGGCACCGCCGCACATGTCGAACTTCATCTCGTCCATGGCGGGAGGATCCTTGAGTGAGATGCCGCCGGAATCGAACGTAATGCCCTTGCCAATCAGGCATATGGGCGCCGTGTGCTTGCGCGTGCCGCGATATTCGCAGACCACGAGACGCGGCGGTTCCGAAGAACCCCGGGTGACTGCGAGAAAGGCGCCCATTTTGAGCGCCTTGATGCCGGCTTCGTCCAACACCTTGGTCTTGATGCTCGGAAATTCTTTGGCCAATTGCTGTGCCCGGGTTCCCACATAAGTCGGCGTGCAGATATTGGGCGGAAGATTGGCCAGATCGCGCGCGAATGCGAGACCGCTGCCAATCGCGGCGCCCATGCGCAAGCCCTCGGCCGCCGCTTTCGCAGCGCGCGCATCCGCGGTCGCCACGTTGACGGTTGCCAGGCGGCGTGCTTTTGGCTTGGGAGAAGTCTTCAGATCCGGAATCTTGTACGCCTGCGATGTGAAAACCTCCGCAACGATGCGTGCGCGGTACTGAATGTCCAGTTCCAGCACCGGCTCCAGGGCGAGGTAAACGGCCACATCGCTCGCGCCGGTCTTGGCCAGCGCCTGGGCAGCGGACAGCAGCGCCTTGCGGTATTGTTTCCGGCCAAATGCGGCGCGAGTGCCGAGGCCGATCAGCAACAGTCGAGAGGCAGTCGACCCGGAAGGCAGGGGCAACATTAGGGTATCGCCAAGCTTGGCAGCGAAATCACCGCTGCCTTGCAGGCGCGTGACCAGACCATCCAATTGCTTGTCAATCTGACGTGCTGCCATGCCCAGATCCGCATTCTCATAGATCCCGACCGCGGCGCAACCGGTGGGCGCGCGCACTTTCGCATCAACTATTGCCATGAATTCCATATCATTCAGCTCCGTTTTCACTTCTTGTTGCACTCAAGGTTTGAGCAAATAGTTTACTAGATTATTGCGCAGGCTCTAAGCTGCCAACATGAAATGGACAGTGCAAAGATATGTTTTGCGCGAAGTGGTGCAGACATGGCTAGCCGTGACGGGGGTTTTGGTCGCGATCCTGGTATCGAATCAGCTGTCGAAGGTGTTGGGTCAAGCCGCCGAAAACCTATACGGCCGGGATGTGGTGTTCGATTTGATCGTGCTGGGTGCGATCATGAATCTATCGGTCATCGTGCCGGTCGGGTTATTGCTGGCGGTGGTGTTGACCCTAGGACGCATGTACCACGACAGTGAAATGGCGGCGTTGCAGGCCTGCGGATTTGGCCCGGCTCGCCTGCTGGCGCCGTTGCTTTGTTTCGCTGTGATCATTGCCGCAGGTCTCGGGTGGCTGGCGTTCGTTCAGGTTCCGCGAGCTGACAGCCAGGTGCAATTATTGCGCCAATCAGCAATAAAAGAAGCGCAATTTGGCCAGCTTGATGCCGGCAGGTTCCGCGCCTTTAGCGGCGGCGATGCCGTATTTTATGCCGAACACGTCGATCAGGACGGCGTGCTGCACAATGTATTCGTGCAGCGCGAGTCGCAAGGCCGAATCGAGGTGGCGCTGGCTGACACCGCTACGTATTCGAAGGCCAACGCAGGCGGCATGCACTTGGTGACACTGTTCAATGGCCGGCGCTATGAAGGCGTGCCGGGGAAAGACGATTTTCGGGTCATTGAATTCCGCGAGCATGGCATTCCCATCGCCACGCCGGAGGACGTCCGCGGTCCCCTGGATCCAGATACCAAGCCGACTACGGCGCTTTTGGGCTCGCATGAGCCGTCCGACATTGCGCAACTCCAATTCAGGGCATCCACACCACTTATGGCGCTTGTACTTACTCTGATCGCTGTGCCTTTGAGCAAACTGCGCCCAAGACAGGGCCGCTATGCCAGAGTCGGCTTCGCGATTGTGGTGTACTTTGTCTATTCGAGCTTGCTGTCCGCCTCGAAGACCTGGCTGGAGAAAAGCGATTTGCCGCCCACAATCGGCGTGTGGTGGGTGCATGCTGCAGCCCTAGGCTTAGGATTGTATTTGGTGATTCGCGAGGCGAGGAAGGCATGAACATCCTCGACCGATATCTTTATCGGACCGTGTTGCTGTACACGCTCATGGCTATGGCGGTGCTGCTGGCCCTCGGTGCGTTGGTCTTGTTTATCAGCCAGCAGAGCGATATCGGAGTCGGCAGCTACAGCGCAGCCGACGCGTTCCTTTTTACTCTCCTGAATCTGCCGCAAACGGCTTTCGAGCTGCTGCCGATAGGGGCCATGATCGGCGCCTTGATGGGACTCGGCAATTTGGCTGCGGGCAGCGAGCTCGTGGTCACGCGAGCATCCGGCGTGTCGGTTTGGCGGATCGCTTGGCCGGTGGGTCTCGCCGGCCTGACGCTCGCGCTGATCATGTTCGGCATTGGCGAATATGCGGCACCTTCCATGGCGCAGTTCGCTAAGCGCGAAAAGACCATCAGCAAATTGGCCGATGTCAGTTTCGCCGGGTCGAGCAGTGCCTGGGTCAAGGACGGCAATCGAATTTTGCGGGTGCAAACGGGTGAGGTGGACCAAGCTTTCGGCGGCGTGTCTGTATTTGAATTGGATGGGCCCACGCGTCTCCGCTCAATTCAGAGAGCTGCACGCATCTCGGTGGCTGATCCGGGCCGTTGGAGCCTGCACAACGTGGCGACTTCGCGCTTCGAGAAAGACAAAATCGAAGGCGACACGGTAACCGAGCTCACCCTGCATTCGGCGGTAAATCCAGAGTTTCTGGGCCTCGCGGCAACCGATCCGCAAATGCTCACGCTGCACGGATTGGCGTCCTACATCGATCATCTGCGGCGCAATAGTCTGGAAACCGCATCGTTCGAGATCGGTTACTGGTCGCGCATCGCCAGGCTGTTCGCGGTGATTGTCGTGACTTTGCTGGCGCTGCCCTTCGTGTTCGGCCCGTTGCGCGCAACGGGCGCCGGAACCCGGACCGTCGTGGGCGCGCTGCTCGGCGTGGTGTTCTTCCTCGTCACGCGCATCGTCGAGAACGGCGGCCAGCTCTTCAATCTCAATCCTGCGCTGCTGGGGTGGTTGCCGACGGGGGTCGTGGGTCTCTGCACCCTGGTCGCGATATCAAGAACCCGGTAGGTGAACGACGCGCGTCTTCGAGAGTCGATCATGCAGCGCCAGGTGCTCGGGATCGAAGTACAGCCATAACACGCCCAAAGCAGCGGGCATCCACGCCAGGAGTCCAAAGCCCGCCCGCAAGATCACCGCGTCCCACGTCAGGGTTTCACCAGATTCGTTTACCGCGCGAATGCGCCACGCGCGCATGCCGAGCGTCTGCCCGCTGCGCCGCCAGTTGAGCGCGTAGTAGCCCGCGATGACGAGCACGAGGCCGGCTCGATAAACATACACCCAGGCTCCAGCGCTCGTGGGTACGATGGCAGCTCCGTGCGTTAAGAAAAGCGCGCTGCCGGTGAATATCATCAGCAAAGCGGCGAGTAGAAACCCGTCGTACACCAGTGCTGCTAGTCGGCGCCCGAAGCCGGCACTGGTGCCGATGATCACGGCTTGGACGGGGTTGCGGGCTTTTTCGAGCTGAAAGACGAAGATTTCGCGCCCAGCTCAGAAGGCTTTGCGTTCGGCGGCGGCGGTTTCGCTACCAACAGTTGTTCGAGAGGTCTGAATATCGTGTCGTAGCGATAGGTTGCAATTTCGAATGCACGGCCGTTCGCTTTGGCGCTCAAGGACGCGTCTTTTGGCGCGGTGACCTGAATCCATCGCTTCTCGCCAATAGCCGTGCCGGTAAAGGTGAGCACGCTGTCATCGGCTAGGGTGACGGTCACGATCGATGCCTTGCTGAAGTCAATATCGCCGGCAGGCGCGACATCATCGTCGGTTAGATTGCTGAATATACTGGGCGAGGGGGCCAGAGTTTGAGAATCGACAGCTTGTCGACCGCTCGGCACGCCTTCCAAGACAAATTTGCTGGCGGCTGGCGCAGCCGGCGGTGCCGCCGGTGCGGGTGCCGTTGGTGCGGGTGTCGCCGTCGCGGGTGCTACGGCCTTGGGGCCAACGCCTTTGCCCTCGGCGGGCTTCGCGGCAGCCTCGGACACGCGACGCAGCGAATAGGCTGGACCGGTCTGGGGCTTGAATTGGATGCTTTGTATCTTGTCGACAGGTATGTCGAGCAGACGCGTATCGATCCAGTAGCGCGGCTCGGCTTCAGGGGAGATACCGGGGTCAACGATGTAGCTGGCCTTCTCGCCGGCTCGCCTCACAAAATTGCCCTGATCCACAGCCTTGCCGACGATGACGTCGTGCTTCCCACCCTTGGTCACTAGCTCAATTTGCGAGCCGGTCGCCCCCGGTTTAGTGGGATCTTCGACTCCGATAGTCGAATAGTTGGCAGGGTCGGAAGTCTTTTCCTCTCGGATCTTGGCATTGCTCAACGACAGCAACACGCTGCGCAATTTCGCTACGTCCGCCGGGTAATTGCCCCGTTCCGCCACGGTCCACTGTTCGCCCTGTTTATGAACGGTGACCGAGGGAGTGGTGCTGCCTTTCATCACACTGAGCGAGGTCACGGTGTTCAATTCGCGCGCCAGCGCGGGCAATAGCGGCAAGCCATGGGCATCGCGGGCAAGATTGCGCTGGCTGCTCAAATACAAGGCGCCCGAAATCGCCGCCAGCGCGGCAATCAGCAGCCCGATAAATCGGCGGCGGCTCATGCCGAGCCCTTGGCGCTGGCCAAGGATGTGGCGGCGCGGCGGCGCCGGCGCATCGACAGGATGACCATCCCGGCTATCGCCACAACAAGCGGCGCGATCGCGATGTTGATGAATTTCAGGCGCGAACCCAAGCGATTAATGTCCACGTCCAGGCCGCGCTGGGTCTCGCGCAATTCCTTGCGCACGCGCGTCTTTTCAGCGGTGAACCGCTTCAGCTCCGCCTCCTGCTCGGGCGACAGCATGATGGAGCTCTGGTCGTTTCTCTTGCTTTGCAGCTCTGTCAGTTTACTTTCCGTCTGCTGCAACTCCGCCTGCAGCTCCATTGCCTTGGCGCGCAAGCGCTCATCGGCTTGCCGCTTGAGCGCGTCAATGCGTTCGAACGGACGCGAGAAGGATGCGCGACCGCGGATGCTTATCAGTGCGCTGCTGCCGCTTAAGTTGTCCAGAATGTTGGCGATCAAATCGCCATTGTTGGCGAAGGCTTGCGCAATGCGCTGTCCGAGCAATTCGCGTTGCTGCACCCACAAGTAGTCCATCAAAAAGTCGGTGTCGGCGATCACGACGATGTTGGCGGGCTTGCTCGCCTTGGCCAGATGCGCGGTCGGCGGTCCTGCGACGGGCTTCTGGCCCGGCGGCGGTCCATTGGGATACGCGGAATCCACCGGGCCGGTGATTCGCGCGGCTATGGTGTAGAGAATGCCAGTGGACTTAAAGCCGTCCCGCAATGCGGAAGGATCGGCCAGCGCGTTGAATCGTTGCGCGGGCAGCGGCTCGGCGCTCGTGGAACTCATGAGCAAGGGTTCGAACGTGGTTTTGGCGCCGGCGTGTTGCGAGAGCGAGCCGACAGTTGCCAGGTTGAGGGACTCCAACGACGAGGTCACGACATCTTTTGAATTCATGTCCTCGCGGCGCAATCCCAGGATGCCAATGTGGCGCACTGGGGCCGTGGCCGCGTTGGTGCGAACTTCCAGTCCGCGGCCTAAATCGCCAATCACCTTGCTGGCATCGTAATCGACGCCCCATGTTGCCAGCAGTGGCTGCAAGTCGGAAGAATGATTCGCCATCGCACCCGCCAATGGATTCGTAGGGTTCTGTCCGCTCAAGTCAGCGCCGGCATCGGGATCGACCAGCAGCAGCATTCTTCCGCCGCGCATCACGAATTGATCGATGGCGTATAGGGTCTTCGGTTGCAACTGTTTCGGATGCACCAACATCAGTACATCCACATCCTTGTCTATATGGTCGAGATCCGACGTCAACGTGCGCACGTTGAACAATTGCTGTAACTGCGTGTAGATGGGCCAGGGCTCGCCCATTTGTCCAGTCTGGGGATTGAATTGCCCCTGCAGTCCGATCGAGCTCAACAGACCGATGACCGGCTTTTTCGGCGTGCCGAGTTCTTGAATCAGCTTGGCCACGTCGTATTCGAGAAATTCTTCGCGATCGGGCTGGAAGCTCGCGATGACGGAGCGGCCATCCGTCGAATTGGTGCCGGCCAAACCAAAATACAGCGATTCGCCCGCATTACCCGCGGGCAGCGCCTGCAGCCCGAATTCCGCGGCCCGATCCTCATCGTCCGAGAAGGGCTGCGGGTCGAGCACGTGTAGATGGATTTTGCCGCCGGCGCGCGCAGAGATTTCTTCTAAGAACTCGCGCACGCGCGACGCGTACGGCAGAATCAAGGGCGCCTGTTTCGCAGCGACATCCCGCGAAAAATAAAAGTAAACATTGATCGGCTCTTTTAGATCGCGCAGCACCTGCTGCGTGCCGCTGCTCAGGGTGTAGAGCTTATTCTGCGTCAAATCCAGGCGCATGCCGCGCAATCCCACGTTCGACAGCATCACGACGCCCAAGAACAGCACGGCGAGCAATATGAGCCCGCCGACACCCATGCCTACTCTTTGCCAACGATTACCGTTCACTTATTCCGCCTTCTTCATATCGAGTACCACCGCCGTGGCGGCCAACCAGAAGCCGATGAGGGCGGCGAAGTACACGAGATCGCGCAAATCGATAACCCCTTTGGAAATCGCGTCGAAGTGAGTGAAGAAACTCAATGATGCGATCGCATCGACAAGCGACTGCGGGAGCACACCGCGCACGAAATCGAGCACCAGCGGAAACCCGGCTAGCAAGAATACGAAGCCGACGAGTGCGGCGGTGATGAAGGCCACAACCTGATTGCGAGTGGCTGCGGACAGACACATGCCAATAGACAAAAATCCGCCGGCCATGAGGAAGCTGCCGATGTAAGCGGCGACGATGGCGCCGTTGTCGGGAGATCCTAAGTAGTTGACCGTGATCCACACGGGAAATGTCAGCACCAGGGCAACGCCTGCGAAGCACCAGGCAGCAAGGAACTTGCCGACGACGGCTTGCCACAAGGTGATCGGAAAAGTCATCAGTAACTCAATGCTGCCGCTGTTGCGCTCCTCCGCCCATAGCCTCATCGAGATCGCCGGGATCAGCACTAAATACAGCCACGGATGCCAGCGAAAGAATGACTGGAGATCTGCCTGGTTGCGTTCCAAGAAGCCGCCCACTTGAAACGTGAACACGGCAGCGAGCACCAGAAAGATGACGATGAAAACATAGGCCAAAGGGGTCGCAAAATAGCTGCGCAGCTCGCGTCGAAAAACCACCAGTACTTTATTCATGCGCCAAGCTCCGCGGGCGAGGGCACTTCAACACCCTTGGGTTCCGTCAAGGCGCGGAACACCTCATCAAGACGTCCCGACTCCAGATGCAGTTCTGGCACGTCCCAATCGTATTTGACGATGATGGCGCTGACCGCCGACAGCACGTTGGCCCCGGCCTTTGGCAGGGCGGTGAGCCTGCGCTCGCGTGCGTCCGACTCGATTGCCGACACCTCCGGCAAAAGCGAAATCTCGCGGGTGGCTGCCGCCAACTCATCATCCTTCTCGAACCGTAAGCTCACGGCGTGGTGATAGCGCGAGCGGGACTCCAGCGCGGTGGGCGTTTCGTCGGCGACGATGCGGCCGTTGGCGATGATGATGGCGCGGGTGCAGACCTCGTGGACTTCTTCCAAAATGTGGGTCGAGACGATCACCAGCTTGTCCTTGCTCAGTTCGTTGATGAGACGCCGCACTTCATGTTTTTGATTCGGATCGAGTCCATCAGTGGGTTCATCCAGGATCAGGACCTGGGGATCGTGGATCAATGCCTGTGCCAGGCCGACCCGGCGGCGAAATCCTTTCGACAGAGTTTCAACGACCTGGTCAATGACCGGCGCCAGTCCTAACCGGTCAATCACCACGGCGCGTCTATCCCGGCGCCGCTCGCCGTTTAAGCCGCGGATATCGGCCACGAAGTCGAGAAATTCGCTCACTGTCATCTCGCCGTAGCAGGGCGCGCCTTCGGGCAAATATCCCATGCAGGACTTCGCCTCTACGGGTGCCTTTTCGATGTCATGACCGCAGACCGAAACCTGCCCGATGCTAGGCGAGATGAAACCGGCGATCATGCGCATGGTGGTGGACTTGCCGGCGCCGTTGGCACCCAGAAAGCCTAGCACCTCGCCTGGGGCTACCGAGAACGTCAAGTCATCCACAGCCAGCTTGTCGCCATAGCGTTTGGATAGATTTTTAATTGTAATCATGCGCGCCTTTTGAACTAGATCTTTGAAGGAGGTTCCCTAAATATTTCATGCAGCCGAGCGATTCGCCCAGCGCGGGCGGGCCTAGGGGTTGCCGGCCTTCTTTTCAATCGTCACTTTATTTTCCTTCAAAATACGCCGTACCTCGGGTAGGCTTGGACGGTCCGCCATGCGCGCGATGAGTTCCGGCAGCTCAAACCATCTCCTGCCCCATTGTACCAAGCGCGCCGCATCCGTGATCACCTGCTCGCGAGCGGACCCGGAAGTTCCCGCGCGATCGGGCGCGGAGGATTTTTTGGGAGGCAGCCTGGCTGGGGCTTTCGCTGCCGGTTTTCCGATCGCTGCGGGCTTACGCTCGTTGCGCGCGACTTGAGCGGTGCCGGCCGGCTGTGTTGGGCGTTTGCTGCCCAAGAACTTGGGCATTTCTCGGGTTGCGGTGGCCGTTGCGGAGGGCTGCTGGATGGTGCTGTCCGAACCACGGTCGGGAGGTTTTGACGACAAGTCGCGCTCATTACGCGCTTCCGCCACGGGAATGAAGCGCTCGATATGTTCGGCGCCCACCAGATTGGCAAGAAATGCCATCAACTCCAATGCATCCGAGAACTGCGTATCGCCGGCTTTGGCCCGCTGCTCGACTTGGGCGCGCAATGCGACGGTTTTTTGCTTGGCCAAGTCAACAATCCAACGCGTCGGGCGCTGATGCTCAGACCAGGGCTGCACTTTCCAATAGCTGTCGTCATCGAGGGAGGAATACTTGGAGTGCAGCTCGAGGCTCCCGAGCCATCTTCCCAGCAGTTCCAGCAATCGTTGATCGGCGGGTGTGGCCATGTGTTCGCAGCTCCAGCGCGCACCCTAAACGAACCATTGCCTGATGGCTAGGGCAGAATATTCAGCCAGGCTTCCGGCGGTACATCACGACTCCAGCGCGCTAGACTGACTGCATGTGTGGCATTGCGGGAATTGTGGGCTCACGCGCCAGTGCCGAGCTCGCGCTGAATATGGCGCAGCGCTTGAGGCATCGGGGTCCCGACGGCGATGGCGTGTGGACCGATACTGGCGTGGCTCTGTCTCACCGCCGACTGGCGATCCAGGACCTCACGGACGCCGGGCGCCAGCCCATGGTGTTTGGCTCGCATGTACTGACCTACAACGGCGAGCTATACAACCATGAGCGCCTGCGCGCTGCGCTGCCGGGGCCTTGGGCATCGAGCGGTGACACCGAAGTTGTCTTGAGGCTACTCGCTACCGAGGGGGCTGCCTGTCTCGCGCGCTTAGTCGGCATGTTCGCCTTTGCAAGTTGGGATAGCAGCTCCAAAAGCCTGCTACTGGTTCGTGATCGGCTGGGGATCAAGCCGCTGTACTACCGGCTGCTGCCGGATGGCATTGCCTTCGCATCGGAACTCAAAGCCTTGATGCTGCTCGGCACCCCCGACATCGATCAAAGCGCGGTGCGTGATTTCCTTTTTCACGGCTACATTCCGGCGCCAAAAACGATTTACAGCGGAATCTGCAAACTACCGGCGGCACACACGCTTAGGTGGCAGGCGGGCCAGGTGAGCATCGAGCGCTTTTGGAATCCGTCGACCGCCATCGTCGAGCGCAGCGCTGAGGACACCATCCGGCAACTCGATGCGTTGCTGCGCGAGGTGGTCCCGCAACAAACCGTGTCGGATGTGCCGGTCGGTGTTTTCTTGAGCGGCGGCATCGATTCGGCGCTCACGACCTACTACTTGGACGCCCCGCGCACCTACACCTTGGGCTTCGAGGTCGGCGGGCGCTCTGAGGTGGACGCGGCGCGGCAAGTCGCTGCTCACCTGGACACCGAACATTTAGAAATGACCGCGCCGCAGGCGGACTTCGCCGCGGCGCTGGACTTGCTGCCGACGATGTTCGATGAGCCATTCGGCGACAGCGCGGCGTGGTCTAATTATTTGGTGGCCCAATTTGCGCGGCGCGAAGTGACGGTTGCATTGAGCGGCGAGGGCGGGGATGAGATTTTTTGCGGGTATCCGCGCTACTGGTCAAAGGTGGGCGGGCGATCAAATTTCCTGAATCGATCGTTGGCGCGCTATTTGCCGCCGCTGTCGCGCTTTGCATCGTCCATGCAGCGCCGTGGATACGAAGGCCTGCCGGCCTATGCCGCTGCCTTGGGCGGGATGACCGCTCAACAAATCGACTCCTTGTTGGCGTCCTCTTGGAAGGCGCCGGGCTACGATTACCTGTGGTTCTATCGGCAATTCTGGCGCGATGATTTGCCGCCACTGTCGCAGCTGCGATGGCTGGACTTGAACACGGATCTCGCGGAAGGTCTGCTCACCAAAGTTGATAGAACCAGCATGGCCCATTCCCTGGAAGTGCGGCCGCCGCTCCTGGATCATCGGCTGGTCGAATTCATGCTAAGCGTGGATCCGCAGCTGCTGGTCGATGAGCAGCGACGACGCGGCAAGCTGCTGGTTCGCCGGCTCATGGAGCCGAGATTGCCGCCCAATCATCTGAATCGGCCCAAGTCGGGATTTGGGCTGCCGGTGCATCGGTGGCTCAAGCAGCATCCGAGACTGCTGCAAGAGGCGGTGCGGCGGCTCATCGAGCGCGGCGTCTTGCGACGGGCCGTAGGGCCTGAATTCAGGCGCGCCTGGTATTTGTTGATTTTGGATCGTTGGTTCACTGCCTTTGGCTGAGGCGCCGCGAATGCTGTTCGTGCCGGTTTCCGGCCCGTTTGGCATGGGCGAGTACGCGCGCAGTGTGGCCGTTGCGCGCGCCGCTCAATGCCAATGGCCTCGAGCCGAGATTCATTTCATCCTGAGCCGCCAGGCCCCGTATGCCGCGACGGTGCCATTCGCGGCGACTTTGCTGGACTCATCGCCGACCTTTCATACCGCGGCCGTTGCTCGGGTAATTCAAGCGTTCAAACCGACCATCGTCGTTTTCGACAATGCGGGCCGCACGGCGCAATTGCGCGCCGCGCGCGGCCAAGGAGCGCGGATCGTGTTTATCAGCGCTCGGTCCCGTCAGAGACGCAAAGCGTTTCGCTGGCGCTGGATGCGTTTGCTCGACGAACACTGGATCGCCTATCCGCAGCTCATGGCGGGCGACTTGACGTGGTTGGAGCGGTTCAAGCGCAAGAGATTGGGTAGGCCTACTGTGCGATATCTCGATGTCATTCTGTCGCGGGCCGCGCCCGAAGATGACTCGATCGCGGCGCGCTTGGGATTGAAGCAGGGCGGGTACGTGCTCATCGTGCCAGGCGGCGGAACCGGACATCCGGGCGCCAATGATGCGGCAGATCAATTTTTGGCGGCCGCGAATTCGCTTGCTGAAAGCGAGACGGTCGTGTTTGTCGGTCCGACCAGATCGGCGGACGCGGGTACGCGGGACCATCTGCGATCAAAAGCCTTGGTTATGCCGAGCTCACGGCTGCGCTGCTTCAGTTCGCTGCCGCAGGCGGATCTCGCGGATTTGATGAGCCATGCACGGCTGGTCCTCACCAACGGCGGCTCCACGTTAATTCAGGCGATCGCCTGCGGAGATGCCTGCATCGCTGTCCCCATCGCACAAGATCAGCCGAAGCGCATACAGCACTGCGTGGACGCCGGTGTGGCCGTGGCGGCGCAACTTACCGCCAGCAGCATGGCGCGAGCAGCCAGTAAGCTGTTGCGCGATGAATCTGCGCGCGCGGCCTTGGCGCAGCGCGCAGCCAATCTGCGGCTCGCGAACGGCATCGAGATCGCGTTGAATGCGCTGACTCATTTAGCTGAGATGAGGCAGCAACATGCCTAAGATCGTGTTGCTGGGATATGGGCTGGAGCAACCGTCTTATCGGCACCGCATGCGCAGCCTGATCGAATCCTTGACAGCGGCCGGCTGGCAGGTGCGCGCAGAGCAATTCCCGAGTGGCCGCTATGGCCTGCGAACCTGGGAGCGGCGCGCGATTTTGCGCTGGGCCGATGTCACTGTGCTGCATCAAATCAAGCTGAGTTCGCTCGAGGCGCGCTTATTCGCAGCTTTCAGCCGTAAGCTGGTATTCGATGTGGACGATGCGATCTATGTGCGCAAGCCGCGCCGGCTTGGGGAGCCTCCTGATGAATCCGCATGGCGAAAGAAAAAATTTGCCGCAACCTGTCGCTGGGTAGATGCTGTCGCGGCCGGCAATGATGTGCTCGCCGGTGTCGCGCGCGCCGCTGCCGAGGAGGTTGTGGTGCTGCCTACGTCGATCGATACCGCATGCTATGAGCTCACCTTCGCAGGTCCCGCCGAGGTTCCGACGATCGCCTGGATAGGGAGTCCGGAAAATTTGATTTACCTGGATATGATTCGGCCGGCACTGGCGCGCCTCACCCAACGGCATTCCTTAAAGCTGCGCGTCATCTGCTCCGAGTTTCCGGACTGGAACGATGTGAACGTGGAGCGAGTGCCTTGGAGTTCGGCGAGCGAGGCGCACTCCTTGGCAGGCGCGCACATTGGCGTCATGCCCCTGACCGATGATGCGTGGTCGCGCGGAAAATGCGCCTTTAAGCTGCTGCAGTACATGGCCTCTGCGCTGCCCTGTGTGGCCTCCCCGGTGGGCGCCAATACCGAAGCTGTGAAGGATGGCGTCAACGGATTCCACGCGACGGATGCCGATGAATGGGAGCGCAGCTTGGAGAAGCTGATCCTCTCGCCGCAACTGCGCGCGAGCTTCGGCGCCAAGGGCCGGGAGCACGTCGAGCATCGGTATGCACTGCGAAGCTATCGCGCGAGTTACTTGAACCTCTTGAACCGCTTGGCAGCAGCCTGATCTCGCCGCAGGCTCATTAAGTCGGTATGCTTCCAGCATGCATGCGGTGCATACATTCCAGATCCTCAATCACTACACTTCCCGGCAAGAATTAGATCCTGGCTTCGGTGTTCTAGATAACTCCGTGAATGAGCGACCCGATTGGTACGAATATTGGCCAATCAGGAAGTTCTTGCGCAACGAATCTCTGGATGAAGACGCCTTTTACGGGTTCTTATCGCCGAAATTCAAGTTGAAGACCAATTTGGGCGCGGCCGAAGTTCGCGAATTCATTCAAGCCTCAGATCCGGCTACGGATGTAGTGCTCTTCAGTCCCAGCATCCACAACAGCGCTTTTTATCTTAATGTTTTCGAACACGGCAATACGCAACACCCGGGTCTTCTGGCGGTCGCGAACGAGTTCTTCGCGCGAATCAATCAGCCGCAGCGGCTCCAGGATTTCGTGTCAGACTCCAGAAATACAGTGCATTCCAATTACTTCATTGCTAAACCCAGGTTCTGGAGGGCGTGGTTGG
Organism: Gammaproteobacteria bacterium; assembly: GCA_041690895.1. Lineage (GTDB taxonomy): Bacteria > Pseudomonadota > Gammaproteobacteria > Steroidobacterales > Steroidobacteraceae > Bog-1198. Next base: position 101,741 of record JBEPVT010000008.1, read on the forward strand.
CGATTACCGAGCAGCTATTCGCTATTGCGGAAGTCGCCCAAGATCCCTTGGGCATCCGCTTGCGCGCTGCCACGCAATATCGGGGCCGCCGCGATGTGCAAATGAAGATATTTCTCATGGAACGCGTGGCCACCTGGATCTTGATCACCGACCGAAGTTTCATGGCGCGCGCGCGCGACCCATTTGTTGCGCGAACCCGTATTTACAAATTGCCGGTCGCGATTATCTGCGATGCCTTAAAAATCGCCTATTCGACGCAAGGGCGGCGCCAATATCTGGAGGTTTTTCTGCTGTTGCGTCGCTTCGCGAAGTTTTGGACCTTTCAAGTTCGCGCCAGCGATGCAATAGGCCTTGGCGGCGCACGACCTTACCTGCAAACTTTGAGATCGTACTGGGATAACAAGGCGGGGTAGCTCATCACACAGTGTATGCGCGAGTTTTGGCGGAATCGGCGCGTGTTTTTGACCGGACACACCGGCTTCAAGGGCGCATGGATGAATCTCTGGCTACAGAGCCTGGGCGCGAAGGTGACCGGCTACGCGCTGGCGGCGCACACCGAGCCCAATCTATTTGCCCTTGTGAGCGGCCGCTGTGATTCGCACATCGGCGATATCCGCGATGAAAACCAAGTTCGCGATGCATTGATCGGGGCGGATCCGCAGATCGTGATTCATATGGCCGCGCAGGCGCTGGTGCGCGAGTCGTATCGCGACCCACTCGCCACATACGCGACCAACGTGCTCGGTACGGGAATCTTGCTGCAGGCGTGCCGGGCTCTCAAACAATTGGATTGCTTGCTCATCGTGACGAGCGACAAAGTGTACGAAAATCATGGAGAGGGGCGGCCCTTCGTTGAAGGCGATCGCCTAGGGGGCCATGATCCGTACAGCAACAGCAAGGCCTGCGCAGAATTATTGACGGGCAGTTTTCGCGACAGCTTCTTTGCCGACGGAGCGCCGATTGCTTCTGCGCGCGCCGGAAACGTCATCGGCGGCGGCGATTGGTCGCAAGACAGACTGATTCCAGACTGTGTTCGCGCGCTCAAAGCCGGCGCACCCGTGTCTTTGAGATTTCCTGACGCGATCCGACCCTGGCAACATGTGCTCGAGCCGCTGTCGGGTTACCTGGCTCTGGCACAGGCTCTGGTGCAGACGCCGGCGATTGCTCCGCGTGCTGTCAATTTCGGTCCAGACCCGTCATCCTTTTGCACGGTGCAGAAAGTGGTCGAATCCTTCAGTGCAAGCTTTGCGGGCCTGCCGGGCTGGCGGCGCGACCGCGGCGCGCATCCAAAGGAGGCGAGCGCACTGACGCTCTCGTCCGCTCTTGCCGAAAAAACCTTGGGGTGGCGTCCGCGCCTGGAGGTTGGCGAATCGCTCGCGTGGACTGCGGACTGGTATCGAGCCTATGCAGCAGGGGAAAATATGCAAGAGTATTCCGAGGCGCAGATACTGCAATATCAGTCATTGCCGGCAATGCGCGCATGAAGTGCGTCATCTTGGCAGGCGGCAAGGGGACGCGCATTGCCGAAGAATCGAATACGCGGCCCAAGCCCATGGTCGAAATTGGCACTCGGCCCATTCTCTGGCACATCATGAAGCTGTATGCCGCCTTCGGCGTGAAGGAGTTCATCGTCTGCCTGGGCTACAAGGGCTACATGATCAAGGAATATTTTGCGAATTATTTCTTGCATCAAGCGGACGTCACCTTTGATATGGCGGAGAACCGCGCCGAGTATCATGACTGTCGAGTCGAACCTTGGAAAGTAACGCTGGTCGATACCGGCGATGACACCATGACCGGTGGTCGGCTGCTCCAGATCGGCAAATATTTGACTGCCGGGGAGCCGTTTTGCATGACCTATGGCGATGGCTTATCGAATATCGATATCAGCGCGCAAATTGCCTTCCATGCGAGCCATGGCCGCAAAGCCACGGTGGCCTGCGTCAGACCGCCGGCGCGATTTGGCCGCATCGTGACGCAGGATGCGCGCGTCGTTTCATTCGAGGAAAAACCCGCTGCCGAGGGCGGGTTTATCAACGGAGGATTTTTCATTCTCGATCCGAGCGTGCTCGAGCTCATCGACGGTCACGCCACGGTGTGGGAAAAGGAGCCGATGGAAAATTTGGCCGCGGACGCGCAATTATCCGCCTGGGTGCACCGGGGCTTTTGGCAGCCGATGGATACTTTACGCGACAAGCAACATTTGAACTCCCTCTGGGAAAGCGGCGCGGCGCCCTGGAAGCTATGGGAAGGATAGCCGCGAAATGGTAGGGCTCGCGGCGGCTTGTCGCGCCTGCGGCGGCCGTCTTACCGTGACAATGGCAGATTTGGGGCTGCAACCCGCGTCGAACGCCTTCATCGAGAGCGAAGCTGCGTTTCAACAGGAGAAACGCTATCCGTTGCGCGCCAAGGTTTGCGAGTCCTGCAAGCTGGTGCAGGTGGACTACGATGTTGCTCCAGCGGAATTGTTCGGCAACTATCACTACTTCTCATCGTATTCGGATGACTGGCTCGCCCACGCCAAAAGCTATTGCGACACCGCGCGCAAGCGTTTCAACCTCAACGCATCGAGCCTGGTGGTTGAATTGGCCAGTAACGACGGTTACCTGCTGAAGAATTTCCTGACGATGGGTATCCCGGTACTCGGGATTGATCCGTCCGATACGGTGGCGGCGGCCGCGAAGGCCGTCGGCGTACCGACACTGGTGGAGTTTTTCGGCCAGCACGTGGCCCGCGAATTGGTGCGGCAGGGGCGCCAAGCGGATCTTATCATCGGCAACAATGTGCTGGCGCATGTGCCGCAACTCAATGATTTCGTCGCCGGCATCGCTTTGCTGCTGCTGCCTAACGGCAATGTGACCATCGAGTTTCCGCATCTGTTGGAACTGATAGAGCACGTTGAGTTCGATACGATCTACCACGAACATTATTCTTACTTTTCGCTGTACGCCATCGAGCAGGTCTTTGCGCGCCATGGGTTGCGTCTCTATGATGTCGAGCGCCTTTCAACGCATGGCGGCTCGCTAAGGATATTTGCCGCGCATGCGGCGCGTTCCGATCTGACAGACAGCGCCACGCTGCGCGAAGTGCGCGCGCACGAGCGCGTCGCGGGACTGGCGGAACTCGCAACCTACATGCAATTTTCAAAACGAGTCGCTGAATGCCGCGACTCGCTGCTCGCCTTTATGGCCGCAGCAAAGCGTGAAGGTAGGCGCGTCGCAGCGTATGGGGCTGCTGCGAAGGGCAATACGCTGCTTAATTTCTGCGGCCTGACGCCTCGCGACATTGCCTTCGTGGCGGATCGAAATCCGCATAAACAGAAGAAGTTCTTGCCGGGCACGCACATTCCGGTGGTATCGCCGGAAGAATTGATGCAAGCGAAGCCGGATTACGTCTTGATACTGCCATGGAACCTTCGCGATGAAATCAAGCAGCAGCTCGATGGGATCAAGGCGTGGGGCGGCCGATTCGTAATCCCAGTACCATTGGCCCGAATCTCTTGATGCAATGATTTTCACCGAGTCACCATTGCCGGGCGCATTCATGGTTGACTTGGAACCGCTTGCCGACGAACGCGGCTTTTTTGCACGCAGCTACTGTCTTGATGAGTTTGCGGCGCGCGGACTAGGCACCGAGCTGCGACAATGCAGTGTGTCGTTCAACGCGCGCAAGGGCACCCTGCGCGGATTGCACTATCAGGCGCCGCCGCACGAGGAGCACAAGCTCGTGCGCTGTACGGCCGGTGCTATTTTTGACGTCATTGTGGATATCAGGCCGCAGTCACGGGACTGTCGACGCTGGTTCGGCACGCAGCTTAGTGCGCAAAATCGCCGCGCACTGTTCGTTCCACCGGGATTCGCGCACGGATTTATCACCTTGAGCGATGCGGCGGAGGTGTACTACATGATTTCTGTGCCGCACGCTCCCGAGCACGCGCGCGGATTTCATTGGAGCGACCCTGCATTCGGCATTCAATGGCCCGTGGCCCCGAGCGTGATCTCAGCGCGCGACGCCGGCTATGCGTTGCTGGATGCGCCGGCAAAACGGTGATTCAACCAAGGCGCGTGCTGGTGACCGGCGCCGGTGGCTTCATCGGCCGTTGGAGCGTCGCGCCGCTGCTCGACAAGGGGTACGAGGTACACGCGGTGTTGTCCGGAACTGAACGCCGCACTATTCCTGCAGAGATTCAAGGTGCGTCCGTGCATTGGGCTGATTTGCTGAGCGATAGCCAAGTCGAGTCATTGCTGACGGCTGTCATGCCGACTCACTTGCTGCACTTCGCATGGATCGCAACCCCCGGCGTCTATTGGCAGAGCGCAGCAAATTTTCGTTGGTTGGCCTCGAGTCAATTTCTGCTGCGCCGCTTTCGAGCCCTCGGCGGACTCCGCGCGGTGATGGCAGGTAGTTGCGTTGAATACGATTGGTCCAAGGCGGGCGTATGCATTGAGAACCTAACGCCGCTGGCAGAGCCCACGGCGGCGCTGTCTCCCTATGCCGCGACCAAGATCGCGTTGCAGAAGGCATTGACGCAATTTTCCAGCGAGCAGCAGCTATCGAGCGCCTGGGGCCGCATTTTTTTTCAATACGGCCCGTTCGAGCATCCGGACCGCTTGGTGCCCTCGGTCATCCGGCATTTGCTCCTGAATCAAGAGGCCTTATGCACGCATGGGCGACAGATCCGCAGTTTTCTGTACGTCGCCGATGTGGGCACAGCGTTTGCTGATCTCCTCGATAGCCAGATTCAAGGTGCGGTGAATATTGGTTCCGACGACAGAATCTCAGTGGCGGACTTGATCGATTGCATAGCGCTTGCGATCGGCCGATCTGATCTCGTTCGGCTCGGCGCTCGCAGCACCGCCACCGAGGAGCCGCCGCTGTTGGTACCGGATGTGCATCGCTTGCGGGAGGAGGTGCAATGGCGACCGCGGCGGTCCTTGAACGAAGGAATCAGCGCTACAATCGCGTGGTGGCGCGCTCAGCTCGCCGTATCGAGCCAACTATGAATCCTTTGCCGGGCTGGCATCCGCTGGTCGTGCATTTCCCCATCGCTCTGGTTCTGGTAGCGACTGGCCTGCTGCTGGTGGCGCGATTGCTGCGCAACGAAACCAGAGCCGCGACCGCGGCGACGGTCGGGACGTGGAACCTATGCTTAGGCGCGCTGGCCGCCGCAATTGCGATGGCCACCGGACTTGGCGCCGTGCTTGATCTGGACGTGAGTGAGGCCGCGCGCCAGGCAATCTCTCTGCACATGAAGTGGGCGATGCTTACGACGCTGTTGGTGGTGCTTCTGGCTGTCTGGCGCGGGGCGGGCACGGCCTCCGCATCAAGGCCTTCGTGGCTCTTCATCTTCGTGCTCTTGGCAGCAAGCGCCGCCCTTGTGTTCACGGGCTATCGTGGCGGCAAAAACGTGTATGAGTATGCGGTCGGTGTTCGAAGAATCGCCGCTCAGTCCTACGAGGCACCGCGCGGCGATCAAGTCCACAATCAAGCCGCTTATTGTGCCGGCATGGTTCCGGTGAAATACGCCATCACATAGGCTTTCAGGGTCCCGTCAGGCTGAGGTATTCCATAAATCCTCGTCGGTTCGCCCGCCGTCAAGTTGCTCGTCAACGTCGCGAGTCCGCTGGAGGTGGTGATGTCGATCGGGCTGAGGGTCAAGACGCCGTTCGTGAGATCGACCTGGTACACCAAGGTGGCGCTGCCCGAGGTCGCACTGACATCCACGGTGGCCGCATTGGCGCCGCCGGGAATCGTCATGGTGAAGGCGTTGCTGACCAATCCGCTCGCCACAAATCCCAACGGCAACGCGGAGGGCGTAAGAATCGTCGTCGCCGCCGACCAGCCGTTCGCATTCGCTGGGTCATTCCAGATAGAGAAGCTGACACCGCGAGAGGGCACTGCACCCACTGTGCCGCCGAAGTTGACGCTATCATTGGTGGCCGCAATAAACTCGTTGATGGCATTCGCGCCGCTCGTCACGACGGTCGGATACGCAAAGTTCCACCATTGAAAGCCGGTAGTCGCATTGCCCATGGGGTCCGTGCCGTTGGCCGTCGCGCTGTCGATATAGTTCAGGTTAAGCGTGTAGTCATCCGAGGCAGTCGCGAACACACGGGTATCGGTGAACCCTGTCATGTTAGGCGCAGAGATCTTACCTGCGTACTTGGCGACCTCGATATCGACGCTCTGCGCGATCAGCGGGGTCGCCAACGGATCCACCACACTGGCATGCACTTTGAAGCCGCGCACCAGCTCGTGGTTCGTGAGAAATGCCGTGCCAGTTGCGATTGGCGTTGCGTCCGCAAGGCCATTCTGTGGCTGCCGGA